>JAZKDK010000010.1:0-28185 GCA_040387615.1 Pseudomonadota bacterium | reverse complement strand
CTGCCGAAGGGCGAGAAGCGCTTCGTCTCCGGCACCGCGCAGATGTTCGACGGCACCTTGCAGATCGTGCATCCAGACCGTGTGGTGGACGAGGAAGGCCTCGCTAAGCTGCCTCAGATCGACACGGTCTATCCGCTGACCGAAGGCCTCGCCATTGGCTCGATCCGCCGCGCGATGGCGCAGGCGCTGCAGAAACTCCCGGCACTGCCCGAATGGATCAGCCCCGAAGTGCTGCGGCGTTGTTCGTTTCCGCCCATTGCAGAGGCACTGCATCGGGTTCACGAACCAACTGAGCTTACCGACATCCTGCCGCAGAATCCGTACTGGTCACGGCTCGCGTTCGACGAACTGCTGGCCGGACAACTGGCGCTGGCGCTGGTGCGCGCGCAGCTCCGCCGTCCCGCCGGTGTGCGCAATGCCGGCGACGGGCATCTTCGCCACAAGATCATCGACGCGCTGCCCTACGCGCTAACTACATCGCAGCAGGAGGCCGCGAAAGCGATCGCCAGCGATCTCAACCAGCCGATCCGCATGTTGCGCCTGCTGCAAGGCGACGTCGGCTCAGGCAAAACCGTCGTGGCGCTGCTCGCCGCAGCAGCGGTCGCGGAGACCGGCAAGCAGGCGGCGCTGATGGCGCCGACGGAAATCCTCGCGCGGCAGCACATCAAGACCATCGCGCCATTAGCCGAGCGCGCCGGCATGCGCGTCGCCATTCTCACGGGACGCGAGAAAGGCAAAGAGCGGCGCGAGATCATTGCGGGGCTCGCGGATGGCGAGATCGATCTTCTGGTCGGCACCCACGCGCTGATCCAGGACGACGTGATCTTCAAGGCGCTCGCGCTCGCCGTGGTCGACGAACAACACCGCTTCGGCGTGCGCGAGCGTCTGGCGCTGACCGAGAAAGGCGACGCTGTCGATGTGCTGGTGCTCAGCGCCACGCCGATCCCGCGCACGCTGGTGCTCACGTATTTCGGCGACATGGATATTTCCGAACTGCGCGAGAAGCCGGCAGGCCGCCAGCCGATCGACACCCGCGCGGTGGCCGACAGCCGCACCGGCGAAATCATCGACGCGGTCGGCCGCGCCATCGAGGGCGGCAAGCTGGTTTACTGGATTTGCCCACTGGTCGAGGAATCCGAGGCCGAGGGTATCGAGCATCTGACCAACGCGACGAAGCGTTTTGAGATCCTGCAAAAGCGTTTCGGTGATCGCATCGGCCTTGTTCACGGCCAGATGAAAGGCACCGAAAAGGATCGCGTCATGGCGCAGTTCGCCGCCGGCGAGATTCAGGTGCTGGTCGCAACAACCGTGGTCGAGGTCGGCGTCGATGTCCCCGCCGCCTCCATCATGGTGATCGAGAACGCAGAGCGCTTTGGCCTTGCGCAATTGCACCAGTTGCGTGGGCGCATCGGCCGGGGTTCTGAGGCCTCGACGTGCCTGCTGCTCTATCATGAGCCGCTGACTGAAATGTCGGCCGCACGTCTCAAGGTGATCCGCGAGACTACCGATGGCTTCCGCATCGCGGAGGAAGACCTGCGGCTACGCGGCGAAGGCGAAGTGCTCGGCACCCGCCAGAGCGGCCTGCCCGGCTATCGCATCGCGCGGCCCGAGGTCCACGCGCAGCTCATCGCGCAAGCCCGGGACGAAGCCGTGCGAATCATGCAGGACAATCCGAAGCTCAAGGGCGAGCGCGGCGACGCGCTGCGGTGCCTGCTCTATCTGTATGAGCGTGACGAAGCGTTGCCGCTGATCGGCGCGGGATAGCTCGAAACTGATGGACCGATGTCACAACAACCGTCATTGCGAGGAGCACTTGCGACGAAGCAATCCAGTCCCTTATCTGTAGCGCTGGATTGCTTCGCTTCGCTCGCAAGGACGTGGAAAGCACAGCAGCCTACATCAGAGCATCATAGAGATCGGTCCAATCAGGATTGGCTCCTTCAATCAGGGCCAGCTTCTTTGCCCGGCTTCCGGCCTTGACCTGCTTCTCGCGCGCAATCGCTTCAAGCATGGTTTCATGAGGTTCATACCAGACTAGGAGTCTGCAGGCATATTTCGTCGAGAAGCCTTTCACGAGTCCTTCCCGATGTTCAAAGGCGCGGCGAGGTAGATTGGCAGTCACGCCTGTATAGAGCGTGCCGTTGCGCTCGCTGGCGATGATATAAACGCACGGTTGTTTCACGTGGTTGAGACTGACATTGCTGCGTGAACTGTCAACGGCGTCATTTGCGAAGAAGAAAACTGGATTGCTTCGTCGCTCCGCTCCTCGCAATGACGGAGCGAGACCAGCGGCTGAGCCGACATGACCTATCGCGGGCTAGTCCACCTTCGCGGGCGTTTGCGACGCCGTCGCGACGCGCGCGGCATTCGCCATTTCAGCCAGGGCGTTGACCTTCTTCTGCGCGTCACTGCCCGGCTGCACCACGCCCGCGGACATGATCAATGTCGCGGCGGCGTCGGTGCTCATATCGACCTCGATCAGCTTGGACTTCGGAACATAGAAGAAGAAGCCGGTGGTCGGGTTCGGCGCGCACGGCAGAAATACCGAGATAAACTCATCATGCTGCGGAAGTTTCGTTGCGATCTCCACGCTTGGCGGCTGCGAGATCAGCACGATCGACCACATGCCCGGCGATGGGAACTCGACGAGACCCACCTTGCGGAAGCTCGATCCGTTGCCGGAGAACAGCGTCTCGAATACCTGCTTGAGGCCGCGATAGATCGCGCGCACCACCGGCATGCGGCCGAGCAGCGATTCACCGAATTCGACCAGCGTTCGCCCGATCAGATTGGCGGCGAGGAATCCGAGAAAGGTCAGCGCAAGGAAAGCGACGATCAGGCCATAGCCCGGCAAGCCGAACGGCAGATATGTCTCTGGACGATAAGTTACCGGCACGAACGGCCGCACGATGCCGTCGACCCAGGTCACGAACCACCAGATGAGGTAGATCGTAATCGCGATGGGACCGGCGATGATCAGGCCGGTGAGGAAATAGCGGCGCAGCCGCGCCATCGCACCGCGCGGCGCTTCCGGCGGCGGCACGGGCGGGACACCTCCCGGAATCATGTTGGGCGTGGTCTCATTCATCGCAGAACCGAACCATCCTGATGCGAAATGTTAGAACAACATCGCAAATTATTACGACACCACTGTATCAGACTTTTCGGGGCGCGGGCCGCCCGCGCTGCGACCGTTTGTCTGCCTGTGTCTTACTCGACGGTCACAGATTTGGCGAGGTTCCGCGGCTGGTCGACGTCGGTGCCCATCACCACCGCCGTGTGATAGGCCAGCAACTGCACCGGGATCGCATAGACCAGCGGGGTCACTGTGGCTGGCATATCGGGCAGGATGATCGTCACCAGCGAGTCGACGGTGGCTTCCCTGGCGCCCTGTGCATCGGTCATGAGGATGATCCGGCCGCCCCGCGCCGCGACCTCCTGCATGTTCGAGACCGTCTTCTCGAACACCCGATCGTAAGGCGCGATTACGACCACAGGCATCGTCTCGTCGATCAGTGCGATTGGTCCGTGCTTGAGTTCGCCGGCTGCGTAGCCTTCGGCGTGGATGTAGGAAATTTCCTTCAGCTTCAGCGCGCCTTCCAGCGCCAGCGGATAATTGGTGCCTCGGCCGAGATAGAGGACGTCCTTACTCTTTGCGATGTCCCGTGCGAGCTTCTCGATCTGCGGCTCGAGCGCGAGCGCCTGCGTCATCAGGCGCGGCACCTCGATGAGGCCATGCACGAGTTTCATCTCGTCGGTCTCGGAGAGTTCGCCGCGCGCCCTGCCCGCCGCAATGGCGATAACCGCCAGCGCCGCAAGCTGGCAGGTGAAGGCCTTGGTCGACGCTACGCCGATTTCAGGCCCGGCCAGCGTCGGCAGCGCGGTCTCGCTTTCGCGCGCGATGGTCGAGGTCGGCACGTTGACCACGGAGATCGTGTGCAGCCCCTGCGACTTGGCGTAGCGCAGCGCCGCCAGCGTATCGGCGGTTTCGCCGGACTGCGAAATGAAGATCGCAAGATCGCCCTTGCGTAGCGGTGCTTCGCGGTACCGAAACTCGGACGCGACGTCGAGTTCGACCGGCAGCCGCGCCAGCCGCTCGAACCAGTATTTGGCAACGAAGCCCGCATAGCTCGCGGTGCCGCAGGCCGTGATCGACACGCGCTGAATATCTTTGAAATCGAACGGCAGCTTGACCGGCATAACCACGGTCTCGGTGGCCATGTCCACGTAGTGCGCCAGCGTGTGACCGACGACTTCGGGCTGCTCGTGAATTTCCTTCGCCATGAAGTGGCGGTAGTTGGCCTTGTCCACCAGCGCACTCGCGGTGTTGTGCTTGACGATCTCGCGTTCGACCACTGCGTTCTTGTCGTCGTACACCGTCGCATTGGCGCGGGAGAGAACGACCCAGTCGCCGTCATCGAGATAGCTGATGGTGTC
Source organism: Pseudomonadota bacterium (assembly GCA_040387615.1). GTDB lineage: Bacteria > Pseudomonadota > Alphaproteobacteria > Rhizobiales > Xanthobacteraceae > Afipia. The sequence continues at coordinate 23,748 of JAZKDK010000010.1, read as the reverse complement.
GGTGAACGGCCCGAGCGCGATGGCGTCGGAGCCGAGATACATCTCGCCGTCGCCGTATCCGATCGCGAGCGGCGAGCCCTTGCGGGCGCCGATCATCAGGTTCTCTTGGCCTTTGAAGATGAAGGCCAGCGCGAATGCGCCGTGCAGTTGCGGCAGCGTTGCCTTCACCGCGTCGGCGGGTGACAGGCCCTTGGCCAGATACGAGTTGACGAGGTGCGCGACGACCTCGGTGTCGGTCTCGCTGGAAAACGTCGCGCCCTGCGCTTCGAGCTGCGTGCGCAGGTCGCGGAAGTTTTCAATGATGCCATTGTGGACGACAGCGACGTTGTCGGTCGCATGAGGATGCGCATTGTTCTCGGTCGGCTTGCCGTGAGTGGCCCAGCGCGTGTGACCGATGCCGATGTGCCCCGCCAGCGGCGAGGACTTCAGCACAGCTTCGAGATTTTTGAGTTTGCCCTTGGCGCGGCGACGATCGAGCAGCACGCCCTCGAGCGTGGCGACACCTGCAGAGTCATATCCGCGATACTCAAGCCGCTTGAGCGAGTCGACCAGTTGCTCGGCGACCGGTCCCCGTCCGAGAATTCCTACAATTCCGCACATGCGGTTTGATGTCTCCAGCCCGCCCCAATGCGGCCTTATGTACCGAGGAATAACACGGTTCTGCCTCAACAATTGTTGCGGATTGAGACAGGGTAAACCGTTAACGAAATCAGCGCGGTAGGTAATCCCGCCTCACTTTGGACTTTTGGGCTTCCGATTGAGCATTTTCATCTGGCGGAATCGTTTTACCCAACCTTCGCGGACGGTTTGCTCGCTGCGCTCGACCGCCAACGAATCGTCCGGCACGTCCCGGGTGATCACCGAGCCCGACCCGATAAAGGCTCCCGCGCCGATCTTCACCGGCGCGACCAGCGACGAGTTTGACCCAACGAATGCCCCCGCTCCGATCTCAGTGCGGTGCTTGTCGAAGCCGTCGTAGTTGCAGGTGATCGTGCCGGCGCCGATGTTGGCGTTCTCGCCGATATGGGTATCGCCGATATAGGTCAGGTGATTGACCTTCACGCCGGCTTCCAGATCGGCAGCTTTGGTCTCGACGAAGTTGCCGATGCGGACGCCCTCGCCCAGCACCGTGCCAGGCCGCAGTCGTGCATAAGGACCGATGGACGCGTTCTTGCCGATGCGCGCGCCGACGATGTTTGAGAACGAATGGATCACCGCGCCATCGTCAATCGCAACGCCCGGGCCGATCACGACGAACGGCTCAATCGTGACGTCCTTGCCAAATTGCGTATCCGCAGCGAGGAAAACTGTTTCCGGCGCGATCAGCGTCACGCCAGCGTCCAGCGCTGCCTGCCGCAGCTTGCGCTGCATCACCTGTTCGGCTTCGGCGAGCTGGGCCTTGGTGTTGATTCCACGCACTTCGTCCTCACTGGTTTCGATCACGACGGCCCGCAAGCCAAGCTCGCGTACGATCGCCACCGCATCAGTTAGATAGTACTCGCCCTTGCTGTTGCCATTGCCGATAGCATCAAGGATTTTCAGCGCGGTCTTGCCCGCGAACGCCATGACGCCAGCATTGCAAAGCGTAACGGTTCGCTCGGCATCGCTGGCATCGGCGTGTTCGCGGATCGCCGCAAGTTGCCCGCCTTCTTCCAGCAACCGCCCGTAACCCGTCGGATCGGCCGCGCGAAAACCCAGCACCGCCAGCGCCGCGCCATCCTTCAGCGCAGCGCGCATCCGTTCGAATGTCGTGGCATCGATCAGCGGCGTGTCGCCGAACGCGATAAGAATATCATCCGCGCCGTGCGCAATCGCGTCACGTGCAGCCAGCACTGCATGGGCTGTTCCGAGCCGCTCACGCTGAACGAAGGTTTTTGCCTCGGGGCGCGAACGCTTGATCTCGTCGATCACCGCCTGATGATCGGGGCCGACCACCACCGCAAGCGCGTCACTCTTTCCGCCGGGCGCAGCCGCCAGCACATGGGCAATCAACGGCCGGCCTGCAACGTGATGCAGCACCTTGGGCAGACTGGAGCGCATGCGGGTGCCCTCGCCGGCGGCGAGCACGATCGTAAGGGTTGTTCTGCCGCTCATGCTTCTTCCCGTGTTGCGCGGAGGCGCACCGGCGTCGTCTTACCCGAGAGCGCCGAGGGACAAAAGCGTTTTGGACGCTCTGCTCCGCGCGCAGACCCCGGCTTCCTGTTAATCTTTACACAATGATTCGCCGGGGCACGGGAGGGCCACGCCTGCGCTATGACCAAGGACAGCCACCAATTCCGCGATGATGTGACCGACGACGGCGCCGGCTGGATCAATCGCTTTCTCGCGGAAGAGGACGAGTTCGACGGGCGGTCGATGTGGCGGTTAGCATCGTGGGGCGTGGGCTCGGTCGGAGCGCTGATCATTGCCATTCTCGCGACTCGATCTCCGGCAGCGATCAACCGCGATCAACTGGCCTCCGCCGAAATCGCGCGGCAGTCTCAGCAGGTCCAGTGGATCGCCAAGGAAAGCCAGAACAAGGCGCGGGAACTTACAGCAGCAGTCGATACGCTCAATGGCGACCGCGACCGCCTGTATGCGCGCGTAACGGTACTGGAACAGGGACTGGACTCGGTGACCGGTGCGCTGGCGCGACCGGCGACACTGCCGGCACTTCAGCCAGTTGCGCCTCCACCGGCCGCACCCGCACCGTCGGCTGAAGCCAACCCGATTGGACCGGTCAAACCTGCCGAGGCGAAAGTTGAGCCGGCCACGCAGCCGCCCAGGATTGCGCCGGTCGCAACTGTGGCTCCGGCAGCCTCTCCTACCCCTGCCAAACCGGCCGAGCAGAAAGCCGAAGCGCTACCCGCCGATCCTGCGCCGACCGTCACGGCTGCTATCCCGCCATCCGAACCGGTCGCAAGCGAAGCGCCATTGGCGAGTACCGTTCGCAAGACCGAATTCGGCGTAGATCTCGGTGGCGCCAAGTCGATCGAAGGTCTCCGCGCCGTCTGGCGCGGCGCGCTCAAAGTCTATTCACAACAGCTTGCCTCACTCCAACCCGTTATCGTGGTGAAGGAACGTCACGACGGATTGGGAATGCAGTTGCGGCTGGTTGCCGGGCCGCTGTCGGACGCGGCAGAAGCCGCGAAGCTGTGCGCCGGATTCCTGACCGAAAGCAATCGCCCCTGCGAGACGTCCGTGTATGAAGGCCAGCGCCTCAGCATGATCAGCGAAAAACAGCCGGAGGCAAAGAAGCCGGAAGCCCCGGTTCACCGCGCGAAGCGGCGGAGTAAACAGCGCAGCGAGCCGGTCGTCGAAGAACGACCCAAAACGTCGTCATTCAGCTCATTTTTCGGCAACAGATAACGCCCAAACTTTTGCTGTCCGGGTTGTATCGCAATTCGATCCGAACCATATTTGGCGCATGAAAAAAGAGCCGTTCAGACTGACCCCGTATCAGGTGCAATGGATTCTGGTCGTGGGATTTCTCACCATCGGATACGCCATTTACCTGCGTTACATGGCCATCGAGTTTGCGCAGGTCCGCCTCGATTGTGAGGCCGGCTTGCAAACCATGCTGTGCAAGACGCGGCAGACGATGACCTATATGTTCAAGAACTACGTGTTCGGAATAGCCGCGCTGGTCGTCGCGCTCCTGCACGTGATCCGGCCGTCGATCGTCACCCTCACCGTCGGGCTGATCGCTGCATGTTTCGGAATCGTGCTCTACAATATCGCCCTGTCGGGCGTGGCGATAGGATTGCTTATTCTGGGGTTTTCGCGACCCGCGCCCGAGACAGCGTAAGCGCCAGCAGCAGATACAGTCCACACGTCCAGAGCGACTGCCAATTGGCCGGCCCCTCATTGAAGCCGATATAGACTGCGGAGAGCGCGAGCGCGCCCGCAAAGATCGACTCCGCGATCGGGCGCTTGCCCGACACCGGCCTGTTCATCGCCGTCAAAAGCAGGAACGGCACGACGGCCATGGTTAGGGCCGCGAACTGGAAGTCGCGGTAGCGCGGATCGAACACGAAGCCGAGCGCAGTCTGAGTTGCAATTACCGTCGTAACGAGCAGCACGATCCCGAGAATGGTCTGCATACGCGACGTGGTGCGATAGTCGCGCGGGCCTAAAAGCTCCAGAAATGTCGGAAGACTGCGCCCGTACATCACGGTGTTGGCCACCACCAGCGGCGACAGCACTGCGGCCCCGAATAGTAGGATACCGACGGTCCAACCACCCACGCCGAGGCTTTCGACGACCAGCTTGTCGAACGCCACACCGAGAAGCGCACCACCAGCGGTCGCGCAGATTCCAACCGTGACCCACGAACTCAGATGCGGCGACCATGGCCTGCGTCGAAGCGTTAGCAGCGCGACACCAAAGACGAGCACCGAGAAAATCATGCCCGCTGCGGCATAAATCTTCGCATTGGGAAAGTTGGTGATCGGCTCCCCCGCCGGATATTTGAGATCGCGTGCGCCACCGGCATCGAACAGGCCCCAATGGCCGCCGACAGTGCCTTCCCACATGCGCTTCCATGGCTGGTCATAGGCTTCGATCAGATTGACCCGGAACTTCTCCTGACGGGCCAATTGAAGGATCTCGGAAACCACCCGCGCCTGATTGGCCCGTGACGGCAACGCGCCTTCGCGCATCCGGCCTGCGCTCGGCCAGCCGGTTTCTCCGATCAGAATTTCCTTGTTCGGGAATGCCACACCCATCCGCTTGCGGATCGAATCGACATGGCTTGCAGCATGCCGCGCACGGATCGGGTGATCCTCCCAATACGGCAGGATGTGAATCGTAACGAAATCGACTGCGTCATAGACGTCGCGGTTCTTCAGCCAGAATTCCCAGACGTCGGCATACGTTACCGGGACACCGGCCCTCGATTTCACGTAGCGGATGTTTGCCACCAGGTCGGCCGCAGTCATCTCGCCCCGCAGCAGCACCTCGTTACCAACAATGACGGCGCTAACCACGGCCGGGTACCTCTTGGCGAGCGCAATGCCGGTTTCCATTTGCGTCCGGTTGTCGACGCGATTGGTGCCGATCCATACGCCAAGCATCACCTTGAGGCCGGTTTTCTCGGCTAGTTCCGGAATCCTCTCAAGACCGTTGCCGACCGAATAGGTACGGATGCAGCCGGTTACCTTGGCGAGTTGTGCGAGGTCTTCCGCTATCTGCTCGGGCGGAATGACCAGTCCCGGCTCAAGTGGGTTTTGTCCGCCCCTGAACGGCGCATAGGACACGCATTCCAGCTTCGCGGCGGGGTCGATCGGCGCGCGCGCCAAGACGATCGGCGTGGCCAACCACCACCAAACTGCGGCAATAGCGCTCAGGGATATGACGAGAAGGGCCAGTGGCGTACGAAGCGAAATGGTTCCGTCCTCCGGGGAGGCACGTCGATAACCGGTCGCCGCTGGTCTGCCAAGACCCCAACCGCTACCTACCCCCGGTCTTCTCGCCGCATGTCTTTACCAAAACCGCATCAAACTTCCGCCTTGCTGGACAAAAACATAAATGTCCTTCATGGGAATCAGGCAGTTGCGGTAAAGGCAATCTTCCGCCGCAATAGCGGGGCATCTGTTTGGCGCCGAGCGTTGCCGACTGGCACGCCATTCATCGGGGATTTCATGGGTCTGGTTCGTACCGGGTTTCGAGTTGCCGTTTTTCAGCGAGTTGCCGTTCCGGCGCTTGCACTGTTTGTCGGGATCGGGGCCGCCATCGCGCAAAGTGGCGATCTCCGGGCTCAGGACACAGCCCCCAAGCAGGCCGCCCCAGCAGATGCGGCCAAGGATAGCCAGCGCAAGGCCGACGAGTTCGTTGAGGCCGCGCAAGCGATCAATGGCCCCGCAGGAAATCCGGAATGCGTCTGGCTCGGACGGCGCGTGGTCGGGCTGATGTGGCGCGACGACCTCGATACCGCGTTCCGCCATCTCGATCTCTATGAACGGTTCGGCTGCCCCGGCGGCCACATCCAGGCCTCGTTCCGCTGCGTGGTGCGGTTTGGCGCAACGATCGATCCCAAGGTCGCCGAAACCCTCAACGGCCGTGTCCACGCCTGCTGGATCAATCCGGCGGCGCAGCCACAGGCCGCGGCCGCTCCGGCCTCCCCTGCGCCCGCTCCAGCGACGCCGTCGGCTCCGGCAGCAGCGCCTGCACCGGCCGCTCCAGGCAAGTAGGCCGACTGCAATTAGCTGTTTGGGGAACCAGGCAGCCGTGTCTCAATTGGACTCGGCTGCGCCCTCAAAACGCCATGTCGCCATATGAGTTGTTAAGCCGCGCAGCATAGATAAGCTGCTTTTAACGCTGCCGAACCGAGGGGACAGGTTCGCGATCTGCCACGTTTGGCCCCGTATGGTTTTCCTTGATGCGCGCCATCGTTGCTGTCCTGTTTTGCGTTACGGCCATTCACGCCGCCCTCTGGGGCCTGTTGCGTGACGAGCAGAAAGCTCCCGACTTCAACGGAATGCTGCCCAGTTTGTCCTACGCGCCGTTTGAAGGCACGGGACATCCGGACGTCGACAACATTCCGAACAAGGAAAAAATCCGCGCGGACCTGAAGAAACTGGCCACGATGACCAAGGCGATCCGCCTGTACTCGTCGACGGGCGGTGTTGAACTGGTTCCCGCAATCGCCAGCGAGTTCGGCCTCAAGGTCACGGTCGGCGCCTGGATCGACAAGAACGCCGACCGTAACGAGCGTGAGATCGCGGCCGCCCTTGAACTTGCCAAACGCAACAGCAACGTCATCGGCATCGTCGTCGGCAACGAAACCATCTACCGCGGGGAACAGAAGGTCGATGATCTCATCGAGATTATCCAGCGCGTCAAGAAACAGACCAACGTCCCTGTAACAACTGGCGAAATCTGGAATATCTGGCGCGACAATCCGCAGTTGGCGTCGTCGGTCGACTTCATCGCTGCGCATATCCTGCCGTATTGGGAAAACTTCACCGCCAAACAGGCCGTCGATCAGGCCATGTATATTTACGGGCTGCTGAGGGACACGTTCCCCGGCAAGCGCGTGGTGATCGCGGAATTCGGTTGGCCGAGCGCGGGATACAACCTCAAGAACGCCTTCCCCGGTCCGTTCGAGCAGGCATCCGTCCTCCGGAACTTCGTAACCCGCGCCGAAGCCATCGGCATGGATTACAACATCGTCGAGGCGATTGATCAGCCTTGGAAGTTTTTTGAAGGCGGTGTCGGGCCTTACTGGGGCATACTTGATGCTTCGCGTGAGCCCAAGTTCGCTTGGACAGGACCTATTCTGGATCACGACTACTGGAAGATCGCAGGCATAGCCTTGCTGGTTGGGGTTCTGCTGTCGCTCCCGATCTTCCGTCTATCGAGACCCACGGTCTTGCAATCGGCCGTGCTCGCCGCCGCGGCCAGCGGAGTCGGCGCCTGGGTCGCGACCGTCTTTGCTTACTGGAACACGCACTATTTCGTCTTCGGGTCCGCCTTCGCGCTGACGCTCGGCCTCATCTTGCTTGTGCCGCTTGTCCTGATCGCAATGGCGCGGATCGAGGAAATCGCGACCATAGCCTTTGGGCATAAGCCGGGCCGCCTGATCTCGGCGGCGGTGCCTTCTCCGGCCGAAGGTTATGCGCCGAAGGTCTCGATCCATGTGCCGGCGTATTTCGAACCGCCCGAGATGCTGAAGCAGACGCTCGATGCGGTATCGCGTCTCGACTATCCGAACTTCGAATGCGTCGTGATCATCAACAACACACCGGATCCGACGTTCTGGCAGCCGATTCAGGATCATTGCCGTACGCTGGGCGAGCGTTTCATCTTCATCAACGCCGAGAAGGTCGAAGGCTTCAAAGCCGGTGCGCTGAAGATCGCGATGGCGCGCACGGCTGTCGATGCGGAAATCATCGGCATTATCGACGCTGACTATGTTGTGACGCCGGACTGGCTCAAAGATCTTGTTCCGGCATTCGCAGATCCGCGCGTAGGCTTGGTACAGGCACCGCAGGATCATCGCGACGGCGACCGCTCTCTGATGCACTACGCCATGAACGGCGAATATGCGGGCTTCTTCGACATCGGCATGGTGCAGCGGAACGAAGCCAACGCCATCATCGTCCACGGCACAATGTGCCTGATCCGCCGCGCGGCGATGGACATGGCGGGCGGCTGGGCTGGCGACACGATCTGCGAGGATACCGATCTCGGTCTGGCCGTGATCGAACACGGCTGGCTCACGCATTACACCAACAAGCGCTACGGCTACGGCTTGCTGCCGGACACCTACGAGGCGTTCAAGAAGCAGCGCCACCGCTGGGCCTATGGCGGCTTCCAGATCGTGAAGAAACACTGGCGACGGTTCCTGCCCAATGCGAGCAGGCTCTCGCCGGATCAGAAGCGTGAATTCGCGCTCGGCTGGCTGAACTGGCTCGGCGCGGAAAGTCTCGGCGTGGTGGTTGCTATCCTGAACCTGATCTGGGTGCCGATCGTCTCGTTCGCCGACATCGCCATTCCGGACAAGATCCTCACGCTTCCGATTATCGCGGCGTTTATCGTCTCGCTGGCGCATTTCCTGACGCTCTATCGGCTGCGTGTGCCGGTGAAGACAGGTCAGATGTTGGGGGCTATGGTCGCGGCGATGTCAGTGCAGTGGACGGTTTCCCGGGCCGTGGCGAACGGCCTGATCACCGATCATCTTCCGTTCGCGCGCACGTCCAAGGGCGGGCTGTCGATGATGTCCGTGGAGTTCCAGGCGTTCTGGGAAGCCGTGATCGGCATCCTGCTGATCATCGGCGCGATCGTGCTGGTCGCGTTCAATGTGAAGGAAGTCCGGGAGATCAATATCTTCGCAGGCGTCCTCGTGCTTCAGAGCCTGCCCTTCCTGTCAGCCGTTGCCATCGCGATCCTCGAGAATTCACGGATCAATGCCTTCAGCTTCTGGAAGACCTCATCTGTTCGCGCCGCCGAACTGATCGGACTTCGCCGCGAGGCAGCGCCGGCAAGTGTTACAGCACAGCAGCCGGTCCCGTCGGACGTCCGCCCCGATATTAACTGACCGTTTTCAGTGATTGAGGTTCGCTAGTCTATTTGACGCTAACGAATGCGCCCCACGCAGCAGCCAGTCCAGCACCCACGAGAACGTAGACAGGGTGTCGGCAGAACATATCGCCGTACAGACACATCTGAGAGCCAAACTTGCCAAGCTGGCCGTGATCTGCGGCGTAGAAGAGCCCGGACAACGCGACCAGGAGACCGGCGATATAGAACATTCTCGTTGCCCTTTTCCGCTGCAAGAAAACCGCATCTGGATGCGGCGCTATTCTTGCTGCGATTCCCGCCGCACGTCGAGGGACGACGCCATAGTTCAGTAAAAAGGGGATTCATGGTGAGCGCGGAGGGACTCGAACCCTCGACCCCATGATTAAAAGTCACGTGCTCTACCGCCTGAGCTACGCGCTCACGTGTGGCGGTGTGTAGGTGGCGGCTGGATGTGGGTCAAGTGCAGCCCGGCATCCTTGTTCAGGCTGTGGAATTCGTCGCCAATCCTGAGACGTTCCGGCGGCGGAGACAACAATTGACATAAGAACAAAAGGAGAACAATATACAAACTCACCTGTTTGGAAAACACAGATGCCGGACATCTCCTACTATGTAGCTCTTCCGTTCAACGTGGATGACGACGGATCCGTCATCACGGGAACAGCTGAAGAGTTTCAAAGCGCCTCTACTGCGATTCGGCGCGCGGAAACGCTGTCGCGAACGTCCGGCGTCGTTGGCGCCGTTGCTTTCACCCGCTCCGGCGACCCCATGACGGGCGATTTCAAGGATGCGATGGTCCTGAAGGCATTCGGCAGCGTCCCGACGGATCTCAGCGGCTTATAAACGCAGTTGATAGCCACGCCTGCGGCGGACGTCAGGATCTGCGGTCCTCCTGCTCTTTCAGTTCGTCTTCGCTCAAATCATTCCGGGGCGCAGCGAAGTCATCGCTGCTGGGGTCAACCTTGAACGGTGCACCCTTGGTCGGGTCCGACGGGCGCTTCTTCGTCTTCTTCGGGTCAGCAGCGTCGTCTTTTTTCTTTCCACTCATCGGCTGGTTTCCTTGCCCGCGCGGCCGGTATGCCCGGCATCACTCCCTTGAATATGGCTGAGACGGAGCGCATCTGCTACGTCTACCTCGCCAGATTTCGAGAACTTCCATCATGACGGATTCGCCTGCTGTCCCCGAAGATAACGTGCGCGACTTCGACGTGCCCGTCCCTTACATGCAGCGGACGCGGGATTATTATCTCGCCATCGGCTACGACACCCCCTACCGCTGGGCACATAATGTGGCGGCGCCGTTCCAGCCGCTGACCAAGCCGCTGGCGAAATCACGCGTAGCCATCGTGACCACGGCCGCCCGGTTCGACCCAACAAAGGGCGATCAGGGGCCGGGAGCGGCCTACAACGGCAGCGCAAAATTCTATCAGGTCTACAGCGGCGTCACGGCGCAACAGCACGACCTGAGAATTTCCCACATCGCCTACGACCGCGCGCACACGTCCGCGACCGACATGAACACCTGGTTTCCGCTGGCGCAATTGCATCGCGTCGCGGGCGAAGGCCGGATCGGATCAGTCGCGCCGCGTTTCTTCGGTGCACCGACCAACCGCAGCCATCGCGTCACCATCGATACTGATGCGCCCGACATTCTTGCGCGCTGCAAGGCGGATGACATCGACGCGGTTGTTCTCGTGCCAAATTGTCCGGTGTGCCATCAGACCACCGCGCTGGTCGCGCGCCATCTGGAGGCCAACGGGATCTCGACGGTGTTGATGGGCTGCGCCAAGGACATCGTCGAGCATGCCGCCGTGCCGCGGTTTTTGTTCAGCGACTTCCCGCTGGGCAACTCCGCCGGTAAACCGCACGACGTATCATCGCAAGCGTTCACGCTTGAACTGGCGTTGAAGGTGCTGGAAAGCGCGCCGGGACCGCAGACCACAGTTCAGTCCCCGCTGCGCTGGAGCGAGGACGCCTCTTGGAAGCAGGACTACAATAACGTGGAGCGCATGGCGTCTGAGGAACTCGCGCGACGCCGCCGCGATTTCGACGCCCAGAAGGAAGCCGCGCGCGCCAATCGCGTGGCGTGATTCAGTCGGACTTTCCGGCGGCCTTGCGCAGCGCCGCATTGATGCGATCCTGCCATCCGGGACCGCCTTCCTGGAAATGCTCAAGGACGTCCTGATCGATCCGAATCGAGACAAGCTCCTTCACGCCCGGGATCGCGACCGTCTTGGGAAGCGCCTCCGGCACTTTCGCGGTGACAGATTTGAACGCAGCCTCGGCTTCACTCTTCGCATCGCTAAGCGTGCGCGGCCGTCTCGGAGGCGATGCCATACTCAAATTCCCTCGAACAATGCCGTCGACAGATATCGCTCGGAGAACGACGGCACGATCGCAAGAATGGTCTTGCCTGCATTCTCGGGCCGCTTGCCAAGCTCGAGCGACGCGGCAATGGCGGCGCCGGACGAAATGCCGCCGGGGATACCTTCGATACGCGCCAGAGCGCGCGACGTGGCAATCGCCGTCGCGCTATCGACCTTGACGATCTCATCGATCACAGACCGGTCGAGAATGTCCGGCACAAAGCCCGCCCCGATGCCCTGAATTTTATGCGGCGAATGCTGACCACCGGACAGCACCGGACTTTCCACGGGCTCGACAGCGACGACGCGCAAGGACGGTTTGCGGGGTTTCAGAACCTGCCCCACACCGGTGATGGTGCCGCCTGTGCCTACGCCGGCGACGAATATGTCGATGTTGCCGTTGGTGTCGTTCCAGATTTCCTCCGCAGTGGTGCGGCGGTGCACCTCGGGATTGGCCAGGTTCTTGAACTGCTGCGGCATCACCGAGTTAGGCGTATTGCGGATCAGTTCCTCTGCGGTTGCGATCGCACCTTTCATGCCCTGGGCTGCTGGCGTTAGAACGATCTCCGCGCCGAGAAATGCCAGCATCTTGCGGCGCTCGATCGACATCGACTCCGGCATCACGAGCTTTAGGCGATAGCCCCGCGACGCAGCGACGTAAGCCAGCGCGATACCAGTGTTGCCGGATGTTGGCTCGATCAGAACGGTGTCCGGATTGATGACGCCGGCTTTTTCCATCGCGATGATCATGGCCGCGCCAATGCGGTCCTTCACACTCGCCGCAGGATTGAAATACTCAAGTTTGGCGAGAATTGTCGCCTTCACGCCGTTTTGCTCCGGCAACCGATGCAGCCGGACAATCGGCGTATCGCCAAATGCATCAACGATGCTGTCATAGATTCGTCCGCGCCCCGGCAATGCCTGCGAAACGGTTGGGTGTGACTTGGTATCCATGCCGGGTCCTCCACATCAATCAAATGCGAGCCATGAGAGAAAAGCTCCGCAAAACGAACAGCTTCCGCCATTAAGGGCGGCGACGCCCACGTTCGCAAGGGGCAATCGCGCAGCTGGTCAGCGAGCGTTGCATTGCAAAATGTTATTTCTCTAAAGAAACATATTTGTGTTGCGACAACTTCAAACTCCCATGTGTATATTGGGCATAAGCTCAAATCCGGTAGGGAGGTCACGATGCCAGCTCTTGCTGAAATTCTGTCGACCAAAGCATCACGCTTACCGCCGCGCTCGACCGACCGTCCGGTGTGCACGATTTGCGCGGACTCGATGGTCGCAGCCGAGGCATCTGCATTTCTTTCCGATAACGTGATCAGCTATCTGTGGACCTGCGACAATTGCGGCTATGGCTTCGTCACGAAGCATTCCACAAAGATCGTCTGCAACTGACGGCACCACCTGTCCGCACAGTTTGTCAGCGCGGCGCGATATCGCCCCGCGCCCATCCAGCGCGAACAGATGCACGGTAATCGTCGTATGTCCCGGCGGCGATAGCAGCGCGCGCACCACTCATCAGGCTTTGATAGTACGCAACGTTGACTTCCGACAGCAGCATCGCACCCAGCGCCTCCTCTGACTTCACCAAGTGATGCAGGTAGGCGCGTGAATAGCCGTTCGCCGAACGCCAGGCGCTTTCCTCGTCCAGTGGACGCGGATCATCGGCATGACGGGCATTGCGCAGGTTGATGACGCCATGCCGCGTGAAGACGTGGCCGTGGCGGCCGTTGCGCGTCGGCATCACACAATCGAACATGTCGATCCCGCGCGCGATCGCCTCGAGCATATCGTCGGGCGTTCCGACGCCCATCAGGTAACGCGGACGCTCCTGCGGCAGGATCGGAGCAACCTCCTCGATCATCGCCAGCATAACGGCCTGCGGCTCGCCAACCGCCAATCCACCGACCGCATAGCCGTGAAAACCGATGTCGATCAGCGCACGGGTGCTCTCGCGGCGCAGTTCGGGAACATCGCCGCCCTGCGCAATGCCAAACAGCATGTATCCTGGAGGCGCGGTTTCGAACGCCCGCATGCTGCGCTCCGCCCACCGGATCGATAATTGCATTGCTCGTTCGATGTCAGCACGTTCAGCCGGCAACCGCACACACTCGTCGAGTTGCATGGCAACGTCAGAACCCAACAGCCGCTGCACTTCAATGGCGCGTTCAGGCGATAACTCCACCTTGGTGCCGTCGATGTGCGAACTGAACGTCACCGCATCTTCGGTGACCTTGCGGAGCTTAGCGAGCGACATGACCTGAAATCCACCGGAGTCGGTGAGCATCGGGCCATTCCAGGTGGTGAACTTCTGCAGTCCCCCCAGCGCTGCAATGCGCTCCGCGCCAGGACGCAACATCAGGTGATAGGTGTTGCCGAGCACGATATCGGCGCCCGTTTCACGAATGTCGCGCCAATGAATGCCCTTCATCGCACCCGCCGTGCCGACAGGCATGAACGCGGGCGTGCGCACGACACCGTGCGGCGTCGTGAGTTCGCCGGTCCGTGCGTCACCGTCGCGGCCGAGAAGCTTGAAATGATTAGGAACGCTCATGTGGCGACGTTATGGGTCAGGTCGGCTGACGAAACAACAGGCATGCATCGCCATACGAGTAGAAGCGGTAGCCCGTTGAGATGGCATGGGCATAGGCCTGCTGCATGGTCTCCAATCCGCTGAAGGCCGAGACCAGCATGAACAGGGTCGAACGCGGCAGATGGAAGTTTGTCATCAGAACATCTACCGCCTTGAAACGATAGCCGGGCGTGATGAAGATTGCGGTTTCGCCGGTGAACGGCTGGATCGTGCCGTTATCCGCCGCAGCGCTTTCGAGAAGCCGCAGCGATGTCGTCCCGACCGCGATTACGCGGCCCCCCTTGGCGCGGGCCTCGTTGAGCGCGGTTGCGGTCTCGCTGGACACTGTGCCCCATTCGGCTTGCATCTTGTGACCGGCCGTGTCGTCGGCTTTCACCGGCAGGAAGGTCCCTGCCCCAACATGTAGCGTCACGCGGTGCAAACCGATGCCACGGTCGCGCAATGCTGCCTCAAGCGCTGGCGTAAAGTGCAGCCCCGCCGTGGGGGCAGCGACCGCGCCTTCGCTGACCGCAAACATGGTCTGATAGTCCGCAGTGTCCTGCTCGTCCGGTGTCCGCCGTGAAGCGATATAGGGAGGCAGCGGCGGCGCGCCCACGTCGGCGATAGCCTGATCCAGAATTGGTCCGTGAAACGAGAATGACAGCGTCACCTCGCCGTTCTCGCCTTTGTGCTCGACCTGCGCGTCAAGGTTTCCCAGTAGACAGACGCGGCCTTCGTTCCCGAACCGGATGGCATCACCTTGGGTGAGCTTCTTCGCCGGCTTCACAAGAGCTTGCCAGCGAGATCCGTCGATACGCTTGATGAGGGTGGCTTCGATCTTCGGCTCTGTCTCCCGGCCAATGCGGCGGCCGGTCAATTGCGCCGGGATAACCTTGGTGTCGTTGACCACCAACTGATCGCCCGGCTGAAGAAACAGCGGCAGTTTCGACACCGCCGCATCCGTCAACGGCTTGCCTGGTACAACCACGAGCATGCGCGCCGTATCGCGCGGGCTGACAGGCCGCAGCGCGATGTTGGCTTCCGGAAGTTCGAAGTCGAATAAGTCAGTACGCATGATGCTCAAATGTGGATGGCCGGGACATGCCCGGCCATCCGTTTACAATGCCGGACTAAAGCGACAATCAGGCGGCGTCAGCCGCCATATGCGCCTTGACGATCTTGTCGGGATTCTGCACAGGCTCGCCGCGCTTGATCTTGTCGACGTTCTCCATACCGGACGTCACCTTGCCCCACACGGTGTACTGGCCGTTGAGGAAGGCGGCATCGTCGAAGCAGATGAAGAACTGGCTGTCACCCGAATCCGGGTTCGCCGCACGCGCCATCGACGTGGTGCCGCGCACATGCGGCTCCTTGTTGAACTCGGCTTTCAGCTTCTTGCCGGAGCCGCCGGTTCCGGTGCCTTGCGGACAGCCGGTCTGCGCCATGAACCCTTCGATGACGCGATGGAAAACGATGCCATCGTAAAATCCTTCGCGCACCAGTTCCTTGATGCGCGCGACGTGACCCGGCGCCAGATCCGGACGCATCTCGATCGTCACGGGACCCTGCGTGGTTTCCAGGATCAATGTGTTTTCGTTGTCTGCCATGATGTTTCCTTTGCAGATTGGGAAACCCGCGATGGCCGATATGGCCGCGGATCGCCTGAGATGGATTACTTGATGTCGGAAGCGACCTGCACCTTGACCATCTTGTCCGGATCCTGAACCGGCTCGCCGCGCTTGAGCTTGTCCACGACGTTCATGCCCGACACGACCTCACCGACGACGGTGTATTTGTTGTTCAGGAAGCTTCCGTCCGCGAACATGATGAAGAACTGCGAATTGGCCGAATTCGGTTCGCCCGAACGCGCCATGCCGACAATGCCGCGCTTGAACGGCACACTGGAGAATTCCGCCGGAAGGTTCGGATACTTCGATCCGCCCGTGCCGTTGAAGCGCTGGCCGTCGCCGGTCTGGGCCATGAAACCCTCGATCACGCGATGAAACGGCACATTGTTGTAATACCCATCGCGGGCGAGCTGCTTGATCCGCTCGGCATGCTTGGGCGCAAGATCAGTGCGCAGCTTGAAGATGACCCGGCCCTGGGTGGTATCGATAACGATGGCGTTGTCCTTGTCGAGACCAGCGGGAAGCGCCTGGGACAAGGCGGGTGTTGCAAAAGCGAAAGCCGCGAGAACGGCGAGTATACGGATCATGACAACTCCGGGGTGATAGGAGGGCTGGCTAACCAGCAAGTCTCTTCGTCAGGCGGGAGGCGACGGCCTTCGGCACGAAGTGCGAAACGTCACCGCCCATCCCCGCGATCTGACGCACCAGTGTGGCGGTGATCGGGCGGACAGTGGCGGATGCGGGAATGAAAACGGTGTGAACCTCCGGCACCAGCGTCTGGTTCATACCGGCGATCTGCATTTCGTAGTCCAGGTCGGTGCCGTCACGCAGGCCGCGGATCAGGATTGTCGCCCCTGCTCGCTGCGCTGCGGTAACGGTCAGATCGTTGAATGTGACGCAGTCGATTTCGCAACCGGCGTTAGCGGCGATGGGCGCGAACACCTCGCGGACCATTTCCAGCCGCTCCTCGGCGGAAAACAGAGGGGCCTTGCCGGGATGGATGCCGATCGCAACGATCAACCGGTCGACCAGACTGCAAGCCTGCCGAACCACATCCAAATGGCCATTGGTAACGGGGTCAAACGACCCGGGGTAAAGCGCAATACGGGACATGCCCCCTCCTAACCCGGCCCGGCGACCGCCGCAAGCAGGCCGGTTCCGTCGGCCGCGGCTCTTTCCGGGTCAAAAATTTTAAGATCTCGTGAACCTTTACCCGCCGCCGCGCGTCATCCCTGCAAGCAGACCGTAAAGGCTGGCATCAGCAGGGGACGGACCATGATCAAGGCACTCTCAGCAGTGACGATTGCGGCTTTCGTTGCAGCCGCCATGACAATTCTTCCGAGTTTTGCACCGCGCGTGGAGGCGAGCGTGCCGCAAGCGCTTGCAAAGGCTGACCGGCTGCCGATCCGGACGGCCAGCGTAGCCTGCTCTGCACAGCACTGGCCGACCATGGACTCATCCTGCTTGCGCCGCAGCAACTGGAAAGCCAGCGTCCAGCCGGTCCGGGTCGTGACGACGGACCGCAACTAACCCCCGCGGCCCTAGACCCCATTCGCATCGTCCTGTCGGCGAGGATTGACGCCTCTCGCCGCCAATAAAAATCACTGAGCGGCCATGGCAATTTCCCGCCTCCGGTAGCAGAGTGTGAGCAAGTGTCCGTTATGGATGCTTGCGAAGCGACGGGGGTAGCAAGTGACTGCCATTCATGCCGCAGCTTCAGTCCGCAATCCCGGACTTCCGGTTACCGCAACAATCGGAGCCCTCGGTGTCGTCTATGGCGATATCGGAACCAGCCCACTTTACGCCTTGAAGGAAGCGGCCAAGGCGGCAAGCCACCATAGCGGCGTCCTCACCAACGAAGCCATTCTCGGCGTGGTCTCGCTGATCCTCTGGGCTTTGATCCTCATCATTTCGTTCAAATATGCCATGCTGATTATGCGGGCGGATAACCGTGGTGAAGGCGGAATCGTCGCGCTTCTGGCGCTACTCCACGCCCGCAATGCGCAACCAGGAACGTGGCGCGCGAAATTGCTTATCATCGGACTGATCGGTGCAGCGCTGTTGTATGGCGACGGCGCCATCACGCCCGCGATCTCGGTACTCAGCGCCGTGGAGGGATTGAAGGTCGACACCCCGGCGCTGGCCCCGGCCGTGGTGCCCATCACAGTCGTTATCCTGATTGGTGTATTCCTGATGCAGCGCAAGGGCACAGGCTTCATCGGCGGGATATTCGGACCGTTCATGCTGGTCTGGTTCATCGTCCTTGCATTGTTGGGTATTCACGGCATCGCGAAAAATCCTGATGTACTTGCGGCGTTAAGTCCAACGTATGCGGTAACGTTCCTGCTCAGCCAGAATTTCCACATCTCGTTTGCGATCCTTGGCGCGGCGTTTCTCGCTGTGACAGGCGGCGAAGCCATGTATGCGGATATGGGGCACTTCGGCCGCACACCGATCCGGCTCGCGTGGTTTACCATTGCGCTGCCGGCGCTGGTTCTCAACTACTTCGGACAAGCGGCATTGCTCCTGACCGATCGTGGCGCCCTTGAAAACCCGTTCTACCAACTCGCCCCTGACTGGGCGCACTACCCGCTGGTTGCCTTCGCGACCCTCGCCGCGGTGATTGCATCTCAGGCGATCATCACAGGTGTCTTCTCCCTCACGCAACAGGCCATTCAGTTAGGCTTTCTGCCCCGTATGCATATCCAGCACACGGCGAGTGACGAGAAAGGCCAGATCTATGTCCCGCTGATCAACTGGTTGCTGGCCGCAGGAACGCTTGGAGCTGTCATCGGCTTCGGTTCATCGGATGCGCTCGCCGGCGCCTACGGTGTAGCCGTATCGCTGCTGATGGCGATTACAACGCTGCTGGCAGCGCTTGTCGCTATTCCGTGGGGCTATCCGCCGATCGTTGTTATCGCGGTCAACGGCTTCTTCTTCGTGATAGACTGCATTTTCTTCGCGGCAAACTCGGCCAAGCTGTTCGAGGGCGGCTGGTTTCCGCTGCTGATCGCAGCCGCAATTGCATTCCTGATGCTGACATGGCGCAGCGGCGTGAAACTCGTCGAAGCAGCGCGAGGCGCGCTACGCCAACCGGAGGAAGACCTGATCGAAACCGCGGTTAGCAAATGCCATGCGCGGCTTCCGGGCACAGCGGTGTTTCTCGCCTCCGCGCCGAACGGTGTACCGCTCGCACTGACGCAGTTCGTGAAGCACAATCACGTGCTGCATCAACGCGTCGTTCTCGTGACCGTCCTGATCGCGGAAGCGCCGCGCATCCCTGACGAAGACAGGGCCGAGGTGATCGAGGTGATCGAGGGCATTACGCGGGTGATCCTGCACTTCGGTTTCATGCAGTACCCGGTCATCCTGGAAGGACTGCAGCTTGCCTGCGAACAGGGCAAGCTTCCCGGCATCGATCTCAACAACATCACCTATTACATCGGCCGCGAGACGATCATCCCCAGCGAGAAAATCGCCGGCATGTGGGTGTGGCGAGAAACCGTGTTCGCATTTCTCCAACGCAACGCCGAGCGTACGGCGGCTTTCTTCGGTGTCCCCACTAAACAGGTCGTGGAATTCGGAACCGAAATCGAGATTTAGGCAGCCCCCGGCCCGACCGGCCGAGAGATCAGATTTTACCCGCCGTTGCCGTTTTCCGCTTCATCGTCGGTTATGTGTTCCACCGAGACGACATGCTCGTCTTCAGCCGTGTCGAACACGATCACCCCTTGAGTCGAACGCCCGGCGACACGGATGTCCTCGACCGGGCAACGGATCAACTGGCCGTTGTCGGTCACCAGCATGATCTGGTCGCTGTCCTCAACCGGGAACGAGGCCACCAGCTTGCCATTGCGGTTGTTGACGGACATCGCAACGATGCCCTTTCCGCCACGGCCAGTGGTGCGATATTCGAACGATGAACTGCGCTTGCCGTAACCGTTCTCGCTGATGGTCAGCACGAACTGTTC
Source organism: Pseudomonadota bacterium (assembly GCA_040387615.1). Classification (GTDB taxonomy): domain Bacteria; phylum Pseudomonadota; class Alphaproteobacteria; order Rhizobiales; family Xanthobacteraceae; genus Afipia. The sequence goes on along the minus strand of JAZKDK010000010.1, from coordinate 4,202 downwards.
TGCGGCCGACATCTGCGCGTAACGATCCTGACTGAGTTGCACGGATGCAGACGATTCTTCCGCATCGGCCTCAGTCGCCTCATCCGACGCCGCCTCACCCGCTACCGCGCGGCGCATTTTCAAGTATGCGACACGCTCATCGGATGCAGCTTCGAGATGACGCAAGATCGTCAGCGAGATCAGCTTGTCGCCGTCGCCAAGCGCGATGCCGCGCACGCCCATCGAGGTGCGCCCCTGGAAAACGCGCACGTCGGTGACCGGGAAGCGGATGCACTGTCCGCCTGCGGCGGTCAGCAGCACGTCGTCATTCTCGGTCGCGATCTGCACGTCGACAATGGCTTCACCCTCGTCGAGCTTCATGGCGATGATGCCGGAGCGGCGAACATCGACAAAATCGGAGAGCTTGTTACGCCGGACGTTGCCGCCGGTGGTGGCGAACATCACGTCAAGGTTAGCCCACGACGACTCATCCTCAGGCAACGGCATGATGGTGGTGATGCGTTCGCCCTGCTCCAGCGGCAAGATGTTGATAAGCGCCTTGCCGCGCGAATTCGGAGCGGCCATCGGCAGGCGCCAGACCTTCTCCTTGTAGACCTGACCGCGCGAAGAGAAGAACAACACCGGCGTATGTGTCGAGGCGACGAACAGGCGGCTGACGAAATCCTCGTCACGTGTCTGCATTCCCGAACGCCCCTTGCCGCCGCGCTTTTGGGCGCGATAGGTCGAAAGCGGAACGCGCTTGACGTAGCCAGCGTGAGACACCGTGACAACCATGTCCTCACGCTGGATCAGGTCTTCGTCTTCGACCTCGCCTTCCTGATCGATGATAACGGTGCGGCGCGGCGTCGCGAACTCGGCTTTCACAGCGCCGAGTTCGTCCTTGATGATCGCTTGAATTCGCGCACGCGAGCGCAGGATGTCGAGATAGTCGGCGATTTCCAGCGCGAGCTTGTCGAGTTCGTCTGAAATTTCCTCGCGGCCGAGGGCCGTCAGGCGCTGCAGGCGCAGGTCGAGAATGGCTTTTGCCTGTTCAAGCGACAGACGAGCGGTACCATCTTCGGCGACCCGATGCCGCGGATCATCGATCAGCGTGATCATCGTCGCGACATCCTTGGCCGGCCAGTCGCGCGCCATCAAGGTTTCGCGCGCGGTGTTCGGATCGGGCGACGTCCGGATAACGCGAATGACTTCGTCGATATTTGCGACGGCAATGGCGAGACCGACCAGGATATGCGCGCGGTCGCGCGCCTTGTTCAGCAGGAATTTGGTACGCCGCGAAACCACGCTCTCGCGGAATGCGATGAACACGGTCAGCAGGTCCTTCAGGTTCATCACCTTCGGGCGTCCGCCGTCGAGGGCGACCATGTTGGCGCCGAAATTGGTCTGCAACGGCGTGAACTTGTAGAGTTGGTTCAGCACCACCTCCGGCACCACATCGCGCTTCAGTTCAACAACCACGCGGTAACCGTCGCGATCGGATTCGTCGCGCAGATCCGAAATGCCTTCGATCTTCTTTTCTCGCACCAGTTCGGCGATGCGCTCGACCATGCTGGCCTTGTTCACCTGATACGGGATTTCCGAGACGATAATCGCTTCGCGATCCTTCCGGATGGTCTCGATGTTCACCTTGCCGCGCATAACGATGGAGCCGCGGCCAAGATGGTAGGCCGCACGGAGCCCCTGACGGCCAAGGATAATGCCGCCGGTCGGGAAGTCCGGTCCGGGAACGATATTGATAAGGTCGTCGATACCGAGCGTGGGGTCATTAATCAACGCGATACAGGCATCGATCACTTCGCCGAGATTGTGCGGCGGGATATTCGTCGCCATGCCGACAGCGATGCCGCCTGCGCCATTGACCAGCAGGTTCGGAAACTTCGCCGGCAGAACCTTCGGCTCACGTTCGGAGCTATCGTAGTTCGGCTGATAATCGACAGTGTCCTTGTCGATGTCGTCGAGCAGCGAATGCGCGACCTTCTCAAGGCGCGACTCGGTGTAACGCATCGCGGCGGCCATATCGCCATCGACCGAGCCGAAATTGCCCTGCCCGTCGATCAGCGGCACGCGCATGGAAAAGTCTTGCGCCATGCGAACCATAGCGTCGTAGACCGACTGGTCGCCGTGCGGATGGTATTTACCGATCACGTCGCCGACGGTACGCGCCGACTTGCGATATGGCTTGTTCCACTCGAACCCATTCTCGTACATCGCATAGAGAATGCGACGATGAACGGGCTTGAGACCGTCGCGTGCGTCCGGCAGCGCACGCGCCACGATCACGCTCATCGCGTAATCGAGGTAAGAGCGCTTCATCTCATCCGTGATCGAGACGGGACGGATATCAGCCGCCTCGGGAGGGCCGGACGGCGGATCTTGCGGGTCGGTCAACGTGCGAATCCTAGGTGCTAAATACTCTTGTTATATAGGCGAAGTCGCAGGCCAACGCCAACCGCATTCGCAGCTAAAAACATCGCAAAAATACTCACAATTACAATCAGTTACAGGCGACTAAAAAACGCTTCTGCCTGACGATTTTCAAGGCCGGAAAATCGCTCCTTGAAACGGCAGCTACTGCCCGAAGGCGACCGCGTTCATGATGCGGCCGGGCACGAGCGTGAACAGTCCTGCGATGACGAGCCCGCCTGTAAAGAGTGAGATCATTGTGATCCGGTGGCCGTTCACCCGATGTCTGTGAGCAAACCAGATGCCAAGCGGAAGCATGATCAGGCTGAAGATCGACAGCAGATGAATCGGGCTCCACGGCCCGCCTAACTTGATCTGACGGCCATGGATCCAGAACGAGCTGACCGCGACTGTCATCAGCAGCACAACCCAGATCCAGCCGAGGGTGCGATGAGGCAACGTGCCTTTTGGAGAAGCGAACTGGATGATGCCCAGCACCAGCGCGCTCATGGCGGCAAAGGCGTGCAATTGAATGACCAAAGGCGCATTAAGCAGCGGCGCTAGGCTCATCGGTCGTTTCCGGCAATGAAGCAGGCTTGAAACTCAAGCTTCAACGGAATGCGTCACGCTACGCTGAAGCTGCGACACGCAGAGCCAGAAATTCCACTGGCTCTGCGCTAACGTAATGGCCGTCCAAAAAATGGTTTAGAATGGAATGTCGTCGTTCATGTCGTCGTTGCGGCCACCGCCGGCAGCTACGCGGCGCGGAGGCGCTGAACGCGACGGGCCTGACGATCCGAAATCGCCACCACCTTCTTCAGCCCCGAACGAACCACCGCTGCTCTTGCCGTCGAGCATGGTCAGCGTCGAATTGAAATTCTGAAGAACGACTTCGGTCGAATAGCGGTCCTTGCCGTCCTTGTCCTGCCATTTGCGGGTTTGCAACTGGCCCTCAAGGTAAACCTTGGACCCCTTCTTCAGATACTGCTCGGCGATCTTGCAGAGACCTTCGCTGAAGATCACGACGCGATGCCACTCTGTCTTTTCTTTCCGCTCGCCGGAATTCTTGTCGCGCCAGGTCTCCGACGTTGCGACGCTCAGATTTGCGATCGGTCGACCGTCCTGCGTTCGCTTGATTTCAGGGTCGGCGCCGAGATTTCCAACCAGAATGACTTTATTGACGCTTCCCGCCATTGCCGCTCTCCACTTTCACGCACGCATACGGTGCGCCCGAATCTGTCAGGATTTATGTTCGCGGAATGCCATCCCAAACCAGGGAAGCGCCCGCTCCGAAAATGACCCTATACGCTCCGGCCTGCGCGATGAGTCCGCCTCAGCGGTTATCCACACGCAACCGGCCAGTCTCAGAAGACATAGTATGTACTCTTTTTGTTCTTACGCAAGCGAAGCTGATAAGGGAACCCTTTGACAAACAGACAATTGTTTTGCCGAGTTCCCCGAATGTGACGAAAACGTGATCAAATCGTGGAGGCCAAGGAACCAAATATCTCAAACAATTCCTTACGTTAGGAACCATCACTTCCCTCCTGACTGTTGCATTTCGGAGACGGCTTTTTCGGGAGAAGCCGGTATATTCCGACCCACGAAATCGAAATCCCATTGCGTTCGCGCCTTGGAAAACTGCTTCGAAAAATCGAGGCGGACTTAAAACTGGAGAACTATGATGAAGAAGTTTTTGCTCGGCACCGTGGCACTGGTTGCCCTCGGTACTGCTTCGGCGGTTGCCGCTGACCTGCCGGCCCGCACCTACACCAAGGCACCGGTTTATGCCGCGCCGA
>JAZKDK010000009.1:0-271945 GCA_040387615.1 Pseudomonadota bacterium | reverse complement strand
CCGAGTTCGCGACGCTGAACAAGTCGCTGCATCGCCTCGAGCGCTTCTGGACCGACCAGATCCTGTATCGGCTCTGAGCCTTTCACAAATTCGGGCCAGCCGGTTGATGTAAAAAAGATCGGCGGCCCATCGTTCTTCCTTGCAGTTTTACGCCGGTGCCCTCCGGCTGCTACCGAAGTGCGCGAAAGATGCACGCGGAAGAATTCCGCACGAGTTTCCCCTGGTGTGGGATATGCGACTAGGCGCCTTCGGGCGCCTTTTCGCGTTGTGGGCTAGCGATTGAGGCGAGAGCCTAGGATGAGAAATCCCGGGGCAAAACGTTCACCCGCTTCACAGGGCGGTGAACGACGCTCTCGACTGCGATGGCGACGTGAGGCGTGTAGCACTGTTCTATTCTGGTGGCTTGATACTCGCTGCGAGCGTAGACGTGGACGATATCTTCGATCAGCTCTCCGCATTCAAAGCCCAGAAAGAGGCTGTCGTATTCCTTTGCTCCCAGCATAAGATTCAGTTTGGCTTGCACGGCGTAGTTTTCTTCTTGTGACAAGAGCATTTCATTCCCATCATAATTCCCAGAACGATCAAGATAAGATCGATTTTCATTTTTGTTTGCATTCGGGGTATTCGCGAATTCTCTGGAACGAAAATGCAGGCTGCGCGACGAAGTTCATGCGGTTGAAAAACACGACTCACGGTCGCAAACGTTGAGCTCCCAGTGACTGTGCGCGCTCGGCGGTATTATTGAGCGAGATCCGGGTTCCGCTCCCGAGAATCGACTCGTAAACGAGTCCTGAATCCTCGCCCGCCAAGAGCAAAAATATCGCCCGAGACTCTTGCGCGGACTCTTTCCATCATCCTCAGATCATGAGGCCGATTCTCAAATTCGCCGGCGACCGGCTGCAGGTCGCATTAATGCTCGTTCTGCTGGCCGCGTGCTCGCTGAACGTGATGTTCCTTTGCGCGCGGCTATAGCCACGTCGCTCGTTTGGGCGGGTAAACCCGTCTCCCTTTTTCGTAATCATGCCTCCCGGCGCGAATTAAGTTGCCCAACCCGGGTGGTTCCAGCCCCGGAATGTGGGCAAAAAGGCCCGGCGCGGGCCTTGGGCGAGGGTGCAGGTAGCCAAAACCGGGCCGCCGGAGCGGCTTGGCGTCGCGCCGGTTGGCATGCGGCCCACTAGGGCGGCGCGGAACAGGGCTGCCCGGCACAAATAGCGGCCCACGGGCTTGGAACTTGGCCACCCCCGCCAGATATGGTATCTCGCAGCTGCCGCCCTTGATGCCACCCGTAACCGTCCGCGCGCCTTACCTAAAAGGCTGCGGCGGTGGAGACATTTGATCCATGAGCTCTTCTGCCAAGACTGCCTCCGCTCCCGACTCGTTTTTCACGGCCTCGCTCGCGCAGGCCGATCCTGAGATCGCGAATGCGATCAAGGGTGAGCTCGGTCGCCAGCAGCACGAGATCGAGCTGATCGCGTCGGAGAACATCGTCAGTCGCGCTGTACTCGAGGCGCAGGGCTCGGTGATGACCAACAAGTATGCGGAAGGCTATCCGGGCGCGCGCTACTACGGCGGCTGCGAGTTCGTTGACGTTGCCGAGACGCTGGCGATCGAGCGCGCCAAGAAACTGTTCGGCTCTGGCTTTGCCAACGTGCAGCCGAATTCCGGCAGCCAGATGAATCAGGCCGTGTTCCTGGCGCTGTTGCAGCCGGGCGATACCTTCATGGGCCTCGATCTCGCAGCGGGCGGACATCTCACCCACGGCGCGCCGGTCAACATGTCCGGCAAGTGGTTCAAGCCGGTGCACTACACCGTGCGCCGCGAAGACCAGATCATCGATATGGATGCTGTGGCGAAGCAGGCGGAAGAGATCAAGCCGAAGCTGATCATTGCCGGTGGCTCGGCCTATTCGCGCAGCTGGGACTTCAAGCGCTTCCGCGAGATCGCCGACAGCGTCGGCGCGTATCTGCTGGTCGACATGGCGCACTTCGCCGGTCTTGTCGCCGGCGGCGTGCATGCATCGCCGGTGCCTTATGCGCACGTCACCACGACCACCACGCACAAGTCGCTGCGCGGTCCGCGCGGTGGTTTGATCCTCAGCAACGATGAAGCCATCGCCAAGAAAATAAACTCGGCGATCTTCCCCGGCTTGCAGGGCGGCCCGCTGATGCACGTGATCGCGGCAAAGGCTGTCGCCTTCAAGGAAGCGTTGCAGCCGGACTTCAAGATCTACGCCAAGAACGTGGTCGAGAACGCCAAGGCGCTGGCGGAGACGCTGCGCTCCAACGGTTTCGAAATCGTCTCGGGCGGCACGGACAACCATCTGATGCTGGTCGACCTGCGGCCGAAGGGCCTCAAGGGCAACGTGTCGGAGAAGGCGCTGGTCCGCGCCGGTCTCACCTGCAACAAGAACGGCATCCCGTTCGACCCCGAAAAGCCGTTTGTCACCTCCGGCCTGCGTCTCGGCACGCCGGCTGCGACCACGCGTGGCTTCGGCGTCGCCGAATTCAAGCAGGTCGGCGCGCTGATCTCGGAAGTGCTTAACGCCGTTGCCCAGTCGGGCGAAGGTTCGGCGCCTCTGGTCGAGGCGGCGGTGAAGGAGAAGGTGAAGGAACTCACCAGCCGCTTCCCGATCTACCAGTAAGGGAAAGCGCATGCGCTGCCCAAGCTGCAACAGTCTCGATACGCAGGTGAAGGATTCACGGCCGACGGAAGATTCGGCCGTGATCCGGCGGCGGCGCGTCTGCATGGCGTGCAATTTCCGTTTCACCACCTTCGAGCGGGTGCAGCTTCGCGAATTGACCGTCATCAAGCGCAACAGCCGCCGCGTTCCGTTCGACCGCGACAAGCTGGTGCGCTCGCTGCAGATCAGCCTGCGCAAGCGCCCGGTCGATCCCGAGCGCGTCGAGAAGATGGTCTCGGCCATCGTGCGTGAGCTTGAAAGCGGCGGCGAGGCGGAGATTTCCTCGGAGGTGATCGGCGAGACCGTGATGGAGCATCTGCGCCAGCTCGACGACGTGGCCTATGTCCGCTTCGCCTCGGTCTATCGCAATTTCCGCGAGGCCAAGGATTTCGAGGCTGTGCTAGGCGAATTGTCGGGCGAGGACGAACCGCCGCGGCCGGCTGTCGTGCGCAAGTGATTTTTTCACGGCGCGGCGTTCGCTAATCCGCTAGCTTGATCGCTGTGCGGATACCTCTGACCCCAATGCCTCATGTCTGAAGATTTTCGTTTCATGCAGCTTGCGCTGGCGCTTGGCCGGCGCGGGCGGGGCCGTACTTGGCCGAACCCGGCGGTGGGCGCGGTGGTCGTCAAGGATGGCGTTGTTGTCGGACGCGGCTGGACCCAGCCCGGCGGGCGGCCTCATGCCGAGCCGGAGGCGCTGAAACGCGCGGGCGAGGCGGCGCGCGGCGCGACGCTTTACGTGACGCTGGAGCCGTGTTCGCATTTCGGGAAATCGCCGCCCTGCGCGGACGCGATCATTGCCGCGGGTGTTGCGCGCGTTGTTTCTGCGATCGAAGATCCAAATCCCGAAGTCGGCGGGCAGGGCCATGCGCGGCTCAGGGCTGCGGGCATCGCAGTCGAGGTTGGGCTTTGCAAGGACGAGGCCGCGCGCGATCACGCCGGGCACTTCCTGCGCGTCGGCGAGAAACGTCCGTTCGTCATTTTGAAGCTTGCCGTGTCCGCCGACGACAAGATCGCGGCGGCGGGCCACCGACCTGTCGCCATCACCGGCGAAGCGGCGAAGGCACGGGTGCATCTGCTGCGCGCGCAGAGCGACGCCATTCTCGTCGGCATCGGCACGGTGCTCGCCGATGACCCGCTGCTCACCGTGCGCCTGCCGGGGCTGGAAGCACAATCGCCGGTGCGCGTGGTGCTCGATCGTGCACTGCGATTGCCGGGGTCCAGCAAGCTGGTGCACTCCGCACGTCAGACACCGTTGTGGGTGATGACATCCGATCTGTCCGAGGCCCCAGCGGCGATGAAGCTGGGCGCGGCTGGTGCGCAGGTCATCCGCGTCCCTGTGACGACCACGGCGCCGCCGGGCCTCGATCTCAGGGCTGCTTTAAGGGTACTAGCCGGGCGCGGCATTACGCGGCTGATGGTGGAAGGCGGTGCGCGGGTGGCGTCGTCGTTCCTGAGCGCTGCTCTCGTGGACGAGGTCTGGCTGCTGCGCGGGCCGAGCGCCATCGGCATCGATGGTATTCCGGCGCTCAATACGCAGCCGCTGTCGGTCATCACCCAGTCGCCTCATTGGCGCGCGCGTGCTACCGAGGCTTTGGATCAAGATACTCTGACAGTTTACGAGCGACGCCCCTGATCCGGAAAAGTGGACACCGGTTTTCCGATCAGATCAGGGGCAAACAAAGAGAAAAGTATGTTCACCGGCATCATCACGGACCTTGGCGAAATCACCAGCATCACGCCGACGGCGCAGGGGCAACTGCATCGGCTGCGCATCGCATGCCGCTACGATCAGTCGACCATCGCGGACGGTGCGTCGATCGCCTGCAATGGTGTGTGCCTGACGGTGGTTCAGTCCGGCGTCGATCAGGGTAGGACATGGTTCGATGTCGATGCCGCCGCTGAAACGCTGCGGCTGACCACGGCAAAAGGCTGGGGCAAGGGCACGCGGCTCAATCTCGAACGCGCACTCAAGATCGGTGACGAACTCGGCGGGCACATCGTTGCCGGGCACGTCGACGGTGTCGCGACGATTATCGTGCGCGAGGATCTGCCGGACATGGCAAGGTTCGAACTGCGCGCGCCGCGTGATCTTGCGAAGTTCATTGCGGCGAAAGGCTCGGTGGTGCTCGACGGCGCATCGCTGACGGTCAACACCGCCGTTGACGATGTCTTTTCCGTTCTCATCATTCCGCATACGCTGCAGGTCACGACGCTGAGCGACTGGCGCGTGGGGTCGGAAGTCAATCTCGAAATCGATCTGATGGCACGTTACGCCGCGCGATTGATCGAAATGAAATAGGAATCTGCCCGAGCCCCGGATGGCGCAGGCAGGCGACGTATAGCGACGGGATTGGCATGCGTAAGCAACTCACCGATCAGCAGGTCGAGGTTTTCCGGGAACGGCTGTTGCGCGTGGCCGAGAAGCTTTTTGCCAAACATGGCGTCGCCGGCGTTTCGATGCGCCAGATCGCACAGGCGCTCGGCTACAGCCAGACTGCGGCCTACCGTTATTTCGCCAACAAGGACGAAATCCTCGTGGCGATGCGGGCAGCAGCCCTCGATCGTTTCTGCGGCCATCTTGAAGCGGCGTTCGATCCGGCGAGGGATGCGCGCAAGAATGCGCGTGCCGTCGGGCAGGCTTTTCTCGATTTCGCGCTGAAACATCCCGACACCTACCGGCTGATCTTTTTCACGGACAATCTCGAAGAGGCGATTGCGCCGCAGTTCTCCGCGACGATGACGCGCTTCCGCGCCACCATGACCACCTATGTGCAGGCGCTTGTCGATGCCGGGCATATCGAGGGTGACGTCAGGACGTTGGGCGAGACGTTTTTCTCCGCTGCCCACGGCATTGTCATGATGCACATGAGCGGCCTGCTGCGCACGGTCCGTGAGCGGGACGACCTGCATCTTACCTCGATGCGTCTCATCGCCAGCGGCGCCGGTATGCCCGATGCTCCGCAAGCCAATTCCCAAAAGCCTGTCAGGATTGCGAACGGGCGCGCTGCTTCCCGCAAAACTTGACGGTGTTAAATTAATTAAATAGCGTGCCGCCAAAATCGTGGACGCGCTCTGGCGTGATCGACCGAGACCAGCTCAACGGGGGATTCAGATGCCGCTTTTCAGCGATTATCCGGTTGCAACGCTCAAGGACATCATCAAGTTCGAATCCGAGAAGACGCTGGAGCAGCGCTACGACGCGCGCAGCGTCTACGATATTTTTGCCAAGGGCGCGGTGCATTATCCTGACCGCACCGCGCTGACCATGCTGATGACCGGGGCCGACGACGAGACACCGCGTCTGGTCACCTACCGGCAGATGCGCGATGGCGTGACCCGGGCGGCGAATTTTTTCGCGAGCCTTGGCGGGCCTGGCGCGGGCGTTGCCTATATTCTGCCAAGCCTGGTCGAGACCCACTTCGCGCTCTGGGGCGCGGAGGCTGCCGGTTACGCGGTGCCGATCAACTTCTTGCTTCAGCCCCAGAACATCGCGGATCTCGTCCGCGCGTCGGGTGCAAAGATTCTCGTGGCGCTGGGTCCGCATCCGCAACGCGACATCTGGCAGAAAGCGGTTGAGGTCGGAAAGCTGCTGCCGGATATCAAGCTGGTGCAGGTCTCGCTGTCGGATGCGCCGTTGCCTGAAGGTGTATTCGGCTTTGGCCCGGGGCTGAAGGCGCAGGACGGCAGTGCGCTGACGTTCGGTAAGGCGAGGGGCGGCGATGATGTCGCCGCTTACTTCCACACCGGCGGCACCACCGGCTCGCCAAAGCTCGTCACCCACACCCATCGCATGCAGATTGCGGCTGCGTTCGGCGGAACCGTGCTGCAGGATCTGAGTGAGGCTGACGTTATTACCAACGGTTTGCCGCTGTTTCATGTCGCCGCGACGATTTCGTGCGGGCTGTCGTTTTTCATCGCGGGTGCAAACATCCTCGTTCTGTCGCCAGCGGGGATGCGCAATCCGGCCATCATCAAGAATTTCTGGAAGATCGTGGAGCGCTACCGCGCGACCGTAATTGGTGGCGTGCCCACCGCGCTGGCGGCGTTGCTCAATGTGCCGGTCGATGCCGACATCTCGTCGGCGCGCTACAGCATTTCCGGCGCGTCGTTGCTGCCGCGCGCGGTCGCGTTGCAGTACCAGAAGATGACCGGAACCACGATCCACGAAATTCTCGGCATGACCGAAACCGGTGGGCTGGTGTCCATCGATCCTGCTGCTGCTGATCCCGTGCTCGGTTCAGTTGGCATCCGGTTGCCATATACGCAGGTCGTGGTTCGCAAACTCGGCGCTGACGGTTCGCTGGGCGAGGCCTGTGCGCCGCACGAGGTCGGCGTCATGACCGTGTCCGGCCCGAACGTCACGCCAGGTTACAAGGACCGGAGCCAGAACAGCGACGCGCTGCGCGATGGTTATCTCGACAGTGGGGATTTGGCTTACACCGACGAGCAGGGACGGCTGTTCATCGCCGGACGCTCGAAGGACCTGATTATCCGCAGCGGCCACAATATCGATCCCGTTCTGATCGAGGACGCATTGCAGTCTCATCCGGCGGTGGCTCTGGCAGCAGCCGTCGGGCAGCCGGACAAATATGCCGGCGAATTGCCGGTGTGCTACGTGGCGCTCAAGCCGGGCGCGCAGGTGACCGCCGACGAACTGAAGGCCCATGCCGAGCCGCTGATTGCGGAACGCCCGGCATGGCCGAAGCAGATCATCGTCATCGACGCCATTCCGGTCACCAGCGTCGGCAAGATCTTCAAGCCGCAGTTGCGCACCGATGCCGTCCAGCGGCTCGTCGCCCAGGTGGTTGCGGAAGCCGCTGGAGCCGCAGATGCTGTGATCGATGTCGCCGCGGGCGGCAAGCGCGGCATCGACGTGACGGTGACGTTGCCGCGCGCGATGGCGGGCCGGTACGCCGCGGTTGAGAAGGCGCTGGACGGCTATCTGTTCGATTACAAGGTGACGCAGGCCAATTGAGGCGCATTCGGAGCTGCATCCCTGCCTTGAAAAGGGGCTGTTGTGCTTGGCTTTGTGGCGCTCAGCGACTACAAACGCGCAAACACCGAAACCCTTTTGACTGGATGGAATGATGGTCGAACCGCGCCGCGCAGAACTCACGGATCAAACCGACATCAGCGGCGCGACCGTCGTTATCATCGAAGCCCGGTTTTACGACGATATTCAGGAAGCGCTGCTTCAGGGCGCGATCAAGGAGTTGGAGGCCGCGGGCGTCGGCTACGACGTGATCAGCGTTCCGGGTGCGCTGGAAATCCCGGCAGCGATTGCGATTGCGCTCGACGCATCTAAGAAAAACGGCCGGCAGTACGATGGCGCCATCGCGCTTGGTTGCGTGGTGCGTGGTGACACCATCCACTTCGAGATCGTGTCGATGGAATCGTCGCGTGCACTGATGGACCTCGCCGTGGCGCGCAGCCTGCCGCTCGGCAACGGCATCATCACCGTCAATACGACCGAGCAGGCGTGGGAACGCGCCCGCGCCGACAAGCTGAACAAGGGCGGCGACGCGGCTCGCGCGGCGCTCACCATGATGCGTATCAAGAAGCGTTTGGCTAAACCGCTATGAGCGACGTCAAGAAAACCGGCGATAAGGCACCGGGCGACAAAAAAGCCAACCGGCGCGGTGCCGCGCGCCTTGCCGCCGTGCAGGCCCTGTACCAGATGGACATCGCAGGCGCAGGTATCGAGGACATCTTTGCCGAGTTTGAAAGCCATTGGCTCGGCAGCGAAGTCGAAGGCGATACCTACCTGCCTGCGGAAGCCGCGTTCTTCAAGGATGTCGTGGCGGGTGTGGTACGCGACCAGAGCAAGCTCGACCCGCTGATCGACAAGGCGCTCGAAAGCGGCTGGCCGCTGCAGAGGATCGACGCGATCCTGCGTGCGACGCTGCGGGCGGGAGCCTATGAACTCGAACACCGCAAGGATATTCCGGCGCGTGTCGTGGTGTCGGAATATGTCGATGTCGCGCATGCTTTCATGGACAAGGACGAAACCGGCATGGTGAACGCCGTGCTCGACCAGATCGCGCGGCAGTTCCGTGCTCCCGAGTTCGCGCGGACGGGGCACTGAGCATGATCCGAAAAAGTGGGCACCGGTTTTCCGAAAAGATCACGCTCACAAAGAGCGAATACTTCTGATGACGACGCCGGGTGCCGGAGCATCGGGCGAGGACGATCTGATCGCGCGCTACTTTCGTCCGCTCGCGACCGATCCCGGCGCGTTCGGCCTGATCGATGATGCGGCGCTGCTGAATCACACGGGTGACGATCTTGTCGTGACGACGGACGCCATCGTTGAAGGCGTCCATTTTCTCCCCAACGATCCGCCGGATACCATCGCGCGGAAAGCATTGCGTGTGAACCTGTCGGATCTGGCGGCCAAGGGTGCTATTCCTGCAGGCTTCGTCCTGACGCTCGCGCTGCGTGATGCGAAGGAAGAATGGCTGGCGCCATTCGCGCGTGCCCTTGGCGAAGATGCCGCGACGTTCAATTGTCCAGTGCTGGGTGGCGATACGGTATCGACGCCGGGGCCGCTGATGATCTCGATCACGGCCTTCGGCCGCGTTCCGCAGGGCCGGATGGTTCGTCGCACCGGCGCGAAGCCCGGCGACCGGGTCGCGGTGACCGGCAGCATCGGCGATGCGGCGCTGGGCTTGCGTGTTCTCAAGGGGCAGGCGGGCGAGGGGCTCGATACGCCGTCGCGCGAATTCCTGATCCAGCGCTATCGTGTGCCGCAGCCGCGCAATGCGCTCGCTGTAGCAATCCGCGAGCATGCGAGCGCAGCCATGGACGTGTCGGATGGATTGGCGGGCGATCTCGCCAAACTATGCGCGGCGTCCGGAATATCTGCGGCGATCAATCTGGCAGATGTTCCGCTCTCGGAGCAGGGGCGCGCGCTGGTCGCGAAGGGTAGCTCGAGCATCGAAGCCATCGTGTCGGGCGGCGACGATTACGAGGTCGTCTGCACAGTCCCGGAGAATCGGTGGGATTCGTTTCTCGCCGCTGCGAGACTGGCCGATGTGCAGATCACAGGCATCGGCAGGGTCGAGGCCGGTGCGGCTGCTCCGCAGTTCCTTGATGCAGCCGGCAAGCCAGTGGTGCTGAAACGCCTGTCCTACAGCCATTTTTGACATTTTTCGCACTGCACACAAATGCCCTGTGTGGCATTTCTTGAATCGCCCGAAAAAGGGGCTTGCGGGGTCTTGGCGGCGTTGCGTCAAGGATATGATTTTGGCAATGTCCGCGCCGAATTGAGGCAGCATTTCGCCTTTTGACGAAAGCATGCCTCCTTTTTTGCGCGCCCGGCCACCCTGTACGGCCTGTGGGGCGTTACTGGGGAAACAGCAGGGATCTGAGGCAAAAATCAATGACAGCATTATGGTTGATCGTGCTCGCGGGAGCGCTTTCCATCGTCTACGCCGCGTGGGCAACTTCGTCGGTGCTCGCGGCTGATGCGGGCAACGCCCGCATGCAGGAAATCGCAGCGGCGGTGCGCGAAGGCGCGCAGGCTTATCTCAAGCGCCAGTACATGACGATCGGTATCGTCGGCATCGTGATCTTCGCGCTGCTGGCGTACTTCCTCGGCATCCTTGTCGCGATCGGATTTCTGATCGGAGCGGTGCTCTCGGGCGCTGCCGGCTTCATCGGCATGAACGTGTCGGTGCGTGCCAACGTTCGCACGGCGCAGGCGGCGACCAAGTCGCTCGCTGGCGGTCTTGAACTTGCGTTCAAGGCAGGTGCGATCACCGGCATGCTGGTGGCGGGTCTCGCGCTGCTCGGCGTGACGCTTTACTTCATGTATCTCACGCAGGTTCGCGGGCTGGCTGTGAATGACCGTATCGTGGTCGATTCGCTGGTGGCGCTCGGCTTCGGCGCATCTTTGATCTCGATCTTCGCCCGTCTCGGCGGCGGCATCTTCACCAAGGGTGCGGACGTCGGCGGCGATCTCGTCGGCAAGGTTGAAGCCGGCATTCCGGAAGACGATCCGCGCAACCCGGCAACCATCGCAGACAACGTCGGCGATAACGTCGGCGACTGCGCCGGCATGGCGGCCGATCTGTTCGAGACCTACGCGGTGACGGCTGTCGCCACCATGGTGCTCGCGGCGATCTTCTTCGCCGGTGCGCCTGCGCTGTTGCCCAACATGATGATCCTGCCGCTCGCTATCGGCGGCATCTGCATCCTGACCTCGATTGCCGGCACCTTCTTCGTCAAGCTCGGCGCCAGCCAGTCGATCATGGGTGCGCTGTACAAGGGTCTGATCGCGACCGGCGTTCTGTCCCTGTTCGGCGTCGCCTTCGTGATCCATCAGCTGATCGGCTTCGGTCCGCTCGCGGGCGTGAAGTACACCGGCCTTGCACTGTTCGAGTGCGGTGTCGTCGGTCTTGTGGTGACGGGTCTGATCATCTGGATCACCGAGTACTACACCGGCACGGACTATCGCCCGGTGAAGTCGATTGCGCAGTCGTCGGTGACCGGCCACGGCACCAACGTGATCCAGGGTCTCGCGATCTCGATGGAATCGACCGCCGGTCCGGCGATCGTGATCATCGCGGGCATCCTCGTCACCTACAGCCTCGCGGGCCTGTTCGGCATCGCGATCGCGACCACGACGATGCTGGCGCTGGCCGGCATGATCGTCGCGCTCGACGCCTTCGGTCCGGTCACCGACAATGCCGGCGGCATTGCCGAAATGGCCGGCCTGCCGAAGGAAGTGCGCAAGGCAACCGACGCGCTCGACGCCGTCGGCAACACCACCAAGGCCGTCACCAAGGGCTACGCCATCGGTTCGGCTGGCCTCGGCGCACTGGTGCTGTTCGCGGCTTACAATGAAGATCTCAAGTTCTTCATCGCCAATGCTGCGAAGTATCCGTACTTCCAGGGTGTCATTCCCGACTTCTCGCTGAACAATCCGTACGTCGTGGTCGGCCTGCTGTTCGGCGGCCTGCTGCCGTACCTGTTCGGCGCGATGGGCATGACCGCGGTGGGTCGTGCTGCCGGTGCGATTGTCGAGGAAGTGCGTCGTCAGTTCCGCGAAAAGCCGGGCATCATGAAGGGCACGGACAAGCCGGATTACGGCAAGGCCGTCGACCTTCTGACCAGAGCGGCGATCAAGGAAATGATCATTCCATCGCTTCTGCCGGTGCTGTCGCCGATCTTCGTCTACTTCGCGATCTACGCGATCGCGGGTGGCGGTGCAGCGGGCAAGTCGGCCGCGTTCTCGGCGGTCGGCGCGATGCTGCTCGGCGTGATCGTGACCGGTCTGTTCGTTGCGATCTCGATGACCTCGGGTGGCGGCGCATGGGACAACGCCAAGAAGTACATCGAGGACGGCCATCACGGCGGCAAGGGCTCGGATGCCCACAAGGCAGCCGTGACCGGTGACACCGTCGGTGACCCCTACAAGGACACGGCAGGGCCTGCCGTGAACCCGATGATCAAGATCACCAACATCGTGGCACTGCTGCTGCTCGCGATCCTGGCGCACTGATCGTCGCACTTATGAAACGAGGAGCCCCGCGATTCACGTCGCGGGGTTTTTCTTTGCGGAGATGCCACACGCGATTGTTGCGATTTGATGACAGGTTGAATCGTTATCCACGCTGAAAATTTTTTGACGTGTCGGGAAACCAACACATCATTGTGCGTTGTTACTCGTTCAACAATGGGAGGCGAACGCATGGCAGCCGATGATGGAGATCCGTTCGAGCAGGGGAAACTCGCACGATTCAACAACGAGCCGCACGACAATCCATATCCGGAAAACACCGAGCAGCATCTGCGCTGGGAGGCAGGCTACAGATTTGTCGAGCAGGGATTGATGTCGGTCTGATCCTTTGAGTCGAAATGAGAAACGGCCGCCTTGCAGGGCGGCCGTTTTGCTTTGGAAGACTGCGCCCGTATGACGTCAGTTGACGTCCATCTTCAGGCCTTCCTTGTTGATGATGCCCGCGAATTTCTTGATCTCGGCATCGATAAAGGAGGCATATTGCTCGGGCGTTCCGTAATCGGGCACAGCGCCCATCGCGGCGATGTTCCTCTTGATATCGTCGCGGTCGAGCATCTTCTTGATCTCGGCGTTGTACGCATCGACGATCGGCCGCGGCGTTCCCGCCTGCATGAACATTCCGAACCAGGACGAAACATCGAAATTGGCGAGCTCCGGCGCGCTCTCCCGCATGGTCGGAATGTTCGGCGCCTTGAAGCTGCGCTCCGGCGTCGTCACCGCCAGCGCGACGAGCTTGCCGTCCTCCGTCTGCGGCAGCGATGGATAGAGATTGTCGAACAGGATCGACACGTCCCCGCCGAGCGCTCCTGTGAGAGCGGGTCCGGCGCCTCGGAACGGAATGTGCGTCATCTTCACGCCGGTCAATTGCATGAACCAGACAGCGGTCAGGTGCGGGCTTTGTCCGACGCCTGATGTGCCGTAGTTCAGCTTGTCCGGATTGGCCTTGAGATAGGCGATCAGTTCCTTGATCGACTTGATCCCGCTCGAGGGATGCGCCGACACGATGTTCGGAATCCGGATCGCGTTGGTTACAGGCTGCAGTTGATCGGCCTTGTAGGGCAGGGACCGGAAGATGCTGAAGGCCACTGCGTTCGGCCCCGGATTGCCGACGAGGATCGTGTTGCCGTCGGGTTTCTGCTGCACGAAGAATGCAGTGCCGATGGTGCCGCCTCCGCCGGACTTGTTTTCGACGACGGCCGAAATGCCCCACGCCTGCTGCAGATGCTGCGCGAGGTAACGGCCGATCACGTCCGTGCTGCCGCCCGGAGCCGCCGGCACGATGATCCGCACCGTGTCGGTCGGACGCCAGTCGGCGGATCTTGCCGGTCGCGGCCAGAGTGGACTTGTGGAAAGAGCAGCAGCGCCTGACAGCACGGCGCGGCGCGATAGTGAGCGCGTCATCGGTTATCCTCCCAGATACATCTCGTTTGCGAGATCTTGTTGGAAGGAAGCGTAGCGGGCAGGTTCCGTGGCGGCAAGCGCAGCCGTCAGGCTCGCTAGGCGGGGTATTTCGCGCAGCAGAATACCGGCAGTTGAACTGCCGGTAGGTCCGGCGAACAGCGCTGAAATCAGCGCGGGCTGAGAAGCTTGAAGATCGGTGTCAGGTAGCTCATTTCCTGACCGCTGGTCGGCGTGGTGCGGCTGATGAAGTCGAAGATCTTGCCGTCCTGGAGTCCGTAGTTGGCGACGCGCTGGACCGTGCGGTTCTTGTCGAAGTAGATCGCGATCACCCGCTGGTCGATGACGCTCTGTTGCATGAACGCGACTTTGCGTTCCGAGCGCTGGGAAATGTAATAGAAAACCTCGCCGCTCAGGGTGGCGACGGTGGACGGTGTTCCCATCACGATCAGAACCTGATCCTGGCTGGCGCCGATCGGAATTTGCTCGAGCGCGCCCGGGGGCAGGATGTAGCCCTTCTGGAATTGCTCGCCGGTGCAGGCGGCCAGAGCGGCGCACACGAACATCATCACAGCCGCCGCACGCAAGCGTGCCGCGAACCGTCGTTCTCCGGCGATTTGGAGACCGGGCTGTCTGAAAACAGTCATGTCGCGCGTGGCCTTCCTCTTGCCTCTTGCATCAGCCGAAGCGTTGACGTACCGGGCAGAGCTTCCGATTTCAACACACCGGGGGCCGTCAGGACGATCTGGAATCGCCGCCGGCTTCGACGTGGAACCAAAAATGCTTTGGCCGTTCAATCGCTTCTGGAACCCCACCGTCCCGCGCGGCACCATTGAAGCCATCTATGGCATGATCGTGGCGCAAGCGCGAGAACCGGCATTTTACGCCAGGCTCGGCGTGCGCGACACGGTTAATGGCCGATTCGACATGCTGATCCTGCACCTGTGGCTGGTGCTGCGCCGGCTGCAGGCGGTGGAGGGTGGAAACATTATGTCTCAGGCGCTTTTCGATCACTTCTGCGCGGACATGGACGACAATCTTCGCGAAATGGGGGTGGGCGACCTGACCGTCCCCAAGCGCATGCAGGCGTTCGGGGAGGCGTTTTACGGACGTTCCGCCGCCTACGATCTGGCATTTGAGGCGGGAGACGAGGAATTGACGCAAGCGTTGTCCAAAAATGTTTTCAACGGCGAGGCCGTGGAAGGCGCGAGGGCGCTGGCGGCCTATGTTCGGGAGGCCAGCGATAGCCTCACAAAATTGGCAGACGAGGCCGTTCGCAAGGCGGAATGGACGTTTCCCAAGCCTGCGGCCGGCTTACCGGGAGCTGCGTCATGAGCAAGGCGGGGCATATGCCGAATAGCGATCTTCCCTGGAGCTTCCCGGTTCTGGTGACCCAGTTGCCAGAGGCGGGGCTGCATCAGGTGCTGGAGGCCACTCCGGCTCAACGCGGCCTGTTGGCGGCAGTGGCCGGCGTGAATGCGGTTCTGCAAGCCGTGGCGACGTTCGACGTCCATCCCGAGGCCGGAGGCATCGTGAGTGTCACCGGCACCGTCAAGGCAAGGGTGGAGCAAACCTGCGTGGTGTCGCTCGATCCGGTCGAGAACGATATTGAGGAAGCGATCGCGGCGGTTTTCGCGCCGCCGTCGCAGATTGCCGTTAGTCCGAAATCCGTCCAGAAGGAGCAGGGTGAGGATGCCGAAATTCCCAATCCGCCGGAGCCCATCGTGCATGGCGCTATCGACCTCGGCCAATTGGCGGCTGAGTTTCTGGTTTTGGGAATAGATCCCTATCCACGCAAGCCGGGTGTCGCGTTCGCTCCACCTGAGATCCCTGAGGACCCGGACGAGCACCCGTTTGCGGCCCTTAAGGCGCTCAAGGAGAAGCCGGGTGCCTCCGGAGGCAAAAAACCCAAGGGAAAATGACGCGGCTGCAAGGGGCGCTTGACCAAAGCTGTGGCTTGGGTCAAGCCGTTGTATCGCACCACAAAAACGCTATTGTCGCTGCCCGGCTGGGGTTGCGCTCACAATAGCGAAGACTTCCGCCCACCGCTGTCACAATGATGGCTTCCAGCTCGCGGCCAGTCGCTTCGAGGCCGCAACGATCAGGTTTCCGGGACGCTTATGCCGCAGAAGGTTCGAATCGCGCTTGACGCCATGGGCGGCGATTTCGGTGCATCGGTCATCGTTCCGGGTGCGGCGCTCGCATTGATGCGACACACCGACGTCGAATTCCTGCTGTTTGGCGACAGCGCCCTGATCGGTGCGCAGCTCGACGCACATCCCGCGCTCAAGGCTGTGTCGCGGGTCTTTCACGCCGACATTGCGATCAGCATGGACGAGAAGCCCAGCCAGGCGCTGCGCCGGGGCCGCAAGTCGTCGTCGATGTGGCTGGCGATCGACGCCGTGAAACGGGGCGATGCCGACGTCGCGGTCTCGGCCGGCAACACCGGTGCGTTGATGGCGATGGCGCGGCTCAATCTGCGAATGATGCCCGGCATCGACCGCCCAGCCATTGCCGCAGTGTGGCCGACGGTGCGTGGTGAGTCCGTTGTCTTGGATGTCGGCGCCTCGATCGGCGGCGATGCCCGTCATCTCGCGTCGCTTGCGATCATGGGCAGCGCGATGGCAAGTGTTCTGTTCGATCTCGAGCGTCCGACGGTGGGCCTGCTCAACATCGGCGTCGAGGAAGTGAAGGGCGTAGAGGAAGTGCGCGGGGCTGCCGAACTGCTTCGGGCCATGAACCTGCCTCAGCTCGACTTCATCGGCTTCGTCGAGGGCGACGGCATCGGTAAGGGAGCCGCCGACGTCATCGTGACCGAGGGGTTCAGCGGCAACATCGCCCTGAAGACCGCTGAAGGAACGGCACGGCAGATCGCGGAATACCTGCGCAGCGCCATGAGCCGGACCTGGCGTTCCAAACTCGGCTACATCTTCGCGCGGGGCGCCTTCAACGCCTTGCGGGATAAAATGGACCCCCGCAAAGTCAACGGCGGCGTCTTCCTTGGGCTGAACGGGGTGGTCATCAAGAGCCATGGCGGCACTGACGCTGAGGGCTTTGCGTCGGCAGTTGACGTTGGTTATGACATGGTCCGCTACGATCTCCTGCCCAAGATCAATCAAACACTCAACCGCGACGGCCACGCTCTTTCGATCGTGCCGAATGCGCAGGAGGCTGTGTCGTGACTGTGATGCGTTCGGTTGTGCTCGGCTACGGTGCTTACTTGCCGGAGCGCATTCTGACCAACGCCGAACTGGCGAAGATGGTCGACACGTCGGACGAGTGGATCGTCCAGCGCACGGGAATCAAGGAACGCCACATCGCGGCCGAGGGGGAGTTCACCTCCCATCTGGGCCTGAAGGCGGCGCAGGCGGCGCTCGCCAATGCCGGGATCGATGCGCAATCGATTGACCTGATCGTGCTGGCGACCTCGACCCCGGACAACACCTTCCCGGCGACTGCGGTTGCGATCCAGCATGGCCTTGGCATCAACCATGGTGCTGCATTCGATCTGCAGGCTGTCTGCACGGGCTTTATTTTCGCGCTGGCAACGGCCGACAATTTCCTGAAGAGCGGTGCGTTCAAGCGTGCGCTGGTGATCGGCGCTGAAACCTTTTCGCGCATCCTGGACTGGAACGACCGCGGGACCTGCGTTCTGTTCGGTGACGGTGCAGGCGCGGTGGTGCTTGAGTCGCAGCCGCAGTCGGGAACCACCGCGGATCGCGGCATTCTCACCACGCACCTGCGCTCCGATGGCCGTCACAAGGACAAGCTGTTCGTGGATGGCGGGCCGTCCAGCACCCAGACCGTGGGCCATCTGCGGATGGAGGGACGCGAGGTGTTCAAGCATGCCGTCGGCATGATCACCGACGTCATTGTCGATGCATTCCAGGCGACAGGCACCACGGCGGATGATGTTGATTGGCTGGTTCCCCATCAGGCCAACAAGCGCATCATCGATGCCTCGGCCAAGAAGCTGCATATTGCGCCGCAGAAAGTGGTGCTGACAGTCGATCGTCACGGAAACACCTCGGCGGCCTCGATTCCCCTGGCGCTTGCCGCAGCCGTCGACGACGGACGCATCAAGAAGAACGATCTTTTGATGCTGGAAGCGATGGGCGGCGGCTTCACTTGGGGATCAGCGCTCTTGCGCTGGTGAGACTTTTGCTAAAGTCTGATGCAAATTGAAAACAATTTCATGCTGTTGCATCGATGAGCAAGGTTGACCCTCGGTCGCTAAGCTCATAATTTCAGAACACAAATTTTTTCGCCGTGAGCGGGGCAGGCGATGACCGGAACCGGGAAGACAGTCACACGCGTTGATCTGTGCGAAGCCGTCTACCAAAAAGTAGGGCTTTCGCGCACAGAGTCGTCTGCGTTCGTGGAACTAGTGCTGAAGGAGATCACCGATTGCCTCGAGAAGGGCGAGACGGTGAAACTGTCTTCGTTCGGCTCGTTCATGGTGCGCAAGAAAGGCCAGCGTATCGGCCGCAATCCAAAGACCGGAACGGAAGTGCCTATCTCGCCGCGCCGGGTTATGGTGTTCAAGCCATCTGCGATTCTTAAGCAGCGTATCAACGGGAATGGCAGCGGCAGTGACGGCGCCAACGGCGCTGACGACTGACTTTAGAACGGCGGCTTTCAACGGGGAGCCAGCACTTGGACAAGGCGCCGGACGCGTTTCGGACAATCAGCGAGGTTGCTGATGACCTTGATGTGCCACAGCACGTCCTGAGGTTCTGGGAAACGCGCTTCAATCAGATCAAGCCCATGAAGCGGAGCGGCGGCCGCCGCTATTACCGTCCCGATGACGTCAACCTTTTGCGCGGCATCCGGCGGCTCCTCTACGGCGAGGGGTACACCATTCGCGGTGTGCAGCGCATTTTGCGCGAGCATGGGATCAAATCGGTCCAGAGCCTGACGGAGGGCTCGGCCGATCATGCGACTGCCTTGTTTGACGGACCGTCGTTCGACGCGGAAAGGGATGACCGCGCGCCTGATCTGGCGGGCCCCGAAATCGACGGTGATGACGATCTGGATTCTCACGAGTCTGCCGACATTCGGGAAGCGGATTACGCATCCCCGCTGTCGTTGCGGGACCTTGGACCGCCGTTGAGGGACATGGCGCCTCCGAAAGCGGTGGTGCCCAAGCCCGTGCAACCGGTTCCGGCAGGGCCATCCGGTGCGGAGGCCTATGCCCCGCCGAGTGTCCGGAAAAGTGCGAGGCCGACCGATCGCGGCAAGCTTCAGGAAGCGCTCGACGACCTGATCGGCGCGCGCGCTTTGATCGACCAGGTACTGAAGGATAATTGAGAAGTTGCGCAAGGCGAGGCGGTAAGCGGGTCGCTAGCAGAGCAATGCGACCTCGCGGCGCGCCAGCGCAAAGCGTGCGCGCCAAGCCATCAGCCAAAGATGCTGAGCCCATCAGCCAAGGATCAAGAGTGGATGATCAAGCTTCCTGGAAGGAATAAAGCTTGATTCCGATCTCGGGGCTGCAGACCGCGATGGTGTTTCCATGCACTGCGAGGCCCTTTGGGCCACCTTCCATCTTGTTGTGCGCGTTGACCGCCCGGAAGGTTTTGTCGTCACCAACAATCGTTTGTGCAGACGATACCTGACTCCACTTTAAGCCGAAGTGACTTCTGCGCGGCTCATAGACGCTGAAGAAATTTCCGCCTGCGTTGGTCACAACCAGGTGGTTGGTCCGTGGGGTGAACGCAACCGAGTGGGGATAGCGCAGACTCTTGTCTTCAATGATCGTGACGGGCTCCGGACCGTATTTCAGCTTGCCTGCTGCGAAAAATTTGTTGCGCCGCTGGAAAATACTGACGGACCCATTGCCGTGGTTTGCGATCGCAAGCCACCGCCCGCACTCCGAAAAGGCGAGGCCATCAGGATGAATCACGCTGGAATGCGTCAGTTCAAAGTCGGGCTTCAGCGCAAAACGAAGGGGGGAGAGCGAGAGTCTCGGATAAAAGGAGATGCTGCTCGTCCCTAAATTGCATGCCGCAAGATAGTCGTTGAACGGGGGAACGAAAGAAACGCCGTCAGAATGCGTGAGCTTTGTTTCCGCTCCGCTGATTTCAAAGACTGGATCGGAATCGTAGCCTTTCCCATTCTCCCGGAATAGCGCAAGCGCTCCCGTTCGCTGCGCGACAGCCAGTAGTTCGGTGGACCCGCAGGTCGAAAAAGACAGATCGTGAGGGTAGTCGAGCCCGCCAAGCCGGAAATATGGCTTGTCTTCAAAGATTCCGTTTTCTGTTCGCCGATATAGCAGCACGGCATTTGAATCGGCCGTGGCGACACCTAGCGTGTCGCCTGATGTCGAAAAGGCCAGCCCTTCAAAGCGCTCCAGCTTTCCTTCGGGCCGCAAATTTTGAACTGAATCCAGCTCGACCTCGAATTTGAAGCCAGGCGACGATGACGATATCCCGCTAACGTCGTCTATTTTATCTCGCAAACGCTTGGTGACGGCTCCGGGCAAGGCACGCAACATCTGGCGCGGCGCCCGAAGTCTGGCAACCTCGTGCTTGAGCCTTTCAATTTCGGCCGTTTGACCTTCATGATTTTCAATCGACTGCGCAACAAGCGTATGCCTGAGGCTTTGGGCTAAATGCTCCGCCGCGGCCCACCGGCTGATTTGATGCGACAGCGCAGATCGTATAGCGGGAGAGGCGGTCTCGTAGACCGGCAGGATCTCGGCGTTGGCCTTTACGAGATCGAGTCTGGTCGCGCCCTTCAGGCCGGCGAAGTGATGGACGATCGGATCGGTTGCCATGGCGATGCCGGGAATCGAATTCCAGACTGGATCGAGATGCCCGATATGGGAGCGATCCTGTTCGTTGGCCACATTGGGGCCGCTGCCAAGCGATTCATTGTTACCAAGCAGCATCAGGAGAGCGGCCTGTTCCTGCCACGGGTGATTCACTTCCCCGTGCATGGCAAGCAGGCGCGTGAAGAATTCCAACGACCATTCAGATCGACGGATCAAATAGACGCCGGCGTTGTAGTGAGGCGGAAAGGGCGCTCCGTCGAGCCGCGTAGTGTCCGGTCCATGCCATGCCACCAGAAGATCAGCACCTGGTTGAGCGTCATCCAGAATATCGCGATCGGTCCGCAGGATCAGCACGTCGATATCCAGCCACAGAACAAAATCAAAACCGCTTTGCAGGGCGGATATGATCGCCGGGACCTTCATCCAGGAATCCGTGAAACCCGAGCCGTCCGGCTTGTGGACGATTAATTCGTATCCGTGGCGGGCCGCGAAGGCTTCCATTCGTGGAAGCGTCAGGGCAGCGAGCTGGGCAAAGTCGTCACCCTGATATGCCGTTACGATGCAGCAGCGGGGCATGAAATACAGTTTCCTGGTTTGGTTGCACGCGGGTGCAGCCGGGTAAGTCAGTATGCACTGTGCAGGAGATTTCCGAAGCAACAATCGGCGACGGTTCAGCAACCGGTGTTGTTGTAGCGGCAAGAACTAGTTTGCATTCTCTAACCTAAAAGCCGACGCAGCGCCTTCGCAAATCGCACCGATCTGCTGCGTTCGAGAGCCTGTATTGCGCTGCGGAGTTCGTCGTTCTGGGACAGGTAATGGGTCCGATCCTCGGCCCATTGTCCTATTGGCTCCAGTTTACCAACGTAGGACCGGCAGAACTGGATTTGCTCGTGACGCAGAACATCCGGATCGAAAACGCGTCCGGCACTTTCCTGGATGACTGAGGCATAAATATCTTCGAGTTGCAGGATTGTGCGATCCAGGTCGGCATCTTGCCTCACACGCTGACTTATTGCTTCAGAATCGCTTGCATTGTATCCGCGGATCGCATCGGTCAGCGCTGCTAGCGTTGGTTGCTCCGTGAGCATGCCTGCCCCGAAGTTGAGGCGCCGTCCCAGATCATAGTTTGCGGTCGTGACAAGCCCGCCAAAGCCACGGCCGTCAATAAGAACGACGGCGGCGCCGGAGGCCATGGCCTCCAATGCGGTCCGAGCCGTCGCGAATACGATGTCAGCCTCAGCGCATCGCTGCTCGATGTTATCAATGGGCTTCCCGACGCCGTGTCCATAAGCCTCAAATTGCAAACCGGCCTGTCGACAGGCTTCGGCGATTATTGTTTCGGGACCGCCGTGCTTGACGAGCGATAGCGCGCGCAGGGGTTTGGCGGGAAGGGGGAGCGAGCGTTGTTGAAGACGACGAAGATCTACCGCGTTATGTAGTATCTCGATCTTGTCGGCGGGGATCCCGTCGGATTTTACAAGGCGAGTCTTGCAGGTTTCATCCACCGCAAATATGCGCAAAACTTGTGAAAAGCGAGGCGCCGCGTCAAACCACACTGATGCGCTATGGCAAATCCAGATCGCTGGTGTGTTCGGAAAAGCGATAATCGCTTCACCTGTATTGGGGGTGTGATGTCCATGGATGACATCGGGCACATCCTGGAGATTTAGGAGGTCGTCGACGACCGCAATCCCGCGATCCTTCAATTCCTCCGCCAGCGCGCCAATCGTTGGCGCGTAGACGGCCACCTTGTGTTGCCGCTCTGAAAGGCGCAGTGCCAAATCCCGCACGACAATTTCGGTGCCGGTTTGTATTGCTAGACGTATATTTGTAATCAGAATTTTCAAACGGCTAGCTTTTCAATGCGCGCAAAGCCTGTGCGCTCGGGTTCTCGCGCGCAGAAATCGACCCAGGCACCTTTGCGCACGCGCCATCCAAGGCCTTCGCTGAATCGTTTCAATGGCCGGAGAATTCTGTCTCCCGGATGCCCGGCCCCAACTCTGGCCCTCACTATGCCCGGGCACGTCGACGCATAGGCCATGAAATCGAAGCACGCAATTGCCATGAAGGTGCCGCCGCGGTGCTGGTCGCTGATCCACACGGAGAACGCGTGCAGCTCGGTGTCGTGTCGTTGGAAAAAACAGTGACCGATAACTTTGCCGTCCTTCTTGTACAGGAGACCGTCGTAACCCCTTTTATTCAGCGCTGCGAACACCTGTGAATCTGGAATGTTCGGAATCGGGCCAGCCAAGCGAGCGAATTGGCTGTCTGCGTTTGGATGCCGACTCCACCAGCCGATGTGCGCTGCGGCTTCCGTCGCGTGCTGTTCCCGTGCGATCAGGATACTCGCCAGGTGAGGGGGGCAATGTGGAGACGGTATGCCGCACAATTCGGCAAGCCATCGCGTGGAAAGCGTAGCGGCATCGCCCTCTGCAATTGCCGGGAATTGCATGGCATGTTGCTGGGCTGTGCCAGTTCCGTTCATATGAATCTAACAGGCACCAAAAATCGATCCTTGACCAAGCCGTTACCAACTCGATAAAGACACCTCAATTCGTGTGAGAATAATGACTCATCGGCCCACGGGCGAGTCCTTTCCGCCATCGAGGTTCTCAAATTCAAACTGTCGTTGCAGAAGAATCCGCAAGTGAGTGGGTGGGGGAACGCGCGGCTCTCGTAATCGCGCATCCGGGCCACGAGCTTCGCATTCATCACTGGCTTGAGCGCGCGCGTCCTGTGACGTTCGTTCTCACCGATGGCTCCGGACACACCGATCATTCACGCCTCGCTTCCACCACGGCCGTGCTGAAGAGCGCCGGAGCCAGAAGCGGCTCGATCTATGGTGCGATGTCTGACCGGCAGCTCTATCAGGCACTTCTTTCCGGCGAGTATGATGTGTTTGAACGGCTGGTCGAGGAACTCGCGTCTGCGCTGCTGCGCGAGCGGGTGACTTATGTGGTTGGCGACGCAGCCGAGGGTGTCAATCCCGGTCATGATGTGTGTCGCATTCTGCTTAACGCAGCGCTGTTGCGCATCGCTCAGCGAGGCGGTCCGCGGCTGACAAACCTGGAATATCCGGTTGAGGCGCCGCCGCAGGAATGTCCGGCCGAAGATCTCAGCGAAGCGATTGTCCTGAAGCTGGATGACGATGCGTATGCGCGTAAGATGGATGCGGCCCGGTCCTACCCCGAGATGGCAAAGGAAATCGAGCGGGTCTTCAAGATTCACAACGTTGATGTTTTCCGGATGGAATGCCTCCGGCCTGTGCGCTATGGCCTCGATGTCGGAAATCGCTTTTCACACCCGTGCGTCTATGAATCGTATGGCGAGAAGCAGGTGGCGGCGGGAATTTACACAGAGGTGGTTCGTTTTCGCGAGCATCTCGCGCCGCTGGCGAAGCATCTTGCAAGTTCGTGATGTTCACCGCTGAACCTGCGCGCGATGTTCCTCACGGACGAAGACCGACTTGCGGCGAGCGTTAATAGTCGCCCGTGGCGTTGATGCGGATGTCGTAAGGATCTGATTTTATTTGGAAAATGGTCGGAGCGAGAGGATTTGAACCTCCGACCCCTAGTCCCCCAGACAAGAGGGCTTAGCCGTCATAGGTCGGCAAGGGTCGCCAATAACCTCGGGAGGGCAGGGATGGGCTCTGTATTGGGGGCATACGCCGTCTTTAGCCCCCAGCGGTTTGCGCTACCGTGCTACCCCGGTGCTAAGGCATCGCAGCTTTATGAACATTCGTTTGACATCCACGTCCTTGGCTTCCGCGATTGAGAACGGCGGATCGAGATCGGGTGATGTCGCGATGATGTCCAAGCCTGCGCGCAGGGAGTTAACATTCAGATCGGCCCGGCTGGCAATTGCCTTGGGGGACCGGAAACCAGCCGGGCCTTAACCGTCGTTGAGCAAATGACGACGGTAAAAAATCAAGCCGCCAGAACCGCGACCGTTCTATTACCCAAAAGGACTACAGTATCTTTGGCAACTTCATCCGGCTTCTGATCGCTCGGCTGTGAAGTAGTTGTCCCGTCTAACGCATCTCCAAGAGCGCTTCTCTCGACCAAAGGCGAACTTCTCCCAATCTTTTTACAAAGTCGATTACGTCGTTGGAGTTGGTGAGCGCAATGCACCCCTCATCGAGACCGGCTATGCCAGCCTTTTCAAACAGCGGTTCTGCGGCGGCGACGAATCCAATAAACTTGCAGTGGGCAAACGCATCGGCCAGGAAATCGCGCGCGGTAGATTCTGCAAAAAGACCTTCCATTGCATTTTTTGCCGGCAGCAATGCCACTGCGTCGTAAAGTACGGATGGGCCCCCATCGATCATTTGATCTGCCGGAAGAAAGCTACCATCGCTCGCCTTCACGCCACCGATTTTCGGCGCAATTAGTTCGAACGTCGCTCCGGCCTTCGTCAAAGCAGCTTGAAGCCCCTTGAGCAGGGCCGCATCCGTTCCGTCAGTGATTAGGATGCCCAACTTTCGACCTTCAAAACGATCAGGGCCGTTGGCGAGTATGCTCAAAGCAGGCGAGGCATCCAAATCCTGCCGCGTCGGTACCGCGGCATCCGCTGGCTTTGGCAACTTCTTTAAGCCCAAACCTTCTGCAACCTTTTCAGCCAAGCCGTCTTCGATATTCAAAAGATGCGACACCATCCGCTCCCGAATTGCGGGCGTTTTGACTTTGCTCAATTCGAACGTCAGCGCGGAAGCAATGTGGTGCTGTTCTATCGGTGTCTGGCTGATAAAAAACTGCCGAGCTTGACTGTAATGATCGGCAAAACTCTCCGCTCGAAGTCGTCGTTTTGCGCCCGTTTCAACGTCGGGGAAGGAAGTGAAGCCGCGATCTGGTGATTCGCGAGGACCTTCGTCAAAAGAGTTCGGTTGATAGTTGACGCGGCCTATTGGGTTTCGCATGGCCATATGCCCGTCCTGCTGAAAATGGTGGAAGGGACATTTCGGCGCGTTGATCGGAAGATGAGTAAAGTTCGTGCTCCCAAGCCGCTTCAGCTGGGTATCGAGGTATGAGAAATTACGGCCCTGTAAGAGAGGATCGTTTGAGAAATCGATCCCTGGCGGAACATTCTGGGTCATGAAAGCAACTTGCTCGGTTTCGGCAAAGAAATTGTCGGGCATGCGATCGAGGACGAGTCGACCGATGGGTATCGGCGGGAGCATTTCTTCAGGAATGAGCTTGGTTGGATCTAGAACGTCGAACTCGAAGTTATCCGCGAATTCCTGGTCGAAGAGTTGGACCTGAAGCTCCCATTCGGGAAAGCTGCCGGACTGTATCGCGGTCCAAAGATCTCGCCTGTGAAAGTCGGGGTCGGCGCCGTTTATCTTGACGGCCTCATTCCACATAACCGATTGAAGACCGAGCTTCGGCTTCCAATGGAATTTGACGAACGTGGACTCTTCCTTTGCGTTCACTAACCGGAATGTGTGGACGCCGAAACCTTCCATAAATCGGAAGGATCGCGGGATAGCTCGGTCCGACATGACCCACATGATCATGTGCATGCTCTCGGGCGTGAGGCTTATAAAATCCCAAAAGTTATCGTGGGCCGACTGCGCTTGGGGAAACGCAGAATCTGGCTCTTCCTTCACCGCGTGAATGATATCGGGAAACTTGATGGCATCCTGGATGAAGAAGACTGGAATGTTGTTGCCGACAAGGTCCCAGTTGCCTTCCTGGGTGTAGAGTTTGACAGCGAATCCTCGAACGTCACGGGCGAGATCGGCCGACCCCTTGCTACCCGCTACTGTTGAGAACCGCACAAAGGCCGCAGTTCGCTCGCCCTTACGCTGGAATACATCGGCACGAGTATATTTGGCGAGAGATCCATAGTTTTCGAAGAAGCCATGGGCACCGTATCCCCGCGCGTGGACGACGCGTTCCGGAATACGTTCGTGGTCGAAATGAAAAATCTTCTCTCGAAAATGAAAGTCTTCGAGAAGAGTAGGGCCCCTAGCTCCGATCTTGAGCGAGTTTTGATCATCAGATACCGGTCCGCCTTGCGCAGTGGTAAGTGGATCGCTTCCCCTTTGAGCCAATTGGTGAAGTTCGCCGCCGGCTCCCCGGTTGAGCTTTTGATCGTGAATCGCTGCCGGGGCAGTGGTCGAGTGCTTTGTGACTTTTGCCATAAGAACTATCCCTGATTGACTTCTGCAAGCCAATCCCGAGAGCACAGCGTTGTTCCAATCGAAACTTCAGTCCGAGCCGGGCGGCGTGCCAAAGCTGGCCAAAAGTTCCCCAATTGGTTTTGACGTGAGGGGCGGCAGCGGTCCTAAAGAGCGGTCCTGTTGCAGATCAGCGGCCTAGCTTCAGGCGTGCACGAAGCCTTACTTAAGAAAATTGAAGCAGGGGATATCGATACTTTCACCGTCATGTCGTGCGAAAATTACGTCGCAAATTGCCCGAAGCCAGGATTTTGGTCTGTTAGTGGATGGCGGGAAGCCCTGCCGCAAGTGCAGAAAGTGTAGCCGCTAGTTGATGGTGTTGACGTTAAAACTAGCGATCTTCAAAGCAGTTCCTGGCATTCCGCCCTGTTAATGCGGTGATCAGCGCTACTTCGCGCTCGCCGAGGTGGCTTTTCGCAATGCTCTCGCGAGCACTTCTACTGAATAGGGCTTCTTTATCAGTTCGACCCCGCTTGGCGTACTTTCGGTAAGGACCGTCGAGTACCCACTGGTGAGCAGGACTGGCAACCCGGGATATCCTTCGGATATCCGCTCTGCAAGCTCGACGCCATTTATGCCTGGCATCATCACATCAGAGAATATCAAATCGAACGCAAACTCATCTTCCTCAATCAACGTCAGTGCTTCGTTTCCTGATTTCACCCATTTGACCGCGTAACCTAAATCTTGCAGCAACTCTTGGGTGAATTCTCCAACCTCAGGGTTGTCTTCGACTAGAAGAATTCGTTGACCCTTTCCGCCATAGACGTCTTGTGTCGATTCTGCACTGCTGGTTTGTCCACCCGGTGCCTGCGCTTGGGGAAGATAGATTGTGAAGGTCGATCCGCTTCTTATTTCGCTCGTCACTCTGATCTCCCCGCCAGACTGCTTAGCGAAGCCGATAGCTTGACTGAGGCCGAGGCCAGTGCCTTTTCCGATTTCCTTCGTTGTGTAAAACGGCTCAAAAATTGCGTCCAAACTTTCCTCGGGTATGCCGGAACCGTGGTCCATTACGGAAATCGCAACAAATTGCCCACGCCTGCTCGATTGATTGCGTAACGCGGGAATCTCACTCGCTGCGGCGACGGTGATCCTAAGCATGCCTTCCCCGTTCATTGCGTCGCGAGCGTTTACAGCGAGATTAACGAGTGCCGTTTCGAACTGAACGATGTCCGCGACCGCAAATATATTCCTTTCTCCTAAGTCGAGATCGACTTGGATACGGCTGCCCACGAGAGGGCGGATCATATTGGTAACACTCTCCACTTGATAGCCGACGTTAAAAGCCTGCGGAGCCAAAGGCTGTCGACGTGCGAAGGCTAGCAACTGAGACGTGAGCTTTGATGCGCGATCGACAGTGTCAGCAATCGCATCCACGTACCGGTTGCGGCGGTCGATAGGTAAGTCCCGCCGGCGCAAGAAATCTACTGCGGAACGAATTATGGTAAGAAGATTGTTGAAATCATGTGCGACACCGCCGGTCAGTTGTCCAACGGCTTCCATTTTTTGTGCTTGCCGCAGAGCCTCTTCATTTTGTCTCAGCTCTGTTGTGTCGACAGCCTCCGAAAGGATACCGTTCAGTCTTCCACCTTCATCGCGTACCGGGCGCATCGCGAAGTCGAGATGGCGCCGGCCTACAGGTAGGTCGAGCGCCAGTTCAACTTTAGCCGTTTCGCCAGCCAGAGCTTTCTTGAATGCGGCATGTATCGTCTCACCGATTTCAGCGCTACCACTGAACCAGGGACCATTCCAAAAATACGTACCAGTTAGCGTATCTTTTTCTGTTCGAATGTCAGCGAGAGCTATCGCATTGACGTAGATCAGCCTGCCTTTTAAGTCCAATAGCGCTTGATACTGATTACTTGTTTCTAGAATTGCACGTAGTTGCGCCCCGTTAGATCGAAGCTGGGCGGTTCTCTCGCGAATTCTTCCTTCAAGCGTCTCGTTAAGTTGCCGAAGTTCGATCTCTGCTTGTTTAGCTGTCGTGACGTCGTGAGCAACCCCAATGAAACCGACGTGCATCCCGGTCGGATCCCAGCGAGGTTGCGATTCCGACAGCATCCAGCGCCACTGTCCATCAGCACGACGATATCGTCCCTCCAGCACAAACGGCTGGAGGGATGCTTCGCCATCAAGACTTTCTTGGATAATTCTAGAAAGGTCGTCAGGGTGGATGATTGTGCGCCAGTCAAAGGTCAAAGCCTTGTCATAAGGCAACCCGAGAAATTCGACATAGGCTCGGTTCGCAAAAGCGCGCGTTCGATCCAATTGGGTAACCCACATCGGAACGGGGGCGCTGTCAGCGATTAGCCGAAACCGATCCTCGCTCTCCCGGAGCATTCCCTTTGCTAGAACACGTTCTGTAATGTCGATGTGGGCGCCGATCAGTCTGATAGGTCGTCCGTCTTCCCGGCGGTCGATCCGTGCCTCAGCTGCGATCCATCTGACTTCACCATCGCTTGGTCGGATAATGCGGTACTCAGAGGAGTATCTTAATGCCGACCCTCTCACCGCTTCAAGAAACTGCTTCTCCGTTCGTTCTCTGTCGTCGGGATGCAGCCTTCGTACCCAATCTTCGTGGGTTTCGTTTGCCGCCTCAGGCGGTAGTCCATGTATGACGAGATACTCTGGTGATCGGTGATTTTGAAATCCCTCACGCAGATCGACGACAACCCCGCCGACTCCAGCAATGCGTTGCACTTCAGCAAGTTGACTTTCCCGATCCTGGAGCGCCTGCGCTGCGGGCGAGAAGGACTGATCCACCAATGTTCCTTATCCTGCTTCAGTCTATGCTGATCGTGGCTTAGCCTGCGCTCAACCAAGCGAGGCGGGAGGGCTGAACTATACAATAACGACAAGAATTGGGACTCAACACACTTGGCCGTGCCAAGTTCCGTAACGCAGTTTTCGCTGCGTTTTCGTGCGTGTTGAGTGTCCCGCCAAAGACGAATTTAGCTTTTTACCAGCATCTGGAGTTGGTGTCGCGCCGGATCTGTGGCGGGAGGCCGGCAACCCGCCAAGTTTGTGTGTTCGGGGGGTGCAGGGGCCGCCGGAACGCAATATGTCCGACGACCCTTGTTATCCGGCGATTCACGCAGACCGGGCAGTTGGTCAGTTCTTGCCGGACTTTCGGACGGTAGAGAGTTCGGCCGCTGCCGCAACGTAACTCGCGCCTTAACCCAACCGGTCAACCTACCCGGACGGCGGCAATCAATCAGCCCGGCGGCTCATGGCATTTCCGGATACTTCTGGGCCGCCGGGCCTCGCCGCCGATACGCAACATGACGGCTTAGACCAAGACGACGCGACCAGCTCCTGTTCCATCATCACTCGAAGGGATTACTCATGACTCGCAACATTGTAGCGGGCGAGCTCCTTGGCGTGCTCGCGTTTATCGTGCTTGTTGGTTCGTCTGTAGTCGCGCCGGCAGAAGCGGCGAGGCTGTACTCCCGATGCAACATCGACTGGCCGTGTGCTGAACCGTCCTCGGTGTATCGAGGACGGTTCAAAGTTTGAGCTCTCCTCAAAGGCCGAGCGGCCGCGAATCCCGCCGCATCGCCCGAGGCCAGCGCCTTGAGCAGGCCATGCCGTTCGGGACAGCAATAACCGACCCGACGCCGGGGGCAGGCGAGGCGACCACGTTGCGATCGTGGACAGCGTTTTGCCGGACGGCACGGTGATCTATCTCAACCCGTTCACGCGTCAGCAGGCGTGGCAGGCTCCATATCGCAAGACGCCGATCGCATTCCGGGTTGCCGGAGATCAACCGCCGCGGCTTCATGGTCGTGGCGTGCTGGACGGTCGCGTTGCTAGATCTCTATTTTAACCCGCGCCGGGACGGGTGGCGCGGCTTTGCTGCCGATAGCGGTGAATAGAAAATTACCTTCAGCGAGGCGAGCTGAGCCGCGCCTTTTAGCGCGCGGCTCCGCTCGTTAGGCCGCGGTTGCCTTATTATTTACGCCCTTGCGCAAGGCAACGGTGTTGAGCTTGGTGTTCGCCGCCTTTTCCTCGTTCAGGTTGGTCGTCAGAAAGCGAACGATTTCCTCATGACCCAGTGATTCTGCCCACGCGATGAGCGTGCCATAACGAGCGATTTCATAGTGCTCGACGGCCTGGCAGTTGGCGACGATGGCGGCATCCAGCACCGCCTTGTCCTCGATCTCGCCCGCCGTTTCGTCGGCTTCCTTGATGATGCCGTCAATCGCCGGGCATGTGGTCCCCTTGGGGTCCTGACCGAGCTTCGCAAACACCTTCTTCAGGCGCTCGATCTGGTTGTTAGTTTCTTCAAGATGGCTCTTCAACCCGGCTTTCAGATCGGCGTTGGTGGCCTTGTCGATCATCTTCGGCAATGCCTTCGTGATCTGTTGCTCGGCGTAGAAGATGTCCTGCAGGCCATGAAGCAACAGGTCGTCAAACGTCTTAATATCTTTCGTGAAAATTCCCATGAAACGCTCCTTTGTGTCAGCCGAGAACGCGGCGATGATCGGATCGTTCCAATCGACTCAGACGGCTGTGCAGAAGCCGTTGAGACAAGTTGGGGCAATGAGACGCTTACTCAATCCTCTCTTCGATATCATTCGTAAAGCCCTCAAGTATTTCCGGAACTCTCTCTGCTTTCTGTGATTGGTGAGCACCTCGATCGGAGGGATTGCTGGGAGCGCTATCATGGAAAAGACGATTGATTTGAGAACCTCGGTTACCGAACTGCCAACATCAGGAGTCAGTTGGGCCGCCATCCTGGGAGGTGCGCTCGCCGCATTGGCGCTGACCCTCGTGCTGTTGTGGTTCGGGACCGGGATGGGCTTCAGCGTAGTTTCTCCATGGAGCGACTCGGGCGTCTCTGCCACGACGTTCAAGATTGGAACCGGGCTTTATCTTATCGTCGTCGCGATGATCTCATCTGCTGTTGGCGGGCATATCGCTGGTCGCCTTCGAACGCCGTGGTACGGCATTCACAGCAACGAGACCTATTTTCGAGATACTGCTCAAGGCTTTCTCGCATGGGCACTGGCGTCCGTCGTGGGTGCCCTGTTGCTGGCTTCCGCAGCCACCACCATCATTGGCAGCACAGCCGGCGGTCTTTCACAGGGAGCCGGCACGGCGGCAGCTTCGCAGTCCTCCGGTCCGATGAGCGGTTATGTCGATCAGCTTCTCCGCCCCGATCCGACTGGGGCAGCCGTTCCGGCTGGTGACGCAAATGACATCCGCGGCGAGTTGACCCGGCTACTGACGTCGAGTTTCAGCGCTGAACGCGACGTAAAGCCGGCTGATCGCACCTATGTGGCTCAGGTCGTTGCCCGGCGCACCGCGCTCAGCCAGGCCGACGCAGAAAAGCGGGTTAACGACGTCGTCATGCAGGCGAAATCTGATCTCGACAAGGCACGCAAGGCTGCCGCGCAGCTGGCGTTCTGGATGGCCGCCTCTCTGCTGGTCGGGGCCTTTGCCGCAAGCATCTCGGCGGCTGAAGCGGGGGCCTTTCGTGATCGCAACTGGGGCGTTGCCCCACTCACAAGGGAGTAAAGCTCATGCCGATTCTGTTGTGGCTTCTTGGAATCCCATTGCCCCTAATTCTGCTCATCATCCTGCTCCGTTAGCGTTGCAATGGCCGTGCCCCTCGGGCAAGGCCATTGCCTGTTTTAATTGAGAGGGCAGAGGACTGAAAGCTCCGGCTCTATCAACTCAGCGTAGTCGTCCAAGATCCGATGGTATCGGATCTTGGACGCGGTCGTAGTCTAGCCGCTTTGGCCACTGTTTG
This sequence comes from Pseudomonadota bacterium, assembly GCA_040387615.1. GTDB lineage: Bacteria > Pseudomonadota > Alphaproteobacteria > Rhizobiales > Xanthobacteraceae > Afipia. The sequence continues at coordinate 239,636 of JAZKDK010000009.1, read as the reverse complement.
TTTCGGAGCGATGCTAATCAGCCGCGACGTCATCGCGATCCATTGCGTTCAACGCCAGCTCGAGTTCGCGCGATGCGCGGACGGGTGCTTCTTGCAAGGCGAAGGCGCGACCGATTGTGGATGTTTCCCGGAGGACGGAAGCGCGCGCGAGAAAGCGATAAAGATTGCCTGCGCAGGGAAATCAAAGAACTTCCGAAACTCAGGCTCGGGCGGCTTAGGCTTTGGAAAGAGGTCACAGCCAGGAACCGCGATTCCGGCAGGAAGATGAGCGACGCGATCTTCATTGCTGAGAAGGCGGCTGGCAATTTGGCGATTGGCGACACGGATGAAATCGATAGAGCGACTTGGTGCGAGCCTCGCGGCATACGGCTGACACCGACGTCGCGCTACATTCGGGACAGACTCTTTCCCTCAAAGTAGCCGCCGACTGAGGCGGCGATACTGCTTCTCGTCAGGCAGGAATGCTTGCAGCAGATTCATCACCTCAGGTGATTCAAGCGGATCGGGCCGGTCGCAATGGATACATTGGTATATGCGAGGGCCGCCGCCTCTGGGCGGAAGCATTTGTCGGTTTGCCGCACTTGGGGCATATCCGCCGATCTATCGGCATTTGAGTACCCATGGACTACATCGGGCACTAGCCCATCATGCCAATTCTCGAAAACCTGATCAAGATGGCGGCAAATCGACTATCGCACCTCAAACCGGGCAAATTTCGATGTGATCCCGCTCGCTGCGAACGATGAAATTCGCCCGAGCGATTATGCGCGGGGTTTTCTCTTCATCCATGGTCGGTCTCGCGTTTCGCGGTTGAGCGCCTTCGGCGGGCCATGGACGATATGCGCAACAGCGGTCTGCGCGACGAGATCAGGCACCTGGCCGTCGGCGGCCAGCATAAGCGCTGCGACGCCAGCCAGAACATTCGGGTTCGACTGCTTCGCTTCGGGGAGCGTTAGAACGTAGTCCCGGGCGTCGGACAAGGTGACGATTATTTTGCCTTTTGTGGGCGTAACTGGCCGTATGAGGCGGGCTTCCCAAGACATCAAACGCAACTCCTACGCAACGCAACAGCGGAATTAAGCGCGGCGCGCGGGGTTGGTTCCAAAGTTCCCACCGCCAATATTCTGGTGCGCGGTCACGCCATGGCGATTGGAACCTAGTGATCAGTGGCATTGCCTCAGACGAAGGTGCATGATTCAACCATGCTCATGAGTCGGCAAATTTGTAAGTGCGGCGCTATCTATGAGCGCGTTGGCAACGCTGCACCTCGGACCCTCGATTCATTCGCCTGCTCGATTTGCGGCGAAATTCTTGAAACGTTTACGGGCATCCAGATGCCAAAGTATCGACTCATCTCCAGGCCGATAAGATCACCAAATAGCGCTTAACAGTTGGCGGTCGGTCGCATTTGACCTTGGAAGGGGGACTCATCGCTTCTTGGATGCGATTTCGCCTGCGGTCATCAGGGAATTTGCTGGTACCAGCTCTACATGCACTTCGCGTCCAGAATCTTTGATCACGGATATGCGCAGATCGCTAGTGCGGCGGCGACACGCGCGGCCGACATTCCCACGCAAAGCAACTCTTTCAACCGCACTATCTCACCGGGCGCCCAGCTTCTGATGCGAACCATTTGGGTCAAGCCGACGTCGCTGGTTTAGTTCCAATTAGTTCCGCATTTGACAGATTAGGGTCTCAGCGGCTGAGGTCGATCTCGCACAACGATGCTATGGACCTCGCGTCCGTGGTCATCGCGAACGCTAATATGCCGTCGCGGGCCGCCTATCTCCGCTTCAACCATTGCCACACGCTCGGCAATTACGACGCCTTTTACCCTGGCGTCGGCTTCATCACGGCACCAAAGACCGGTCGGGTCTTCGAGCGTAATGCCGTTGGTGATCTCGAAAAAGAACTGCGGCATGTTGACCTCCTCAGAACCAAGCCGCCGGCATCCCATAGGTTCCGCAAAGCGGGAACTTCACCTTTGTCGGCATCGGACAGAATTGACTCGCTATTCGAGATTGGGGCGGCGCATTGTGAGTCCATCACCGCATCCCTCGGGCAGTCACCGGTGACTGTGAGCGGTGCTCCCGCCTGATCCAAAGCGGTATGCCGTGTCTGACGAATTACCCGAATGTCAAAATGTAAAACCAGAATGGATTTGGTCCACACTGGTCTAAGCCCTACGAGGTCTTTTCTTCTTACCTTTGAGTGCCCCACCTGTAACGAGAGCCTGCATTTCTCTGAGGCCTTTGATCCAACGCAATCGGATGTCGTGAACTGGCTCAAGGATGAGGTTCGAAAGCCGACTTAGGCGGCTACAATCTTGGCGATGCTGGACTCATAAAATTAGTTTCAAATGGTCCTTTGAAAGCGCGACCCTCGGTCATTCCCTGAGTCCTATAATCAACAAATAATCAATGATCGCTATTGCCGGCCTTCGGCGCAGTACTCCATTGCCCTCGCTGGTAATTGACAAAGCCGGTCCGTGTATGGTGACGAGAAAGCCTTCAGCACAATGCAGACCGATCCAAATGTCATTCACGTCCTTCGAAGTTTGCCCTCACGTTGGGATCGGCAAGTCGTCGCGGATTTAATAGCCGAGATGAAAGAACATCTGTCTGAAAACCTCGACTCTGTTCCGGCGATGCGCAGCACTCTGGCTGTGGCGGGTTACCGAGCACTTCAGAGCAGAATAGAGCAAGCTGTTAATGACAAGCTCGGTATCGAAGCGGTGCGATCAATGGCTCACGCTATGCGAAGCTTTGCGCTTGGTAGCCCTGGACTCGCTGCAGCTTCATTCCGGAACCCCGTTCTGGATAGTCCGGAATGGGCAACGGCGGGCAAGGACCTAGCGGACGCGGTCTTCAAGGTGTTCGCAGGTGTTGGAATCGTGGGAAATCACGCCAAACATGCGGTCCGCATTCTGAGGAGTTTGGTCCGAGGTTTCGTTCTAAATGAGATGGTATCGGCTTCGGCGCACCCGCTCGAATTTCAGAAGAGCTTCAAATGCGCCGTCGAGATGTTTATTGTTGGATTGGGTACGCTGGCGCAGACAGATTTCGGCGTTGAGGCGACTGCAACGCAAGACCGGCCAAAGCTCGCCTTCGCAGTCACGTAGCTGGCGGCTAGCCGCTTCGCGTAAGCGCCCCGGAGGGGATGGAATACTGCGAGCAAAGCGGGCGCTCTTGGGCTGGCTATTTGCGCTCGGAGCGATCCATTCGCGCTTCGCGAAACTCTTCCGGTCCCTTCATCAGCCGCCTCTTACGGGCCACCTTGTCATCCGCGCTGGCGGATACGTCGCTCATCTTGTCAATCGCACTGTGGGCTAATTCCTTTGCTCTAGCATGTTTACTTTCGGTATCGCCCTTGGGGCGTACCTTCGCAGTGAGGCCGACTGCGACAAGTCGGGGGATGGCTTCCGACAGGGTTGGCTTGTCTGCCTGCTTTTCAGCCCATTTAACGATGGACGCGCGCATGACGGGAGGGGCGCGAAATCCCATTAAAGGGTCTTTACCAGTTGTTGGCCACTCGGTAGGTGCTTCTCCATCGAGCCAGTCCTGTTCGTTGGCCAACGCCAGCCAAGCCTCCGCCATTCGACCATATCGCTTGGCTTCAGCCTCATCCTTCGCGGCCTCCGCGAGTCGCTGGCAATTCTCGGCGTTTTGCCTGAACTTGTGGAAATCATTCATGACCGCGCCTTTCCTTCATTCATGGTTTTTCCGGACTGCTTCGCTCGAGCGTTGGTGGTCCCTATGAACGGTGGTGCCACGGCGTATTGACCGACGAGGTCGCGAAGTTGGCGGCCAACACATTCTCAGAAAGCGATTACGCGGACCGGGCGGAACTTTCTGCTTCATTGATCGCCGACATAACCTGGCGTGTTCCAGTTTGATGGATCATATGGCCGGCCGCCGCGATGCGATGAAATTTGCTCTGAGTTATTTCGGAATGGAGTCGGGCTGACTGCTCATCAATGTTGACCAACTTATCGTTCTCTCCTGCGATAATCACGACAGGCATTTTCAAATCACGATAGCGATTTCGGAAATGAAATGCGTCCGGGATCATCAGCCCGGATTCCGCTGCTGATGCGCGCAATTGCGAAGGCCGCAGCGCCATTTCTTTCGGAAATCGTTCGAATTTTCTCGGTACCTCGGCAGGACTAAATAAATTTGAAATCATCAACGGCCACATCAGTCGGCTAATTATCGGCGACAATGTACTGCCTAAGATATCCCCAACACCAGGAACTGCCGGTGTGGACATCGCAACGACGTCGGGCCGCAGCGTAGGGTAATAGTAGCCTGAGGCCAACACCAAGCCGCGGATCATGTCCGGAAATTTCAGACCCATCGCAACCGCGACAGACGCGCCCCACGAATGTCCCAAGACGATAGCGTGTGAAACACCAAGTTGGTCGAGTGCTCGCTTTATCAACTGGGCCTGGGCGTCCGGTGTCCAAACAACGTTCCGCGGTCGATCGCTGTGACCAAAACCTGGACGATCGAAAACGATGACCCGAAAGTTTTGCGCCGCCAGATCTATCAGACCGCTAGATTCAAAATCTTGGATCATGCTGACATTGCCGTGAAGCAGGACTAACGGCTCGCCCGAACCATGCTCGATATAATGAAGTCGGACGCCATCAACGTTTATGAACTTCCCTATAGGAGGATTGTCCTGCTCAGCTTTCTTGGCGCGGCTTTGGTTAAAGAGCGCCGAAGCTATCAATGCGCCTATGGCAACTGCTGCTGCCGTATAGGGAAGGGCAATACTGTTGTTACGGGCCGAACGAAGACGTCGGCTGCGACGAGCTGGGGTCATGAGTTTTACCAGGGTATCTGCACGAACCCGGGCTATCCGCAGGATTGTTGCAGTGAGAGTCAAACCAGCGAGGTCGATGTTGGTTCCGGATCCAACGTCAGCTTTGGTTGCAGGTGCAAACAATCTATGACGATCGAACCTTTTGGAGACCCGGGCGTCGGTTCCATGCATTCCCTCAAAATTCCGCGTCTGGCCGTTGTCGCTGATCCTACCAATTGCGCCAACTCAAGCTCTTCAATCACCGAGAAATTAAAATGGAAGCGCAAGACGTTGTTGTTGCAGCTAAGACAGTCTCAATTCCGAGCGATTCCGGAGACACAGCAGAGAAAGCGGGCCTGCCAGTTTGGGACGCTGAACAGCTTCGTTTGGCTATAGCGGCGGCCGGCGTCGCGCTCTGGTCATGGAACGTCGACACCAATCGATTTACGATGGACGAGAGAGCGTTCGATCTTTGGGGCGTGCCGCTGAGCGGAAACGTGTCTTTCGATGACCTCTCGTCGCATATTCATCCGGCCGACCGTGATCGCGTAAAAGCCGCATTCGCTGCAACGCGTGCGATCATCGGCGCTTACGAAATCGATTTCCGCATCATGGTTGGCGAGGAAGTCAGGTGGGTTTCGGCTCGAGGTCAAGGAAATGACGCCGGCATCGTGGGTCGCATTATGTACGGAATTTTCATCGACGTGACGGGGCGTAAGCAAGCTGAGGAAGGCCACGAGCTGCTCGCTGGCGAAATGAGCCATCGGGTGAAAAATCTATTAGCCATTGCGTCCGGCCTCACAGCCATCACTTCACGGTCCGCTAAGACGACCGCTGACATGGCGAAAGAACTTACCCAGCGGCTGACAGCACTAGGACGAGCTCACGATCTGGTCCGTCCTCTCCCAGGTCAGGGCGGAAAAGCCGCGCTTTTGGGGGACCTTTTAACGGTATTGCTTGCGCCTTATGACGATCTAGGAGCGTTTAGCGGTCGCGTCCGCGTGTCGGTCCCTCGCATGGGCGTCGGGGAGCAAGCAGCTACCGCGCTTGCGCTTGTTGTCCATGAACTGGCAACCAACTCGCTCAAGTATGGCGCGCTATCCTCACCCACCGGTACATTGGACATATCCTGTGCCGCGCATGATACAGACGTGGTCATCGTTTGGACTGAGCGTGGCGGGCCACCAGTTGCGTCACCAATTGGTGAAGGTGGGTATGGAAGCAAGCTGCTCAATCGCAGCATGACAGCGAACCTTGGCGGATCGATTTCATGCGATTGGGGTCCGGAAGGCGTCATCGTCACACTGAACATGATCAAAGAACGCCTGACGAGGTAATCGTCCGAAAGACTGTCAGTAGCATCAACTGCTCAATGCACTTCAGCTTGCTCTTGCCAGGGAGCGATCATGTGCGGCCAGTGCGCGGGCATAGTCCATTCCCTGATGGCTGAATTTGTCTCATGAATCCGTGATCGGGGCAGGGCGCTATACATCCCTCAGGTACGGAAGGCGTGGCGAAAAGGTCTACCGATGACCTCTCACTCAAGATGTTATTGGCTCTAACGGCCGGGCTCGTTGTTTGGGTCATCTACGGCATTATCAAGTCAGACCTTATGATTGTTGCGGCCAATGTTGTCGCATCGCTGAGCGGAAGCGTATTAGCCTTTAAAATTCGCGATACTCTCGCCAAGCGCAAGCGATAGGAACCAAGGCGCGTATGCATCGTTACCGAGATTGAGGTAGAGGTATCGAGGTATACGCATGCAATCGAAGAGCGATGGAAATGGTGCTGCGCGATCGAGCGGCGCAACTAAATTGTTTGCCGACATCGCAAATCAGACAGCTCTAGCGGCGGGTCGAGCAATTACCTTCATGGTAGCCGCAGGGGTCGTGCTTATTTGGGCCATTACGGGGCCCATCTTTCAATATTCGGACACATGGCAGCTGGTAATCAACACTGGTACGACCATCGTAACTTTCTTGATGGTTTTCCTCATTCAGAATTCTCAAAATAGGGATAGTGCTGCGATCCAGGTAAAATTGGATGAGCTTATCCGGGTTAGCGCCGCACATAATTCCTTCGTAGGCATCGAACATTTGACGGATGATGAACTCGAAGAGATTCGCACGAAATGCGAAAAGCGGGCTAACGCCGAAGAGGCTGGAAATGCGTCGGTTAAAAAAGCGGCCAAGCGGGCTCGGCAAGCCGCCGATACCGCAGTGGAATAGTATCTGGTAAACGAGTCTTAGATGGGAGCGGCATGCTGTGCTCCTCACAGCGAAGGGCACTGTTGACGTTCTGAAACGCACGTCTCAGTCATCTAATCCGAAATCAAGAAGACCCGCCTCGATAACACCGACATGCGCCTGACCCATGGAGAGCGCCATGTGCGAGATCTTCGCCGCGGTGAAGGCTTCATCCGAGGTTCCGCGGGAATAGACCGCGAGTTCACCTAGTCAGCCCGGCCGATCAGAGCAGAGGGGGCTGAGAAGACCGGCCGGGCCTAGCCGCCGATACGCAAGGTGACGGCCTGACGAGGCTACCACTCTTCAGCGCCCGCGGGCGGCCGGGCCTTACCGCCGCTGAGCAAGTGACGACGGCGGAAATTCAAGCCGCCAGAAACAACTCCGTTCCATTACCCGAAAGGACCGCCGCGCGTCTTGGCGTGCTGGAAACAGATCTCCTCAAGTTTGCGCATGTCGATCCAGTCCCCACACTTCGGGCACTTGATGAAATGGTCGGCCTCGGATTGCGGCACCCAGCCTTCAGGCTTTCCGAAAATCGGGCTCATGTCTTTGGTTTTCGCTTCATCCATGGCCGACTGGACCGACGCCGCAAACTCTAACGGCGAACTATTGCCGCAGCTTCGCCAGCGTTTCGGTCAACGGCACGATCACGCGCACCACGCGCCAAGAAAGCCCCTGCAGTTCCCAGATGACCGGCACCGGCTCTGTCGGGTTTTTCGGGTCTTGCAATCCATACTGGAAAACAGTTGGCGACACGAATTGCGATCCGCTCACATAGGTCAGCAGTTCGCCGCTCTCTGGCGAACGCTAACCCCGCCACAATTAGCGCGAGCAGAATCAAGATGCCGACAAGTCGCATTGCGGAAGCGTCCCCCGGTACTCCGCAGCGTGTTGACTAGCCATCTCTCTTCCTCTCCCGGCTCTCTTTCAATCAGGCCGCTGGAGTTGGACGCGCCGTTTGGTCCTGACGATCTGAGACAAAGATTGAGCCACAGATAAAGTGGACTCAAGTGAGTAATCCTGCATCGCGCATGAATTTTCCTCAGTTCACGACAATCATTACGGACCTCGCCAGAGGGTTTTCGGCGGCCCGTTCACGATGTGCGCCACGGCGACTTGGGCGACGAACTCACACACCTGCTTATCGGCCGCCAGCATCAAAGCTTTGACGCCCGCCACGACGTGAGGTCTCGCTTGCTCAGCCTTGGAAAGGGTCAGGACGTAGGCCCGGGCGTCGGACAAGCTTTCGATCGGCTTACCCTTGCGCGGTGTGATCGGACGTATGAGACGCATATCCCACGACATCACACGAGCCTCAGCGCGAATTGGCGGGCGTGCCCGGTATAGGAATCGACGAAGTCTTGAAGATGCGACGGGAGCGGCTCGCCGATGATGTCGTGGCGTCGCTGGATCTCGCGGGCGATATCCCCGGAGACGTCCTCCGACCAGTGCTCGGCGGTGTCGAAACTCACCACCCGGATAGGGTCGCTGTACTGCCCCGTGATCAGGTTTTGAATGGTGGTCTCGAGATCGGCCTTCTCGACGTCGGTTTCCCGATATACCCTGCCGATCCGACCGAAATCGTCCTCGACGATATAGACCGTGACGTCCCCGGAATCCGGCACAAGGGATGGTGTCCATCCTGAACGCATAACGCAACCTCAACGCAACTGAACAATTTGGTTCAAGCGCCGTGGATCGGATCTGTTCCTTTGTTCTGAGCGGCCGCCCGCGGGCCGGATTTCTTATCGTGACCGTCTCGGTAGGGCTGATTGCTGACCTATCCCGGGTGTCGCCGGGCTGCGATGCGGTTGAAAGTTGTTTAGAATCGCGAAATAATTGCGTGTCATTGCTTATTTATTCCGAGAAACGGTCCGTTCTGTTCTAGGTGCAGAATGCTGACATCACGTAGATGGACGCCAGATCAGCGCGGAATTTTCCGAAGGACGAACTTAGGCGCGCAACGCGCCGCGTCGGATAGAGGGCGGGATGATTTTGACAGTCACGAGCGATGCCAGAGCCCGCATTAAAATGTCTGATGCTGACATCGAGAGTCGTTTCGAGCGGCTGGGTTATAAAATATCCATCGATCAGATCGCGTTCACAACTGAAAGCGTCGAAGACTTTGTCAACGCAAGGCTTAGCGACTGGACGGCGCCAGGGACCGTCAAAGTTTATGAGGAGCCGGGTCTCTTGGTTGTAGAAGGGGCTCAACCTCGCGCGGGCCAGCGCACCAGAGACATAGCTGTCATCAGTTTGGGATATGCCCGCGCCGTTATGGGCGTTCTAAACCCGAGACGGAACGAGCAACTTCCGCGATACGCATCCCGTATGGATTGACGGTAGTGGGTCAGTTTGGAATGTCACCCCGATGGTCAATTCTTGACCGGGCTGGAACGGATTTCTCGGCTCAATTAGGATGCTGGGGTGAATGGCAAAGCTCGACCCGCCGTTAACTTTTTTGCGTGGGTGAGCAATATTGACCATCGCTCCACAATTAGGCCCGGCAGAGTGGGTGTATCACCGCGTGCCCCCCGGCTGTTATCGGTGACTGAGAGTATTGCGCTCCCGCCTTTTGTGGGAGATGCATGTGCCAGATTTAAAAAATCGTCCAATCTGCCCGGGATGCCATCGCCGAATGGTGCTGGCGTTGCAGCCCGGCGGCAAAGGTCCTCGCACGTTTCAATGCATGGATTGCGACTGGCCTGATCCGATGAAATCGCCTCAGGTGCAAAGCCTGTTGAGGTCCATTCACCCCCCAGAAGAGTAAGGCCGCCTCATGTGCGGTGTCAGCGTTCCATCCGGGCACGCCTAAATCACAATCGATATCGGCTAGAGCGGAACTGTCATCGAGAGTCGGCGTTCTCATCTGTGACAAAAATGGAGGAAACAGATGAAAAAGATTTTAGTTACAGCGTTAGTTGTCGGCTTTTCTGCCAGCGCAGTTGCTCAAACGGCGGTCGTGAGCGAGTACTATGTTGTTCGGGACGCCACGACAAAGAAGTGCACAATTGTCGATAAGAAGCCTACGACCACCACAACAACGGTCGTCGACAATGGTATTTTCAAGACGCGAACGGAAGCCGAAACTGGAATGAAAACTATAAAGGTCTGTTCGGAGAACTGACACTTAGATTCCGGACCTTCGAGTTCGCCCGGCAGCGCGATGCTTGCTGGGCGAATTTGTTTTTGCTGCCTAAAGATCATCCTCTCCGTCAGGCAGCAAGAAAACCCGCGTTCCGCTCTCGTCGATCCGGAACCACTTTCGGGCGGCTCCAAACGTGACGCCAGACCGGTACTCCTCGACGCTCCCGCCAACGTCGTAGATGAACTCGCGGTTCGTTATGCCGGTGTACGTGTGCGTCGCGCCGTCTTTCATTGCGTTGCGATAGATACGCAACAACTCGCGCGCGGCGGCTTCGGGATTTGCGAAGGGGCGATCGGTTTTGAATCTAGATAGGGGTGTTCCGGACATCGCTCCTTGGACGCGATTCCGGCTCATGGCGTCAAGCCAAACCGCTTATCGGCCTGCATGGCGATGTACCACCGGCTCCACCAACGTGGCGACCTTCGGCGCACTGTCCCCTCGCAGTTTTTCAACGAACCAGAACGCCCAGATGGCGAAAAACGAGAGAGCGAACAGCCCCGCGCAAATAAGCAGCGTATTCATGGCGTCCTCCAAGTTCTGTGATTTGATTGAGCGGAGCACAGAACGTGGGCGAGGTCTGTATAAAATAGCTCGGCTTGAGAGACGATTATTCGTCTAGGGGCAAGATCAGCTCAGGGCCCTTGTTCCTCACATTCCCGACCTTCTTGGCGATCGGGAAAATTTTCCAGCCATTCATCCGGGCAGGGCCTCGGCAGCGCCAACAGTTCCTCGTTGGTCGCCGGCACTTCACCCAGCCATTTCGCCCAATCGCTCTCGCCCAGAACGCAGGGCATGCGGTTGTGGATCTCCGCTGGCGGCGCTTCCACGCGTCTTTGAAAGCTGGTTTCGTGGTGAACTCTTCAGAGCGGGCGTTGATGGTCGAATACTGAAGCTTGGTGTCCTTCGCCCATTAGGGAATGAGACCCCACTTCATCATACGCGGCGTTCGCTTTCCGTCTTCGGATCGAATGGCCGTCATCATGTGCTCGGTTGGCGCTAGATTATGGTTGTAGTCGTAATTCGGCGCGGGGGCCTCGGGATCAAACTTCAGGGCGATCTTGATTTCCGACCAGTCATCAGCAAGCCGTGCGCGGCCACACATCAACGTTCTCCAGGATAACCATACGACGGCGGGTCGCTGGCCGAGATTCGAGCGAGCGGCTTTTTGACTACCAGCCCACGAGTAAGAAAATGCCGCCTACCAGAATAAGTGCAAGGCCAGGCCAATTGTCTTTCAAAGAAAATCCCGCGCCCGGTTTGGCAGGCTCTAAGGTAGGTTCTGTCGCGGCGCTCGATGGCCGTCGAACGCTACTGAGCCTGCCGCGCCAAATGGGTTGGGCCGCCAAATATAGCAGACCGCCGAATACCAAAAGCGCGCCGAGCAAAATGATTGCCATTCGCGTCTGAACCCCGCGAGGGTGTGTGCCAAAGACGAGTTGCGGCACGTTAACTCCGGTATCCGAAGCGTTGTTCCCTGTCGGTGTTTTGAAGGTACCGCGATGCGGCAGGCCTCGGCGCGGAGCGGAACCCAATTCCGCACCCGCGATTATCTTAGGGAGCCGAACTCTTCGGTTTTAGCTTCCTGGCGCTAGCTGCGCACCGGACAAACAGGAGACGCAGATGGATACCACCACACTTCTCGTTATTGTGCTTCTCATTCTACTCCTTGGCGGCGGCGGCTGGTATGGCCGTGGACGCTGGTACTAACTGAATGGAGCAATCGAAGTAAATTCACTTAAGGCCGCAACTGAGGCGGCCTTACTTCTTGCGCGGCCTCTCATTTTCCATGTGATGATCGTCCCGGACGTGCCCTAGAACGTCAGCGATTGTGAGGCCAGCCCCGCAGAAGCATCGTGATCGTCCATCCGTGTTTTGCGTCGGCATCCGGCAGCCAGCGGCCTGCATCGCATATTTCCACGCGGTAAAGGCCTGATGGTAGAGCCACTCGCCCCGCATCGCGGGCGTGATCTGCGGTTGTAGCTGGTCCCATGCGGCCTGGAAGGCGGCCTTAGCCTCCTCGAGCGTGCCGCGGTTGCCGGCGGATTGTTGGTACTTCTCGCAGCCAGGATAGAAGCCGCAGGACCACTGCCACAAATCCTTTCCACCGGTGCCGTTGACCTTCGTCAGGCCGCCCACGCGGACGTCGCCGTCGAAGATGCCCCAGCTTTCGAGGTTCTCGGTTTCTCGGCGGCGGCGCTTTAGGCTTGTCATGCTGAACGTCCATCGTTGCGGCTTACGCTTCCCTTCAGGACGGTCTCGATCGTGCGCGCCAGCGTTTCGATCTGGAAAGGCTTTTTCAGCGTTGGACGGTCGCGGAATTTTTCCGGTAGACCCTGCGCACCGTAGCCGGTGGCGAACACAAAGGGGAGGCCGCGCATCTGAACGGCTTCGGCAACCGGCGTGATCACCTTGCCATTGACGTTCACGTCAAGAATAGCGATGTCGAAGTCGATGGCCTGGACGAGCCTGATGCCTTCGTCGATGTCGCCGGCTTCACCGGCAATCGTATAGCCAAGCTCCTCCAGCGTGTCGGCAACCATCATGCGGATCATCACTTCGTCTTCGACGAGCAGAATCGATATCGGCGATCCTGCTTTCAAATTGCTCGGCATTCGTCCCCCAAACGACAAATCTGGACTACTGAATATCCCGCGCAAAAACTCACACCTGATTGAAAAGTTCCCATTTAGCGCCGACTTGGCTAGGGCTTCTTGGTGAACAGTTCGTCCAATCGCGCCATCTCGTTTGCTATGGCGTCCGATTGCTCCTCGGAAGTCGGCGGCCGCGTCCGCTTTAGCACGCGCTCGAAGTCGGCCACGGACTTGTCATTGGCGTAGCGGGATTTGGTGCGGCGGAAGAAGGAGAGGATTTTCATGGGGGTTCACCGGGCGCAGTTTCGACCCGTGTTCGGCGACGAAACCTTGGCGTTTTCCGGTGACGATTTTGTCCGGACATGCCGACACGATAGCATGAACATTCGCAGAACGGTTCTGCAAACTGCCTGCAAACTGATACTTGTTTTAGGCTGATTCCGAATGATCATGTATATGATCTTGTCCGGAAAATTTGGTCGGAGCGAGAGGATTTGAACCTCCGACCCCTAGTCCCCCAGACTAGTGCGCTAACCGGGCTGCGCTACGCTCCGAACCGTGCCAAGAGGCCCCGATCCTGTAGCCTCCTTCAGGCGACCGCGCAAGAAGGGGAGGACCTGCGATTTGTGGTGCCGCAGACCCTTTCCGGGGCACTGAGGCTCGATTGGGGGCGTGCCCGGCTCATATCGCCGCATTCGCCGCACGGCCGATGAATGATCTAAAATTCCTGCGATTCGCCGAGGAACTTCTATGAACGAGACTTTGATTTCCGCCTGCCAGATGTTTCTCATCCCGGCAACGATCCTCTTCGCCGCGGTAGGTGTCGCGAACAGCCAAGGTCTGAAGCTGCTCGTTTGCGTCATGGGGGTGGCGACTGCGGGGCTGTGGATCTACCGGGTCTGGTACTGGGCAGGCTTGTCGCTGTTGGATCGTAGGACGGCGCTGGGGCTCGCCGGTCTCTATGGCCTCGCGTGGGTTTTTACGCTTCTGATCCAGCTCAAGAACATGGTCAGCCCGGGATACAATCGGCGCTGATCCTGCGGGCGTCTCTCCTGAAACTATCTGAGCTTCCCCCGTGCGGCGACAGGGAGGATGCCGACGATCTCATCGCCGCGAACCATGACGACTTCATCGGACATGTTCACCACAACGCAGACATGGTTCGGCACGATGCGAACGACGTCGCCGACCTCCGGCCGGGTGTTGCTTTTCGCCAGATCGAGAAAGCCGTGCTCCTCGGCGAAGCGGGCGATCCGGGCTTCTGGATGTTCGAGGATCAGCCCGTAACCGTCGAGCCCGCCGGTGTCGGCCGTGAGCGTCTTTGATCCTGCGTCGAGAATCCCGCGATCGCGAGCGGCGCGGCTGACCACGGTTGAATAGACGTGCAACGCGCAGTCGTCCCATGTGGCTGCGCCGGCAGCGACCTGCATGCGATCGTTGTAGATGTAGGTGCCGGGCCGATGCTCGGTCGCACCCTTTAGCTTGCCGACGTTTTTCAGATTTGGCGATCCGCCGGTCGATACGATGGCCGGATCGAGCCCCAACTGCCGAAGGCCGGTCAATGTGTCGTCATGGAAGCGCTGGGCCTCGGTCCAGCCCGTTTCGGTCGGATACATCAGCAGCCCGGCAAACGAGAGTCCGGGTGTACCGGCAATCTGGGTGGCGAGCGCGATGACCTCCGCAGGCGTCTCCACGCCGGCGCGCTTGCGGCCAGTGTCGCACTCGATCACGACCGGCAGGGCGCGTCCAGCGACGGCTGCCGCGGCGGGCAATCCCGCGATGACGACTTCATTGTCCGCTGCGACCGTGACATTTGTTTTGGCCAGCAAGGCGCCGAGGCGCGCCATCTTTTCGTCGCCGATGAGATTGTAGCTGATGAGGATGTCGTCGATGCCGGCTTGCGCCATCACTTCCGCTTCGCCCAGCTTCTGGCAGGTGATGCCTTTCGCTCCTGCCTTGATCTGAAGCTGCGCGAGCAGGGGGCTTTTGTGGGTCTTGATATGCGGCCGGTTGGCGACACCAGCGGCATCGCAGATCTTCTGGACCCGCGCGATATTGCGCTCGACACGGTCCATGTCGATGACAAGGGCTGGCGTTCCGTATTCACGGGCGATCTTCAAGGCGAGCGGGCTGGTCAAGGACGATCCCTTTCTGGCGGCTGTCATGGGCGTTGGCAGCAGCTATCCGGACTTTGCCGGTATCGGGACCAATTTCACAAGTGATTGATCCTGGGAGAACATTGGCCCACCCAATTTCAAACTTATTCCTCCCCGATGATGATGGGAACCGTCTCGCTCTTGCGAAGTTAGCGATCCGGATTTCTGCGCTGTTCGTTGCGCGGATTTGTCACAATGCGAGGTGCAATGTTTTCATTTGGATCAATCGGCCGACGCGCGGCGATGGTAGCGGCTCTTGGCTTATCATTTATGTCCGTCGTGCAGGCACAGTCGGGGCAACCGTTCGCCGGGATGTCAGGCGTCTGGTCAGGCAAGGGGACAATCTCGTTCGAGAGCGGCGCGCGGGAGGCCATCCGCTGCCGCGCAACCTATGCCGTCCGGGAGGATGGTAACGCCCTCCAACAGACTCTGCGTTGCGCAAGCGACAGCTACAAGATCGAACTGACCAGCAACGTCGTTGCCAGTGGTAGCAAATTGTCCGGAACCTGGAGCGAATCCACCCGGAATGTCAGTGGCGACGTTCAAGGCACAACGGCGGGCGGGCGGTTTCAGGTCGTTGTCAGCGCCGGTACATTCTCCGCGGACCTCGTGCTGACGACAAAGGGAAGCTCGCAGTCGGTTGTGATCCGCACAGCAGGCGGTGAGTTCAAGGGCGCCAACATCACGCTGACGCGGACCTAACACAAATTACGAATGGTTCGGATTGGGGACGGCAGGCTCTCGTTGAGAGTTTGCCGTCTTCCTTATCGTCCCTGCGGCGATGCCGACGGCAAGCACATAAAGCCAGCCCTGATAAAAATCGCTGAGATGTGAATTGAAAACCGAACTAAGGATGTTTTGCACGACTGCAATCAATCCAATCCAGGCGACCAAACCTTCGCCGCGAAACGTCATCAGGTGAACAATCCACATCGCATAGAGAGCGAGTCCCCCGACGAGCCCCCATTGGATGACAAATAACAGCGTCTGATTATGCGGGTTGCTGATGATGCTCGTAGGCGGGCCGGTCTTGTTTGCAGCGTCGCGTACGAACAAGGGTTTTGCTGAACCCGTGCCATGACCGACGATCGGTGCGGCCTTGAAGAACTCGATCGATTTATTCCAAAGCTCGAGCCGCTGGCCCACAGACGTCGGTCCTTGCTCCGTTTTTGGCACCCGGTATTCGGTGAACGCGGCGGAAATCTTGTTTTGCAGGTTTGGAGAAATCGCCCAGAGTCCGGCAAGCGCAGCAAGAAGAACAGGAAATGCGATCCAGAACTTCCTGCGATTAAGATAGCGATATGCAAACAGCGCCGCGAGGACAGGTGAATACACCAGCGCGGTTCGTGAAACGTTGACGAAGGCGAGATTCGCCAGCACTGCGATGGCGATGAGTGCAGCCAAAACGGCAATCGCCCGTTGGTGTTTCCGGAAACCCTCCATGGCCACGACGCCGAGCGCGAATGCGCAAAATGCAAAACCCTGACTTTGGTCGATGTAATTTTTTACCGGGACGCCCGGCTGATCGACCTTGTAGTGGATCGACAGGCCTGGCCAAAACAGGACGATCCACGAGTACAGCATCAGGACCGTGCAGGACGCGACAAAGGCGTAGAAGACGTATCGACCGCGATCGGATTGGCTGAAACAGTAGATCAGGATCGGAATGCCGATAAATTTTCCCATCGGCGTTAGGCCACGAAGTCTTTCCGGCCAGGAAATCTCCACCGCCCACAGGACCCCCAGCAGGGCAACAAGGCATAGAACCAGAGTTGCTATGCTTGCGGGGTGCTTCAGCGAGCGAAAGAAGTCTGATGGTTTTACTGTCGTCAGAAAGCCGATCAAAAAGGCCAGCCCGCACGATGACGCCACGGATGTTGACCATGGCAATGCAGCCGCAGCGATAATAGCGAAGTTCTCGGTGCCCTTTTGTCGAGCAGCCTGCGCGAGCGGCCGATTCGGCCCGGTCCATATGAACAGGCCGAGCCAGACGTCGGTCAGTTCTCGCTTGATTGCGGCGTACATTACCCCTCGATACGGCTATTTTTTTCGATGCGAAGGATGCAAAATATGCGATATAGCTCAAGATGATAACTCATGTATGGCGGTCGTGGCCGTCATTGAATCGGACTGTACCCGGAAGCTGGATGAGCGCAATCGACGGCTATATCGTGCGAACGACGTTGCTGGCGTTCTTGTTGATTGTCGTCTCATTGACGGGAGTCATATGGATTACGCAAGCACTGCGCGGTATCGATTTGATGACGGGGCAGGGCCAGTCGATACTGGTGTTTCTCGGCGTCACGGGGCTGGCCATACCGCTGCTGGCGATGATCATTGCGCCGATCGCGTTGCTGATCGCGGTGATGCACACCCTGAACAGGCTCGCGACCGACTCCGAAATCATCGTGATGAATGCTGCGGGCCTGTCGCCGGGCAGGTTTCTCCGCCCGTTTCTGTTCGCGACATGCGTGGTCAGTTCGCTCGTGGCATTTCTCTCGCTTTATTTTGCACCGGAATGCATGCGCGCCTTGCGGCGATGGCAGACGGAGATCGGCGCTGACGTCCTTACCAACATCCTCCGGCCCGGTGAATTTCAGAAGCTCGGTCCTCTGACGATCCGCATCCAGGGTCGGCAACCCGGCGGACTTCTTGTCGGAATCTTTATCGATGACCAGCGCAATCCAGCGGAGCGTATCGACATTCTCGCGGATCGCGGCACGGTTCAGAAGAACGAGCGAGGGTCGTTCCTCATTCTTCAGGATGGCAATCTTCAACGCTTCGAAACCGGCAAGCGAGATCCGGCGATGGTCGCGTTCGCAAGCTATGCGTTCGATTTGTCTCAATTCTCGAACGTCGTTCAGAGCGTGACGTATGGGCCTCGCGAGAGATCGGTCGGCGATCTGATTTCGCCGCCGCCCGACGATCCCATTTTCAAGCGGATACCGGGAGAGTTTCGGTCCGAGCTGCACGACCGGATTTTCGCTCCGATCTATCCGTTCGTTTTCATCCTGATGGCTGTTGCCATTCTCGGTGCTCCTCGTACGACGCGGCAAAATCGCAACTTCGCGATCGCGATCCTTGTCCTTGGTATTCTTGTTCTGCGTATCGCGGGATTTGGTCTTTCAACTGTATCGACGTCTCGGCCTGCCGCGATCCTCGTCCAGTATTTCATGTTAGCGGGTGTCAGTGCGGCGAGTTTATGGATGATCATGCGGGGCGTAATTATCGATGTGCCCGCGAACCTGTTGGGGCGGATTACTGGTCTGTTCGGTCGGATTGCGTCGCTCAAGCCGCAGTGATGGGCAGGCAGCCAAGTCAGTATAATTTAGCTTCCGATGAGCCATGATGATATAAATGGCCGCTTCGGCGAAATGAAGGTCTGCATACTCGATGAAGAAAACCGCGCTCATTACAGGGATCACCGGCCAGGACGGCGCATATCTTGCGGAGTTGTTGCTATCCAAGGGATATTCTGTCCACGGGATCAAACGGCGTACATCGCTTTTCAACACTGACCGCATTGACCACCTCTATCACGATCCGCATGACAAGGGATATGATCTGACGCTTCATCACGGCGATCTGACTGACTCGTCGAGCCTCATTCGCATTGTGCAGGAAGTCCAGCCGGACGAAATCTACAATCTGGCCGCGCAAAGCCATGTCGCGGTGTCGTTCGAGGAGCCTGAATACACTGCCAATTCAGATGCGCTTGGTCCGCTACGGATTCTCGAAGCGATCCGCATTCTCGGACTTGAGAAGAAGACTCGATTTTATCAGGCCTCGACCTCTGAACTGTACGGTCTCGTTCAGGAGACCCCTCAGAAGGAAACGACGCCTTTCTATCCTCGGTCGCCTTATGCGGTCGCGAAGCTGTATGCGTACTGGATCACGGTGAACTACCGCGAGGCTTATGGCCTGTTCGCCTGCAACGGGATTCTTTTCAATCATGAATCGCCAATCCGCGGCGAGACCTTCGTCACGAGAAAAATTACGCGCGCATTGGCCCGCATCAAACTCGGCCTTCAGGAGAAGGTTTATCTCGGCAACCTGAATGCGCTGCGCGACTGGGGGCACGCGCGTGACTATGTCGAGATGCAATGGCGGATGTTGCAGCAGGATGTGGCCGAGGATTATGTCATCGCGACCGGCGAACAGCATTCGGTCCGCGAGTTTCTGGAAGTCGCTGCAAGGGAGGTCGACATCGCCATCCGTTGGGAAGGCAAGGGCGTTGACGAAAAGGGATACGATGCTTCGACAGGGCGATGTATCGTCGAAGTCGATCCCCGATACTTTCGGCCCGCGGAGGTGGAAACGCTTTTGGGCGATCCGACAAAGGCATATCAGAAACTCGGGTGGTCACCGACGACATCGTTCGTCGATCTGGTCACGGAGATGATGCGAGAGGATATGAAGGCTGCGCAACGAGACGAACTCGTCAAGCAGCATGGATTTAAGCACTTTAATTACAACGAGTAATCGGATTTGAGGCGCGCGCCTCACCGGATTCCGCATAGCAAGGCATTGGTTCTTCAGAAGGTTTTGGTGCCTGATCGGGGTGGCTGCAGCTAGATTGTTTGGAATCGAGGCTGCTATTGAAAACTAAGGTTTTGATCACTGGGGCTTCGGGCCAGGACGGCTACTATCTTATCAACCTGCTTCGTCAGCAGGGTTGTGAAGTGCACGCCCAATCACGCCGCCAGATGCAGCCAAATCTGCACCTGGATGAGGTGCATTGGCATGTCGGCGATCCTGCGGACCGCGATTTTCTTGACACATTGGTTTCCGGCGTCATGCCGGACGAGATTTACAATCTCGCCGCGGTCTCGCGCCCGACCCAGAGTTGGGATGCGCCACGGGAGACGGCTGACGTCAATGGGTTTGTCCCGCAGGACATTTGCGAGCTTCTGCTCAAATACAAGCCGGACTGCCGTCTATTCCAGGCCTCGTCGTCTGAGATTTTCGGAGACGCGACCGATCACACCCAGAACGAGCAGACATTGTGCGCTCCGAAATCGCCTTATGGCGCCGCGAAGCTCTATGCCCACCGGATCGTCGGTGCGTATCGGGCGCAGTACGGATTGCATGTTTCGACCGGCATTCTGTTCAATCACGAGAGCCCGAAGCGCCCGCTTTCATTCGTGTCGCAGAAAATCGCCTATGCCGCGGCCGCCGTGTCGCTCGGCCTGAGCGAGACACCGGAAGCCGACGAGCGCGGCCGGCCGATATTGCTGGATGGAAAAGTCGCTCTGGGCGATCTCAGCGTTCGGCGCGACTTCGGGTTTGCCGGTGACTATGTGAAAGCTATGCGATTAATCGTTCAGCATCCTGCGGCGGATGATTACGTCATCGGCACAGGTGAGGATCATTCGATAGAGGACTTTTGCAATCAGGCTTTCAGGCTGGTTGGCCGTAAGTGGACGGACCACGTCGTTTTGGATCCCGGACTTATCCGCAAGATTGACAGCCGCTATACACGCGCCGATACCGCCAAAATCCGTTCCGTGTTGAACTGGCGGCCAAAGGTCGATTTTCAGGCGCTTGTTTCGATGATGGTGAAGGCACAAATCGCATTCATCGGGGATAGTATATCGTCGGGTGGGAAGCCGAACGATGATTGCCGCAGCGTAGAATATTGATGCGAATTCTTCATGCTTACAAAGTCTATCTGCCAAGTGTCTATGGCGGCATCCCGTCCGTCATAGCGATGCTGGCGATGCTCCCGCGAAGTGGTTTCGAGACGAAGATATTGGTCGCATGTGAGCGCGGCATTGGGCGCAAGTATGAATTCGAGGGAGTGAACGTCGAAGCAGTCTCATCCATCGGGACTGTTATGTCGACGCCGTTGGCGCCAACCTATCCATTCAGGTTCGTCGAACGGGCAAGATCCTCCGATATCGTAGTTCATCACGCGCCCTTTCCGTTGACGGATATGGGCGCTCTGCTGATGCCGAAGGATTCGGTCCTGATTGTGCATTGGCATGCGGAGGTGGTCGGCCGGCGGTGGTTGATGCGGATTTTGGCGCCTTTCATCCGGAAGTCGCTCAAGCGGGCTGACAGGATTGTTGTTTCCGATCGGGTCATTATCGAGAATTCTCCCTTCCTGAAATCGTTTGAGGAAAAGTGCGTTGTCGTGCCTTATGGGTGTGATGAAGTCTATTGGGGCGAGTTGAAACCGGCAGGACAACAAGCCGTTGACTGCTTGCAAAAACAACATCCCAGACTCGTCGTCGCTGTCGGCCGGCTCGTCAGCTACAAAGGCTACGAGATTTTCCTTCGCGCTATGCAGGATGTCGATGCTGATGCGGTGATCATCGGCGAGGGGCAGCTTAAAGCCGATCTCATCAGACTCGCTGAAGAACTCGGTGTTCTCGATCGGGTGACGTTTTTGGGTGGGCTGGAGCCGCACGAGGTCAAGCAGTACATTCACGCTGCCAAGGTTCTTGCATTTCCGTCGGTCACGGAAGCTGAGGCCTTTGGCCTCGTCCAGCTGGAAGCGATGTCCGCAGGCAAGCCGGTCGTCAACACGGCACTGGCGACGGCGGTCCCTCATATCGCGCGGGACGGCAAGGAAGGGCTCACCGTTCCGCCAAGTCAGCCGGCCGCATTCGCAGGGGCGCTCCGCCGCTTGCTGGACCAGCCTGACTATGCGGCCAGATTGGGCCGGGCAGGGAAAGAACGTGTCCGAACTGAGTTCAGCCAAACCCTGTTCCTCTCACGCATGCAAGAGGTCTATAAGGAGGCTCTCGAGCGACGCCGTTCAGCCCACTGAGCGATGGCGGATATACAGACGCGAGGCGGGTGAGCGTTGATGTTGACGGCGAGGCAGGGGCGGGCGCGTAGCCAAGCGGAAATGGCATTGCAGGATGCCGTCGACGGCCTTTCATTGTGGGGGCTTTGGGGCAAGCTCGGCTGGAACGATATTCTGCAACGCTACCGGCGTTCGTTGCTTGGCCCGCTGTGGCTGACGGCAAGTATGGCCATCATGGTTGTCTCGCTCGGTCTTGTTTACTCGAAGATATTCAAGACGGAACTGCGTGAATTCATGCCGTTTCTCTGCGCGGGATTGCTGGTCTGGGGTTACATCAGCGCTATCCTGTCGGAGGCCGGTACGCTTTTCACCGGCGCGGAATCCTACATCAAGCAAATTCGCTTGCCATTCTCGGTCTACGTGCTGCGCTTCATGTGGGGTAAGATCATTATCTTCGCGCACAATTTTGTAATCTACTTCGGTATCCTTATTTATTTCCAGATATGGCCAGGTAGCGTCGCGCTCTATGCGATTCCGGGCTTCTTGTTGGTGACGATGAACGGCGCACTGGCGAGCATGTACCTCGGTATGGTGTCGGCACGTTTTCGTGATATCCCGCAGATCATCGTGAGTTTTATCCAGATTGTATTCTTCATTACGCCCATCATGTGGAAGCCGGAGTTGCTCGGCGAATATGCGAGCCTGATGACATTCAATCCATTTTTTCATCTTGTCGAAATTGTGCGCGCGCCTTTGCTGGGGCAACTTCCGTCCGCGGGAAATTATTTGGCTGTCGCCTTGATTACGGCGGCGAACGCGATGTTAGCGATTGCGTTCTTCGTCCGCTTTCGCTCTCGCATTTCGTACTGGGTGTAGCCGATGTTGCAGTCGCGCGATGTCAGCTCAGAGCAGGCCATCCTTCGCCTTGACAGTGTGAGTGTGTCTTTCCCGGTTTATCACGGGGGATCGCGTTCGCTGAAGAAGGTGATCCTGTCGCGGAGCTCGGCGGGCCGTATTGCTCGCGATGCCAACGACCGCATCACCATCGATGCATTGCGAGACGTTTCATTTTCTCTCGATCGGGGGGACCGGCTTGCCCTGATCGGTGCGAATGGCGCAGGAAAAACGACGCTGTTGCGGGTCATGGCCGGAATCTACGAGCCGTTCGCCGGTGCCGTGCATGTTCGCGGCCGGGTTTCGCCGATGTTCGATATCGGTCTTGGCATCGACAGCGATTTGAGTGGCTACGACAATATTCGCATGCGCGGTCTGTTGCTGGGCCTTTCGTCAAGGCAGATCGAGCGCCTGCTGCCTTTGATCGTCGATTTTACCGAGCTCGGTGACTATCTCGATATGCCCGTGCGGACTTATTCCTCAGGAATGGTATTGCGGCTCACCTTTGCAGTTGCGACCTGTTTTGAGCCGGAAATTCTGCTGATGGACGAGTGGATTTTGGCGGGAGATACACATTTCATGACGAAGGCGCGGGAGCGGGTTGATTCCTTCATCAAGAAGGCGAGCGTTCTGGTGCTGGCGTCTCACAATCTTGAGGTATGCCGCCGATGGTGCAACAAGGGTCTCTGGATGGATCGCGGAAGTGTCAAGGCTTTCGGGCCGGTGGAGGAGATCATTGCGGCGTATCAGGCCGTCCGGTATTGAGCGGTCGAGCGCGCTAGCTCTTGTCCTGTCTCGATTCCAGTTCGTGAAGCCG
Source organism: Pseudomonadota bacterium (assembly GCA_040387615.1). Classification (GTDB taxonomy): domain Bacteria; phylum Pseudomonadota; class Alphaproteobacteria; order Rhizobiales; family Xanthobacteraceae; genus Afipia. The sequence continues at coordinate 216,224 of JAZKDK010000009.1, read as the reverse complement.
ATCCTGAAGGCTTTTGAAAGATGCAGTGATGTAGGTATCAAGGACATTAGCCGGGACCGACAGATCAAGTCTCAAGGCCGGTTCTTCCGCGCGATAGTAGTATCGGTTTAGGCCGTCAAACAGCGCGAAGCAGTAGCCGGCGTCGAACAGCAATCCCTCCCAACCGAACCATGACGGTTCATTTGTAACGGGCTTTACGGACTCAACGACCACAACGCGTGGACGGAAAGCGCGCCACTCAGCGCTCTCGATAACGCCACGCTCGCCACCCTCCACATCGATTTTGAGAAAATCAACATTTGGCGCGGCGTATCGGCTCGTAATCTCCGACAGGGGAATGACTTCGACTTCGATCTGCTTTGTACTGAAATCTGAAATGGCATTGAACGAAGTCAGTCTTTCAGTGGTCTCGACGAGGCCGGAAAGCCCCGAATCTCCATGCTGCAGGAATTGAGCCTTTCCCCCCGTAGGTCCAACTGCAACCTTCAAGTTGATATCCGCAGGGCGTCTTTCCATCAAACGTGCATGGTACAGATCCGTCGGTTCGACGTTTATCCCGCGCCAGCCTTTCAGGTAGAAATGCTTGGTTACGGAATCGATGTCGGGATCCCATGCGCCGACGTCGATATAGAATCCAACCCGCTGCTTTGAAAACACCCGGTTGAGGATCACATCCTCAGCATTCTGGGCGTAAGAAATCATCGGTTCAGACATTGCACATTCTCGCAGCAAGCTTCGTGGGATGGGTGGCCTGCTGACGCCGCTCGGCGGGGGACGATGGCGGGACTGGTCGCTAGGTCACGTTGGACGTTACGAATGACCCCATGCTATCATTTCGCATTGAAATTTCCAGAAATGTTTGAGTTCGTTCAATGACGCTTTGGATTGATGTGACAGATCTTTACTGTTGGGGACTGGGTCATTTGACTGGAATTCAGCGCACATCTGCCAGTGTGTTGTCCGAATTGATGGCGATGCGCAGAGATGTTCAGCTCTTTGCCTATGATCCGTCCGCGAAGGTCCTTCGCAAAACGGACGTTCACTCACTTCCGGGCGTGGTTCGTCACCATATTGGCGCCGCTGAGGCGGCCGGCATGGTATCCGGTAATCTGGCGGTACCTGCGGCTACTGCTGCTGTACGTTCGACCGGGGTGCGCCAGACCTTTGTTCAGATGAAACAGTATTTGAGACCCAGACTCTGGTTTCTGAGGCCTGCCGTTCGACGTCTGAGGTCCAGCCTCCAGCGCCAGAAAGGCAAATGGGCCGGTCATGAAGCTGTTGAGATTGTCAGAGATTTTCGGCGGAGTAGCCGAAATCTTTTGGGCATGATTTGGCGAAATGTTCGCGGGATAGAACGGTCAGCGGAATCTATGGTGCCGGCTGCGCTGAGGGAGATTTCTTCGAAAGAAATGTTGTTTCAGCCAGGTGATGTTTGTCTCTCGCTATCAGCAACATGGGGATTCCCGCATTACGGCGAGGTTATAGCGGCGAACAAACGTGCGAGTGGGGTGAAGTGCGTCAACATGCTTTACGATCTGATCCCGACACTTTTTCCGCAGTGGGTGTTGCCGGGTCATTCTCAAATGATCACGCTTTGGGCTCGTCAGCAGATTCAGAATGCTGACGTGGTGCTCACCATATCGAAGTTTCAGAAGGAAGAAATTTCCAGATACATCGCGACCGATAAACTTCCTGGCCGGCCCGTCGAAGTCATTCATCTTGGAGATAATCCGAAGCTCGTAACCGCAGCTACGGCAGGTGCTTCCTTGCCATTGCCGCGCTACGTTCCGGAGCGCAGGTTCGTGATCTGCGTCTCGACGCTTGATGTAAGAAAGAACCATGGCCTGCTGTATAATGTCTGGCGCCGTCTGACCGAAGAATTCGGGCCGGATTGTCCTCAACTCGTTCTGATCGGGACGCCCCATCTGTATGTGGCGGACCTCTTGCATCAAATTCGTAACGACCGGCTGGTGAATAGAGTTATCGTTCACCTGCACGACGTCGCAGATGAAGAACTCGCATGGTATTATCGGAACTGCGAGTTCACGATCTATCCATCGGTCTACGAAGGTTGGGGGTTGCCGATTTCGGAGAGTTTGTCTCTTGGACGGTACTGCATCGCTGGAAACAAGACCTCATTGCCCGAGGCGGGGGGCGATCTTGTCGACTATTTTGATCCGTTTGATTTTGCCGCTTGTTACAAGCTCGTTTACAGGGCCGTAACCGATCCGGACTATGTCAAGCAGTGCGAGCAGCGGATACGGGCAAGCTATATACCCTATACATGGACCATGACGGCGGCGCATATTTCAGAGATCGTGGATCGGATCGGTGGCTCAGATCGGCGGGAGGCTGTCTGATACGCCCTTCAGGCCGCTCGCCCGCGGCTGATTTCGATAGTCCGTTTCAATCGTATATTCTTAAACCCGAGTAGATATTCAGCGATCACAAGAGTTTTGTTGCGCAGATGCTCATAGGCTTCGAATCCAGTATCCTGAATCGCTCGATGACGGGTGTGGCAAACTACACATTCAACATCGTTCGTTGCACACTCGAGCGTGAGCCGGACCTTCGTTTCGCGGGGTTTCGGGATTTCGACTGGTGTAGATTTGACCTTGCCGCAGCGGACAGAGTAACGCATTCCCAACATAAGGAAGATGATACTGAAACTTCGAACTCGGTTTCGATGGCTCGTCTCAGGAGACGCTTGTTTGACGGCGTCGCTGGTTTGCCGGGTTCACGCGCAGCTGGTGCAATCTATCGCGAAATACGGAAGAGAAGATTTGCATCGTCGGTGCAAAAGCAATCCCTTGACCTGTTTCATGCGTTCAACTTCCGTCCGCTGACTGATCCGGGAGTGCCGATGCTTCCCGTAATCTATGATCTCTCGACGTTCCGGCATCCGCAATTTCATCCACCGGATCGGGTCAAATGGCTTGAATCGCTGCGCGGATACGTTGAGCGGGCGCCTTTGATACACACGATTTCTGATTTTAGCAGGCGCGAAATCGCGGATGTGTTCGGCTATCCTCTGGCGCAGATATTTGTTGCGCCGCCGGCAGCGTCGCCTTTGTTCGCCCCGCTGGGGAAAGAGAGAACGCGACCGGCGCTCGATGCGCTGAACCTGACGTATGGCGAGTTCTTTCTTGTCGTAGGAACACATGAGCCGCGAAAAAACATCCGAACCGCGATTCTCGCATATGAGCGATTGCCGCAAGTGGCCCGCGCGCGATTCCCGTTGGTCTTCGCGGGGGGGCGAGGGTGGGGCGATCTTGATCTGCCTGGGCAGACCGAATCTCTGATCAGAGAAGGATCAATTCGGTTTGCCCACGGCTTGACCGACCCGCAGTTGCGCGACCTCTATGAGGGGGCACGCTTGCTGCTTGCACCGTCGCTTTATGAAGGTTTCGGGATGCCTGTGGTTGAAGCGTTGGCGTGCGGAACGCCGGTGGCGCATAGCGCCGAGACATCGATGGACGAAATCTCGGGAGCTGTGGGCAAACGCGTGGCGGCTCTGGACGTGAACGCGTGGACTAGCGTGCTCCAGGACGCGCTCGAAAGCGACGACCACACCGCTCTCGATCGCCGGGAAGCGCGAATCGCACGTGCATGTCAATTCGACTGGCGGCACAGTGCTGGATTGGTGATCAATGCCTACCGGCGTATCCTGAGCTGACATCGAACACCGCCAATAGGCATCAGCGCGAACACCCCTGCGGTGCAATGAAACGGTACCGAAACGTGAACTGTTTTCTAGTCCATGTCCGTCTGAGCGGAAGGGTGACGCTGCTCTCATTTGAATAGGTCTTGCCCGGCAAGAATTTCGCCATTCGCTCCCTGAATTCGGGATCGGTATCCATCACGACGGCGCCGCCGGCGCGGAGTTTATTGTCGTCGTACCATGTTGCTCCGGCGATTTCCCGATAGGCGAGCGCGGTGACGTTGCGTCCAGCCTCGATCCCGACGCCGTAAACACCTTGCCTGCCGCCGATGAAGTAGGCTGGGCCGCAGGTATATCTGTTGTGCCAGTCTTTGAGGATCAAACGTGCGGCCTCGGCGGTAGGCTCCTGCATCGCACTGTGGCTCGCAAATCCGGTGAAGATAATTGCGACGGCGATACCTGCGATGAGATAGAGCGCACCGACAAGAGGGGCCACACGGCCGTCGAACCAGCGTTTGGTACGCTCGCCCCATTCGACGAGTGGAGCAAGGGCGAGGAACGTCAATATGATGTAGGGCGCCGCAAACCGCGCCAGAAAATTTAGTCCGGTAACCATCACGAGGATGATCAGCACGACGTGGGTGGAGATCGCTGTGAAAAGCAGAAACTGCGACGCGGTTGCACCACGCTCCTGCGGTAGGCCGATAGCCAAGTATCTCTTCCAGATCCCGATTGCGACGATTGCGTATCCGGGAATTGCAAATGTCAGATAGCCTGCGACAAGTTCGGCGACGCCGGCCAACCGTTGCGAGAGTGGATTCTGAAAATCGAAATGGTCGAGCCCATATTCGAACGCCGCGCGATGTCTCAGGACAGCGACGGCGTGAGGAAGGATCAGCACCACGCCCGTCGCGATCGCAGCGTAAAAACCGGGACGCTTCAACACCTGCCGGCAGGTTGGCAAAAGGAGAATGCTGCTCGCCGTACCGAAGAACAGCACCACAGCGTTATACTTTGTCAGCACGGCCACGGCCGACCAGAAGCCGAACGCGATCCAGTCACGCATGCGATCGGATTGGACTGCGCGAAGAAAATGAAAGACGACAGCGGGCCAAGATGTGAGCTGAAGGATGTCGGCGTTGAGCGCGAAAGAGAGCGGCGCGAAGATTGTGTAGGACGATGTGCCGTACAGGAACGTGAAGAGCAGGGCGTTGTCGCGCGTGGTGGCCAGCCGAAGTGTGCGATAGAAATAGATCAATCCGATCGCGATCAGGAGTTGTCCAGTCAGGATCATGACCGCAGCGGACGTGCCAAAAAGCCTGTCAACGATCCCGCCAATCCAGACCATCATCGGCGGATGGAATGGCGTCACGATTGGAAATTCGCGGCCCCACGCGATCAGCTCCCGCGTGTCGAACATCGCTGTGGGAAATACGAGGAGGGCCAGCAGCACCGGCAGCAACAGCGCCAGCGCAAGAACGCCAAGCGCGCGGTTGTGTGAAGGGCCGGAAAAATCCTGGCTGGGCATGATAACGATGAGCCTCAATGTCCGGGGAGATTCGCTCTGCGGTACGTGTGCAACTATAGCAACCCGGAATACCGGGTTGGAAACCGGGGGCAGACGCTGCGGAAATTGGGCAGGATTGACCCTGCCGGGAATAGTCGGATAGGGCTAGATCGTACGTCGCAACTGGTGAGATATCGCCGCCATGGCCTCGTTTCTTGATACGTGGCTCGATGGTGTGGAGGACGTCTGGGGTATCCCGGTTTTGCTCGCGGTCTTTGTGACGCTATGGACCGCGTTCCTCGCAATTGCCTATTTGAACGCTGATCTTCATCCCGATGTCATCGAGGCATGGACAATCGGGCAGATGCTGGACTGGGGGGGAGCCAAGCACCCCCCGCTGATGGGCTGGGTGACGCACGCTTGGACGCTGGTTTTCCCCGTCGCGGATTGGTCCTTTCATCTTCTGGCGATGGTGAATTCCGCATTGGCGCTCTGGGTCATCGACCTGAAGGCGCGGCGGTTCACGAAGGGCGACAAGCGCGCGATCGTTCTGCTGCTGCTCATGCTGTTGCCGGTCTATCAGTTCCAGGCGCAGCGCTTTAACGCGAACTCGGTGCTCTTTGCGGTCTGGCCGCTTGCGATCTATTGTTTTCTGAGATCGTTCGAGACCCGCAATGCCGGGTGGGCAGCGGTTGCGGGGCTGGCTGCCGCGCTGGCTATTCTGGGAAAGTACTACTCCGCATTTCTGGTTGTCGGGTTCGTCTTCGCGGCGATCCTCCATCCCGCACGCCGGGCGTATTTGACGTCGGCCGCTCCCTGGATTTCGGCGGGCGCCGGTCTGATGTTGTTGGCGCCGCACGTCCACTGGATGCTGACATCCGGGACCAGTCCCCTTGGCTACGCGCTGGCGACCCACGGGGGCCTGGCCACGGGCCGCGCCTTTATCTCGGGTCTGACCTTCCTGCTCGGGCTGGCGGCGACACTGGCCCTACCGGGGCTTGTCTGGGCCGGTATGATCCGCACACGGGCGGGGGACTACCTCAAGAGCTTCAGGCCGCTGGATCCGGGCCTGCTTCTGCTGCTGCTGATCGCCATAGGCGCAATCATTGCCCCGCCGGTCGTCAGCCTCATGCTCAGAAGTTCACTGACCGCTGTCTGGGCGTCGCCCGGGCTATTTGCGTTCGTGCTGGTCGCGGTCTGTGCCGCCCGGTTTCCGGTGGACCGGACGGAGACGCGAAGGCTGGCTGCAGGCGTTGTTGCCGTCACTTTGGTGGCGGTCCTGCTTGCGCCCGCGCATGCGTATTACCGGAACGGTCATCCTTTCCGCGAGGGGAGAAACTACTACAGCCGCGCCACGACAGAGGTCATGCAGCGCTGGCGTCAGGTCTCAACGAGCCCCCTCAGGACCGTCAGCGGTGACAAACTGGCGATGGCTCTGGCGTTCTACTCATCGGACCATCCCGCCTTCGTGGTGCCGTTTAACCAGCAATACGTCTGGCAAATGCCGTCCGAGGCTGCGCTGCATGAGGGATGGGCGACCATGTGCCTGCCGGACGAGGAAACATGCCTTATCTGGCTGAAGCAGATCGCGGCAACCGCGCCGGGCGCCACAACCTTCGAATTTGTCGTCGAGCCGCAGTTGTGGGGGACGGCAGGCGTTCCGGCGCGGATCACCGCGCTTCTCGTCCCTCCGCGTACGGCGCGCTGACGTGGATCGGCTGGCCGAGCAGTTTTCGTCACTGATGGCTCGACGAGGAGCCGCGACGTTTCTGATCATCTGCCTCTGGGCGATTGCGGTGTTTCCGAATTTGCCGGTCCGGTCGTTCATCTGGGAAGAGGGAACGAATGCCGAAATCGCCCGGGATATCCTGTCCAACGGCAATCTGCTCCAGCCTGAAGTTTATGGAATTCGCTGGAACGAAAAGCCATCGCTGCTTCCATGGCTGATTGCCGGAGTTGCGAAGGTAACAGGTGAGGTCAACGAATTTTCCGCGCGGCTCCCCGCGATGATCGCGGTGGTGCTGACAGCACTGCTGGTCCGCTCGCTGACGCGGCGATATGCCAGCCGCGATGCGTCGCTGCTTGCGGCGCTGTTCTTCATGTTTTCGCCGATGCTGCTGCAGAAACTCGCGATTGCGGAGCCGGATACGCTGGTGACGCTGCTTTCCTTCGCTGCTTTCGTTCTCTGGTGGAACGGTGTTGAAGTCGGACGTATCGGCATTTGGCGCTGGATCGGATGCGGATTGCTGCTGGCCATACTGGCGATGGCGAAGGGGCCGCAACCGGTTGGCTATTTTGCGCTGGGTGTTTTCGCTTATGTCGTCGTCACGCGCCGTTGGCGCGACATTCCCGGGCTGTTCGTTTGCCTGTCGGTACCTGCGATGGCGACCGTCGCATGGGCGGCGGCGGTTTATCAGCCCGGGGATGAAGCGACGTGGATCAGTTACGCGCGCCTGCGCTCCGCGCCCAGCCTCGCGGACTATCTGGTGCGGAATACGCAGGTATTTCTCAATCTCGTTGTCGAACTGTTGCCGTCCATCCTGTTGGCACCCTTGCTGATGTGGTGCGCGCGGCAGAACAAGTCCGGTGCGGACGTTCCTCCCGTCGCATTGCCCCTCGCGCTCTATGCCGGCATTTGCACCATCGCGGTGGTGCTTTGGCCGGGCTCGAGCAGCCGCTATGCGATGCCATGCGTGCCCGCGCTCGCCAGGCGAGGCCTCACAATCGTACGAAGCTACGAGGATGCCGGCAAAAGTGGACTTGGAATTGAGCGGCGAACGGCCCTTCGCGAGTTGATGCAGGATGTCCGATCCGGCTCCGCCAACTTCAGTACGATCTTGGTCTACGATGTCAGCCGTTGGGGACGCTTTCAGGACGCCGATGAGAGCGCATACTACGAATTTCTCTGCAAAGAAGCGGGTGTGACGGTCGCGTACTGCGCCGAACAGTTCACCAACGACGGAAGTCTGTTCTCGACACTGCTCAAAAACATCAAGCGCGCGATGGCTGGAGAATTCAGCCGAGAGCTCTCTGCAAAAGTGTTTGCCGGTCAGTGTCGGAGTGTTTCAAAGGGATTCTACGTCGGCTCTTCCCCCGGGTATGGTCTTCGACGTCTCGCCGTAGATGATCGCGGAAGGGCGAGACTGATGATGAACGCCGGAGATCGAAAGGCAATAACGACGGATCGAACAATTTTGGTGCCAGGCCCGCCGCCAGAACTGGCGGTGATTCATGACATCTACAGCATGTTCCTAGACCAGAATTGCTCGATCAATGAGATCGCACGCACGCTTAACAATCGAAAAATCGTCAACGCCGCGGGACGAGAATGGAAGCCGGTCGCCATTCGAGATATCTTGGCGAACCCAAAATATATGGGAACGGCCGTCTTTGCGCGTACCGCAAGAAAGCTCAATTCAAAGTCGATCAGGAGGCCCCGATCGGAATGGATTACATGCGATGGAGCATTTGATGCGCTAGTGCCAGCTGATAGATTCCGTGAAGCTCAACGGCAACTGATTGAGAACGCCCGGCCATATTCTGAGCAAGAAATGCTTGATTCGCTCACTGCAATCTGGTGCAACAATGGGCGCATCAACGCCAGCGTAGTCGCGAATGATCGACACTCACCGTGTGTAAATACTTACAAAGAGCATTTCGGAGGTCTTGTACCGGCGTATCGAAAGATCGGTTACTTCGGCAGATTTCAGAGGGGCAAAGCTCCGCAGTTCCGAAAGTCGATCGTAGCCCACATCGCAGAAGAAATTGCAAAAAGGGGAGGGGTGGTTAGCCACGACCGGGATTGTTCGCAGGTCTGTGTGAATGAGGAATTAGAGATTGCGGTCGTGGCTGGATGCGCCGATCCAGCCTGCGGGAAGAACCAATGGCAGATCCGACGGCGCGCGTTAGCTAAGCCCGACATTCTCGTGGTCGTCAGAGTTGACGATTGGACCTCGGAGATAAGCGGATACATCATCGTTCCGCTTCTCGTTTTGCCAAACGAGATCTGGCTGAGCATCACGAAAGCGCGATTCGAAAGGATGCGGGTTTATCGATCAAACACCCTCGAACCGCTCTTCTCGCTCTGCAAAAGAACAGCGATGGCAGCGCCAGCATGACGAAGACACGAGAGTTTTTGGCTCAAAGAGCGCGACTGCGCCGGGCGATCGGAAAGAAGCTGGTGCAACAGCAGGCCGCCGCTCGTAGGGCGCACATTTCGGAAGTCCTGAGCCAGGTGAAGACCATTATTCACGACGAGAAATTCATCGCCCTCCTGGCGGCGCAGAAAATCACGACAGCTCCTGATTGCCTGTACCGGCAAGATGTCCTGACATCCGACGAAATGACTGATGCGCAGATCGCAAATTGCGTTCTCGTTTTCGTGGTTGCATGGAAATTCCTGTTTCCGATGCTTGGGAGCCCGCAGATTGCCGGTTATCTTGAGAGAACATGGCCTGGCTTCATAGGGGATTTCAAAGATACCTTCATAACCTTGATCATGGATGGGCCATTTCCTCACGAACGGCGAAACCCAATTCGTCCGACGTACTTTAGCTAAGGGGCGGTTGACAGGATCAATGATTCAGGGACCATGAAGCCATGAGTCTCGGTCAAATATGCCTTGCCGCCTTCCTCGCACTTTCCGTTGCATGGTCGAGTCCGGCGTTTGCTATCGTCGGCAGCCGCTCCGCGCCGAGCGGCGGAGTTGCGCAATCTATCGTCACGGTCGTCGCTGCGGGCGGGGGTGTCTGCACCGGTACGATGATCGCTCCGAACATTGTTCTGACCGCGGCACACTGCATCATGCTAGGAACAACCAACCGCGTGATCGACTACTCGACGAAGCCACCGCAGTTGATCGCGCCGCAACAGGTTGCAGTGCATCCCCGCTACAATGCGCAATCCATCGCGGCACATCGGGCGACGGCGGACGTTGCGCTGTTACGTTTGTCTGCGCCTCTACCGGGCAAGTCGGCCGCGCTTCTGGGCGTCCCGCGCGTTCCATTTTCGCCCATGTCGCGCTTCACGGTCGTCGGTATCGGATCAACGGCTGCAGGAAGCGACTCCGGCGTCGGCACGGCCCGCGCCGCGCCGCTCGCGGTGACCGGCCAGCCCGGCACGTTGCAGGTGCGCCTGGTCGATCCGCAAACCCAGAACAAGGCTGCGGGCATGGGCGCGTGCACCGGCGACTCGGGCGCACCCGCATTCGAAGACCAGGATGGCCACAGCGTCATTGTCGGCGTGGTCAGTTGGTCGACGGGCGCGAACAATTCCGCGGGTTGCGGCGGTCTCACCGGCGTGACTCCGCTCACGTTATATAAAGACTGGATCGTGAAGACCGCGCGAAGCTGGGGCGCGGCGATTCCATAGTATTAGGTTTTCGCACCGGGCCTGACAAACGACTGCCGATGCCATACTTTCCAATTCATAAAAAGGAAGCCGGAGGCCTCATGATTTCACGAAGCGGTATCATCGCAATTCTCGCCGCGCTGTCGCCCGCTGCAAACGCAATTGCCCAGAACACAATGCTGAGGGAACCGTGAACTACGATGAGCGCATGGCGCTTCCGCCGAACGCAACCGTGCTCGTGCAACTCGTCGATGTTTTCCTTGCCGATGCATCGGCACAGGTGATCGCGGAAGATCGCATCATCGCCGCCACAGGCAGCCCGGTTCCCTACCGCCTGCGCTTCGACCAGGCGTTGATAAAGCCGCGGCGCACTTCTGCAGGCCCGCATCTCCGACGGCAACCATTTACTGTTCATCGATACCGACCGTCCCGCGGTGTTTGCCGGCGGGCGCAACAATACACGCATCTTGGTGCAGCGCGTCAGCGCGCAACAGCTTTAAGTTCTCGCGGCGCTCGCCTAGTCCAACTGGAGTCCACGACGATGCATCAAGCTCTCGCGCCCGTCTTCCGATCGATCGCAATTGCGACGGTCTCTGCTGCGCTGGTGTCCGCCGCGCATGCCCAACAGATGGACTCGAAAATGCCCCGGCAACGCCCGCAGACGGCAAAGCCGGTCCACACCGCGGGGCAAAAGCCTCTGGCGCGTCCGCGTACTACCACGTCCTGTTCTGAATTCGGTGCAGGCTTCGTGCGCATGCCGGGTTCGGACAGTTGCATCCGCTTTGGCGGTGGCGTGGAAATGGGCGTAGGCGCCGTGCCTTAAAACGTGATCCGCACAGCGAGAGGTTTCCGTCGCTTTGGAAACCTGCACAACGGCGCGTAACGATCCGCCGAACTCAATAACGCCGGCCGCGATGCCGCCACGTCTTGCGCGAATGCACCGACGGCGAACGCACATAAGGCTCGGTGTAGGACTGCCGGTAGCGCTTACGCGATTCCTCGAGCGCACGCTGATAGCCGGGCGAGCCCATGATATTCGCCGCCGCTCCGCCGCGTGCGGAGACCGGGGTGATGTGAGAGAGCGCTGCGGCCGCAACGAGCACTACGAATGTTGCCAGTAGTCTGATGGGATCTCTCATGACTAATTTCTCCTCGTCTGCCACTTAAACACGGCCCAACCCGCGAGACGATAGGATTCAAGGTACCCGCGGGCCGAAAAACGATTAGAACTGACTACGATCGATTGCTCTGGTTCGCAGATTCCCACTCTTCCGGGAAATCAGTTCGACCGTGTAGCCGTGCGTCTCTGTAAACTCGAAAATCCGATCTACCCTGTTTGTTGAAGTCGCCTGGCCGAACAATGCTGTCTGCCCACACCAAACGTCTCCAGCTGCGTATTTCAAAACAAAGGATCCTTCGGGCACGTCCTGTTCAAGGACTTCACCGCCGCGCATATAAAACGCCATAACTGGTTGCGCGGTGACGGCGTCCACCAGCTTGATGAAGTAGCCGCCGCCCGGGCTTGTCCTGATGGTGAGCGGAGAAACCCTGGCAGAGTGGTCATAGCTCGCATAAAGCCCGCTGGACGGTTGAGGATAGCCGGTACAAGCGGCGGACGGTGCCGCGGTCTGGGTAGGCGATCCGTCTGGGACCCAGTCTGTCAGGGCGGACGGCTTTAGGATGGCAAGCAAACCCAGCCCAACCGCGATCGTGATGAGATAACGCCTTGCATAGACTTGTCGCAGAACGCGCTTTCGCAAGGCTTCCGGCAGAGCGGATTGGCACTTGCCACAATGGGGCAGCTTGGTGACGCCGTAAGCACCAATACGGTTGATAGCTCCGCACTTGGAGCACGCTAATTCGCGGGTGGGAACGGGAAGCATTAGCTGCTCGTCATCGTAGGCAGTTCTGGACTGCGAAAGCGCACTGCTCACCGCCCGTCAAGATTCCGCCCGTCGGTCCAGCATAGTTGAGCCTTGATACCCGGCCGTCCATCATCACGACATTGACGGTGCAAAACCTCCGACTGGAATTAACGGTGGCCAGGCTCGTCGTCGTGGCCTGACCGGTCGCCGAAAACTGGTTGCCCCGCTGTTCGCCCGAGGTCGATCCATTGGTCTGAGCGTAGCCTGTCCCAATTGTCGTCGTGCGGTCATTGCCTGATCCATACGACCAAACCTCGGTCGCCCCTTCGGCGGCCTTAGTCACCGGTGGCCCCATGCAAGCCAGGACTTGTTCCCGACTCATGCCCACCATCCTCTCCTGGGCGCCTTGCGCGACGACCGCGCGCTGCACCGCACAGCCCGCCACACCTAACGCGCAGCAAACCATAATCAACCTGCTAAAGATCATTTTGCCCCCGCCTGTCGTTCGTTTGTAGAGAATACTCCGTGGATGTAAACTCGACAAGGGCGTGCAAATTCGTGTATGAGCCTACGCGACCTTTTTGCCGTCAATCTGAAGAAGTATCGCCATTTAAGGGGCTTTTCTCAGGAAGAGCTGGCCCACCGCGCCGATATTGATCGTACTTACATCAGCGCCTTGGAGCGGCGGGTTTACGCGGCGAGTATCGACGTCCTGGAAAGATTGGCCATAGAACTATCCGTCGAACCTGCGGATCTTCTATCGCGATCGAAGAATGTTGCAAAAAAATAGGGCGCGCTTGTGCGAGGCGGGGCCCCCGCCAGTGTTGGCCTGTCGAGTTTGCGATTCAGTTCGGGCGTGCCCACCAGATCCGATGATTCGGCTGAGGCAGTTTGCTAAGGTGTAACGGGTGACTAGGCGAAGTTATCTTCGAACCACGCAATCATGAACCCGATAATTCCTGTGGATTGTTAAGGTTCGCCATTCTTGCATCAAGAATCAATCATCCCGTGCGTGTCAATTTCTAGCAACGGGGGCGTTCGACATGCCGACAAAGTATAAAGCACAAATTGACCACGTCGGGTTTCACTGGGGTCAGCAACCAGATCTGTTTGAAGATGCACTCGCGCGTCGCAGACTGGAATTGCTCGAAGCGCTCAATTTCGACGACGAAAATTATGCACCCTTCTACGCCGAGCAGGGGCGTGAAGCGGAAATTGAGGACGTGCTACGAGAATTGGGTGGAATATTGTCACATGCTGCGGCTGTGCGGATCGATGGTGGCTACAAAGCCACTAACAAGCTCGTTGCGACAATTCAAGCGGTCGCGAAGAATCCTTCGCTTCTGACCAAAGGGTCGATCGAGCCCGAGGCACTGGGCGAGACTGCGAAGTTCTATCGACGCGGAGACGAGCCAGCAGGCACCTACGGCATGGTCGATCTCTATGAGCCAGAAATTGCCGGTGTCGTTGTTTCGCCCGAAAATGTGCGAGCAGCGGCTAACGCTGCGATCGCAAAGCTTCAAGGAAATTCCCGAGCCGGCAATATCGAGGACGTCGTGGTCCCGCGGTTGGCGATGAAGCTCCGGTCGCTTTATCTCCGATACAATGACACATGCACTCGCATCTCAATCTTAATAGAGCTTGACGGACAGCAGGAGGAGAGCGGGAAGTTCTTCGCGTTTCTCAAAATCGTGATTGAACCGCTCAATAGATACTTGTCGAAGTATCGTCTGAAGCCGGTTTCGGTTGCGGCCGTGGCGCGCGCCGCTGTGGAAAATCAGCCGGGCGAAGAAGGTCAGAACCCGCTGGTGGCTGCGCGGGCAACTGCCGGTCAAGATGATGCAGCCGATGGAGGGGGTCGCGTCTACCCAATTACTCCCATAACTGAGCCGTAGCTTGGCGAAGACATTCTTTCCTAACTAGCGGGCGAGCTGACTCGAATTCACGGGTCGGCAAACCAGCGAAGGGGAAAGTACTATGGAACGAATGAATGATAATGAGCGTGAAGACGCGTTCGACTCCGCGTTTGGGGGCGTCGACTATACGCTGCCCCACGAAGATCGCGAGAAGTACGATCTCCTCACCAGGTTGATCGAGGAAGAGCTCCAGCCGTCTGATACCATTGAACGTTTCTGGGCTCAGGATTATGTTGTGCTGCGGTGGCAGAAGCTCCGTTACGAGGAGTTCAAGTGCAAGGTAATCACCTGCAATCGTAATCTGGCTGTCGAGTCGATCCTGGAAAAGATTAACCTGCAGGAAATGCCTGCGGGAGCGGAAGCGTTGGCCCTTGCGGTGGCAAAGGACAGTGCTGCGAAACTCCGCAAAAAGGCTAGCGGAGCAGCTCAGGTTGCCTCACTGCTCCTCGCGTACGGATTTGATGACCGTGCAATCGACGCGGAAGCATTTCTGCTGAGTGCGGCGGTCATCGAGGCGCTGGATCGCCGCATCGCCGCAGCTCAAAGCCGGGAAATGAAGCTGCTGCGTGAATTTGGCTCCCGGCGCGAGTTTGCGCGGCGGGCGCGGCTGCTCTCAGCCAAAGTGATTGACCTGTCGGCAAACACGACCACAGCGGAGCAGGCGGCGTAGCTATGCCCGCAATCTTGACGTCCACAACGGTTACAGCCTCCCAGTGGTGACACATTGGGAGGCTGATTTTTCTGACCTCTAAGAAAGGAGCTTATCAATGGCTTCTGATCGTCAAATTGCCGCCAACAAACGGAACGCGCTTAAGAGTACAGGCCCACGTACTGATGCAGGAAAATCGCGTTCCGCTCAGAATTCTTACAAACACGGACTCTCCGCGGGTGGAGATGCCGGTGCTAAGATAGCGGCGGCGAAAGAGATTGTTCGCCTGCTGGACTTTGAATACCCCTCAGCGCCGCCGGCACTACTGTCAGAAATTGCGTTAGCCACCATTGAGACTAGGCGTGCCCGAGAAGTTTACGCTGAAAAGCTGGATGGATTCGCGGAAGCAATCGCTGGCAACGAAAATCAGTCGAATGTTGACGTATCGGCACTCGATAAAGTGGACCGCTACGTGCGGCGTGCCCAGTCCCGCAAAACACGATTGATGCGCCAAGTCAGGATCGAGCGTTCAACGTAATTTGGCAAAACGAACCCAATCTTGTTGTGCCGTTTCATCAAAAAGTGAAATCTACCGATGAGGACAATTTTATTAGCTCACTGCCTCAACTAAGCGGCGCGGGCTTTCGATCGCGTAGCCTTTGCCTTCGCGGTCTTGGCTGGCTTCGGCGGTACGACCTTCGGACGCGCACCGGGGCCGGGATGGACGTGAACTTCCTTGGCCAGCAAGGGTTCGCCGCATTCGGAGCAGGTCATGACCGGATTGAACTGGTGCCCGCACTTCTGATGTTCGTGAAGCAGCGGCCGGCCACGTTCGTCCACCATGTGGATGTCGCCCCAGTGAACGATCGCCATCATGATCGGATAGAGGTCGAGACCCTTCTGGGTCAGGATATATTCATGCCGCTTGGGCGATTCCTGATAAGCGACCCGGCGGAGCACGCCGAGGCGGACCAGCTTTTTTAGGCGTTCGGCCAGGAGATGCCGGGTGATACCGAGGGCGGACTGGAAGGCCTCGAACCGGCGGGTCCGCAGGAAGCATTCCCGCAGGATCAGCAGGCTCCAGCGGTCACCGATGACCCCGATGGTGCGGGCCATGGAACATGGCTCTTCTTCAAGTTCGTCCCATCTCATGGTCGTCTCCGGTTCGGAAATCAGGCGGGTTGTCAGTATGTTTATAGCTTGCTCGGGTACCATTCTAAATAGGCACTGAGTTGGACAAAAGTCCTATTTCAGAGCTCGTGGGGCAAAATTGATGCATCCGAGCGGTTAGAATTGACAGTTCAATTTTAGAACTCTATGAATGACCATCGCTCCAGACAAGGTCGGCGGTCTGAAAATGCGCCGGACAAGAGTTTACGCCAGACAGTAAGTTGCAGAGGAGAAGCGCGGTGGCCAGTCCCTTGAAGGTCGAGTTTCAGTTCGATTTCGGCAGCCCCAATGCCTATCTGGCGGAGTATGCGCTTCCGGGCATCGAGCAGCGCACCGGCGTCAAGTTCGACTATGTCCCGGTCCTCCTCGGAGGCATTTACAAAGCGACTAACAATATGTCGCCGTTCGATTCGCTGCGCGGCATCAAGAACAAGCCGGAATACAACGCGCTGGAGACCCAGCGTTTCCTCCGCCGGCACAACATCACCAAGTTCAAAACGAATCCGTTTTTCCCGGTCAACACACTGATGTTGATGCGCGGCGCAGTCGCCGCCCAATTCGAAAACATGTTCGAGCCATACTTCCGCGCCGCCTACCATCACATGTGGGAAGAGCCGAAGAAAATGGACGACGTCGAAACCTTCCGCAATGCGTTCATTTCGTCCGGCGTCGACATCGACAAGCTGATCGCGCGCGCGCAGCAGGACGACGTGAAGAAAAAGCTGATCGACGTCACCACAGATGCCGTCAACCGCGGCGCGTTCGGCTCACCGACCTTCTTCGTCGGCACGGAAATGTTTTTCGGCAAGGACCAGCTTCGCGATGTCGAAGAGTCGATTGTCGAGCAGCTCGGCGCGGCGAAAGCAAAATCCGCCTGAGAGCTCAGGTCTTTCACTGAAAGACGTCTTCTGAATGCAGCGGGTAGGGCCAGCAGTCAGGCCGCTCGCGTTGTCACATAGGGAAGAAACAGATGCCGGGTCCTCTGAGTGGTGTTCGCGTGCTGGATCTGACGGCGGTGGTGTCGGGTCCGTATGCGACGATGTTTTTGGCGGATCAGGGCGCGGATGTGCTGAAGATCGAGCCGACCAGCGGCGATGGTACTCGCCGGAGCCGGACTTTGATCGATGCGGCCGGTGAGTTCTCCGCACTGTTCGTGTCGTGCAATCGCGGCAAACGCTCGCTATCGATCGACATCAAGAGTGAGGCCGGCCGCGAAGTGCTGGCCAAGCTTGCGGCGCAGGCGGATGTTTTGGTGCAGAACTTCCGTCCCGGTACCATGGAGCGCCTCGGGCTCGGCCACGAGGAACTGCGCAAGAAGTATCCGCGGCTGATCTATGTCTCGATCAGTGGCGTTGGCGATAGCGGTCCTTACGTCAAGAAGCGCGTCTACGATCCGATCGTCCAGGCGCTGTCGGGTTTTGCCGACATCCAGTCGCAGCCGGTGACCAACCGGCCGCAAATGATCCGAACTATCGTCTGCGATAAGACAACCTCGGTGTTCACGGCGCAGGCGGTATCTTCCGCGCTTTATGCACGCGAGAAGACGGGCAAGGGTGACTACATCCAGGTCGCGATGCTCGACACCATGATCTCGTATCTGTGGCCGGAAGGCATGATGCAGTACACGGTGGTAGGGGGGGAGGCCACGGCCACGGACCCGAACGACCGTCCGGACCTCGTGTTCAAGACTTTGGACGGGTACATCACCGCCGGCACCATCTCGGATTCCGAATGGCAAGGCTTCTGCAAGGCGACCGGCGATCCGGCGCTGGCCAAGGACGAACGCTTCGCCACGCCGAGTGCACGGTTCATCAATGCGACAGCCCGCATTAACACGATGCAGGAATACATTGCCAAACACACCACGGCGGAATGGCTGGAGCGGCTGGACGCTTGCGACGTGCCCTGCGCGCCGATCTTGCGCCGCGGCGAGATCATCGGCAACGAGCAGGTGGTAGCGCGTGGCCTCATCGAGGAGTTCGACCAGCCGACGGTGGGCAGGGTGCGCCAGCCGAAGCCGGCGGCAGTCTTCGAGGTCAACAAGGCTGTCATCGGTGGCCCTGCGCCGCGCGTTGGCGAGCATTCACGCGCCGTGCTGCGCGATCTCGGCTATGCCGATGCGGCTATCGACGCGATGGTCGCCAATAAAGCTGTGCGCGTCGCGAGTTGATGTTACGACTTGTTGTGTCGCTCTATGAGCGACGCAACTTGTCCAGGGTGATCGGCAGGTCGCGTACTCGCTTTCCTGTCGCGTGATAGATCGCATTCGCGATTGCAGCAGGTACGCCGACGATACCGATTTCGCCCAATCCCTTGATACCCATCGGGTTGACGATGTCGTCCTGCTCATCGACGAAGATCACCTTGATATCGTGTACGTCGGCGTTCACCGGGACATGATACTCGGCAATGTTGGCGTTCATGACGCGGCCAAAATTGTGATCGATCAGTGTTTCCTCGTGCAGCGCGACACCCATACCCCAGACGACGCCGCCCATGATCTGGCTGTGCGCGGTCTTGGCGTTCATGATGCGGCCGGCTGCAACTGCGCTGACAATGCGCGTCACGCGGATGACGCCGATCTGCTCATCCACTTTCACCTCGACAAAGATGGCTGAGTGCGTGTTGTGCGCATGCTTGCCTTCATTTTTGAAGGTCGTGGCCTTCTCCTGCTCGATACGATCCGCGCCACCATGCCGCATGGCGTCGGCAATCGAGACTGAACGGTTCTGGTCCTTGGTGCTGACGATCTTGCCGTCGGAGAGGATCACGTCCTTCAGTGCTTCAGCGGCAAGCGGAGAGTTCGGCATTTTCTTTGCGAAATTCAGCAGTTGCTCGCGAACCGCATCGCACGTTGTCACAATGCCGTTGGATACCGATGCGGCGATCCATGATCCGCCTTCGACCGGCGACTGCGGCAGAGTGGAATCGCCGAGTTTGACGTCAATATTTTCGAGCGGTAGACCGAGCATATCGGCCGCGACTTGCGCCATGATCGTGTAAGTTCCGGTCCCGATATCGGACGTCGCGCAGGAGACTTGTGCGTGTCCGTTCGCTGTCAATGCAACGCGGACGGTGATCGGCACCTGAAGCGCCTCCCAAATGCCGGATGCCATACCCCATCCGACAAGGTCGGTGCCGTCGCGCATGGAACGCGGCTCAGGATTGCGCTTGCTCCAGCCGAAGGCCTCGGCGCCCTGGCGGTAACATTCGCGAAGGTTCTTGCTGCTGAACGGCAGACCGGTGGTCTGGTCACGATCCGAATAGCAGCGCAACCGCAACTCAAGGGGGTCTAGCTTGACTGCAATCGCCAGTTCGTCCATCGCAGATTCGAGCGCATATACGCCCGTTGTCGCACTTGGGCCGCGCATATCGCAGGACGTCGGCAAATCCAGCCGGGCGAGCTTGTGCTCATATTTTGCGGCCGCGCTCTTGTAGAGCAGAGCAGACCACGTCGTTTCGTGGCGATGGAAATCCTCATATTGCGATGTCACCGTGGTTGCATCGTGAGTAATAGCATCGAGCGTTCCGTCGGCCTTCGCACCAAGCTGGATTCTCTGGATCATAGCTGGCCGATAGCCGATCGAATACATTTGCTGTCGCGTAAGTACGACGCGAACCGCACGCTTCAGCGCGAGTGCCGCCAGTGAGGCCAGAACCACTTGATACTGCGGCCGCAGCCCCGAGCCGAACGCGCCGCCGACAAAGGGCGAGATGACCCGCACATCCTCGGATTTCAGATTGAAGATGTTGCAGACATAACGCTGCACGTTCTGAACACCTTGAGTTTTGTCGTAAACGGTGAGCTTTCCGTCGCCGTTCCAGGTCACTGTCGATGCATACAGTTCCATTGGATTGTGATGCTCGATCGGGACGTAGTACTCGGCTTCGTGGCGGACAGGAGCCGCCGCGAAAACTGTCGCTGCGTCACCCCGCGGCTTGGCCGGCGTTTCCAGCGCGAAAGCGTTCTTTCGTGCTTGCTCAAAATCTGTGACGTAGGCCTCTTTTTGATACTCCACGCGTACAAGTGACGCGGCGAAACGGGCGGTCTCCCAGTCTTCGGCCAGCACGATCGCAATCGGCTGTCCATCGAACATGATCTTGTCGTCATAGAGCGGACGGAAAGGTGAGCCCTTTTCAGGTGCAACGTCATCCTTGTATGCCTTGTCGTCATCGGCCATGGCGGGGCGGTTCTTGTGCGTCAAAACCGCAATCACACCGTTGACTTTCATCGCTTCGCTGAAGTCGATGCTTGCGATACGGCCCTTGGCAATCGTCGATGAAACGATGCTCGCGTAAGCAAGGTTAGGAACCTTGAACTCGCCGGCGAATTTCGCTGCGCCGGTGACCTTGTCCCGTCCGTCGACGCGCGAGGTTGCGGTGCCGATATAGCGCGTCATTGGCTTACCCGCCCGATCCTTTGGTTCATCTGCGATGGCTCGAAAAGGTGCGCCCAACCCGCCGTAACCGAGCGCGCTGGCGACAACTGCCCCCTGAACGACATCGCGGCGGGTGATATCGCTCGTATCGGAAGGAACGGGAGTGCGGGGACGCGCCATTGCCGCCTCATGCGATTTTCTTGTTGGACTGGGATTGCGGTGTTCCTCGTGAGGCCTGTGTCAGCGCGCGCACGACGGCTCGGTGCGCGAGATCGATCTTGAAGGCGTTGTGTTCGAATCCTTTGGCATCGCGCAGCACCATGTCTGCAGCACGTCCGAAGATTTCCGGATTGGCGATTTGCCCGTTCAACGCGGCTTCGGCAGCTTGATTGCGCCATGGTTTGTGCGCGACGCCACCGAGCGCAAATCGCGCCTGACGGATAGTGTTGCCGTCCATCTCTAGACCGGCCGCGACCGACACGAGCGCAAAGGCATAGGACAACCGGTCGCGAATCTTGAGATAGGTATAATTTTTGTTGAAACCCTGCGAAGGAAGCTCAACAGCGGTGACGATCTCATTCGCTTCCAGATTGGTGTCGCGTTGCGGGGTATCACCGGGCAGGCGATGAAAATCGGCAAAGGCGATCGTGCGAGCGCCGGTCGGCCCCATGACGTGCACCTTGGCCTCGAGCGCGGCGAGCGCGACACACATATCGGAGGGGTGGGTTGCGATGCAGGCCTCGCTTGTTCCGAGGATCCCGTTGATGCGATTGATTCCCTTAATCGCGGAGCAGCCGCTGCCGGGCTTGCGCTTGTTGCAGGGCGTCACGGTGTCATAGAAATAGAAGCAGCGTGTGCGCTGGAGGAGGTTTCCGCCGGTGGATGCCATGTTGCGCAATTGGGCCGAAGCGCCAGATAGAATCGCGCTCCCGAGCATTGGATAGCGTTGTGTGATCAGGGGGTGCCAGGCGAGATCGGAGTTCGGCACCAGCGCGCCGATCCGCAAACCGCCGTCCGCGGTTTCTTCGATAGTCTTGAGCGGAAGTCGGGAGATATCGATCAGGCGGGAAGGCTGTTCGACATCGTCTTTCATGAGATCGAGCAGATTAGTGCCACCCGCAACGAACTTTGCGGTTGAATCGGCCGAGATTTGCCGGATCGCATCGGCAACGTCGTTGGCCCGGGTGTACTGGAAATTGATCATGATGACCCCATCGCCTGCTGGATGGCTGCAACGATGTTGGGGTAGGCCGCGCAACGGCAGATGTTGCCGCTCATCAATTCGCGAATCTCATCGGGCGTTTTGGCTTTGCCTTCCGCAATGAGCCCAACTGCCGAACAGATCTGGCCCGGGGTGCAATAACCGCACTGGAAAGCATCGTGATCGATGAATGCTTTCTGCACCGGATGCAGTGCGCCGTCGTTGGCTGCAAGACCTTCGATCGTGGTCACTTTGGCGCCGTCTTTCATGACAGCGAGCGTTAGACAGGAGTTGATCCGCCGTCCGTCGACCAGCACTGTGCATGCGCCGCACTGGCCGTGATCGCAGCCCTTCTTTGTACCCGTGAGATCAAGGTGCTCCCGCAGCGCGTCGAGCAAGGTTGTCCAAGGCGCTACACTCAGCTTTGTTTCGGAGCCGTTGACGGTGAGTTCGACTAAAACTTTCTGCGGCGCCTGTGGACTCGCCGGGTTCGTTCGCGCCATTCGCATCTCCGCATATCGAAGAAGTATCGGCCGTTGAACTCAATGCAGGGCGTTTGGTTTCATCGAGCGCCTGCGGGTAAAGTTTTGCACGGTTTCATCCGTGTGTCAGCTTCCAAAAATGCGGCATCTTGGTGAGTTGAGAAATGCCACGCATCGTCCGCTCAACGACACGTGGCCCTGTGAACGCCGTCTGCCTATTGCGTGAGCAGCCGTGACGCCAAGTATTTGGGAAATCAGGCCGGGCGCCTGATTGGTTCGCCGGGGGCAGGCGGCACATTGGCAGCGGTGCCGCGCACATAACCTGGACGCGTCTTGATACGCTCAAGGTATGGATGAGCATTGTCGCAGATGCCGACGCCGTAGGCGATCGCCCATTCGAGGCATGTCGTCAGCAGAATGTCAGCGCTGGTGAATTGATCCCCCATCAAGAAGGTGCGCCCGTCGCCGAGAGCAACTTCGACATGACGCAGCTGTTCCCGGAAATATTCCCCGGCCTTGGCTACGACGTCGGGGGCGACGCCGTAAATCGACCCTAGCGCGTCGGCGCTGTGCCGGCGCATCACATACAGGCTCGTGGAATCAAGTTCGGTGACAATGAAGAAGCACCATTCCAGCCACTTGGCGTACTGTTGCTTCTCTTCCGGAATAAGCGAGACATCGGGTGTCGAATAGGTTCGCGACAGATACGCGACAATGGCCGCGCTTTCGCCGATAGCGAAATCACCATCCTGCAGCAGCGGCACCTTCTGGCGCGGATTGAGCTTGGTGTATTCCGCTGTCTTGGTTTCGCCTGTGCGGGGGCCGATGGCGTAGGTTTCGTACTTCAGTCCCAGTTCTGCCAGCGCCCAGTGCGGCCGAACGGTCCGGCTGGTTCCGACGCCCCATAGAGTGAGGTTCGGGGCGGTCGCCATGTCACCACGTCTCCACGGAGGGACGCAGGTCGAGTTCATGGGTCCAGCCGTCGCGCTTCTGTTGATGTGCGAACCAGTATGCGTCCGCGATGGAATCCGTCTTGGTCAGGCTGTCAGCGGGGATGTCGCTGGCGGCGATACCCTTCGCGGCCTTCATGCGCTGGTGAATCGCCTCGCTGTCGACGGCAGCGTCGATCAGCAGGTGAACGACGTGGATGTTCTTCGGTCCGAGTTCACGGGCCATCGACTGGGCCACGGCGCGGAGGGCGAACTTTGCCGAGGCAAAGGCCGCAAAACCCTTTCCGCCGCGGACGCTCGCAGTGGCGCCTGTGAACAGAATGGTGCCTCGTCCGCGCGGCATCATGTATTTCGCCGCTTCACGGCCGACGAGAAAGCCGCCATAGCAGGCGAGTTCCCATGCCTTGAAGAACAGCTTCTCGGTGGTTTCAAGCAGCGGCTTGTTGACGTTGGACCCGGCGTTAAACAGACAAACCTCGATCGGGCCGATTTCCTTCTCGATGCGCGCAAACATCGCCTGCACATCGGCTTCCTGACGGGCGTCAACGCTGATAGCGTGAACCTCGCATCCTTCCGCTTTCATTTCGTCGACGAGGCCCTGGGATTTGGCGGCTTCGCGGCGCGCGACACAGACCTTGTATCCGCCCCTTGCAAATCGCCGTGCCACAGCTGCGCCAATGGCGTCGCCCGCACCAACCAGCAAAACCACGCCACCTTGAGCCACGCTAATCTCCCATACAGTTCTTATTTGATACTTTCTCTCATAGCTGGCCTGATGTACCTTGTAAACGGCAATCGTCGCTATTGGTAAGTAATGATGACCCGCGTGCGACGTACGGGGAGGGTTTAAGTCCTTTGCATTGCACCAATGCGATTGACTAGTTCTAAAAAAGAACGCTAACTTGCGCGACATCGAAGACCGCAGCGAAGCGGTCCGATAGTTGCCGGGAGGTTGAATTGGGAAGCGCAGCGCAGGCGATCGACGTCGCCGATATCGAGGTTCGCAAGATTTTGGACGGTCTGCCGGATCGCCTGCATCGGGCCCTCGACCGGGCGGCGGCCGAAACTCCGGATTATCCGGCATTGATCGACGATTCCCAAACGTGGTCCTACCGCCAACTTTCGGAGGCCATTCAGGCGACGGCATCTGCTTTGCAGGCGCTTGGTGTGCGTCCCGGTGACCGCATCATGCTGGTCAGCGAGAATTGCATCGAGATGGCGTGCCTGATGCTGGCGGCGAGCGAGTTGAACGCATGGGTGATTGTCTCCAATCCAAGGCTGTCCCCGCGTGAACTGGATCAAATTCGCGACCACAGTGGCGCGCGACGCATGTTCTTCACGGCAAGAGTCTCTCCGGAGGCCGCCAATCATGCGGCTCGCGTCAACGCGCAGATCGGAAAAGTTGGCCCGCTTTCGGACATTGGTATCGGCGAGTTGAATCAATCGACCCAGCCCGAGCCGGTCGAGGACGACCCCACCAAGCAGGTGGCCGTGCTGATCTATACCTCCGGTACGACTGGCGCGCCGAAGGGCGTCATGCTGACTCACGGAAATCTGTTGTTCAGCGCGAAGGGCATTGCGCAGCTCAGGCACATGACTAGCGAGGACAAGGTCTACGTCGTGCTGCCGATGTCACACATTGTCGGCGTATCGCTCATCGTGATGACATTATTGGCCGGCGCCACAGCGCGACTCGTCAGCAAGTATGACCCGGCAGCGTTTGCCAGGCACATTGCGGAAGAGGGAATTACAACGGTCAATGGTGTTCCGGCGACTTATCAGCGTCTGCTCGAGTACAAGCAGGTCGCGGGTCTTTCGAAGCTGGACAGGGGTTCGCTGAGACTGATCGCGGTGGCTGGAGCGCCGCTCGACCTCGATCTGAAAACCCGGGTCGAGGCAGAGCTTGGTATCCCGCTCCTGAACGCCTACGGTATCACTGAGACATCGCCTGGCATTTCCGGCGTGCGGCTGGAATCGCCGCGAACGGACCAATCTGTCGGCGACGTGATGCCGGGCGTCGAAAGCCGCATCGTCGGTCGCGACGGCAGGATCATCACCGATGGATCGGTAGGTGAATTGCACGTGCGTGGCCGCAACGTCATGTTGGGATACTATCGAGCGCCCGATCTGACCGCCAAAGCCGTCGATGCCGACGGCTGGTTTCTCACGGGCGATCTCGCCCGCTTAGAGGGAGATGCGCTGTTTATTGTAGGCCGTAGCAAGGAAATGATCATCCGCTCCGGCTTCAATGTGTATCCTGCTGAGGTCGAGGCCGTTCTCAACTCGCATGACGCCGTTGTCCAGTCTGCGGTGGTAGGACGCACGGTCGATGGCAATGAAGAGGTCGTCGCGTTCGTCCAATTGTTGAACGGTTCGAACGTCACGCCCTCAGAACTGATGGCATATGTCAGCCCGCAGCTGACGTCATACAAGCGGCCGTCTCAGATCATCGTCCTCGAGGCATTGCCGGCAACATCGACGGGCAAGATATTGAAGCATAAGCTGGCTGAATCCTTGCGGGAAACCTGATGCCTTGCGGTATTCGCTGCAGGCATACATCTGAATTTTGAAACTTACTCTGGCTAGGGAGAAAGACCTTGCAGAAGCGAAACGCGACCGTGGCAGTGATCGGTGCCGGGGACTTCATCGGCGGCGAGATCGCCAAGAAGTTTGCATCCGAGGGATTCACCGTCTTTGCGGGGCGGCGGCAGGGCGAGAAGCTTGTCCCCCTCGTCAAGGAAATCGAGGCCGCAGGCGGTACGGTATTCGCCCGCTCGCTCGATGCACGCAAGGAAGAGGAAATGGTCTCCTTCATTTCCGATGCCGACAAACATGCGCCGCTTGAAGCATGCATTTTCAACATCGGCGCCAACGTCAACTTTCCGATTCTCGATACGACGGAGCGCGTTTTCCGGAAGGTCTGGGAAATGGCCTGCTACTCCGGCTTCCTTGCGGGGCGCGAAGCCGCCCGCGTGATGCTGCCGCGTGGCAAGGGAGCTATCTTCTTTACGGGGGCAACCGCGAGCTTGCGCGGTGGCTCGGGTTTCGCCGCCTTTGCCAGTGCCAAATTCGGACTGCGTGCTGTCGCGCAGTCGATCGCACGCGAACTTGGACCGCAGAATATCCATGTCGCGCATCTCATCATCGATTCCAGCGTCGATACCGAATGGGTGCGTCAGCTGATTGCCAACCGGGAAGGCAAGGAAGCGATCGAGAATCTCGATCCGAACCGCCTGATGCGCCCCGCAGCCGTCGCTGAAACATACTGGCAGCTCTATCAGCAGCCACGTGACGCCTGGACGTTCGAAACCGAAATCCGCCCCTTCGGCGAGAAGTGGTAACGGGAGCTGTCCGATGGAGCTGAAGCTATCCAGCGAGGATGCGGCGTTCCGGGATGAGGTGAGGGCGTTCATCGCGGAAAATTATCCGCACGAAATGCGTGTGCCGAACCCGGAAACGGATCTGACCAAGGAGCAGTCGATGCTCTGGCACAAGATTCTCCACAGGAAGGGCTGGATCGCGCCGCTGTGGCCGAAAGAGTTTGGCGGCACCGGCTGGTCAATCACGCAACGCTTCATCTGGGAGCAGGAAACAACGCGCGCCGGAACGCTGCCACCGCTCGCGTTCAGCGTGACGATGGTCGGCCCCGTCATCTACACCTACGGCAGCGACGCGCAGAAGAAGAAATTCCTGCCGCGCATTTTGTCCGGCGAGGACTGGTGGTGCCAGGGCTACTCAGAGCCGGGCTCGGGCTCCGATCTTGCCTCCGTCCGCACCAAGGCGGTGCGTGAGGGCGATCACTACGTTGTCAATGGTCACAAGACCTGGACCACGTTGGCGCAGCACGCCGACTGGATCTTCTGTCTGGTTCGTACCGATCCTGCCGCGAAGCCGCAGTCCGGCATTTCGTTCCTGCTCATCGACATGAAGACACCGGGCGTCACCGTTCGCCCAATCATCACCATTGACGGTTCGCACGAGGTCAACGATGTGTTCCTGGAGAACGTCCGCGTCCCCGTCGAGAACCTGATTGGCGAAGAGAACAAGGGCTGGACCTACGCAAAGTTCTTGCTCGGCAACGAGCGCACCAGCATGGCCGGTATCGGGCGATCGACGCGCTACCTGAACAAGCTCAAGAAGATCGTGAAGGCCGAAATCAATGAGGACGATCCGGCCTTTGGCGAATTCACCAAGGACATCGCCCGCGTCGAACTTGATGTGCTGGCGCTCGAAGCGACCGAGCTTCGGGTGGTCGCGCAGATGTCGCGCGGGATCAATCCTGGACCGGCCGCGTCGTTGTTCAAGATCAGAGGCACCGAAATCTTCCAGCGCATTACTGATCTGACGCACAGGGCCATAGGAAACTACGGCCTAGCGCTGCGGGAGCATCCGGTCAGCGCCAATATTTTCGTGCCGGGACCGGACGACGGTCATACCGCGCCGGAGAAGTATCTGAACGCGCGCAAGCTCAGCATTTATGGCGGATCGAACGAGATCCAGCGCAACATCATCGCAAAAGCGGTGCTTGGTCTGTAACAGCGTCGCACGAGGCATCCGGTGGATATTGAATTTACGGAAGAACAGGAACTCCTGCGCAGCAGTCTTCAGAAATTGCTGCGCGACCAGTACAACTTCGACACGCGCCGCAAGATCGTCGCGAGCGAGGAGGGCTAGAGCAGAAAGCACTGGGGGGCCTTCGCAGAGCTGGGTTTGCTGGCGGCTCCGTTTGCCGAGGCGTCCGGCGGTCTGGGCGGTGGACCGCTGGCGACGATGATCGTGATGCAGGAATTCGGGCGTCATCTCGTGGTCGAGCCCTACTTCGAGACAGTCATCCTCGCAGGCGGATTGATCGAACACGCGGGCTCCGACGCGCAGCGTGAGGAATTTCTGCCGCCGATCATGGCGGGTGAGGCGATCTGGGCGCTGGCTTGGACCGAGGGCAAGTCGCGTTACGATCTCAACAACGTAAGCACGACCGCGAAGCGCAGCGGTGACACATACGTTCTGAACGGTGCGAAAGCGGCCGTGATCGGTGCCCCATGGGCCGATAAGCTGATCGTTTCAGCACGCACTCTGGGCGGCCCGCGCGACCATGCCGGCGTCAGCCTGTTCATTATCGACCGACAGTCGGCGGGACTTCACTTGCAGAGCTTCAAGACCATCGATGGCCGACGCGCGGCTGAGATCACGCTCAAGGATGTGAGCGTCCCTGCAAGCCGCCTGCTTGGTGTGGAAGGAAAGGGCGTCACTGCGCTGGAAGCCTGCCGTGATCGCGCCATTGCAGCGCTGTGCGCCGAAGCCACTGGCGCCATGGGTGAACTGAACGCGGCGACGCTGGAATACACCAAAACCCGCAAGCAGTTCGGTGTCGCGCTGGGCACGTTCCAGGTGTTGCAGCACCGGATGGTGGATATGTTCATCGCTCTGGAGGAGGCGACATCGCTGTCGCAACATCTAAACCTGAGCTTGGCTGAGGGCGATCCGCAAGGATCGAAACTTGCCTCGGGTGCGAAATCGAAAATCGGCGAAGCGGCACGCTTTGTCGGTGAGCAGGCGATCCAGCTCCATGGCGGTATGGGGATGAGCGACGAATTGAACGTCGGCCATTATTTCAAGCGCATTGCGTCGATCAATATCCAGTTCGGCGACCCGACCTATCACCTGCTGCGGTACGCCCGCGCAGCCTGAGCTTCGACCGCAACATCACGGAATCTTCGGCATGGCAGCCCTGCTGAGGCTAGCGACGCTTCTATTGAATGATGAATATCATATAATGTCGATGCTCACCCAGAGTCCGCGCACAGACCCGATTGGGTCGGCTCACATCCCGGAGGTCACCGAATGGTAGATGCAGTTATTGTTTCCACAGCCCGTACCGGTATCGGCAAGGCCTATCGCGGCGCACTCAACAACACCGAAGGCCCGACGATGGCAGGCCATGTCATGGCTGAGGCGGTGAAGCGCGCCGGGATCGAGCCGGGCGAGGTTGAGGACGTGGTGATGGGCTGCGCCATGCAGCAGGGCACCATGGTGATGAATGTCGCGCGCAAGGGCGCAATCCGTGCCGGGCTTCCGGTGACTGTCGCCGGCACCACCATCGATCGCCAATGCGCGTCTGGTTTGCAGGCGATTGCTGTAGCCGCGCGCTCGGTCATGCTCGACGGTGTCGAGATTGCCATTGGCGGTGGCATCGAATCGATCAGCCTCGTTCAGAACGACCACATGAACCGGTTTCATGCGATCGACGACGAGTTGATGGCGATGAAGCCGGATATGTATATGTCGATGCTGGAGACCGCAGAGGTGGTCGCGGCGCGTTACAACATCCCGCGCGATAAGCAGGACGAATACAGCCTGGAATGTCAGCGCCGCACCGGCGCGGCCATCCAGGGCGGCCGGTTCAACGACGAAATCGTGCCGTTCAAGACCAAGATGGCGGTGATGGACAAGGAGACCAAGCAGGTCTCGTTCAAGGACATCACGCTGACCAGGGACGAGGGGCCGCGCCCGGATACCACCGCCGAAGGTCTCGCCAGCATCAAGCCGGTGTTCGAGGGCAAGACCATCAGCGCGGGCAATGCCAGCCAGTTGTCGGACGGCGCGTCGGCTAGCGTCATCATGAGCGACAAGATCGCGGCGAAGAAAGGGCTTAAGCCCCTTGGTATTTTCCGGGGCTTCGTCGCTGCCGGTGTCGAGCCGGATGAGATGGGCGTTGGCCCCGTGGCCGCAATTCCACGTTTGTTGAAGCGGCACGGCCTCAAGATCGATGACATCGATCTTTGGGAATTGAATGAAGCCTACGCCGTCCAGGTCATCTATTGCCGCGACAAGCTGGGGATCGACCCGGAGAAGCTCAACGTCAACGGCGGCTCGATCTCGATGGGGCACCCCTACGGGATGACCGGAGCGCGTCTGGCCGGCCACGTTCTGATCGAAGGCCGCCGCCGCAAGGCCAAATACGGCGTTGTGACCATGTGCATCGGTGGCGGCATGGGTGCGGCCGGGCTCTTCGAAATTTTGCACTGAATGCAGGACGGCGTCGGTCTCCCTGACTTGCGTCTTAAACTGGCCCGGCGACCGAAAGGTCGCCGGGCTTTCTTTATCGAGAGCGGCCTGCAAAATATTTGCATCCGATCCGAACAAAACTCCGCTTGATGCGTTGCAAGGTGTCGATCAATATTTGGCATCGATCTCGAACGATTGGGTGCGGATGTGTTGCGACGCAAGAGCATTGCTTTATCGTTGATCTCGCTCACCATGGTTTCCGGCGGGCTCGTTCTGGGCCAGACGACGCAGGCAACGACGCCCAGCGCACCGACCACGCAAACCGACAAGCTGCAGGACGCGGCGACCCAGGCGACGGGTGCTCTTCCGCCGAAGTCTGAGCCGATCAATGCTGCGCCGGTTCAGCCGACGGAGGCCACGTCCGCTCCAGCACCAATACCGTTGTCTCCGGCAGAGCAGAAAGCCGCCGATAACAAAGCCGCTCTTGACGCGTTGCTTGCTGAAGCGACCGCGTTGAAGACGAGTTATGAAAACTCGAGACGCGGCAGGAACAGGACGCCGGTATCCCTGTCCACATTCCGGAGCATGGAATTGCGCCTTCAGATGGCCGCCGCGGCAGACCCAGCGAATGCGTCGGCGCTAGATATGGCCAAAGCCATGCGCATGATCCAGTACGCAATTCTTCAGCCATCCGTCCAGATTGCCGCCGTTGCCAACCGTGAGCTTTATGCCCACGAGATGGGGCAGCGGATGCGGGATGACGGAATGAAGGTTGACGCTTCAGGCCGCGGAAACAGTACAGTTCGCTTTGTGTCGCCGCAGATGACCCGGCAGATGGCCATGCAATTGGTCGAGACAGCGAAGATTCCGGAGCAGGCCAGGGCCTTGCAGTTCAGGCGGGTGGTCTTCAGCAGTGGGCGCCGCTCCTGGACCTATGACGTCGCGCGCGGAAGGCTTCGCTAAATCTCCGGCGGCCCACATTTCATACAGACATAGAAAAAGGCCGGTCGATTGGACCGGCCTTTTTGTCTTGTGCATTTCGTTTCGTTTACGCGTCGATGACCGCAACGATTTCGAGTGTACGCGGGTTCACGACCACGATTTCACCGTTGACGAGGAAGAACTCGTATCCGCGCCAATCGGGATAGATCGTGATGACCTCAGCAGGGAGCGGGTGGAAGCCCACTGTTCGCGGAACTCGCGTACCGACCGAGATCGAGAAGTTGATGTTCGTCGCAGGCTTGATGTTTTGCTTCGTGATCGTCGTGCGGATCGTCGTGCGCTGTTCGGTTGACAGCTTCGCGCCAGCACCAGCCTGTCCGGTCGTGGCTCCGGCCTTGCCTTCGCCGGCATTCTTCTGGTCGGCCTTCATGCCGTCTTTCGACTTGTCCATGTTGGTCTCGGATGCGGCCTTGCCGCCGGACTTCTGGTCGCGGGTGTCCGCGGCTTTCGGCGCCATGCCGTCCTTGGTGCCGTCCTGAGCTCGCTGGCCCTTTTCGCCAGCCGGAGCTTCGCGGTTCATCGGCGCAGCCTTCTCAGCAGGCGCCCCTGCGGACGGTGCGGGCTGCGATGCGGCGGGAGCGTTTGGTGCATTGGTCGGCGCTTGCGCCGAGGCCAATCCCGCGCTGCCGATCAAGGCGGCCGCCGCGACGGTCATTAAAAGCTTCGTTTTCATGGTATCCTCCTCGTTGTCTGCCCAATCCTCAACGAGAAGCTATCGGCTCTGTTCCCTTCAAAGATGGGATGTTGCGTGAACAGCCGTTCATGCGGAACATTTTTTCGGAAAACGGCGCGGACTATTTTCAGATCACGCAGCGTTCCGCGTTCGGGCGCGATACGCATAGGCATGCGCTGCCGCAAACATCGCCCACATAATGCCCAGCATCATCCAAAAATGCCGCCAGTGATCGACGTCGATGATGAATGCTTCGCAGACGGTGCCAAAGAACGCCGCAAAGATCGCGAGATACGCTCGCTGCCATGGGACGCGAACGAAGATCAGCTTGAATCCCATAATCACTGTAATGAATACGAGTGCGGGGAAACAGATTCCTGCGACCCAGCCGCCTGACATGAACGCATTCAGGAAAGAGTTGTGGGTGTCCTCGGGAAAGTAATTCGAGAATTGAAGAGGGCCGATCCCGAAGGGAAGTTCGAGGGCCATCTGGAAGCCGAGAGCGTGGCGCCCGAATCGTCCGAAGCGGCCGCTGTCGTAGCTTTGATTAAAGCTGGCGCGTTCCTTGAAAAGGCCGCTGACGGAGTCGAACGACAGCAGCACAACAAGGAGCAAAGCCGCGCATATCGCCGCTGCGATCGCGACCGTCACGATGCGCGCCCTTTGCGCGGGCGAAGGCGTCGTGAGGTACATCAGGATCAGCATGAACGCCGAGCAGGCCACCAACTGGCCCCAGGACGCGCGCGAGAAGGCGAGCAGTACGGCCAGGCTGACAATTCCAAGCCCAATCGCGCTGCGGAATGATTTCCAGAAAGACTGCGTTACGACTGTTTGCAGCAGGAACATTGCTGGCAGGATCAGGTACGCGCCCAGCACGTTGGGGTCCTTGAACGTCCCGCGTGCGCGACTGTACAGCGTGAAGAGATCGTAGCCGCCGCTCCCCGCGAGATGGAAGTATCCCGCGATGCCGGCGAGGGACGCGATCAGAGCCCCAAAAATCAGCCCGCGGCGAAGGAATTCAAGTCTCTCGGCGGTGTCCTCGGACAGAACCATCGCGAAAAACAGGGCGGTGATGGCCATGTACCAGGACGTGAGAATCCAGTTCAGGACCTCCTTCTTGTCCATCAGATAGATGGAGCAGATCGTGTAACCGATGTTCAGCAGGAACAGCAGGATCAGAAGGGGGATGAAGACCGGACGCATGCGCAGGCCGGTGGCGAAGAAGAAGATCACCGACGCCAGCGTCATAAGCTCGTACGGACTTGGCTCGATGAAAACAATCGCTCCGCCGGCGCCGACAGCCCACATCAACGCCCGCTGGATCGCCGCGATACCGGGCGGCGTCGCAGTGGCGGGAAGGGCATAGTCTGTCGCGGCTAAAGCCATGCGAACCGGAATCCTCTTCGCGCCTTCTGCGCGTCAGTTCAGTGATAGAGCATCATGCCAAAGCCGTTTCGCACTTTGGCGCAATACTCAGTATGCGTTCTCTCCCTTGATCAGGGCGAACGGCGTCTTGAAGAGGATGTAGAGGTCGAACAGGACCGACCAGTTCTCGATGTAGTAGAGGTCGAACTCGACACGCTTCTGGATTTTTTCGTCGGTGTCCACTTCACCGCGCCAGCCATTGATTTGCGCCCATCCGGTAATTCCGGGTTTGACGCGATGGCGAGCGAAGTAGCCGTCGACCGCCTCGTCGAACAGGCGGCTCTGCAGCTTGCCCTGCACGGCATGTGGGCGCGGGCCCACCAGCGAAAGGTTTCCCTTAAAGACGACGTTGAAAAGCTGAGGGAGCTCGTCGAGGCTGGTCTTGCGTATGAAGCGGCCGACTCGGGTGACGCGCGTGTCACCCTTGGTGACGACCTTGGAGGCCAGCGGGTCCGCCTGATCGTGAAACAGCGAGCGAAACTTGTAAACGTCGATGCGCTCATTGTTGAAGCCGTAGCGCTTTTGCAGGAACAGCACCGGACCGGGACTATCGAGTTTGATCGCCAGCGCGACGAGCGCCATGACCGGTGCAAGCAAAATAAGGATGATCGCTCCGACGATGCGGTCGAATGCCGACTTCAAGACCATGTCCCAGTCGGTAATCGGCTGCTCGAAGACGTCGAGGGTGGGGACCTTACCGAGATACGAGTAGGAGCGCGGACGGAAGCGTAGCTTGTTGGTGTGCGCCGACAGCCGGATATCGACGGGCAATACCCACAGCTTCTTCAGCATTTCCAGAATGCGGGTCTCGGCCGAAATGGGAAGCGCGAACAGCACCAGGTCGATCCGGGTGCGGCGTGCGAACTCAACGATGTCGTCGATTTTTCCGAGCTTCGGCTGACCGGCGCAGGTTTCCAGCGCGCGGGAATCGTTGCGGTCATCGAACACGCCGAGGATATGAATATCGGAATCGTCCTGTGCGTTGAGTGCGCGGATCAGATTTTCGCCATTCTCATCGGAACCGACGATGATCGTCCGCCGGTCGAGCCGGCCTTCGCGAGCCCAGCGGCGAACCAGTGTCCGCAGCACCAGCCGTTCCGCGAACAGTGCGGACAACCCGACAACGAAAAATGCCGAGAGCCAGACACGGGAGATCGTGCCGCCGACTTTCGCGAAAAACGACGCGCCGATAAACAGCAGGAAGACGAACGCCCATGACGATGCCATGCGTGTCATCTGACGAAGTTGCCCGCGAAAAGCTTGTACGTCGTAGATTTCAGCGGCCTGGAAGCTGATCACCGCGCACGCGGCAACGCTGAACACGGCAGCGGTGTATTGCCATGAGAAGCTGGTGCCGGGCATCACGTACCACAGGTACAATCCAAGCCCGACAGCGCTCAGCAGCAGAAAATCAAGGATTCTGACGCCGCCGCTGATGACGACGGTTGAGTAGGCCTTGCTGACCTTTTCATTGGTCACCGCGAGGGCGGCTGGCGACAGCTTTTTGCGACGTTCCTGCCGAGGCGCGCCATCGGCCGCGCTCATCGTGGCTGCACCCGCGGCAGCGTTCATCATTGTTCGGACGTCGATCGGTTCCACGGCAAAATTTCCGTTGCTATGCCGTCATGTAGCGACAGGCCAGGAGGAACCAAAGGTTCCCAGCCTCTTGCGTAGCCAACAAATCGGAAGAATTAGTTATCTCAATAAAGATAGGTTAACGCGCGTTGAACGCGTCGCGATACCCGTTGAGCACGCCGTCGACCATCGCCTTCTGCGAGAAGTGAACGAAGATGCGTTCCCGCAGGTTCCGGGAGCGCTCGCGGGTCGCCTCCATGTCGGTCAGCGCGCTCTCGATCGCGTCCGCCATCGCACCGATGCTGTTGGCCACAAAGAGCCCGCCGGTGTGGGGTCCGAGGATCTCCGGAATACCGCCGACGCTGGCGGCGATCATCGGGATACCGGCGGCGGCGGCCTCGATGACGACGTAAGGCATCGAGTCGCCGCGCGAGGGGACGACCAGCAGCTTGCCCTTGGAGAAACCGAAGCGTGCCCTCACGTGGCCGATGAACCGCACGGCGTCGGCGACATTCAGGCGGCTGACGAGCGCCTTGAGAGCTTCGGTCTCTTCGCCGTCGCCGGCGAGTGTCAGCGTGATGGGCTTGCCGTCGGCGCGAAGCCGGGCAACGGCCTGAATCAGCAGGTCTGCGCCCTTGATTTCCCGGAATTCACCAACATAGACGAGATCGGTTGCATCCTCCGAAACAGGAACGGGATCGAATTCGGATGCGGTCACGCCATTGAAGACGCAGCGGATCAGGCCGGCAGGCTTGCCGATCACACGCTGGTAGGTGTCGCGCGCGAAGGCACTTTCGAACAGAAACAACTCGGTGCGGTTCATCAGCGCGCGTTCCATCCGCGTATAGACGGCGCCTTTGAGCGTTCCCGGTGGATAGTGCAGGGACCCGCCGTGCGGGGTGTAAACCCGGATCGCCTTCTTCGATTTACCCTTCATGCGCACGAAGGCACCGGCTTTCGCGCCATGACCGTGCAGAACGTCGAGCTTGAGTGACCGTGCCAGGCGAAGGAAATGCAGCGACGTCACGCTGTCGACGGGATGAGGTTCGCGGCGGATGGCGAGGCGATAGACGCCGAGCTTGAGCTTGGGGCCGATCTCTTTCAGCGCCGCGTCGGCTCGTTCGCCGCCGGTGAGGCTATCCGCGAGAATTCCGACTGAATGCCCGCGCTCGGCTTGTCCGACAGCAAGATCCAGAATGTGACGGAAAATTCCACCGACCGGCGCACGAACAGCGTGCAGAATGCGCAGCGGGGAGTCGGGTGTTTCGGGCATCGTCAGAACCAGCGTTCGGCGACAACGACCGTGTCCCCGGGTTTCAGGAGCGTACCAGGCGGTACAACAGCCTGAGCGGTACCAGCTTCGCCTATCCGGGTTAATTTGATGCTGCTTCGCAAGGCGCGGGGCGTGAAGCCGCCAGCTATGGCGACTGCGCTCTCGATCGTCATATTCGGGACATACGGATACTGGCCGGGCGCGGCAACTTCACCCAAAATAAAGAATGGCCGGTAGGTTTCGACCTCCGCTGCGACATAAGGCTCACGCAAGTAGCCATTCTTCAAGCGGGATGTGATTGCGGCCGCCAGTCCGGTTGGCGTCAATCCACGTGCCCGCACAGCGCCGATCAGCGGCATCGTGATCGAGCCGCCCGCGTCAACCGCGTAAGTGTTGGTCAGGCCTTCCTGACCGTAAACAACGATGCGTAGCCGATCTCCCGCGTCGAGGCGATAGGGTTCGTCGTGCGCGGCGTAGCTGTAGACAGGCGGTACCGGCGTTGTCGCCACGCTCACGGCACGCACTGGCTGGACTGGCCCATAGGCAATCGCATCGAGGCTGCCGTTCTCGATAACCGCAACCGGCGCAGCCGTTCTCATGCAGCCCGACACCACGAGCGCAAGGAGAAGGCAGGTGAGGCGCGCGCGGCTGCGCTGCATGGGAAAATCCAAGTAAGTATCGATTCTGATTAAGGACTTTCATGGTTAATAAAGTGTAACGCGCGTGCTGCGTTGCGGCCAAAACGAGCGTCACCGGCACCGCGATTAACCCGGCAGCAACCTTAATAGACTGTAATCGCGCCGGAGAAGATCAGCATTCGATTGAGTACAGTGGCGTTCGGTGGAGAGTGTTCGATGCGTTTTTCGTTCTGGCGGGACTGGATGAGCAAGGTGCCGTTTCGGGCCACAGCTGATGTTGCGCCGACGCCTGCGCCAATCGTTGCTGCGCCCACGCCCACGCCCACGCCTGCGACGCTCGCCGCCAGTCCAGAACTTGGCGACATCGATCTTCGCGCGATCTGGGAAACGCTGGTCCGCAAGCGGATGTGGATCATTGTACCCACCGCGCTTGCGTTCGCGCTGTCGCTGGTTGCCGTCAATATGATTACGCCACGCTACAAGTCTGAAGCGCGCATCCTGATCGATGGACGGGAGAACGTCTTTCTGCGCCCGAACGGCGAACGCTCCGAAGAGCGCGGCAGCCTCGACGCCGAAGCCGTGACCAGTCAGGTTCAATTGTTGCTGTCGCGCGATCTCGCCCGCGAAGTGATCAAGGCGAACAAGCTCGCCGAGTTGCCTGAGTTCGATCCGGTCCTGCGTGGTATTTCGCCGCTCAAGACACTTCTTGGCCTGTTCGGCCTCGGCCGCGATCCCTTCAAGATGACGCCCGAAGAGCGGGTGCTCGAGGCGTACTACGATCGATTGGCGGCCTTTGCGGTCGACAAGTCGCGCGTGATGGTGATTGAGTTTCAGTCAGTTGATCCAGAACTCGCCGCGCGTGTCACCAATTCTATCGCAGATGGTTATCTGGTGCTCCAGCAGGCGGCGCGACAAAATCAGGCGAAGGCGGCCTCGCAGTGGCTGCTGGTCGAGATCGAGAGCTTGCGCAAGAAGGTCGCGGATGCAGAAGCGCGCGTCGAGGAGTTTCGCTCCAAATCCAATCTCTTCGTCGGTACCAACAACACCACGCTGTCGAACCAGCAACTCGGAGAGTTAAATACCCAGCTAAACAACGCGCGGGCACTGAAGTCCGATGCTGAATCGAAGTCGCGTCTGATTCGCGAAATGCTTCAGAGCGGCAAGCCGATCGAAGCCTCTGAAGTTCTTAATTCCGAGTTGGTCCGGCGTCTGTCGGAGCAGCGCGTCACCCTTCGCGCGCAGTTAGCTGAACAATCATCGACGCTGCTCGGTGGGCACCCGCGCATCAAGGAATTGAAGGCGCAGATACTGGATATCGACCGCCAGATACGCGAAGAGGCGAACAAGATTTCCCGTTCGCTGGAGAACGATGCCCGGATCGCGAGCGCGCGGGCCGATGGACTCAACGGAAGCCTCGACCAGTTGAAACGTCAAGCGACATCCAACAACGGACAGGACGTCCAGTTGCGAGCCTATGAGCGCGAAGCGAAGGCGCAGCGCGATCTGCTGGAATCGTATCTTGCGAAGTACCGCGAGGCGACAACCCGTGAGAACATCGACGCTGTTCCGGCTGATGGCCGGATCATTTCCCGGGCCATCGTGTCGAATACGCCGGCGTTTCCGAAAAAGCTTCCAACCGTGCTGATTGCCACACTCGCGATGCTAATGCTGACAGCTGGTTACATCGCCACGGGTGAACTTCTGCGCATGACGGTGCCACGCCCGGTTGCCGCTGTGCGTATTCCGATGGCGCCTTTGCGTGATACGCATCCGCAAATGCCAGCAGGCATTCTCGAAATCGAACGTCTGGCCGCGATGTTGCGTCAGGGGGGTGGCGCATCCCGGAAAATTACCGTCATCGGCGCCCACCAGGATGAAAGCGTGACCTTGGTAGCCCTGACGCTTGCACGATTGCTGTCGCGCGGGTCGAAAGTTGTGCTGGTCGATCTTGCGATGGCATCCCCGACACTGGCCGCTGTGTCCACCGATCCGACGTCGCCCGGATTGACGGAACTGATGCAGGGGTCAGCCTCGTTCAGCGAGATCATCACCAAGGATCGTCTGTCCGGCGTTCATCTCGTGGGAGCAGGGCAGGAGCCAGGCCAACGTCAGTTGCTGCAGCTGCCGAGAATTAACCTCGCGGTCGATGCGCTGTCGCGGGCTTATAATTATGTCGTGCTGGATGCGGGTACAGCGACTGACCTGCCTGCCAGCGTCATCGCGGCTCAGGCTCATGCCGTTATCATTCCCGATCCGGCGATCACTGCGTCCGCGCGTGATGTGATGAGAAGCCAGCTGCTCGCGTCAGGCTTTGTCGGCGTGACCATCCTCGATACGCCCCTGAAGGCGATGGACCTCGGCGCGCCCGGCGAGCGGGTTGCGGCGGCCTGAGCTTCTGACATCGAGATTTCGACTAGCGTGAGATGGCGTTGCGCAGCAGCTGAGCCATGTGCATCAGCGCGGGATTGTGTTTCACAAGCCGTTTGGCATGCGTTAGCGACGACATGCCAAGCGCCGCAAATTTGCCCCGCGCGGTCAGCGGAATAAACGCGTCAGTTAGCGGTTCGTCGTCCTTGCAGAACGTCATCTTGTACTCGTCCGAGCCGACGCCGAAATCGAGCGAGCTGTAGCCGAGATCGCCGAAGTGATTGATCATGTATCGCAGCAGGATCAGGCCGGGGCTGTAGCGCGCATTTTCCGAGATCGTATATGTGTTGAACATGGTCGAAAACCGCTCGCCGTCCGCCACGCAGGCGAAGATCGAGATCAGTTCTGCGTCACACTCGAGTGCGTGAAGCTCGATAGCGCGTCCGCCGTTCGGAAGCTTCACCAGACATGCGTCACGAACGAACGCCTTGGTGGCTGGATCGGAAAAGATGTCCGGCAATTTCGAAAGTGCCATCCGCTGCGGCTTGATGACAAAGAAGCTGTCCAGCAGGCGGTTGATCTCATCGTCGGTCGTCGCGATGAAATAGCGATAACCCGGAAGGGCCTGGAGCTTGCGCTCCTTGTTGCGCAGTCGCCGCCGTGTCGAGGTGCTGACGCGCTCTTCCGGCTTGCAACCCGGAACCATTGTCATCATGGGGCAGGGATTGGCCGATGGCTGCGCGGCAAGCGATGCCAGCGGATTCGCGACATTCCGCCATTGTTTCGGCTGCTGCGTGAAGGCCAGCACGTCGACGCTATCCGGCTGCATGCGAATGGCCGCGATCAGCGCGTCGAGTTCGGCCGAAGAGATTGTTTCCGCGAAATCGCGACGCCAAAGCGCCATGTTGAACGTCGGGTGCTTGCCGCCCATGAACCGGGCCATCTTCGCGCCGTTCTCGCGGCTGCTGACAAGCGGTAGCAATACCAGTGGCTGGCTATTCACATCGTACGCGACGACGACGAAGGGCACGGCACCTTCATGCTTGCCGATGCTTCGCTGCCAGGCATCGAGAAGCTCGAAGCGCTGATAGGGTGTAAGGAGAAAATCGGAGCCCTCAAAAGCTCGCCAGCTGACTTCGGCCGCAGTCATGTCCCGGATCACCTCGACACGCGCGATGCGGCTTGTCAGGGGATGTGCCGGGGAGCTTGCGTTGGAGCCGTATAGTTCTGCAGCCATGGCCATCGGCGGACCTGAATTCTTGGGCATTTGAGATTTGCGGCTTTGGCCGACCTTATTCAAAGAAATGTCAACAAAGAGTAATGAGAATGGGGACCTAGCCGGTACCGGCTCGCGAGAAGGATGAACAAGTGCTGTTTCGGAGGCGCATGCTGGCGGATATGGGGCTTGAATTGGCCTATTTCAGCGGACTGTCGCATATCCTTGAACGAAGAACCGGCGGAGCCGGAGCCATCCTCAAATTCGAACACGTCCGGCCGAAGCGCGCCGATCCGTTCCAGCCACTGCGTTCGCGCGATATCACCCCGGAATTTCTCGATCGCGCGATCTCGGCGCTGAAGCGATGGAATGTTGATTTTCTGTCTATCGACGAAGCCGCTGAACGATCCCGGCAAGCTGCCCTTGCGCGCCGCTTCGTGTGCCTGACCTTCGATGGCGGTCATCGCGACTTCATGACCTTCGCCTATCCGGTGCTGTCGCGTCACCGCGTACCCTTCGCCCTGTATATTCCTACCGGCTTTATCGACGGCATCGGCAAGGCGTGGTGGCTCGCGCTCGAACAGGTTATCGCGCGCAACGCTCGGATCGGGCTGGTGATGAATCGTACCGAACAGCATTTCTTCGCTGCCACCCTCGCGGAGAAGTATCAGCTTTACGATGTGTTGCACGCCTGGATGATGAGCCTGTCGCCCGACGATGTCGCAATTGCAATCGGCGATCTATGCGGCCGCTACGGCGTGGACCTCAACGCGGCATCGCGGGGCACAGCGATGAACTGGCAAGATCTCGTCAAGCTGGCGCGCGATCCGCAGGCGACGATCGGAAGCGCAACTGTCAACTATCCCAACCTCGCGCGGACCAAGGGCACAACGGCCCTCAGGGAAATGACCATGGGCCGGACGGTGCTGGAAACCGCGCTCGATGGACCGTGCCGGCATTTTGCCTATCCGTTTGGCGGACGGGATTGCTTCGGTCCCCGCGAGATGATGTTGGCACGGGAGGCCGGGTTTGTCAGCGCGGTGTCCGCAGGACCGGGCGTTGTCCGCTCCGATGGCAGGTCTGACGTGATGGCCTTGCCGAGGATTGCCTGGGACGGGCGTCGCAACTCAGTGCGGGCGCTACGCGTGGTTCTTTCGGGCCTCACTAGCAGGACCCCGAAAACGCAACCGCCGGAACTTGCCGCGAACTACGGCTGAGGATCCGGCCGCGACATCCATGCGATCAGCGGCATCGCGGGCAGGACCCAGCCCAGACCGGCAACCACGTAGAAGATCGCCTGAGCCAGTTTCGATGCTGCGAGCCAGGGCGTCTGAGCGATCGCCATGCCCGCCAGCGACCAGACAACGACCAGCACCAGAAGGCCGATGGTTCCGATGAATTTTCGTGTGCGGATTGTCATAACAGAATTGTGCTGGTGGCTGTAAACACGCGGCTTGCGTGAAAGAGTGCGGCGACTATAAGGACCGCGCGAATTCATTCAAGGCTGCATTTTCGGATCATGACGTCTATCGCAACTGACACAGAGAGCAAGGCCGCAGGCATGCGGAGCGTCCGCGCGTGGCTGATCGTTGTAGCGGCACTTGTTGTCTGCACGCTCATGGTCGGTGGGGCGACGCGGCTGACGGAATCCGGGCTCTCGATTGTCGAATGGAAACCGGTCACCGGCACCGTTCCGCCGTTGACCGACGCCGAATGGAGCCGACAGTTCGAGGCCTACAAGACCATCCCGCAGTATCGGGAGATGAACCGCGGAATGAGCCTTTCCGAATTCAAGACCATCTTCTGGTGGGAGTGGGGCCATCGGTTGCTCGGCCGGTTGATCGGCGCGGTGTTTCTATTGCCGTTTCTCTGGTTCCTGTGGCGCGGATTCCTGTCGCCCGAACTCAAGCGCAAACTGTGGATCATCTTCGTGCTCGGCGGCGCGCAGGGCGCGGTAGGCTGGTGGATGGTGACGTCGGGTCTCTCCGGGCGGGTGTCCGTGTCGCAGTATCGACTGGCCATACATTTCATGCTGGCTCTCATTATCTTCTCCGCGATCGTCTGGACGTTGCGCCGGTTGCAAGCTCGCCCGCCGTCAGTTGCTCCCATGCGAGTGAAGATCACCGGCAGAGTACTGCTGGCGCTTTTGTTCCTGCAACTCTACTTCGGTGCGCTTGTCGCCGGGTTGCGCGCGGGCCGCGTGTTCAATACATGGCCGCTGATCGACGGTACGTTTATTCCGTCGGCCGCACGGCTTTTCTTCGAGCAGCCGTGGTGGCGGAATTTCTTCGACAACACGCTCACGGTCCAATTCACGCACCGGATGATCGCCTATGCGCTCATCGCTCTGGCGATTGTCCACGCGATCGATGCGATCCGTTCCCGGACCAGCCCCGCTATTGTTACGGGCGCGCTCTGGATCATGGCGACGATGATCTTTCAAGCCGTCGTGGGCATCCTGACGCTGCTCAATCAGGTCCCGATCGATCTGGGATTGGCCCATCAGGCCGTTGCGATCGTGGTTCTCACGCTCGCGCTGTTTCACGTCGAGAGGCTGGGTGGGGCGTTGCCGAACAGGACGCCGGCCAAGCTGCGCCTTGTGGTCGGCGAAGGCAGCTGAATCGAACTATTCTAAAATAGCCAAACTGCCAGAAAACGCGCATTACGAGGCATTTCCTCGATTATCGACTCCGGTCACGATTTGGTGCGCCTCGAGCGTGCTTTAACTTCGATTTCGACCGCGATAGAACGAGCCACCCACAAGGTCCAAGGTCTTCCATGTCCAACGCATTCGTTCAGGCTGCCGTTATTCTGTTGCGCGAGGGCCTTGAGGCTATGCTCGTGATCGCGGCGCTCGCGGGCTATCTTAGGAAAGTCGGTGGCAGCCATCGTGTCACCGCGCTTTATGCCGGCGCGCTTGCCGCGGTCGGTGCCAGTATCATTACGGCATGGTTGTTTGCGGTGCTCAACTCCGGCGAACACAACGATATCATCGAAGGCGTTGTGATCCTTTTTGCCGCGGCGTTGATGCTCTATGTCAGCGGTTGGCTGATGGTGAAGCAAGACCCACGCGGCTGGCAGGATTACCTTGCCACCAAGGCAGACAATGCACTTTCGCAGGATACGGCATGGGCCGTCGGTGCGCTCGCTTTCTTCGCAGTGTTTCGTGAGGGGGCCGAAACGGTGCTTTTCATCAACGCGCTCGCGGTGACGGAAGGCGGCTGGAGCGTTGGCCTGTTTGCGGGTCTTGCGGCGGCAACCGTGGGCCTTGCGGTACTGTTC
This sequence comes from Pseudomonadota bacterium, assembly GCA_040387615.1. Lineage (GTDB taxonomy): Bacteria > Pseudomonadota > Alphaproteobacteria > Rhizobiales > Xanthobacteraceae > Afipia. Next base: position 172,639 of record JAZKDK010000009.1, on the reverse strand, counting down.
TACTTCATCAACCTCGTGGCCCAGAAGATTCCGCTTCGCCCGTTGTTTATTGTGACGTCGGCGTTTCTGTTCGCGATGGGTATCAAGTTCATCGGCGAGGCCATTCAGGAATTCCAGGAACAAAGCCTTGTGTCTGTCACCGAGTTGAAAAGTTTCGGTTGGCTCCAGTCGCTCGGGCTCAATGCCACCCTTGAGGCCGTATCGGCGCAGCTTCTTGTCATTCTTTTCGCGCTGGCGACGTTCTCGATTGTCCAGCGTAACGCCCGGCTGACCCGCGAAGACAAGGCGAAGGCAGCGGCGGGGACAGTGAAGACCTAAAATTTCAGAAAAGACTTTTTGCTCTCTGCAATTGAAAAAAAACGCGGCGCCATGCCCCGGCGCCGCGTTCTTGCATTCAGAGGTTGGGCTTTTACGCTTTCAAGGCCTGATCGAGATCGGCAATCAGATCTTCCTTGTCTTCGAGGCCGACCGACAAACGCACCACGTCGACGCCTGCGCCGGCTTGCGCTTTTTGCGCATCGCTGAGCTGGCTGTGCGTGGTGGACGCCGGGTGGATGATGAGCGAGCGCGTATCGCCGACATTGGCCAGATGCGAGAACAGCTTGACGTTCGACACCAGACTGATGCCTGCGTCGTAGCCGCCCTTCAGGCCGAACGTGAACACAGCGCCCGCACCCTTGGGCGAGTATTTGCGGGCGAGGTTGTGATAGCGGTCGCCGGGCAGTCCTGCGTAATTCACCCACGCCACGGCTGGGTGAGTGGACAGCCACTCAGCCACCGCCTTGGCATTGTCGGAGTGCCTTTGCACACGAAGACCCAGTGTCTCGATGCCGGTGAGGATCAGGAAGGCGTTGAAGGGCGACAGCGCCGGGCCGAGATCGCGCAAGCCGAGAACGCGGGCCGCAATGGCGAAGGCGAAGTTGCCGAACGTCTCCTGCAGCTTGATGCCGTGATATTCGGGGCGCGGTTCGCTGAGGACCGGATAGCGGCCGTCACGGGACCAGTCGAACGTACCCGCATCGACAATGATGCCGCCAATCGAATTGCCGTGGCCGCCGAGAAATTTCGTCAGCGAGTGAAGGACGATATCGGCGCCGTGATCGATCGGCTTGATGAGATAGGGGGACGCCAGGGTGTTGTCGACGATCAGCGGCACACCGGCCTTGCGTGCGATAGCCGCGATGGCCTCGATATCCGTCACTGTGCCGCCGGGATTGGCGATGGACTCGATGAAAATCGCTTTCGTCTTGGGCGTGAGCGCCTTCTCGAAAGTTGAAACATCGTCGGTATCGGCCCAGACCACGTTCCAGCCAAAACTCTTGAAAGCGTGATTGAACTGGTTGATCGAACCGCCATAAAGGCGGCGGGCTGCGATAAATTCATCGCCGGGTTGGAGCAGGGCATGAAACGTGACCACCTGCGCGGCGTGGCCTGACGCGACAGCAACCGCAGCCGTGCCGCCTTCAAGCGCGGCGACGCGCTCTTCGAGGACGGCATTGGTCGGGTTGCCGATGCGGGTGTAGATGTTGCCGAACGACTGCAACCCGAACAGCGAGGCTGCATGGTCGGCGTCGTTGAACACAAAAGAAGTGGTCTGGTAGATGGGCGTCGCTCGCGCGCCGGTGGTTGGGTCCGGCTGCGCGCCAGCGTGAATGGAGAGCGTGGAGAAGCCCGGCAATCTTTCCGTCATGAGGTGTCCTTCTGAGCGCCGCGAACGGGCATGGAGACAAATATGCTGCGGGTGGACGCGTCCGCCGTCAAGCCATCAGCGGCGATTGGCCTTAACTGGCAACGAACCTGACGGTTTCGCAGTTACCCCGAAATGAACGCGCTGTGACACGCCGGATTCAGGGCAAGTCGTTCTTGTCCTTGGCGGCGCGGTCGGCGGCCGTTGTCGCGCCGCCGCTCACGCTGCTGCGATTCAATGACAGCCGCATGTTGCTGGTGGGAATCGGGGCGCGCTTCGAACTGATGGTGCGCGAGTTGACGCCCAGCCACTGAATTTCCGATGTGAGGCGGGCGTATTCGATTTTCGGGCAGCGGTTCATCACCATCTTGATGCCTGCGGCTTCCGCTTTGGCGGCTGCGGCATCGTTGCGAACACCGAGTTGCATCCAGATCACTTTCGGCAATACAGGCAGCGCCAGCGCATCGTCGACGACCGCCGCGGCGGCATCCGAATTGCGAAAGATGTCGATCATATCGACGGGGCGATCGATGTCTTTCAACGATCCGACGAACGGCTTCCCGACAAGGCTCTTGCCGACCTGACCCGGATTGATCGGGATCATGTCGTAACCGCGTTCGAGCAGATATTTGAAAGCGAAATAGCTCGGCCGCACGTTGACCGGCGAAGCGCCGACCATGGCGATCGACTTCACGCCGGTCAGGATCGCGCGAATATAATTGTCGTCGTAGGCGTCGTGGTTCATTCTGGTAAATTCACTATCTTGGCCGATGGTGTCAGCGGTCTTCCCACTTGGGATTGCGTTTTTCGATGAAAGCACCGATGCCTTCTTGTGCATCGCGCGCCATCATGTTCTCGGCCATCACCTGCGCAGCGTAGGTATAGGCGTCCGCAAGATTCATGTCAGCCTGCCGATAGAACGCCTCCTTGCCGACCTTCAGCGTATACGCCGACTTTACAGCGATCTTGTTGGCGAGATCGATCGCGGCATCGCGCTCGGAGCCAGCCGGGACTACGCTGTTGACCAGGCCGAGTTCGAGCGCGCGCTGCGCGGAAATTGGCTCGCCTGTGAGCAGCATGTGCATGGCGTGCTTGCGGGGGACGTTGCGCGTAAGCGCAACCATCGGTGTCGAGCAGAATAATCCGATGTCGATGCCGGGGGTCGCGAACGTTGCCTTGTCGGATGCGACCGCGAGATCGCACGTTGCCACCAGCTGACACCCGGCAGCGGTCGCCACGCCTTGCACTGCCGCGACCACAGGCTTCGGCAGATGAACGATGGCCTGCATCATGTCGCTGCACGATTTCATCATGTGTTTGAAGTAGGCGCGGCCTCTGTCCGCGTCGGAACGGCGCGCGGTCAGTTCCTTGAGGTTGTGCCCGGACGAATAGGCAGGACCGTTCGCAGCGATAACAACCGCGCGGACGCTTTTGTCGTCGCGAATGGAATCGAGTGCCTCGTGGAGTGCAGAAATCATCGCTTCCGAAAGCGCGTTGCGGGTCGCCGCCGAATCGAGCGTCAGCACGGCAATGCTGCCGACGGTCTCGCGCAAAAGTGGCGACGGCGCTTGTGAAACGGAACGTGATGTTTGTGACGTCATGGTTTTCCGGCTCGGATTTCAGGCTCGCTTTTCGGTTCCGTCAGGCTCGCCATCGTGCTCACCCTAAGATACAAAACCGTCACATACGAGAGCAGGGCAGGACATACGTTCCATGAACAAGCCGAAAATGACCGTGGCAGAACTCGAAGCGTTTCTCCACAAGGAGTTTCCTCAGGCCTTCGCCAGCGGCGAAATCCTGATCGAGAGCGCCGACGGTGCGACGTGCCTGCTGCGGCAGCCTTACAGCGAGCGGATGCTTCGCCCCGGCGGTACGGTCTCCGGTCCCACACTGATGGCGCTGGCGGACTTCGCAATGTACGTGGTGCTGCTTTCGGCCATTGGACCTGTCGGGCTCGCCGTGACCACCAGCCTCAACATTAATTTCCTGCGCAAGGGTCAGCCCGGTCAGGATGTGCTGGCGGCCGCCAAGCTGATGAAGCTGGGCAAGCGCCTCGCCGTCGGAGAAGTGAGCCTGTTATCAGGGACTTCGCCTGATCCGATCGCTCATGTCACCTCGACATATTCCATTCCGAACGTTCAATGATTTAAAGGGTAATATAGCACCATATTTATAAGATGCTGTTTTAGCTAGTATATTTTTAGCTGAAGAACATTGACGTGCGCGGGCGGGTTATCTAGAAACGCGCCAGTTTGGCGATTGCGCCGAACGTACAATTTCACGGATCCCTCACATGAAGACGTTTTCGGCAAAACCAGCCGAGGTCACCAAGAAGTGGGTGCTGATCGACGCCAAGGGTTTGGTCGTTGGTCGCCTCGCGACGTTGGTTGCCATGCGTTTGCGCGGCAAGCACCTCCCGACCTACACCCCCCACGTCGATTGCGGTGATAACATCATCATCATCAACGCGGCTCACGTCGTCCTCACCGGACGCAAGCGTGAGAACAAGGTGTACTATAACCACACCGGTTTCATCGGTGGCATCAAAGAGCGCACCGCAAAGTCGATCCTCGAAGGTCGCTTCCCTGAGCGCGTCGTTGAAAAGGCCATTGAGCGCATGATCCCGCGCGGTCCGCTTGGCCGGGTGCAGATGGGCAACCTGCGCGTTTACGGCGGTGCTGAACATCCGCATGAGGCGCAGCAGCCGGAAACGTTGGACATCGCATCGATGAATCGCAAGAACATGAGGGCCGCATAATGTCCGATACCATGCAGTCTCTCGACCAACTGTCGGCGCTGAAGACGGCGGCGCCAGACGCTCCGAAGTACGAGAAGAAAGTCGACAAGCAGGGCCGCGCCTATGCCACCGGCAAGCGCAAGGACGCCGTTGCACGCGTCTGGATCAAGCCAGGCTCCGGCAAGATTGTCGTCAACACCCGCGAGGTCGAGGTTTATTTCGCTCGTCCGGTGCTGCGCATGATGATTCAGCAGCCGATCGTCGCTGCTGCCCGTCAGGACCAATACGACGTGATCTGCACCGTCGCTGGTGGCGGTCTGTCCGGTCAGGCTGGTGCCGTGCGTCACGGTATCTCGAAGGCTCTGACCAACTTCGAGCCGGATCTGCGCGGTGTCCTCAAGAAGGGCGGCTTCCTGACCCGCGACTCGCGCGTCGTCGAGCGTAAGAAGTACGGCAAGGCAAAGGCCCGCCGGTCCTTCCAGTTCTCGAAGCGCTAATCGTTTCGTTCAAATTTTCCGCAATCGCGGGACAAAAGGGCGCCTTCGGGCGCCCTTTTTGCTGTTCCAGATACAGCCGAATTGCAGCGATTTTTTCCGAAAATTTTGTGGCCGTCGCAAACGGAGTGCCAAGACACCATTGCTAGCCTCCACGATGGCTGAGGGGGCTATTCCGGCTCCGTCTTATTAAGCGCTGCATAGAACATGCCGGCTGGCACACATTTGTCTTTGGACATTTCGACGCTCTATCTCGTGGCAACGCTGGCAGCGGCATCGCTTGGCGTGATGCTGCTGTTCTTCTGGCGTCAAGAGAAGATCGCGGCGCTCGGCTGGTGGGGCGCTGCCTATATCCTCGGTGCTGCATCGGTTGCTCTGTGGACGGTGGGCGGCGCTGAACTTGGCTGGGAGCTTTCGCTCGCGGTCAACGCCGTGGGCTTCGTGGCCTGCGGCCTGGTGTGGGACGCGGCGCGGGCCTTTCACGGCCGTCCTGCCAGTTTGATCGGCGTGATCGCCGGGCCGGCGCTCTGGGTTGCGGCCGTCGTGCTGTTTGATCCGATCGATCCGGAAATCCGGATGATGCTCGGCGCGGGCATCGTCGCCGTCTATGCCGCGCTGACGGCCGGAGAGTTGTGGCGCGAGCGGCGCAAGAGCTTGCGCGCACGCTGGCCGGCGATCGTCGTTCCCGTGATGCACGGCGTTGTTCTGATGCTGCCGATCGTCCTGGGTGACATGTTCCGGCCCGGCAGTGCGACGAGCATGGGGCAGGTCTGGGTCGCGGCGTTTGCCGCCGAACTGGTGCTCTACGCCGTCGGAACGGTGTTCATCATCTTCATGCTCGTGTCGGAGCGCGCGGTCAGCGTCCACAAGACCGCGGCATCGGTCGATCCGCTCACGGGTCTGTTGAACCGGCGCGGCTTTGGCGAAGCGACGTCGCGCATGATCGAGCGCGAGGCCAAGGCGGGACGTCCCATCACCGTGATGATCTTTGACATCGATCACTTCAAATCGGTCAATGACCGGTTCGGCCATGCCGCAGGCGATGACGTGCTGCAGGTGTTCGCCAATGTCGTTGTGGCTTCCCTCCGGATCACCGATCTCGTAGGCCGGGTCGGAGGCGAGGAATTCGCAGCGCTGCTGCCGTGTTCGATCGAGGAAGCGTTGCTTGCAGCGGAGCGGGTGCGCGAAGCCTTTGAGACGTCGGGTGTGGCAATCGACGATGCGCCTTTGGAAACCACGGTCAGCATTGGCGTGGCGGGCGGCCCGGCGAACACCGAACTCGAAGTGCTGATGGCGTCGGCCGATACCGCGCTCTATCAGGCCAAGCGCGGTGGCCGCAATCGTGTGGAAGCTGCGGTGGAACAGCCGTTGTCGCTTGAGAACGGCCGTCGCAACATGGTTGGGGGCGTTTCACCGCAACCGGACAGTGCGACCTCGAACCCCGCACCAGCGGAAGCTCTCGCCTGACGTTGCTAACCATCTGTTTACCATGCGGGCCTTACGATACGTGCATGAGCACCGTAAGCAGCCACGATTCACAATCCGATCTCAACGCACTTGAGGCGAGCGCTGCGTCCGCGCGAGCAGGCTTCGCTTGCATGTTCTCGACGTCCGACGAATACGAAAACGCTCTGATCACGGCGCGTCGTGCCGAGGGCCGCTACGGGTCGGCGTTCGACTGGCAGCCGGTGGTGCTCGGCGGCTGTGCATTGGCGCTGCTGGGCGTGCTGGTGACGTTCATCTGAAGGCTGATAGTTTCGCGGTCTCGATCCAGGAGGGCACCTTTGGTGCCCTTTGTCTTTTCCGGCCAGTGTTTTTGCGCTAGAGCCCTTTGGCAACCAGAAAGGGCGGAAGACCATGATCACCGAAATCGCACAGATCGAAATCAAGCCGGGCAGCGAGAAGGATTTCGAGGCGGCCATCGCCAAGGCGCAGCCGATTTTTCAACGCTGCAAGGGCTGGAAAAGCTTCGAGTTGCATCGGTCGATCGAGAAGCCGTCGCGCTATCGGCTTCACATCAAGTGGGAAACCCTCGAAAACCACACGGTCGATTTCCGTGAGTCCGCCAACTTTACGGAATGGCGCGCGCTGGTCGGGCCGCATTTCGCCTCGCCGCCGGAAGTCGAACATACCAACACGGTGACGAGCTTCTAGTTCAAGTTTGTAGCCTCAAACCGTCATTGCGAGGAGCACTTGCGACGAAGCAATCCAGTCTTCTTGTTGCTCTGGATTGCTTCGCTTCGCTCGAAGGCGTTCTCGTCACGCCATCTTGAATTCCGGCGGGCGTTCCTCGCCGTCCTCGCGCAGATACGTGATGATCACCTTCACGATAGCCATCAGCGGCAGCGCCAGCGCCAATCCCCACAGCCCGAACACGACGCCGAGCAGGATCTGGAACGCGAACAGGGTCGCGGGCGGGATGTCGAGTGCCTGCCGCTGAATGATCGGCGTCAGGATGTAACTTTCCAGTGCGTGCACCCCGAGAAACAGCACGAAGGCGCTGAACGCTGCGACCCACCCCGAGGCGAGGCTTGCGAGCACGATGATCAACCCGCCGATCAACGCGCCGACGGTCGGAATGAACGCAAGCAGACCGGCCTGAATGCCGAGGATGAATGCACTGTCGATGCCGATGATCGACAGGCCGATCCATGTCACCAGGAACACGGCGGCCATGGTGATCATTTGCGCGATCAGCCAGCGCTCCAGCGTATCGCTGATCCGGTCGACCACGACGGTCACATTGGCGCGGTGCCTCTTTGGCGCCAGCGCCAGCAAGCCCCTGCGATAGACGCTCGGCTGTGCCGCGAACGATAGCCCGAGGAACAGCACGATGAAAAAGTTTCCGACGGCGCTGACCGTGCCGAGCAGCAGCTTCAGCGTCTGGCTGACGATGGCGCCGCCGCCGGAGGCCAGCGCACCTGCGCTCGGCAGGTTCTTCGGCAGGCCGGGCGGGGGCGTGGGGGCCGTCGTCGATGGTGTATCGGCGGTAGCGGCTGCTGTCGCAGCCGCAGTGGGACTGCCGAGCTCGAGATAGCTGGTGTCCACGCCATGCTGCTCGAGGAAGCTTTTGACGGTCGCGAGCTGCGACTTGAGGGTGTTGCTCAGGACGGCGGCCTGCCGCGCGATGGTCGAGCCGCCGAGAAACACCACGCCGGAGAGCAGCCCCGCCAGCACGACACACACAAGTGCAAGGCGCAGTGCGTGAGGCCCGCCCATGACTTTTTGCAACAGATGCGTCATGGCGGTAAGGGCGACGCCGAGCAGGGCGCCTGCGAACACCAGAAACAGCGTCGCGGCGTAGTACCAGGCGAACAACAGGAAGGCCGCGAAGGCAACGACGCCGATGCCCCCCACGGCGATCGACCACGCGAGGTCGCCACGGGTCTGAACTCGGGTCTCGATGGGGGCTGACACGTGCGGTCCTCTTGCGTTATTTCAGCGCCAGTCTTTCCTGAAAGGCCACGCCGGATCAAGAGAAGATGGCGTGACAGTCACGCGGCCAGCGCTTAATCCAGTCGCCACGCAAGCTGGCTGCAAGGATAAAAGGTCTCGCTGCATGAACTGGAAGAAGTGGATCGGCCCCGCAGTGTTACTGGCGGCGCTGGTGATCGGCGAGCGCACCTATCTTTACCGGCCCGACCACAAGTACCGTCTCAACGTCGATGTCGAGACGCCTGATGGTGTCCGGTCGGCATCCGGCGTGTTCTCGGTGCATCCCAACCGGGCCTATGGCGGCTCCGGAAGCGGGCCGGCCGGGCCCCGCATCAAGGGCGATGCCGTGTTCGTCGATCTCGGCAATGGGCGGAATCTCACGGCGCTTTTGCTGCACGGGACAAATCCGGCTGAAACCGATGGCATGAACTATCTGCCGTTGCGCGTCTTCGCCGCGGCGGGGCGGCGGATCGATTTTCGCGACGTCAAACGGCAAACCGAGACCGTCTCCGTCACGGGCGAATTGATCCCGACACTGGTGACATTTGCGGATGTTGCGAATCCTACCTCCGCGCGCGTGGTCGATCCCGCGAATCTGCCGGCGGCGGGACTAGGGCAGGGGTTCAGGCTGCGCGGGGTTTCGCTCCAGATCGTGCCGTCCGGACTCTGGCCGCTGGATTTCGGCGGCGCGCTGGGCGAGCCGGTGACGCGGGATATTCAATCGCGGCTGCCGTGGTCGAACGATCCGGCGAAAGCGGCTGCGGCGTTAAGCGCGGCAGGGATTGTCGCCGTGCCGCCGGCGGATGCGGGCTTCACGCCGATGCAGGCGTTCCGGCGCGAGTAGCGGCGGGGGCTCTTCGTTTCTACGCACGCGCTCTCTCCGGTCGTCCCCGCCTTCGCGGGGGACGACGAGTGAGTGTGTTGCGACGGCTGCGTCACTCCGGCTTTCCAGATTCAATTTTCAAACAGCCACATACATTCAGCCACGCAAATTCGTTCTCGCGCTTCGCGCAAGGTGAGCTTTCAATCGTGCCCCTCGCAACAATGAGGGGCAATGGAGCGCCGCGAGGCGCAAATGTGTTGTTTCGCTTCCTTTGCGAAGGAAGCGCATCGCCTTGCGACGCTCCATCAGCGGCGATTTGGGGCGAGGGGAGCGTGCTTCCGGGACAGGGCAAGCGCGACACGCGCCTCGATCCGGCTGGCTTTCGCCGGCCTTCATCCTGTCCGCGTCCAGCTCTCGATGAGCAGAGCCACATAGTTGGCCCGGACGCTTACCCCAGCCTCCCGGACGACATGGCTGCGAACCATGCGCGCGGGCGCCGCATCCTGCTCCGCCTTCAAGACGCCTCTAGAAAGCGCCCCTCACGAACAGGACATGCCGAACATAATGGAGGTTTGAAGCGCGGGGATGCGCGTCCCCATCACGAAGTGTTGCAGGAGGGCGTCATTCCGTGGCGCACGTTTGCGCGAGCCCGGAATCCACGGCCGCTCACCGGATTCCCGCATTGTGGATTCCGGGCCTGCGCCAAGAGGCGCATCCCGGAATGACGGGAGGAATATCGCTGCGTTTCATCCGGGCTACGCTTGCGCGATCCATTCCAAGCTTACTGCCAGCTTTCCTTACGCGCCCTCGCGCCCTCCGTCTTGACGCCGTCAGTCTTGGAACGGTCGCTCCTGGCGCGATCAGTCTTGCCATTGTCGGCCCGGTCGAATCCGTCGTCCTCAACCGTTTCAAGCTCGGAGTCGGAGCGGTTGCCTTTGCTGAGCGAGCGGACCTGAGCTTTGATCCGGTCGAGATCGCGAAGTTGAAGATCGCGCTGGGCGAAAGGCATTTCGATGCCTTCCTTGCGAAACCGCCTGAGGATTTCGAGCCGTATCTCGTCAGCGACACCGGCGTCGGCGCCGATATTGGCGACATGAAAGAACACCGCAAATTCCAGCGCGTCCGCGCCGAAGTTGCCGAGGTTCGCAAATGGTCCGGGCGATTTCAGTGTCCGTGGATGGTTGCTGGCGATGTCGAGCAGGACCGCGATAACGTGGTCCGGATCGGCGTTGTAGGATGTCCCGACCTTCACCGACAGACGCGCCATATAGCTGCCGTGCATCCAGTTGACGACCTGACCGCTGATCAGATCGGCATTGGGAACGATCACCGAAACATTATCGTAGGTGGCGATCTCGGTCGCACGCACGTTGATGCGCTTGACGACGCCCATGCGGGCGCCGACCTCGATGCGATCGCCAACCTTGATCGGCCGCTCGACCAGCAGGATCAGGCCCGATACGAAGTTATTGATAATCGACTGCAGACCGAAGCCGATGCCGACCGACAGCGCGCCGGCCACAATGGCGATGTTCTGCAGATTGAGGCCGACATACGATAGCGCAACGATAACGGCCAGAATGATGCCGATGTAGCCGACGCCTGTGCGAATGGAACTGCGAACGCCGAAGTCGAGATTTGTCTCGGGCAGAAAGCGGGTTTCGAGCCAGCCCTGGATTGCCCGGGTTGCCGCCACGCCGATGATCAGCACGAGGACCGCACCGAGAATTGCCGACGGCGAGATCGTGAACTTGCCGATCGAGAATCCGAAGAACGCCGACGACAACGACCCGAACACATCGTCGGAATTAATCCCCCACGTGACGAGGACCACGAACACGGCGAATGCAATCAAGGCCAACTGGACGAAGCCATTCAGCAGGGCGGCAATCTGGCGTACCGCAGGGCTGCTGAGTCCCGCCGTCTGCCGCAGGAAGCGGCCCACGGTTCCATAATAGGAAAACGTCGCGGCGATTAATGCGTCGGCAAAGTGGCTGAGCAGAACAGCGGCCATCAGGACGACGATAATGAGGATCATTTCCCCCGCGACGAACCCGCCGAACGAGACAAAGCCGGCCAGCGGCCCAAGCACCGCGGTTGCCGCGAGCAGCCAGCCGAGCGGAATCAAAAGACGCCATGCCGAGCGCTTGACGGCCGGTGCTGCGGGCTCTTCTTTTTCGTCGTCTTCGTTTCCGGTGTGGGCCGCGATGCGCAACGCGGCCATCAACAGAAAAGCCTCGGTCAGCGCGACCACGCCTGCGCTGGCTGCCGTTAGTTCAGCCGGGGCGCCGATCGCACGGTTCAGTGCGTCGAGCAGGACGCCGAAGCAGGCCGCGATGCCGAGCAGGATCGCCACCGGAACCAGCTTGCCGGCGACTTCGTCGTCGAGATCGATCAAGCGCCAGGCTGGCCGATCGGGCGCCAGCGTCGCGGTCGCGAGGCTATAGAAAAAGAACGCAAAGGTGACGACGATAAACAGTCGCCGCGCGATGGCACTGATTTCGTCCGGCAATACGCCGAGCGCAATGAGCGATTGATAGAGCACGAGCAAACAGGTGCCGGGGATAAGGGTGTTGGCGAGAACGATAACTGCCGCAGAGCTTGTTTTACGCAGCGCAGAGGGCTCGGTGATCACGGCATCGCGGGTCGTCCAGCGCGCTTGCCAGCGCCGCCACGGCGACAGGAAAAAGCCGAGCAAGACAACAACGGCAATTGCGAAACCCGAAGCGGCGCGAAGCGGCTGCTCCGTCATGACGCCGATCCATCGAGATGCAAGCTCAATCAGCCGGCTTGTTGCGGGCGGAATCTCCTCAGCAGCTCGCACCCAGAACGAGGGATTGATCAGACTGGGAGAACGCTTGAAAACCGTATCCGTGAATCTGGCGCGGCGGCGCTCCGAGATGAGATCGAGCGATTGCTGCGCACGCACGTTGATCAGGTTGGCCTGTTGAACGATGCTCTGCCGCGCGGAAATCTCGGCCAGCAGTTTGGCACGCTCCAGTTTGACGTCGTCGGACTGCGGCGTTGGATCCTTTTCACCCGGCGCCAATCCGGCAGCTCGTTCGGTCGCTTCGTTGAGCCCCTGCGTCATGGAGGCGATAAGTTCACGTGCTCCCTTTTGCGCCCCGGTAATCTGGTCGCGAATTTGGGTCAGTCTGGCTTCGTCGGTGATGCCCAACTGCAAGAGCCATTCGATACTGTCGAGCGTTTGCTTCCAGCCGCCGAGACTGGCGACGGCGCTCGGATAGGTCGGCGCCGGAACTTCGGGAAGCGCTTCCTTGGCCGGCGGCGTTGCAGGGGCGGGCGTTGCCGCTGTGGGGCTTTCGGCTCCTTTCGCCGCCGGGGGAGCGGGCGTCGGCGCAGGGGTCGCAGCCTGAAGAGTGGCGCACGGCGTCAATGCGAGGGCCAGAAAAACGGCAATAGTCCGGATATTCATTATCGTCCTTGTTTCATCGATTAATCGACGCTCATGCCGCACGAACACGGCGATGTTCTGTTCGCGAGTGGCCAAAGAAGACCACTGAGTTCCATGGGTTTGAGGGTAATGGCGTCCTGGGATGGTTGCGCCATTCGGAGTTCCCGCTTGACTAACGCATAACTCGATAGTTATACGTTTATCCATATCCAACGGGTTATCGATCTAACATGCCAAACACCCACGATATGCTCTTCAAAACACTCGCCGATCCGACCCGCCGGGCGATCTTCGAGCGATTGTGCCGCGGCGGAGAGCAAACGGTGGGGGCGATGACGGCGCAGGCCGGGGTCTCGCAACCGGCCGTCTCCAAGCATCTCGGCGTTCTGAAGCAGGCCGGGCTGGTGCGCGATCGCCACGAAGGCCGCCAGACCCATTACAGCGCGCAACTCGGCGCGCTTGCCCCGCTGATCGACTGGACAAGCCAGATGGCCGGCTTCTGGGAAAGCCGGTTCGACGACCTCGAAAATTTGCTGAGAAGGATGGACCAATGAGCAGCACCATGACCGAAACACGTTCTGTCGTTGTGGAAAGGGATTTCTCCTTTCCGCCGGAAAAGCTCTGGCGCGCGCTGACGCAACCGCACCTGATCGAGGAGTGGCTGATGAAGAACGACTTCAAGCCTGTCGTCGGCCACAGCTTCAATCTCAAGGGAGAGTGGGGCGGCGTGCTGGACTGCGAGGTGCTTGCTGTCGAGCCGAACAGGACGTTGTCCTACACCTGGAATTTTGCGCATGACGATGCGGCGTTCAATCTAACGAGCGTGGTGACGTTCACGCTCACGCCGACGGCTTCGGGAACTCATCTGCGCATGGAGCAAGCGGGCTTCCGGCCGGATCAGAAGCAGGCCTTCGGCGGCGCCATGCACGGGTGGCAGCAGTTCTTTGGAAATCTGGAGCAGGTGCTGGCGCGGGCCGATTAACACCCGGCCGTGCAGAAGCGCCGACCAAACCGACAATGGAGATTTCAATGAACAACACCATCCGGCAGGTTCATCGCTGGCTGTCGATTATCTTCACTCTGACTGTCATCGCCAACTTCGTTGCCATGGCGCTGGGAGAGCCGCCCGCGTTCGTGGTCTATTCGCCACTGCTTCCGCTGTTCCTGCTGATGTTCACCGGCCTTTACATGTTCGCGCTGCCATACTTTGCGCGACGCGTCGAAGAAGCACCAAATAGTGGTGGCATGATCCAATGACTCCATCGGAAAAGATCGACGCACTGATCGCGAAACTTTCGGATTGGCGCGGCAAAACCCTCGCCAGCGTCCGCAAGGCCATCCTCTCTGCCGACAGGGAGATCATCGAGGAATGGAAATGGATGGGAAGCCCGGTGTGGTCGCGCGACGGAATCATCGCGGTGGGCAACGCCCACAAGGACAAGGTGAAGCTGACCTTCGCGCATGGTGCGAGCCTTCCCGATCCCGACAAGCTCTTCAACGCGGGCCTTGAGGGCAAGGTGTGGCGCGCGATCGATTTGTTCGAGGGCGACAAGATCGATGCGCGTGCGCTGAGAAATCTCGTGCGGGCTGCGATTGAGTTCAATCGGAGCAAGAAAGCGAAGAAGAAAGCGCCACCGAAGAAAACTCCCGCAAAGAAAACCGCTACGGGTGCGCCAACGAAAGCTGGCAAAAGCAAAAAAGCATGAAGCGATAGCTTTCTCGTTGTCGTCCCCGCGAAAGCGGGGACCCATACTCCCTGAGTTCTCGATTTGAGGGAGGTGCCGGAGCAATATTCCTGCCATGACCACACCGTTCGGTGGTTATGGGTCCCCGCTTTCGCGGGGACGACGACGGACGTTTAATCGTATCGAGCCGCATCGCATTCAAAACAAAAAGGCGCCCCGTTCGGAGCGCCTTTGATGTTTACGAGAAGCAATCGCTATGAAAGCTCGCAGCTTACTGCGAGTAATACATTTCGAATTCGACCGGATGCGGGGTCATCTCAAAGCGCGCGACTTCGGTCATCTTCAGTTCGATGAAGCTGTCGATGAAGTCGTCGTCGAACACGCCGCCGGCTTTGAGGAACGCGCGATCCTTGTCGAGGTTTTCGAGCGCTTCGCGCAGCGATCCGCACACCGTCGGAATGGTCTTCAGTTCTTCCTTCGGCAGATCGTACAGATCCTTGTCCATCGCCGGACCCGGATCGATCTTGTTCTTGATGCCGTCGAGGCCGGCCATCAGCATCGCTGCGAAAGCGAGGTAGGGGTTGGCCATCGGATCGGGGAAGCGCACTTCGACGCGCTTCGCCTTCGGGTTGGTGGTGTAGGGGATGCGGCACGAGGCCGAGCGGTTGCGCGCCGAGTAGGCGAGCAGCACCGGCGCTTCATAGCCCGGGACCAGACGCTTGTAGGAATTGGTCGACGGGTTGGTGAAGGCGTTGATGGCCTTGGCGTGCTTGATGATGCCGCCGATGTAGTGGAGGCAGGTCTCGGACAGGTCGGCGTACTTGTTGCCGGCGAACACCGGCTTGCCGTCCTTCCAGATCGACTGGTGCACGTGCATCCCCGAGCCGTTGTCGCCGTAGACCGGCTTCGGCATGAAGGTGGCGGTCTTGCCGTAGATGTGCGCGACCTGATGGATGCAATACTTGTAGACCTGCATCTGGTCGGCCATGTGGGTCAGCGTATCGAACTTCATGCCGAGCTCGTGCTGGGCGGAAGCGACCTCGTGGTGATGCTTCTCGACCTTGACGCCCATCTTGGCCATCGAGCCGAGCATTTCCGAGCGCATGTCCTGCACCGAGTCCTGCGGCGGAACGGGGAAGTAGCCGCCCTTGGTGCGGATGCGGTGGCCGAGGTTGCCGCCTTCATACTCGGTGTCCGAGTTGGTGGGCAGTTCGGACGAGTCGAGCTTGAAGCCTGTGTTGTAAGGCGTGGTCTGGAAACGCACGTCGTCGAACACGAAGAACTCGGCTTCCGGGCCGACGAACACGGTGTCGCCGACGCCGAGCGCCTTGACCTGGGCTTCGGCCTTCTTGGCGATGCCGCGCGGGTCGCGGTTGTAGGGCTCGCCGGTCGACGGCTCGAGAATGTCGCAGACGATGACCATGGTGGTTTCGGCGAAGAACGGATCGATCGTCGCCGTGGTCGGATCGGGCATCAGCGTCATGTCGGATTCATTGATCGCCTTCCAGCCGGCAATCGATGAGCCATCGAACATCGTGCCTTCGGCGAAGATCTCTTCGTCGATCATCGAGATGTCGAACGTGACGTGCTGCCACTTGCCGCGCGGATCGGTGAAACGCAGGTCGACGTACTTGACGTCGTTGTCCTTGATCGACTTGAGGACGTCTTTGGCGGTCTTCATGAATACCCCTTATGTCTGCTTGGTCGTTTGTCGTGTCGTGGATTGGATGCACCGAGAACGAGATGCATTGAATGAGATGCAGTGAGAAGCCTCGGGCGGCAGGAGGCTGCCGCCGGCGAGGCGAGGTGGGTCAGGCCGAAAATCAGGTTACAGGCCGAAATCAGGTTAGATGGCGTCGAGCCCGGACTCTCCCGTTCTGATGCGGATAGCTTCTTCGATGTTGGATACGAATATCTTTCCGTCCCCGATGCGGCCAGTTTGCGCGGCACGCCTTATCGCGTCTATGGCTTTCTCGACAAGATCGTCGCCGACCACAATCTCAATTTTGACCTTCGGGAGGAAGTCCACGATGTATTCCGCGCCGCGATAAAGCTCGGCGTGACCCTTCTGCCGGCCGAAGCCCTTGGCCTCGGTGACGGTGATGCCCTGAATTCCGACTTCCTGCAGGGCCTCCTTCACTTCGTCGAGCTTAAAGGGCTTGATGATGGCCTCGATCTTTTTCACTTAGCGTCTCCCCGGCACTTCAACTGGCCTGTCTGTACTTCCATATCGCGCGATGGACGCGCTCGTCACGTCGGATCGTCCGTCACCATCATCGTCGTGGGCTGATGAACAACCCGGAAATGACGGCTAAGCCCACCTGCATTGGCAGGCGCGCGAGACAATCCGAAAGTCTCCCCCTAAAAGCAGGGTCTGTGCCAATTTAATAAGACGTTGAATTGAGCAACAATATCATTCTGTTAAAGGGGGCCTTGCCTCTTTGTGCGGCGAATGCCGCGAGAGTGGAAGGCTATGAATTAGGCAATTGCACAAAAATTAGCCTGACGTTTTCCGGTTCTCCCGACCAGAGTGCCTCAAGATAAGGCGCAGCGAACAGGCGAACGGCGATGGAAATTCTGACGGTCTCGGAAATGGCAGCGGCCGATCAGGCTGCGATCGCAGGCGGCATCAGCGGCTTCTCGCTGATGCGCCGCGCCGGTCAGGCGGTCGCGCTGGTTGCCGAAGCGATGGCGGAGCGCGGACGGATCCTTGTGGTCGCCGGTCGCGGCAACAATGGCGGCGACGGTTTCATCGCCGCAGCCGAACTCGCGGCAAGGGGGCGGGACGTCTCCGTCATCCTGCTGTGCGATCGCGCGACGCTGAAGGGCGACGCGGCGCTCGCAGCCGCCGAGTGGAAAGGTCCGGTGCTGCTCTGCGATCCGGCGGCGCTCGGCCAGCCCAACCTCATTATCGACGCGCTGTTCGGTGCCGGCCTCGACCGAGCGATAAAGGGCGATCCTTACGCGATGATCGAGGCGATGAATGCGAGCGGCGTTCCAATCCTCAGCGTCGATCTGCCGAGCGGCGTCAACGGCGACACCGGCGAGGTGATGGGCATTGCCGTGGAGGCAACGGCCACGGTCACGTTCTTCCGACGCAAGCCGGGGCACCTGCTGCTGCCGGGCCGCGCGCACTGCGGCGAGATCGATGTCGCCGACATCGGCATCGAAGCTGACGTGCTCGATGAGATCGCGCCGAAGGCATTCGAGAATGTCCCGGAGCTGTGGGCCGACATTTTCCCGTCGCCGCAGGCTGACGGCCACAAGTATGCGCGCGGGCATGCGGTGGTCGTGTCGGGGGATATGGTCTCGACGGGAGCGGCGCGGCTGGCGGCGCGGGCAGCGCTGCGTGCCGGTGCGGGCCTCGTCACGGTGGCCTCAAAGCGCGATGCGCTCGCGGTCAATGCGGCCGCGCTGACGGCGGTGATGGTGCGTGAGACCGAAACGCCGCAGCAGTTCGCCGAGTTGCTGGCGGACCGACGGCTAAACGCCTGCGTGATCGGACCTGCAACAGGTATCGGCGAGCGCACAAGAGACATGGTGCGTGCCGCGTTGTCAGCGCAGCGTGGCCTTGTGCTGGATGCCGATGCGCTGACGAGCTTTGCGGACGATCCCGCGACGTTGTTTGCGGAGATCAAAAAGCAAAACGATCCACAGGTTATCCTCACTCCGCATACGGGCGAATTCGGACGCCTGTTCAGCGGGTTGCAGTCTAATTATCCACATGCGTCGAAGCTTGAACGTGCGCGTCTAGCCGCTGCTCAATCCGGTGCCGTCGTGTTGTTGAAGGGGGCCGACACGGTGATCGCAGCACCCGATGGCCGTGCGGCGATCACGGCCAACGCGCCGCCGTGGCTTGCCACCGCAGGATCGGGCGATGTGCTGGCCGGGATCATCGGCGGAATGTTGGCGCAGGGCGTGCCGGCCTTTGAAGCGGCCTGCATTGCTGCGTGGATGCATGGCGAAGCGGGACATGAATTCGGTCCCGGCCTGATCGCGGAAGATCTCCCCGATATGTTGCCCGCGGTGCTGCGCAATCTCTACGATGAACTCGGGATCGCGTATTAGTCGGTGTGAATTCTCCAATCGTCATTGCGAGCGAAGCGAAGCAATCCAGAGCTACAAGAAAGAACTGGATTGCTTCGTCGCTCCGCTCCTCGCAATGACGATATCGCCTATTCCACCGCGTAGCTGCGCACGAGCTTCGGCGCGGCCCAGTTCAGCGCGGTCGCTTCCATCAGCCAGCGCCCCGCGTGCTCCGCAAGAAATGCGATGCGCTGGGTCTGGCCCTTGTCGAAAATCAGCGTGTCGAGCCAGAACGGTTTCCAGCCGTCATCGAGCCGGTCGAGCAGGCGGAAATGATGACCGTGCAGGCGGAAGACGACCGGCGCGGCGGTTGGATTTGTGATCGCCATCACGACGGTGCGTCCGCGCTTGACGCGATATGCGGGCGCGGTCGCCGCATCGAACTTGACCGGCGCAATCCACTGCGCATTTGGATCGAGCGGCAGATCGGTGCGGAGCGCGCCCTTCAGGTCGAGACGCGCGGGCAGGTTGCCGGAGGGCAACGCGGTTGAGGGCGGCAGCGGCGCGGCGCGAACCGGCGCATCGCTCGACATCGTCAGTTGCGCGATGGTCCGTGGCCCGGTGCCGTCGTGCAGGACGATGGATGAGACGGTGCCCGGCGCGCGCGTGGCGTCGATGAAAACATCGATCCGCGATCCGGGTGCCAGCACAAGCTGGCCGTCGCGCGCGGGGAAGGGTTCGGACGGCTGACTGTCGATCGCCATGACGCGCACATCATGGTTCTCGATCCGCAGACCGAGGAGCGAGCGCGTGCATCCGTTGATGAAGCGCAGGCGCACGCGTTCGTTGACCTTGGCGGTCAGATCTAACCGTGGCTGCCCGTTCACTGTGTAGACCGTGGTTGTGCCTTCAGGGTTGCGCCCCGGCGCGATGGCGCTGCCGTCGGCTTTCACGCGCCATTCCTCGATCAGCAGCACCTCGTCGCGGTCGGCGGGAACCGGCGGATTGTCCTCAACGACGAGTGCGCGGGCCGACACGGGCCGGTCGGCTGCGTCACCAAGGAGCTGCGCGCTGACCAGGGCCGTTCCGGCCTGTCGCAGAGGCAGGGTGAAGGAAGCGCGGCCGCCCGGAGGAAGCGGTGTTTGCCCCGTCAGCGGAGCCGCGGCCTGCGCACCGTCAATTCCGAGCCAGTTCAGGACGATAGGAGACGGGAGTTCATTTGAAAGCGTAACCGCGACGTCGCCCTTGCCGAACCGCAGAGGACCGCCAACTGGACCCGCATTGGCGGCCTCGAGCGCCCAGATCGGGCTCTGGGGCAGACCCGGGCCCAGCGCGGCGGTCGCTGGCCGCGCTCGTAACTGCAGGGCCGCACCGGTCTGGGCCAATGCTTTTCCCTGAGCAAAGACAGGCAGCCGAAGCCCGGCTGTGAGGGCCGTGCCGCCGAGCCCAGCCAGCAGGGTTCGTCTGGTGGGCAAAAAGACCTGATTTGTCATGGTAGGTTTCATGGCTGATGCGGACCATTTTCCCGACCCGATGTCCAGCAGGCGCTTGGTCGCTAACGCCGCGTGGAGAAAGCCATTTTTTTGCTGCGAAGCGGTTGCCTCATGTTATAAGCCCGCCGCTCGCGGCTGTGCCGTCGAATGCAAGCGCCGTGCGGGCGTGGCGGAATTGGTAGACGCAGCAGGTTTAGGTTCTGCCGTCGAAAGATGTGGGGGTTCGAGTCCCTCCGCCCGCACCACATCATCCCTCTCTTTTTTCTGCTCATCGATCTCGCAGGGCGGCTGCAGACAGCCGCGCTGCGCCGTGCGCGTTGCGGGTCGAATGACAGAACCCCGTCAGTGACCTTGACCCAAAATGCGTCACCGCGCGCGTTGAGCCGGATACCGTTCGCGCCTAAGCTCGCGACCTCATGTGCAATGGGAATCCGCGACCGCTTCACCTGCCAAGGGAGAACGTCCATGCGTGCATTGCCGACCACGATTGCTTTTGCCTGCGTGGCTTTATTTGGATCTGCCGCGCCCGCTGTTGCTCAGGACGACTCCGAGCAGAGACTCGGCAAAGTTCACTTTGCCACATCGTGCAACGAGACCGCGCAACGGCGCTTTGACCGCGCCATGCGCTACCAGCACTCGTTCTGGTACGCGTCGTCGAAGGAAATCTATGACGAAACGCTCAAAGCCGATCCGGAATGCGCCATCGCCCAATGGGGCATCGCGCTCTCGCTTCTGAACAATCCGCACATTCCTGTGCCCGCGCCAAATCTGCCGCTCGGTCTTGCGGCGATTGAAAAGGCGAAGGCGATGGGCGCGAAGACACAGCGCGAACGCGATTACATCGATGCGCTGGCGGTGATGTATGTCGACTACGACAAGATCCCGCATCAGGCGCGCGTGCAGTCCTACGTCAAGGCGATGGAGGCGCTGGCCGCGCGCTATCCCGACGATGACGAGGCGCAAATCTTCTACGCCATCGCGCTGAATGTCGGCGCTCCCGCCACCGACAAGACCTACGCCAACCAGCTCAAGGGCGCGGCCATTCTGCAACCCATTTTCGAGCGCGCGCCGCAGCATCCCGGTGTCGCGCACTATCTGATCCATCTTTACGACTATCCGCCCATCGCGGAGAAAGGTCTGCCTGCGGCGCTGCGCTACGCGAAGATTGCGCCGAACGCGCCGCATGCGCAGCACATGCCGTCCCACATTTTCACGCGTGTCGGATACTGGCGGGATTCGATCGGGGCGAACGCGGCTTCGGTCGACGCCGCGAAAACCAGCAAGGAAGCCGGCGACCAGATGCACGGCGAGGATTATCTGGTCTACGCCTACCTGCAACTCGGTCAGGACAAGGAGGCGCGCGTCATCGTTGAGAACGTCAAGGCGATGAAATTCGGCCCCGATGCATTCGCTGCTGCGTTCGCGCGCGCGGCGTCGCCTGCGCGTTATGTTGTAGAGCGCGGGGACTGGGCGGCGGCCGCCAATCTCGACGTGGAGCAGAGTAAGTTTCCGCACGCGGTGGCGGTGACGCATTTTGCGCGGGCGCTCGGCGCGGCGCATTCGGGCAATCCGGCTGCGGCGAAGGCGGATGCCGCAAAGCTTGCCGAACTTCGCGACGCGTTGCGGAACGCGAAGAATGATTACTGGGCCGCTCAGGTCGATGTGCAGGAGCAGGTGGCGTCCGCCTGGATTCTATACGCCGAAGGCAAGTACGAAGATGCACTGAAGGCGATGACAGTCGCCGTTGCCGCGGAGGATAAAACCGAAAAGTCGCCGGTCACGCCGGGCCCGCTGGCGCCGGCGCGCGAACTTTACGGCTTCATGCTGCTCGATCGCGGAATGGCCAAGGAAGCACTCGCGGCGTTCGAGGTGACCATGGCGAAGGAGCCCAACCGCTTTAACGGCTATGTCGGAGCCGCCAAGGCCGCGCAGGCGGCCGGTGACACTGCGAAAGCGAAGGAGGCTTACGGGAAGCTGGTGGCGCAGGCGGTCGACGCGAATTCCGACAGGCCGGCGCTGGCGGACGCGAGGAGATTTGTTGCGGGTAACTAGAGGATGACACGAACTGTCACCATCGCCGCGATAGCGGGCCTTGCGCTCGGCGGTCTGGCCGGGGCGTACACGTCTGATGCCTGGCCGCTATTGAACCGGAGCGGAGCGCAAGCTCCGAAAAGCCAGCCGGTGTGGGCCGAAGTGCAATGGCCGTTTCCGACGGACGAGTGGGGGAAGGGGAAAGCGTTCCGCTGCGCGGCTGCCAGCTGTGGCGTCGAAGTCAATCTCTACATCCGCGCCAAGATCGGTTTCTGCAATTGCACGACCGGCGTATCGGACGACGACGAGCTTGCGCGTCTGAGTGATTTCAATCTGATGGGCGAGAAGCCGTCGGCAACCGGCCCGGGACGGCCGATCAGCGTCCGCTGGATGAAGGGCCGCAGCCGGGGCTACACGCTCGCGGCGTCGGGATGGGCGCGCAGGTCCTCGCTCGCGGTGGCGTTCAACGACCGCTGCGATGCCATCGTTGCGACAGCCATTGTCGGCAACGATCGTCCCGCCGCGTTCGAACCGGGCGTCATCGAGTTCCTCAACAGCGAGACCATCGCCAAGTGGGCGGAGGTGACGATCGGTTTGTGAGGCAGGCAGGCTGACAACAGGCCGGGATGGGCGATCTGAACCGCCCGGTCCCGCGGCCCGAGACCGCATCTTGCGCCGGATGCGCGTTGCCATATGTCAGCTTGAACCAACGCTTGGATCATGCGATGAGCATCGGAATCCGTGTATTCCAGCGTGCCGGAAGACTGGATACAGACTGCGATACAAATTGGGATGGATTGACCGCTTTTCCGTCAAAAAACCCAACAATATCAAAGGATTGTGGTGCGGCTCCGGGTTTTCCGCCCGCACCCGGCGCATTCGCGCAGTAATTCTGGAGGAGGTGTTCCCTCGGGGAACGCGTCCGCCGCGCCACCGATGCATGCCGCTCGGCCTCGTTGCCGACCGGTCCTGCGTCCAACACATTGACAACGACCCGGCGCCGCCGGGCCAAGCTGGAAGAAGATCGACGCCATGCAGGTCACAGAAACCCTCGCCGAGGGATTGAAGCACGAGTTCAAGGTCAGCGTTCCCGCGTCGGATATCGATGCCAAGGTGGATGCCCGTCTTGTCGACATGAAGGACAAGGTGAAGCTGAACGGTTTCCGTCCCGGCAAGGTTCCTGTCGCCCATCTCAAGAAGGTCTATGGCCGCTCGGTTGCCGCCGAGACCGTCGAGCAGTTGATTCGTGACACCAACGCCGGGATTTTCACCGAGCGCGGTTTCCGCCTCGCCACCGAGCCCAAGGTCACGATGCCGACTGAGGAAAAGGAAATCGAAGACATTCTGGCCGGCAAGTCCGACCTGAACTATTCGGTTGCCATCGAAGTCGTGCCGGCGATCGAACTGGCTGACTTCAAAAGCTTCAATGTCGAAAAGCCGGTGGCAGAAGTCACCGACGCCGACGTCGAGGAAGCGTTGAAGCGCATTGCCGATCAGAGCCGGCCTTACGAGGCGAAGGCGGAAGGCGCGAAGGCCGAGAAGGGCGACCGCGTCACCGTGGCCTTCAAGGGCTCCATCGGTGGCGAACTGTTCGACGGCGGCACCGGCGAAGGCATTCAGGTGGTGATCGGCTCCGGCACGTTCATTCCGGGCTTCGAAGACCAGCTGATCGGCATCGCACCAGGCGAGACCCGTAACGTGAAGGCCTCGTTCCCGAAGAACTACACCGCGGAACATCTGGCCGGTAAGGATGCCGAGTTCGAGACCACCGCGAGCCTGATCGAGGCACCGCAGGAATCGAAGGTCGATGACGAGTTCGCCAAGAACCTCGGCATGGAATCGCTCGACAAGCTGAAGGAAGCCATGCGCGAGCGGCTGGTGGCTGAATTCGCCGGCGCGTCGCGCCAGCGCGTCAAGCGCGTGCTGCTCGACAAGCTCGACGAGACGCATCGCTTCGATCCGCCGCCGTCGCTGGTCGAGGAAGAATTCAAGCTGATGTGGAATTCGATCAAGGCCGAGATGGAGTCGACCGGCAAGAGCTTCGCCGATGAAGACACCACCGAGGAGAAGGCCAAGGACGAATACCAGAAGATCGCGGATCGCCGCGTTCGCCTCGGCCTCGTGCTCTCCGAGATCGGCGAGAAGAACAAGATCACCGTCACCGACGACGAAGTCAGCCGCGCGCTGATCGATCGCGCGCGCCAGTCGCCGGGCCGCGAGAAGGAAGTCTGGGATTTCTATCGCAGCAATCCGAACGCGCTGGCCCAGCTTCGCGCGCCGATCTACGAGGACAAGGTCGTCGATTTCATTCTCGAGCTTGCCAACGTGACCGAAAAGAAGGTCACGCGCGACGATCTGCTCAAGGAAGAAGAAGACAAGACCGCCGCCTGAATGTGAGTCCTGATCCCCGTTGCGGGGATTGGGATCGCATTAAGGATACCGGCGAAATGAGCGGCGCGGCGAGCCCGCGCTGCTTTGCGGACCCTGCCGAATCGGCTTCAACTGGTGCACCGTCGGTATTTGCCGATGCTGGTTTTTCGCTCTTGTGGCCGGGCCACCGGTCCATATCTGTAGTGCCCAACCTTTCTGCATCACGAGGCATTACGCCCTGCCTCCGCCAACCTTCAGGTGATAAATGCGCGATCCCGTTGAAACCTACATGAACCTCGTGCCGATGGTGGTCGAGCAGACCAACCGCGGCGAGAGGGCGTACGACATTTTCTCGCGCCTCCTGAAAGAGCGCATCATCTTCCTCACCGGTCCGGTCGAGGACGGCATGTCGGTGCTGGTCGTCGCACAGCTCCTGTTTTTGGAAGCCGAGAATCCGAAGAAGGAAATCTCGATGTACATCAACTCGCCGGGTGGCGTGGTGACATCGGGTCTGGCGATCTACGACACCATGCAGTTCATCCGTCCGCCGGTTTCGACCCTGTGCACGGGCCAGGCGGCGTCGATGGGTTCGCTGCTGCTCGCAGCCGGCCACAAGGACATGCGCTTCTCGCTGCCGAACTCGCGGATCATGGTCCATCAGCCGTCGGGCGGTTTTCAGGGCCAGGCGACCGACATCATGCTGCACGCTCAGGAAATCCTGAACCTCAAGAAGCGGCTGAACGAAATCTACGTCAAGCACACCGGCCAGACCTACAAGGCAATCGAGGACGCGCTGGAGCGCGACAAGTTCCTGACCGCTGAAATGGCGCGCGATTTTGGCATCGTCGACAAGGTGATCGACAAGCGCGCCGAGGAAGCCACGCCGAAGCTGCCGTAACGCAATATCCCGGTTTGGTTGTGAATTGAAAAACGGACGCCCCTCGGGCGTCCGTTTTTGCATGAAAGCGCTCACCCATTTGGGGTATGGCGCGGACTTTTTGGGTTCCGTCCTTGCGCTGTGCTTGACCGGATACCGGTCTTGGCCGCTAACTCTTTCCAATTGATCCGGGGCTTTTGGACCCGTCTTATTTCGACGTTTATTTTAGGCGGCATCCAATTGCGCTCCGGACACACCACATTTCGGTGAGAACAATGATGTCCGGGAGCAAGCCATGATCACAGGCACACGACGCGGCGTCGCCGCGATCCTCTTTTCGCTCTGCTCGCTCACGGCCATTCTGCCAGCCTCCGCTCTGGAGCTCGAACAGGCGCGTGAAAGCTGCCGCAACTCGATCGGGCGGCCCACCTACATGGCCTGCAGGCAGAGTGGCGGGCAACACGATGGTTGCATGGCGCGGGCGAAGGCTGCGGCGACGCCATGTGTGCGCAATGCGATGATGGCCGCGCGCCCGAAGGCGGCGCTATTCGATGCGGCCAAGGTGTCGGCGCCGAAGAAGGAAGATATCGCGGCAGGTGCTGCGGCTTTGGCGAAGACTAATGCGACGCTTGTGGCGCCGCCGCGAACGGTGTCGGACGTCACTGCCATTCTTGACCAGCAGAAGCCTGACCCGGCCAAAATCGCCGAACTGACGAAGACGGCCGATGCGCCGGTACCCGCCGGCTTGAAGGGGAACGATCTTGCCGCGTTTCACTACAAGCGCGGGCAGGCGCGAACGCTTGTCGGACGTAACGCCGAAGCGCTAGCAGATGCCGAACTGACCGTGGCCCTGGGCAAGGGCGAGGACGTCAAGATCTTTGCCCGCTACGAACAGTTCCTGATGCGGCGCCTCCGCGAAGTCGGCGAGAACAAACGTGCTGACGGCATCGCTGCGAGACAGATCGCCGCCGCAAACAGTCAGCCCAAAGGAAAGGGCCGGCTTTTCGGTCTGCACCTTGGGCAGGTGATCGGGCTGATCCGGTCAGGCGACATCAACGCTGCCGAATCCTATGCTGCTCGCAATCGCTCGTTGCTGGCTGAGGCGCAGCGCTGGCCGGTCTTCCCGATCTACGGAATGAGCTGGCAGGCGATCATTGAAGACGGCAATGCGCGTGTCGCCGAAGCGCGGGGCCGGTTTACCGATGCGGAGGCCGCGTATCGCAAATCCGCTGTGTTTTATACGAGCGCGCTCGCCACCATGTCGCAGTGGGAAACCAAGCCCGCCGAAGGCGAGATGGAACGGTTCGCCGATTGGGCCACGGCGTTAGAAGGCCGTACCAAGGTCAAGCAGGGCCGTGTCGGCGAAGGCGAGGCAGATGTGCGCCGCGCGCTTCTCAGCCGCCTTAGCAAATCCGGAAAATTCCATGCCGATACTGCAGGAATACTGTCGGTTTTTGTTTTCGTGGTTCAGGAGCAGGGCCGCTACGCGGAGGCGGAGCAACTCCAACGTGAAGTCATCGATATCTACAAGGGGCTCGGTTACGCCGAGGATTCCGGTCCGCTGGTCAACGCCAATGTCTTCCTTGCGCAGATTTTGAATCTTGAGCGCAAGTACGACGAGGCGACGAAGCTCTACGATCAGGTCGATGTCTGGACAGCGAAGTGGGAGCCGTCGCGCCGCGAAGGCGTCAGCGGTGGTCTTGCCCGCGTCTCAATCATGCTCACGCAGGGCAATTTCGACAACGCGCTTGAGATTGCGCAACGGTCGTACGAGCGCGAAAAGGCACGCTCCGGCGACAAGAGCCTCAATACGGCGGTCTCGCGCGGCTATTACGCCGTGACGCTGGCGCGCAAGGGCAAGACCGCCGAGGCGTTACAGGCGTTCAAGGAATCGATACCGGCGCTGCAGACGGCGTCCGGCGGCAGCGACGACGACAGCGGATCGACCGCAGCCGCGCGCGAAGGCCGCGTTCGTTTCGTGGTCGAGGGCTATCTCCGCACGCTTGCGCTCAACCCGGCGGCGGCACCGGCAAACGTCGCCGAGGAAACCTTCAGCTATGCGGATCTGCTGCGCGGACAATCCGTGCAGCGCGCCTTGCAGGCGTCGTCGGCCCGCGCGTCCACCAGCAATCCTGAACTCGCCAAGCTGATGCGTACGTCGCAGGACAATGAAAAGCGGATCGGCGCGGCAGTCGCCACGTTGAACAACCTGCTGACGCTTCCGCCTGCCGAACGCGAGGAGAAGGCGGTCAAGGCAACGCAGGCGGAAATCGCGGCGTTGCAGGCGGCGCGCACCCAGACTCTGAGCGAGATTGCCAAGAAGTTTCCCGACTACGGCAATCTGGTGAACCCACCGCCGCCGAACGCGAGCGATCTGCAAAAGCAGCTCACCGACGACGAGGCGCTGCTGTCGTTCTACTTCGGCCGCTTCGACAGTTTCGCCTGGGTGCTGCGGAAGGGCGCCCCGGTGCAGTTTGCCCGGATCAAGATGACGCTCGGGGACCTGAACACGGCCGTGACCAAGCTGCGTGAGGCGCTGGAGCCGAAGGCGGCGATGATCTCGGATATCCCTCCGTTCGACGTTAAGCTGGCCTCGGAGCTCTATGATCAGTTGCTGAAGCCGCTGGAGAGCAGCTGGAAGCCGGCGAAAAGCTTGATCGTCGTGACCAACGGCGCGCTCGGCTTGCTGCCCTTGTCGCTGCTGCCGACCGTAACCGCAGAGGTTAAGGCGGACGACGATCCGCTGTTTGCGAGTTACCGCAACGTGCCGTGGCTGGCGCGAACCCATGCGGTGACGCTGGTGCCATCGGCGTCCGCGCTGCAAACCTTGCGCAAGCTGCCGGCGGGCAAGGCCACGCGACAGGATCTGATTGCGTTCGGCGATCCTTACTTCAGCAAGGAGCAGGCTGACGAGGCGGCAAAGACCGACAAGCTGATCCAGGTCGCCGACGCTTCGATCGCGACACGCGGCGTGCCGCTGAAGCGGCGCAACAGTCCGCAGCTTGAGGGCACCGACAGCGCGCAGCTCGGCCAGTTGCCGCGTCTGCCCGACACGTCCGAGGAACTGACGTCGATCGCGCTGGCGCTGCAGGCCGATCCGACCAAGGTTCTCAACCTCGGCAAGGACGCGAACGAGAAGAAGGTGAAGTCGATGGACCTTTCGGGGTTCAAGATCGTCGCCTTTGCGACCCATGGACTGGTGCCCGGGGAACTGGACGGTCTGACGCAACCGGCGCTGGCGCTGTCTGCGCCCGCGCTGTCGGATTCCGACGGTGACGGGTTGCTGACGATGGAAGAAATCCTGTCGCTGAAGCTCGACGCCGATTGGGTCGTGCTGTCCGCCTGTAACACGGCTGCGGGAGCAGGGGCGGGTGCAGAGGCCGCCTCGGGTCTCGGGCGTGCGTTCTTCTACGCAGGCACGCGCGCGCTGCTCGTGACGAACTGGTCGGTGCATTCGCAATCGGCTCGTGAACTCGTGACAGACCTGTTCAAGCGGCAGGCGAACGACCCGAAACTGACCCGCGGCGAGGCGTTGCGGCAGGCGATGATGACGCTCGCGGACGGACCGGGCTACCTCGGCGCGGACGGCAAGACGGAGTTCGCCTACGCTCATCCGCTGTTCTGGGCTCCGTATTCCATCATCGGCGACGGTGGCGGGCGTTAAGGAAGGCAGGCAAGTGCCTTTCAGAGGACGTTGCTGTGCTGTAGAGTTGCGGGATTGCGGTTGAGGAGATTTGAGATGCGACTTTTGTTGTTGCAGGTTGCGGTGCTCGCAAGCGGGTTTGCCTTGATGGCGGCGTCCCCGGCCAGCGCCGGCACGGTTCTTATCTCTGCCGACGAGGCCAAGCTGCCGCCGCCGAAAGGCGCGGTCGCCGTTGCAACCCGCGGCATCACGCGCGGCCCGAAGGTTGCGTATGTCGGCACCGCCGATACGTCGAAATCGCCGATGCGTCTGCAATTGAAGTTCGAGTCGTTCGGCGGGGCCAAGATCGATACGGACTCGTTGAAGGTGACCTACATCAAGAGCCCGTCGGTCGATCTGACGTCACGGCTCAAGCCATTTGTGAAGCCGGATGGGATCGATATGCCCGATGCGGAACTGCCGGCCGGCGATCACGTCATTCGCGTGGATGTGAAGGATTCGGAAGGCCGCGCGGCGACCACGAGCTTCACCCTTAAAGTCGCGCCCTGAGCCGCATGACGGCCGCTTGCCCCTTTTGCGCGCAGCCCAATGTCCCGCAAGCGCTCGTTTGCAGTTCCTGCTCGCGCGACATCACGATTCCTGAAACGCTGCTTGCCGAGCGGGACGACCTGATCCGCAAGCGGGCGCTCGCCAGCGAAGAACTGACGCAGGCGAAGGCGGAGCTTGAGGCGCTCCGACGCGGCCAGCGCATCTCACTGCGGCGGAGTTGATATGTCCAGGTCGTTTGCTTCCCACGCGTCGGCCATCTGATGGAGTGTCCGTTCTGCGCCGAGAAGGTGAAAGATGAGGCGCTCGTCTGCAAGCATTGCTCGCGCGACCTGCGGGTGGTGCGCCCGGTGCTTCTCGAAATCGAGAGCGTCGTCGCTGACATCGAAAAGATCCGGCGTGAGTTCGACAACGTCAGCGCGCGGCTTTACCGCCGCCGCCATCCGGTCAGATCCTTTGCCACTCACAGCATCGGCTACATTCTGATTCCGGCGGTGTTGCTGGTGGCGGCGCATGTCCTCGTCACCATCTTGCTGAACGTGTCGCCGCTATATCTGCGTATCGCTTCGGTGCTCATTCCGCTGCCGTTCGGCTTCGCGATCTTCGCAGTCCAGAAAGTCGGATATCGAGGTGCCGCTCTCGCTGGAACTGTCACGGCATTGCTTAGCGTGTTCTGCATGCTGACTGTTACCGGCCTGAACGACCACGTTCCGATTTTACCGGGGTCATGGATCGAGTGGCGCGAGGTGCTCGAATATTCGGCGAGCATCGCGCTGGCCTTCCTGACCGGAAACATCCTTGCCATCCTGATGCTGCAGCTCTTGGCCAGTTCGCTGTCGCAGGGCGATCGGCCAAACGCCGCGGCCTACCGCGCGGCGCGCCTGCTCGGGCCATATGTCGGGGACGATCAACTTCGTCGCCGGGCCAGGATTATTCAGGAGTTGATGAGGACCGCCGGCCCGCTACTTGGCATCTTGTCCACAGCCGCAGGTTCGATATATGCGGGCCTCAAGGGTATCCTAGGCACCTAGTGGAGTGGATTTGACATTCGCTATTTAACAAGCCGCGAGTCATTGAAGCGAATGTCAAATCCAAAACTCCACTAGAAACTCATACTTGCCAGAGGTCCGTCGATTCTAACATTCGCAAGGATGCCCGCTGAAGTGGGGTCCGAATGTTAGAATCGGACCACTGGCAGCCAATCAGGGGCCACCAGCGGAGTTCCACCGGGCGAAGCCCGTGTCATTCCCGCAACGCTGCAATGAATTCGACCGGCCAAGCTCCTGAAAACGCGCAAAATTGCGCCAAGATCACGGTGTTGGGTACTTCGGCGGTTAGCGAATTCTTGATAGTCGGGTGTCACCATGGTTGGCTAGGGCCTGATGATCGGGATTCGATTGAGCCGTGATTCGTACGGCAAATGGAGTGGTGGGTCTTTTTTGGTACGGTTTTTGCTCTATCTACACATTATTCCGGTGTGTACCGGGATGGGGCAAACCCCTGAGACAAGATCGAGCGGCGGACGGAGATAGGAATGAGCAAGGTCGGTACGAGCGATTCAAAGAACACTCTCTATTGCTCGTTCTGCGGGAAGAGCCAGCACGAAGTCCGCAAACTCATTGCGGGCCCGACCGTATTCATCTGCGATGAATGCGTTGAATTGTGCATGGACATCATCCGCGAGGAGAACAAATCGTCGCTGGTGAAGTCGCGCGACGGCATCCCCACGCCGAAGGAGATTTGCAAGGTTCTGGACGACTATGTGATCGGTCAGCAGCACGCCAAGAGGGTGCTCTCGGTTGCAGTCCACAACCACTACAAGCGCCTCAACCATCAGACCAAGCACAACGACGTTGAGCTTGCGAAGTCGAACATCCTGCTGATCGGTCCGACCGGTTCGGGCAAGACGCTGCTTGCGCAGACGCTCGCCCGCATTCTGGACGTTCCGTTCACGATGGCCGACGCGACGACGCTGACTGAAGCCGGTTACGTCGGCGAGGATGTCGAGAACATCATCCTGAAGCTGCTGCAGGCCGCCGACTACAACGTCGAGCGTGCGCAGCGCGGCATCGTCTACATCGACGAAATCGACAAGATTTCGCGCAAGTCCGACAACCCGTCCATCACCCGCGACGTGTCGGGCGAGGGCGTGCAGCAGGCTTTGCTGAAGATCATGGAAGGCACCGTGGCCAGCGTTCCTCCGCAGGGCGGAAGAAAGCATCCGCAGCAGGAGTTCCTGCAGGTGGACACGACCAACATTCTCTTCATCTGCGGTGGTGCATTCTCGGGTCTCGAGAAGATCATCTCAGCGCGTGGCCGTTCGACCTCGATCGGCTTTGCCGCGCAGGTCATGGCACCGGAAGACCGCCGCACCGGCGAAATCTTCCGCGAGGTCGAGCCTGAGGATTTGCTGAAGTACGGCCTGATCCCGGAATTCGTCGGCCGTCTGCCGGTTGTGGCGACGCTCGAGGATCTGGATGAGGCTTCGCTGAAGAAGATCCTGACCGATCCGAAGAACGCGCTGGTGAAACAGTACCAGCGGCTGTTCGAGATGGAGAACATCGAGCTGACCTTCGCCGACGAGGCGCTTGGCGCGGTGGCCCGCAAGGCCATCGAGCGCAAGACCGGCGCGCGCGGGTTGCGGTCGATCCTCGAAAGCATCCTGCTGGAGACCATGTTCGATCTTCCAGGACTCGAAGGCGTCGAGGAAGTGGTGATCTCGCGCGAAGTGGTCGAGGCGACGGCGCGTCCGCTGTACATCTACGCGGACCGCTCTGATCTCAAGGCGGAAAGCAGCGCAAGCGCCTGAGCAGGCAGCGGAACCATTTAGGTTTTCAACAGGAAACGGCTGTCGAGTCCCCTCGGCAGCCGTTTCTGCGTCTTATGCGACGTTAGAATAACCCAAGACTGGCAGGGGTTTTCGCTCTCTTGACACCCCCATAGGCCATAGCCACCTAATGGTGTGCTGCGGGACGAAGCCTCGCAAGATTCGCAGCAAATCGACCCGGGCAGGGAGAGGCCGCACCGCGGCCACTGGCTCAAAAGAGCTCTTCTTTATCCGGCACACAAGGCACCTTGTGGTGGTCGCGTCAGAACGGCGGACTGCGTGCAAGGGGGCGCAACAAAAGGAATATGGGCATGACAACTGCCTCAAAGCCTCGGCCAACCATCGTTCACGGCGAAAGCCACTCCTATCCGGTGCTGCCGCTTCGCGACATCGTCGTCTTCCCGCACATGATCGTGCCGCTGTTCGTCGGCCGCGAGAAATCGATCAAGGCGCTCGAAGAGGTGATGAAGAACGATGCGCTGATCTTCCTCGCGACGCAGAAGAACGCGTCGGATGATGATCCGGCTCCCGATTCCATTTACGAGATCGGTACGCTCGCCAGCGTGCTGCAGCTCCTGAAACTTCCTGACGGCACCGTGAAGGTGCTGGTGGAAGGTCTTGAGCGCGCCAAGGCTGGCAAGTATTCCGACCGCGCCGACTTCTATGAAGCTGAAGCCGTGGCGCTTGCCGACATCGATGCCAAGAGCGTCGAGGCGGAAGCCCTGTCGCGCTCGGTCGTGTCCGACTTCGAGAGCTATGTGAAGCTGAACAAGAAGATTTCCGCCGAGGTGGTGGGTGTCGTTCAGCAGATCACGGATTTCGCCAAGCTGGCGGACACCGTGGCGTCGCATCTCGCCGTCAAGATTTCCGATCGCCAGACCATCCTGGAAACGTTGTCCGTCTCCCAGCGCCTCGAGAAGGTGATGGGCCTGATGGAGAGCGAGATCTCGGTGCTGCAGGTCGAGAAGAAGATCCGCTCGCGCGTCAAGCGCCAGATGGAGAAGACCCAGCGCGAGTACTACCTCAACGAGCAGATGAAGGCGATCCAGAAGGAACTCGGCGACGACGAAGGTCGCGACGAGCTGGCCGATCTGGAAGAGAAGATCGCCAAGACCAAGCTCTCGAAGGAAGCTCGCGAGAAGGCGACGCACGAGTTGAAGAAGCTGCGGCAGATGTCTCCGATGTCCGCCGAGGCAACGGTCGTGCGCAACTATCTCGATTGGCTGTTGTCGATTCCATGGGGCAAGAAGTCCAAGGTCAAGAAGGACCTCGTTGCCGCGCAGGAAGTGCTCGACTCAGATCACTACGGGCTTGAGAAGGTCAAGGACCGCATCGTCGAGTATCTCGCCGTGCAGTCCCGCGCCAACAAGCTGACCGGACCGATCCTGTGCCTCGTCGGCCCTCCGGGCGTCGGCAAGACCTCGCTTGGCAAGTCGATCGCGAAGGCGACCGGACGTGAGTTCGTGCGCGTGTCGCTGGGCGGCGTGCGGGATGAAGCGGAAATCCGTGGACACCGCCGCACCTACATCGGCTCGATGCCCGGCAAGATCATCCAGTCGATGCGCAAGGCGAAGACCTCGAACCCGCTGTTCCTGCTGGACGAGATCGACAAGATGGGCGCCGACTTCCGCGGCGATCCGTCATCGGCTTTGCTTGAGGTCCTCGACCCCGAGCAGAACGGGACGTTCAACGATCACTACCTCGAGGTGGATTACGACCTCTCCAACGTGATGTTCATCACGACCGCGAATACGCTCAATATTCCCGGCCCGCTGATGGACCGCATGGAGATCATCCGCATCGCCGGCTACACCGAGAACGAGAAGGTCGAGATTGCCCGCAAGCATCTCCTCCCGAACGCCATCTCGAAGCACGGTCTGAACTCGAAGGAGTTCGCGATCGACGACGAGGCGATGTCGTTCCTGATCCGCCGTTACACCCGCGAAGCGGGCGTGCGTAACCTCGAGCGTGAGATTTCGACACTCGCCCGCAAGGCGGTGAAGGAATTGATGATCTCGAAGAAGAAGTCGGTGAAGGTCACTGCGGCCGTGGTCGAGGAGTTCCTCGGCGTGCCGAAGTACCGTTACGGCGAGATCGAGAGCGACGACCAGGTTGGCGTCGTGACGGGCCTCGCGTGGACGGATGTCGGCGGCGAGCTGCTCACCATCGAAAGCGTCATGATGCCCGGCAAGGGCCGCATGACGGTGACGGGCAACCTGCGCGACGTGATGAAGGAGTCGATCTCGGCTGCTGCGTCCTACGTCCGCTCGCGAGCGATCAACTACGGCATCGAGCCGCCGTTGTTCGAGCGTCGTGACATCCACGTGCACGTGCCGGAAGGCGCGACGCCGAAGGATGGTCCGTCGGCCGGTGTTGCGATGACGACGTCGATCGTCTCGGTGCTGACCGGCATTCCGATCCGGCATGATGTCGCCATGACCGGCGAGATCACGTTGCGGGGACGGGTGCTGCCGATCGGCGGTCTCAAGGAGAAGCTGCTTGCGGCCGCGCGTGGAGGCATCAAGACGGTCTTCATTCCGGAAGACAACGCCAAGGACCTCACGGAGATTTCCGACGCCATCAAGGGCGGCATGGAGATCATCCCGGTCGCGCGGATGGACGAAGTGCTGGCCAAGGCGCTGGTGCGGATGCCGACCCCGATCGTCTGGGAAGAGGATGTCAAAGCGCTGGCAAAGCCTGACGCAGCCGACGACGCTGCTGGCGGTCTGACGGCACACTGAGCGAAACGGAAAAATAAGTGGAAACGGCGTCCTTCGGGGCGCCGTTTTCTTTTTGGGAAAGCGGCAGCGGTAAGCGCCGCTCCGCTCGTGTGTTGCCGTCCGCGATCCATCAGCCTTGATGCCGCGCTCTTGCGATCGCCGGCGCGGCGAATTGGTGCTGTTGATATTCAGGGGAATGGTAGGCGGTGACGGATTCGAACCGCCGACCCTCTCGGTGTAAACGAGATGCTCTAACCAGCTGAGCTAACCGCCCGTCAGTGCTGTATTTGCCCTGTCGTCCGAGCCGACGCAAGCCATTCGGGTGTGCATTTCGTCACGTCAGCGCCATTTTGACAATCTAGATACGTCCATCTGGCAGACCTTGATCGGCCAAAATCCTGATTGCTTCTCAGCTTGAGTTGGTTAGATGAAATATTTCATGTGCCGCTTCGTTCCGCCGGGTCCGGATTTCCTCAAGACCATGACGCCGGAAGACAAGCTGCTGATGAAGGCGCACGGCGAGTTCCTGCAGGCGCTGCTGGAGAAGGGCGGCGTTGTCGCGCACGGGCCGGTGGCCGATCCGGCGGGCGGCTGGGGCATGTCGCTGTTCGAGATGGCTGACAATGAGAGCGCCGATGATGTCCGCGCCATCGTCGCAGAAGACCCGATGATCAAGGCCAATGTCGGCGCGCGCTACGACGTGCTGCCGATGCTCCAGTTGCGGATGCGTAACTGAGCGCGGATTCGTTCCGCCGAACGGTCTGGCACGGAGATACGACCTAGCGCCTGGTTAGCGTGAACTGCGATTGCGTCAGGCGGCAGGGCTTTCCGCCTGCACAATCGGCGAGGGCGAGGAGCTTCGCGCTCCGAACAAGGTGCTCCTTGGTGTCCTCGGAGCGGTGCGGCGTCAGCACCGTCATCGCGGTGCGCAGCGAATCTTTAATGTCCTCGTTCGCCTTGGCGTCGGTCCTGTCGGTCAGGATGGCAACGTCGATGATGTCGTGGTTGCGCGCGTCGATATCGACGAACACCAGTCCGATCGGCAGAGGCTGTAGCGCGACATTGCTGAACGTGCAGGTCGATGCATTCTGGCACATCGAGAGCAGGCGGCGTCCCTGTGGCCGCCACAGACATTCCGGCTTTGCATTCGCGCGCACGAGGCACACCGCGATGTCGGGCGCCGCGTTGAGATTGAGTTTTGAATTGCCGAGCCGCGGCACGCCGTCCCATGGGCTGCCGTTGATCTTCGTGGCATCCGCGGTCACCGTGATGTCGAAGCGTTGCTCCTGTGCGTGCGCGCTCAGCGGCACGAGCAGGGCAAGCGCCAGTAACGCGCTGAGACGGCTCAAAATCCGGATCACGCCTTTTCCTCCCAGATTGCTGCAAGATGCACGATGGTGCGCACGGCGCTCTCCATGTCCTGCACGCTGACCCATTCGAGACGCGAGTGAAACGCATGCTCACCGGCGAAGATGTTCGGGCAGGGCAGCCCCATGAATGACAGGCGCGAGCCGTCGGTGCCGCCGCGGATACTGCTGAGGATGGGCTGCAGGCCGGCGCGATCGATCGCTTCCAGAGCGTATTCGACCACCTCGGGGTGGCGGTCGAGCACCTCCTTCATGTTGCGGTACTGCTGCTTGACCTCGAACGTGTAGGACGAGCGCGGAAAGTCCTTTATGACGCCGCGCACGATGTCCTCGAGCAGCGCTTCCTTGTCCTTCAGTCCCTGTTCGGTGAAGTCACGGATGATCAGCGACAGCGTCGCGCTGTCGAGGCCGCCTTCGAGGCCGACCGGATGGAGAAAGCCTTCGCGGCCTTCGGTGGTTTCAGGTGCCAGGTCTTTCGGCAGCCGGTCGACAATGCGCGACGCGATCTTGAGCGCGTGCTCCATTCTTCCCTTGGCGAAGCCCGGATGAATGCTGACGCCCTGAATGGTGATGGTCACGCCGTCGGCCGAGAACGTCTCGTCTTCGAGGTGGCCCGCGCTTTCACCGTCGATGGTGTAGCCGAAGGCCGCGCCGAGTTTCTTCAAATCGACCTTGTCCGCCCCGCGGCCGATTTCTTCATCCGGCGTGAACAGGATCTTGATGGCGCCGTGCCTGATCTGCGGATTGGCGATCAGGATCTGCGCCACATCCATGATCTCGGCCAGGCCGGCTTTGTTGTCCGCGCCGAGCAGGGTGGTGCCGTCGGTGGTGACAATGTCGCTGCCGATCTGGTCCGCAAGCGCCGGGTTATCGGTGACGCGGATGACCTGGGTGGAATCGGCGGGCAGCACGATGTCGCCGCCGCGATAGTTCTTCACGATCTGCGGTTTGACGTCCTTGCCGGTGCAGTCCGGCGAGGTGTCCATGTGCGAGCAGAAGCAGATCACTGGAACGGTCTTGTCGGTATTCGCCGGGATGGTTGCATAGACGTAGCCGTGCTCATCCAGATGCGCGTCTTTGAGCCCGAGGTCGCGCAATTCCTGCGCGAGCAGGCGGCCGAGGTCTTTCTGCTTTTCGGTGGAGGGGCAGGTGGGAGACGACGCATCCGACTGGGTGTCGATTCGCACATAGCGAAGGAAGCGTTCGAGAACGGTGTGGGAGAAGTTGATAGATTTCATGCTGAGCGGCCAACGTCCATGATTGTCATGCGCGGGCCTGACCCGCGCATCCATCGAGAAAGATTCATTCAAGAAGATGGATTGCCGGGTCAAGCCCGGCAATGACAATTGAGAGAATTGGCGATCGAATGCCAATGGGCGCGCCATCCCGAAAAGAAAAACGCCATCCCGGCGGACCGGAATGGCGTTGGGCCTTTAAGTCGGAAGTGCCGGTGTTAGACGGCTTCCTTCAATTCCTTGGCAGCGCGGAAAGCGACCTTCTTGCTGGCCTTGATCTGGATCGCTTCGCCCGTTGCCGGGTTGCGGCCCATGCGGGCAGCGCGCTTGCGAACCTGAAGGATGCCGAGGCCGACGATGCGGATACGCTCGCCCTTCTTGAGGTGCTTGGTGATCTTGGTGACGAGATCGCCGAGGATTGTTTCGGCTGCCTTCTTCGACAACTCGTGCTCTTCGGCCAGTGCTGCGGCAAGGTGCTTCAGGGTAACTGTTGCTGGGGTCGCTGCTTTCTTCGCCATGTTTGGCCCTCCTCGTGGATACTAGGCTGTAGAACTACCGGTAAATCAGGGCTTATTTGATTCGGGGGCGCTCTGACTACGAGTTTTGCCCGTAAATAGCCTATTTTTTGAATCGACAGGAATAAAATGGCTGTTTTTTAGAGGGATTCGTGATTTTCCGTCGATGCGGCGCAGCACAGAAGGGCCGACAGCAGACGTTGCGCCGCGCAAAGCGCAGGGGTGGATTAAGGAACCAGTTTTGCTGAAGTGTTTGTTTTCAGAAGAAAATCTGGCGCGAGAGACGGGGCTCGAACCCGCGACCTCCGGCGTGACAGGCCGGCGCTCTAACCAACTGAGCTACTCCCG
Source organism: Pseudomonadota bacterium (assembly GCA_040387615.1). Lineage (GTDB taxonomy): Bacteria > Pseudomonadota > Alphaproteobacteria > Rhizobiales > Xanthobacteraceae > Afipia. The sequence continues at coordinate 134,365 of JAZKDK010000009.1, read as the reverse complement.
CAAGATCGAGAACGATCCGCAGGAGGTGGGACTTAAAGGGGGGGACATATCAAGTCAAGGTGCGCCGTCGCTGTTCTTGTTTGTTCGCAATTTTGGAAACCGTCCGGCTTCATGTAGGAACACCGCGTACCCCTAGATCGGCCGGGATCAACAGCGTTCCCGGCATCAGAATCGCACTCAGCCGAGGAGCGCCGCATGTCTGCCACAAGAGCCGGGACCAACCGAAAATACCGACTGGCCGTGATTCCCGGCGACGGTATCGGCAAGGAAGTGGTGCCGGAAGGGCTGCGGGTGCTGGAGGCGGCGGCCAAGAAGTTCAATTTCGAACTACAACTCGACAGCTTCGATTTTGCCTCCTGCGACTACTACCAGAAGCACGGCAAGATGATGCCGGACGACTGGAAGACCCAGATCGGCAGCCATGACGCGATCTTCTTCGGCGCGGTGGGCATGCCGGCGATTCTCCCGGACCACATTTCGCTGTGGGGATCGCTGATCCAGTTTCGCCGGGAATTCGACCAGTACGTGAACCTGCGTCCGGTGCGCCTCATGCCCGGCGTAAAGTCACCGCTGGCGGGCCGGAAGCCCGGCGACATCGACTTCTTCGTCGTGCGCGAGAACACCGAGGGCGAATATTCGTCGATCGGCGGGCGCATGTTTCCGAACACGGACCGCGAGGTGGTGCTTCAGGAAACCGTCATGTCGCGCATCGGCGTCGACCGGATTCTGAAGTTCGCCTTTGAACTCGCGCAAAGCCGCCCGAAGAAGCACCTGACATCCGCCACCAAGTCGAACGGCATTTCGATCACGATGCCCTATTGGGACGAGCGGGTCGAAGAAATGGCCAAGAATTACCCCGGCCTGAAGTGGGACAAGTATCATATCGATATTCTGGCCGCGAACTTCGTGCTGCATCCCGACTGGTTCGATGTCGTGGTCGGCTCGAACCTGTTCGGGGACATCCTGTCCGACCTCGGCCCGGCCTGCACCGGCACCATCGGCATCGCCCCCTCGGGCAGCCTCAATCCGGAACGCAAGTTTCCGTCACTGTTCGAGCCGGTCCATGGGTCCGCGCCGGATATCGCGGGGCAGGGCATTGCCAATCCCGTCGGCCAGATCTGGTCGGCGGCGATGATGCTGGATCACCTCGGCGAGCCGGAAGCCGGCAAGGCCATTGTGACGGCCATCGAGACCATTCTGGCCGATGAAAAACTGCGCACGCGGGATCTTGGCGGCAAGGCCGACACGGTTGCATGCGGCAAGGAAATCGCGCGCGTTCTGTCCTGAAGCCTAACGCGCCCGGTCCAATTTTCCGCTGATTTGTCGGACCGGACGGGCGCGGCCTTAGCCTTTAGTTCCAGAGGTTCTCAGGCCGCGCAGCGAACCGGGCTGGACGCGTTCCCGCGCGCCGGCTGCATGGCGCCATGACGAAATGGCGAAGAACCTGAGCAATAAAAATAGCTTGTCTTGCCCTGCGTGTTGCGCTGCGCTATCCCTCAGAACCATTCCAATGTTCCGCGAATCCCCGGGACAAAGCCGACAGTATAAGGGTCGCCGATGGGCGGAATTCTGCAGAACTATCTGCCACTTGTGGTGTTCATCGGAGTCGCGACCGTGATTGGTCTCGCACTGCTGGTTGCGCCCTTCATCGTTGCCTATCAGCAGCCTGATCCGGAAAAACTTTCGGCTTACGAATGCGGCTTCAATGCATTCGATGATGCGCGCATGAAATTCGATGTCCGGTTTTATCTCGTTGCCATTCTTTTCATCATCTTCGATCTGGAAGTCGCCTTCCTGTTTCCGTGGGCGGTGGCCTTCGGCAAAGTGGGCCTCGCAGGGTTCTGGTCGATGATGGTGTTCCTCGGCGTGCTGACCATCGGTTTTGCCTACGAGTGGAAGAAGGGAGCGCTGGAATGGGATTGAGCCCGAACACGGCGCCCTCGATCATGCAGCCGGCGGTCTCGCAGGCGGCGACGGGGATTCTTGATCCGCGCACCGGTCTGCCGGTCGGCGCGGACGACAGGTATTTTCTCGAGATCAACAGCGAATTGTCCGACAAGGGCTTCTTCGTTGCCGCGACCGACGACCTGATCACCTGGGCGCGCACCGGCTCGCTGATGTGGATGACCTTCGGTCTTGCGTGCTGCGCGGTCGAGATGATGCAGGTCTCGATGCCGCGCTACGACGTCGAGCGATTCGGATTCGCGCCGCGCGCATCGCCGCGCCAGTCCGACGTGATGATCGTCGCCGGCACGCTGACCAACAAGATGGCGCCCGCGCTGCGCAAGGTCTACGACCAGATGCCGGAGCCGCGCTACGTGATCTCGATGGGCTCGTGCGCCAACGGTGGCGGCTATTATCACTATTCGTATTCGGTGGTGCGCGGCTGCGACCGCATCGTGCCCGTCGATATTTATGTCCCGGGTTGCCCGCCAACCGCGGAGGCGCTGCTTTACGGCGTGCTGCTGTTGCAGAAGAAGATTCGGCGCACCGGAACGATTGAACGGTAATCGCACATGGACGACGCGAGACTCGACGCTCTTGGCCAGACGATCGTGGCCGCCCTTCCGGGCGCGGCACTTGGCCATTCGATTGCATTCAATCAGCTTACGATCTCGGTCGATCTGGCGAAGATCATTGATGTCGTTCGCGTGCTGAAGACCGATCCGCGGTTTCGCTTCGTGAACTTCACCGACGTCACGGCAGTGGATTATCCCGGCCGCGAGAACCGTTTCGACGTGATCTATCACTTCATGTCCCCAGTGCTGAACGAGCGCGTACGGCTGCGCGGCGAGGCGAACGAGACCACGCAGGTGCCGTCGATCATCAGCGTGTTTCCGGGGTCTGACTGGTTCGAGCGCGAAACCTACGATCTCTATGGCGTGATCTTCACCGGGCATCCGGACATGCGCCGCCTGTTGACCGATTACGGCTTCGATGGGCATCCGCTGCGCAAGGATTTCCCGCTGACCGGCTTCGTCGAGGTTCGCTACGACGACGCCGAAAAGCGCGTGGTGTACGAGCCGGTGCGGCTCAATCAGGAATTCCGCAAGTTCGACTTCCTCTCGCCGTGGGAAGGCGCGGACTATCCGCTGCCGGGCGATGAGAAGGCCGCTGCGCCCGCACCGGCGCCAGCACCAAAGGCAGGTGGCTGATGACCGAGGTTCTGAACGCCGAAGCTACCGGCATGCGCAATTTCACCATCAACTTCGGACCGCAGCATCCGGCCGCGCACGGCGTGCTGCGCCTCGTGCTGGAGCTTGACGGCGAAGTGGTCGAGCGCGTCGATCCACATATTGGTCTGCTTCATCGCGGCACCGAAAAGCTGATCGAGCAGAAGACCTACCTGCAGGCGATCCCGTATTTCGACCGGCTCGATTACGTCGCGCCGATGAATCAGGAGCATGCGTTCTGCCTCGCCGCCGAAAAGCTGCTCGGCATCACGGTGCCTCGCCGTGGTCAGTTGATTCGCGTTCTGTACTGCGAGATCGGCCGCATCCTGTCGCATCTTCTCAATGTCACGACGCAGGCGATGGACGTCGGTGCGCTGACGCCGCCGCTCTGGGGCTTTGAAGAGCGCGAAAAGCTGATGGTGTTCTATGAGCGCGCGTCCGGCTCGCGCATGCACGCGGCGTTCTTCCGCGTCGGCGGCGTGCATCAGGATCTGCCGCCCAAGCTGATCGACGATATCGACGCCTGGTGCGATCCGTTCCTCACGGTGTGCGACGATCTCGAAACGCTGCTCACCAACAACCGCATCTTCAAGCAGCGCAATGTCGATATCGGTGTCGTGACCCTTGAGCAGGCGTGGGAGTGGGGCTTCTCCGGCGTGATGGTGCGCGGCTCGGGCGCGGCATGGGACCTGCGCAAGTCGCAGCCTTACGAATGCTACGCCGAGATGGATTTCGATATTCCGATCGGCAAGAACGGCGACTGCTACGACCGCTACTGCATCCGCATGGAAGAGATGCGCCAGTCGGTGCGCATCATGAAGCAGTGTATTGAGAAGCTGCGCGCGCCGGACGGGCAGGGGCCGGTTGTCGTCGAGGACAACAAGATTGCGCCGCCCAAGCGCAGCGAGATGAAGCGCTCGATGGAAGCGCTCATTCATCATTTCAAGCTCTACACTGAAGGCGTTCACGTCCCCGCCGGCGAAGTCTACGCGGCGGTCGAGGCGCCCAAGGGCGAGTTCGGCGTGTTCCTGGTCGCTGACGGCACCAACAAGCCATACAAGTGCAAGATCCGCGCGCCGGGTTTCGCGCATCTGCAGGCGATGGACTTCATCTGCAAGGGGCATCTGCTGGCCGACGTGTCGGCCATTCTCGGTTCACTCGATATCGTGTTCGGCGAGGTAGACCGTTGATGGCGCAGCAGCCGATTGTTTTTGACCGCACGACTGGCGAAATGACTGGTGCTACTCCATGGGAGCGCAGCATCGGCCTTGCGCTGCTCGCTGGGTCCAAGGTCGGCGCATATATCTCGCATCGTGGCTACAACAGCGCGGCCAATCTTCTGAAAACGCTGCTGCCTGAGCGCGACATCAACATCATGCTCAATCCGGATGCGACGTTTTCGTTTCCGTATGGCGACGGCTACTGGAGCAAGCTGCTCAACCGCACCTTCAAGTATGAAGACGAGCTGGAACTGTTCCTGCTCGACTCGAAGGACGTCGATTACACGCTGATCGATTGCGGCGCGAATTACGGCTACTGGTCGGTGATGGTCTCCAGCAAGCGGTTCGGCTCGCGCCGGTCGATCGCGATGGAGCCGTCGTCGCGGAATTTTCCGCGGCTGGCGCACAATGCGAAGATCAACGGCGGACGGTTCGAGGCGATCAATGCCGCTATCGGGTCCGCGCGCGGCACCGCGCGCCTGTCGGGCACCAAGCATGAAGCCTTCAGCATTGCCGGCGGCGCGAATGCGGGCGGCGAAGAGGTACAGGTGCTTACACTCGATAATCTGATCGAGGACCGCAAGATTCCGGCGCAGGGCAAATACATCATCAAGCTGGATGTCGAAGGCGTCGAGATCGACGCCATGAAGGGCGGCAAGCGGATTCTGGAGACGGATTCGGTCGTGGTCTGCGAGGAGCACGGCAACGATCCGACCCACAGCGTGTCGCGCTACATCCTCGAGCACACGCCGATGAAGGCGATCATCCACGATCCGGCGACGGATCGCTTCGAGGCGCTGACGCAGCTGTCCACGCTCGACCGCATCAAGGTCGCCTCGCATGTCGGCTACAACGTGTTCGCGACATCGAGCGCGTTCTGGGAACAGCGCATCTACAGCATGAATTCTGGCAACGCGCGCCGCGCCATGACGCGATAGGAAGTGGCGCAATGAAAGACCGAAAGATTTAACGATGGCCGTCCGCCGTTTGGCCCCGAAAGAAAAGCAGCCCGCCAGCTTCGCGTTCAGCGCGGAGAATCTGACGTGGGCGAAAGCCCAGATCGCGAAGTATCCGACCAGCCGTCAGGCTTCGGCGGTGATCCCGATCCTGTGGCGCGTTCAGGAACAGCACGAGGGCTGGGTGTCGGAAGTGGCGATCCGCGCGGTCGCCGATCTTCTCGACATGCCCTACATTCGCGTGCTGGAAATCGCGACCTTCTACACGATGTTCCAGCTGGAGCCGGTGGGCAAGAAGGCGCACGTGCAGGTCTGCGGCACGACGCCGTGCATGCTGCGCGGTTCGAAGGACATTATCGATGTCTGCAAGCATCGCATTCATCACGATCCGTTCCATGTTTCGGCTGACGGCAATTTCAGCTGGGAAGAGGTCGAGTGCCTTGGCGCCTGCGTGAACGCGCCCATGGTGATGATCTGGAAGGATACTTACGAGGACCTGACGCCAGAGAGCTTCGGGAAGGTGCTCGATGGCTTCGCGTCGGGCAATCCGCCCAAACCCGGTCCGCAGATCGACCGACAGTATGCCGCGCCCGCGACCGGCCTGACCTCGCTCACGTCGGACGCGAAGAACGACAACAAGACCAGTGCACCTGTCGCGAAGAAAGAACCCGCGCTGGCCGACGCAGAACCCAAGAAGCAGACCGAATCCGCCAACGTGCAGGAGCGTCCGTCTCCGAAGCCACCGATGGGCGACGCCACCGCCAAAAACCCTCCGAAAGGAGACAAGTCATGAACGCGCAGCTTTTGAAGCACATCGCTTTTCACGCGATCTGTGCCGCTGTCTTCATCTTCTTTCTGAACTTTTACATCTTGAAGACCGAGCTTCAGTCAGCCGTGTTCTGGGCCATCGGGTTCGGCGCGATGGCGGGCGGGCTCGCGTATCAGCAATCCAAGCGTTCAGGGTCTTAAGGTAGCGACTATGCTCGACGACAAGGACCGCATCTTCCGCAATCTCTACGGCCTCGAAGACTGGGGCCTCGAGGGCGCGCGCCGGCGCGGCGCATGGGATGGCACCAAGGCGATCATCGACAAGGGCCGCGACTGGATCGTCGCGGAAATGAAAGCCTCGGGCCTGCGCGGGCGCGGCGGGGCCGGATTCCCGACCGGCATGAAATGGTCGTTCATGCCGAAGGACAACGCCGATGGCCGTCCGAGCTATCTCGTGGTCAACGCCGACGAATCCGAGCCGGGCACCTGCAAGGATCGCGAGATCATGCGGCACGATCCGCATCTGCTGGTGGAAGGCTGCCTGATCGCGAGCGCCGCCATGGGCGCGCATGTCTGTTACGTCTATGTACGCGGCGAGTTCATCCGTGAGCGCGAGCATCTGCAGGCGGCCGTCGATCAGGCCTATGACGCCAAGCTGATCGGCAAGGACAACATCCACGGTTATCCGTTCGAGATGTATGTTCACCACGGCGCCGGCGCATATATCTGCGGCGAGGAAACAGCGCTGCTCGAAAGTCTCGAAGGCAAGAAGGGCCAGCCGCGCCTGAAGCCGCCGTTCCCGGCGAACGTCGGTCTCTATGGCTGCCCGACCACCGTCAACAACGTGGAATCGATTGCGGTTGCGCCGGACATTCTCCGTCGTGGCGCGGCATGGTTTGCAGGCATCGGCCGCGCCAACAATGTCGGCACCAAGCTGTTCGGCATCTCGGGCCATGTGAACACGCCATGCGTCGTCGAGGACGCGATGGGCACGACGTTCCGTGAACTGATCGAGAAGCACGGCGGCGGCATTCGCGGCGGCTGGGACAATCTGCTGGCGATCATTCCCGGCGGCGCATCCTGTCCGCTGATTCCGGCGGCGGATTGTCAGGAACTGATCATGGATTTCGACGGCACCAAGGCCGCGAAGTCGAGCCTCGGCACTGCCGGCATGATCGTGATGGACAAGTCCACCGACGTGGTCGCGGCCATTGCCCGTATCTCATACTTCTTCAAGCACGAGAGCTGCGGCCAGTGCACGCCATGCCGCGAAGGCACCGGCTGGATGTGGCGCGTGCTGTCGCGCATGGTCGAAGGCCGCGCTCACAAGCGCGAGATCGACATGCTGCTGGAAGTGACCAAGCAGGTCGAAGGCCACACCATTTGCGCGCTCGGTGACGCAGCGGCCTGGCCGATCCAGGGTTTGATCCGCGCCTTCCGTCCGGAAATCGAGCGGCGCATCGATGATTTCACGCGCAAGTCCACGATTGATGACATCGGTGTTCTCGATCCCGTCAACATGGTCGCGGCGGAGTAATGGCGATGACCAAAATTCTCATCGACGGCAAAGAGATCGACGTTCCGGGCGAGTACACGCTGTTGCAGGCGTGTGAGGTCGCGGGCGCTGAGATTCCGCGCTTCTGCTATCACGAGCGTCTCTCCATCGCCGGCAACTGCCGCATGTGCCTCGTCGAGGTCGCGGGTTCGCCGAAGCCAGTCGCGAGCTGCGCCTGGGGCGTGCGTGATTGCCGTCCCGGCCCGAACGGCGAACTGCCGGCGATCAAGACCAAGTCGCCGATGGTGAAGAAGGCACGCGAAGGCGTGATGGAATTCCTGCTCATCAACCATCCGCTGGATTGCCCGATCTGCGATCAGGGCGGCGAGTGCGATCTGCAGGATCAGGCGATGGGCTACGGCGTCGACACCAGCCGCTTCGCTGAGAACAAGCGCGCGGTGGAAGACAAGTACATCGGCGCGCTGGTGAAGACCTCGATGACCCGCTGCATCCAGTGCACGCGCTGCGTCCGCTTCACCACGGAAGTGTGCGGCGTGCCGGAAATGGGCCTGACCGGCCGTGGCGAAGACGTCGAGATCACCACCTACCTCGAGAGCGCGCTGACGTCGGAGTTGCAGGGCAACCTCGTCGACATCTGCCCGGTCGGCGCATTGACCTCGAAGCCTTATGCATTCGCGGCGCGTCCGTGGGAACTCGGCAAGACCCAGTCCGTCGACGTGATGGATGCGGTCGGCTCGGCGATCCGCGTCGATACGCGCGGCCGTGAAGTGATGCGTATTCTGCCGCGCATCAATGAAAACGTAAACGAGGAGTGGATCTCCGACAAGACGCGCCACATCGTTGACGGCCTGCGCACGCAGCGCCTCGACCGGCCGTACATCCGCGAGAACGGCAAGCTCCGCGCTGCGTCGTGGTCGGAGGCGTTCGCTGCCATTGCAGCCAAGACCGCCTCGCTGCATGGTCCGCGCATCGGTGCGATCGCGGGCGATCTCGCCGCCGTCGAGGACATGTTCGCGCTCAAGGATCTGCTGGCCAAGTTCGGTTCGACGAATGTCGCCACCCAGGACGGCGCGGCATTCGATCCGAAAGCCGGCCGCGCGTCGTACATCTTCAATCCAACCATCGCCGGCATCGAGCAGGCGGACGCATTGTTGATCGTCGGCTCCAATCCGCGCAAGGAAGCGGCCGTGCTGAACGCGCGCATCCGCAAGCGCTGGCGCACCGGCGCGCTCAAGATCGGCGTGATCGGCGACAAGGCCGATCTCACCTATGACTACGAGCACCTGGGTGCTGGCACCGACACGCTGAGCGATCTGGCGGCGGGCAAGCATTCCTTCGCTGATGTGCTGAAGGGCGCGAAGAACCCGATCGTGCTGGTCGGCGCGGGCGTTGCTGCCCGTCACGACGGCGTAGCCGCGCTGGCGCTGGCCGCGAAGCTTGCTTCGGACTTCGGCGCGCTCAAGGACGGCTGGAACGGTTTTGCCGTGCTCCACAAGGCGGCGTCTCAGGTCGGCGCGCTCGACATTGGTTTTGCGCAGGGCCCGGGCAGCCTGACAGTGGCGCAGATGACCACGTTCGGCACGCTCGACGTGCTGTTCTCGCTGGGCGCCGACGACATCAATCCGGCGGACGGGACTTTCGTGGTCTACATCGGCACCCACGGCGACAAGGGCGCGCATCGCGCCGACGTGATTCTGCCGGGCGCGGCTTATACCGAGAAGGCCGGCATCTACGTCAACACCGAGGGCCGTGCGCAGATGGCCAACCGCGCGGCGTTCCCCCCGGGTGACGCGCGCGAGGACTGGGCGATCATTCGCGCGCTGTCGGAAGCCGTCGGCAAGAAGCTGCCTTATGACTCGCTGGCGCAATTGCGGCAGGCGATCTTCAAAGCCGTGCCGCATCTGATGCGGATCGACCAGATTGAGCCGGGCGATGCGGCGGGCGTGAAAGCGCTTGCGGCGCGTGGCGGTTCGGTCGAGAAGGGCGCATTCAAGAGCGCCATTGCAGATTTTTACCTGACCAATCCCATCGCGCGGGCGTCCGCGGTGATGGCCGAATGTTCGAAGCTCGCCTCCGGGCAAATTCTGACGGCGGCGGAGTGAGCGTGATCCGATGACCGAATTCTTCGCAAGCGAGTTGTGGACTGGCTTTTTGTGGCCGCTGATTATCATGGTCGCGCAGAGCGTGCTGCTGCTCGTGCTGCTGCTGGTTGCGATTGCTTATATCCTGCTGGCCGACCGAAAGATCTGGGCGGCGGTGCAGATCCGGCGCGGCCCTAACGTGGTCGGGCCGTGGGGCCTGCTGCAATCCTTCGCGGACTTGCTGAAGTTCGTTCTGAAGGAACCGACGATTCCGGACGGCGCGAACAAGGTCGTGTTTTTGCTCGCGCCATTGGTCACGTGCGTGCTGGCGCTGGCCGCGTGGGCGGTGATCCCCGTCAATCTCAACTGGGTGATTGCCGACATCAATGTCGGCGTCCTCTACATCTTCGCGATCTCGTCGCTGTCGATCTACGGCATCATCATGGCTGGCTGGTCGTCGAACTCGAAGTATCCGTTTCTCGCCGCACTTCGCTCCGCCGCGCAGATGGTGTCGTATGAAGTCTCCATCGGATTCGTCATCATCACCGTGTTGCTGTGCGTCGGTTCACTGAACCTGACGGCGGTGGTCGCGGCACAGGACACCAAGCTCGGCATCCTCGGCTGGTACTGGCTGCCGCTGTTCCCGATGTTCGTGATTTTCTACGTCTCCGCGCTGGCGGAAACCAATCGTCCGCCGTTCGATCTGGTCGAAGCGGAATCGGAATTAGTCGCCGGTTTCATGACCGAATACGGCTCGACGCCGTACCTGCTGTTCATGCTTGGCGAGTATGTCGCCATCACCACCATGTGCGCGCTGGCGACGATCCTGTTCCTCGGCGGCTGGCTGTCGCCGATCCCGTTTGCGCCGTTCACCTGGGTGCCGGGCGTCATCTGGTTCGTGCTGAAACTGTTCTTCATGTTCTTCCTGTTCGCGATGGCGAAGGCAATCGTGCCGCGCTACCGCTACGACCAGCTCATGCGGCTGGGCTGGAAGGTGTTTCTGCCGTTGTCGCTGGCGATGGTCGTGATCGTCGCCGCTGTTTTGCAATTCGGGGGGCTTGCTCCGAAATGAGGTCGTCGTCATGGGCATAGCAAGCACAGCCAATTCGCTTCTGCTGAAAGAGTTCGTCGCGGCGTTCATCCTCGCTATGCGTTACTTTTTTAAGCCGAAGCCGACGCTGAACTACCCCTTCGAGAAGGGACCGATCTCACCGCGTTTCCGTGGGGAGCATGCGCTGCGCCGTTATCCGAACGGCGAGGAACGCTGCATCGCCTGCAAGCTGTGCGAGGCGATCTGTCCGGCGCAGGCCATCACCATCGAGGCCGGTCCGCGCCGCAACGACGGCACGCGCCGCACGGTGCGCTACGACATCGACATGGTGAAGTGCATCTATTGCGGGCTGTGCCAGGAAGCATGTCCGGTCGATGCCATCGTCGAAGGCCCGAATTTCGAATTCGCGACGGAAACGCGCGAGGAACTTTATTATGACAAGGCGAGACTTCTCGCCAACGGTGACCGCTGGGAGCGTGAGATTGCGAAAAGCATCGAACTCGACGCGCCGTACCGGTGAGGTGAGGGTATGATCGGTCCAGCGCTCTTCTTCTATCTGTTTGCCGGCGTCTGCGTGGCGTCTGCGGTCATGGTCGTGACCTCGCGCAACCCTGTGCATTCGGTGCTGTTCCTGATCCTGGCGTTCGTGAACGCAGCCGGGCTGTTCATGCTGCTCGGCGCGGAATTCCTCGCAATGATCCTGATCGTGGTCTACGTCGGCGCGGTCGCGGTGCTGTTCCTGTTCGTCATCATGATGCTCGATGTGGACTTCGCCGAACTGCGCCAGGGTTTCATTGACTATCTGCCGTTCGGTCTCTTGATCGGCGCGGTGTTTCTCGCGGAACTGTTGCTGGTGGCCGGCGGCTGGGTCCTGAACCCGAATATCGCGAAGGCGATCACGTCGCCGATCCCGAGCGGCGTCAGCAACACCGAGGCGCTCGGCCTCGTGCTGTACACGAAGTATCTGCCTTACTTCCAGTTGTCGGGGCTGATCCTGCTGGTCGCGATGATCGGTGCCATCGTGCTCACGCTGCGGCACAAGCCGAACGTCAAGCGTCAGGATATCAACGTGCAGAACGCCCGCACCAAGGCGGCGGCGATGGACGTGCGCAAGGTCGCCGTGGGGCAGGGCCTGCAGGATGCGGATTCCGGGGAGTGGGTGAAATGACGATCGGGCTCGGTCATTACCTCGCCGTCGCGGCGATCCTCTTTACGCTCGGCATTCTCGGCATCTTCCTCAACCGGAAGAACGTCATCGTCATCCTGATGTCGATCGAACTCATTCTGCTTGCTGTAAACATCAACCTCGTGGCGTTCTCGGCGTTTCTCGGCGACATCGTCGGGCAGGTATTCGCGTTGCTGGTGTTGACGGTCGCCGCTGCAGAGGCCGCGATCGGGCTTGCCGTGCTGGTGGTGTTCTTCCGCAATCGGGGTTCGATTGCGGTCGAGGACATCAATATGATGAAGGGCTAACGAGCATGATCCCGAAAAGTGGGAACCGGTTTTCGGATCAGATCGTGCTCAATAATGTGAGCAGGGGTCAGGCGGTAGTTTGTGCCGCCGGGCTTCGCTTGGGGACGTTGTTATGATTCAGGCCATCGTCTTCCTGCCGCTGATCGGCGCGCTCATTGCGGGCGCAGTGGCGCTCTATGGCGCGCACGCCCGCAACCCGAGCGGCGACGAGATGGATCATGCCCACGGGCATGACGGCCACGGTCACGGCGCGGCTCACGCGCACGCAGCCCATGACGACCATGCCCATGACGATCACGGACATGACGATCACGGCCCGGTCGAGCCGCCGGCGGCAGGTTCCCGCGCCGCTGAAGTCGTGACAACGGCGCTGCTGCTGATCTCGGCCGCGCTGTCATGGATGACGCTGGTCGATGTCGGCTTCCTGCATCACGACGCCCGCGTTCAGCTGTTCACGTGGATCGGTTCCGGCGACCTCGTCGTCAACTGGGCGCTGCGTGTCGATACGCTGACCGCGGTCATGCTGGTGGTGGTCACCTCGGTATCATCGCTCGTGCACCTGTATTCGATCGGCTACATGAACGAAGATCCGAACCGTCCGCGGTTCATGGCCTATCTCTCGCTCTTCACCTTCATGATGCTCATGCTGGTGACTGCCGATAACCTCGTGCAGATGTTCTTCGGCTGGGAAGGCGTGGGCCTCGCGAGCTACCTGCTGATCGGATTCTGGTACCAGAAGCCCTCGGCCAACGCCGCCGCCATCAAGGCGTTCGTTGTCAACCGCGTCGGCGACTTCGGCTTCCTGCTTGGCATCTTCGCCATCTTCATGATGGTCGGCTCGGTCGATTTCGACACGATCTTTGCCGCTGCACCGGGCCTGACCGGCAAGACCATCCACTTCTTCGGCTGGGACATCGACGCCCTGACGCTGATTTGCCTGTTCCTGTTCATGGGCGCGATGGGCAAGTCGGCGCAGTTCCTGCTGCACACCTGGTTGCCGGACGCCATGGAAGGCCCGACGCCGGTGTCCGCGCTGATCCACGCCGCGACGATGGTCACCGCCGGCGTGTTCATGGTGGCGCGTCTGTCGCCGTTGTTCGAACTGGCGCCGAATGCTCAAGCCTTCGTCATGCTGGTCGGCGCGACCACTGCGTTGTTCGCAGCAACGGTCGGCCTCGTACAGAACGACATCAAGCGTATCGTCGCCTATTCGACCTGTTCGCAGCTCGGCTACATGTTCGTGGCAATGGGCGCGGGCGCTTACTCGGTCGGCATGTTCCACCTGTTCACGCACGCCTTCTTCAAGGCGCTGCTGTTCCTGGGCTCCGGTTCGGTGATCGTCGCGATGCATCACGAGCAGGACATCCGCGCCATGGGTGGCCTGAAGGACAAGATCCCGTTCACCTACATCACGATGGTGATCGGCACGCTGGCGTTGACGGGCTTCCCGCTGACGGCGGGTTACTTCTCCAAGGACGCGATCATCGAGTCCGCCTTCGTCGCGCACAACCCGTTCGCGCTTTACGGGTTCCTTTGCACCGTGATCGCCGCGGGCCTGACCTCGTTTTACTCATGGCGTCTGATCTTCAAGACGTTCCATGGCGAGCCGCACGACAAGAAGCATTATGAGGCCGCGCACGAGAGCCCCTATACGATGCTGATCCCGCTCGGCGTGCTCGCCGCAGGGTCGATCCTGGCCGGTTTTCCGTTCAAGGAATTTTTCGCAGGGCACGGCGTTGAGGAATTTTTCCGCGCGTCCCTGAAGAACCACCCGAAGATTCTCGAAGAGATGCACCACATCCCGGCGATGATTGCGTTCCTGCCGACGGTGATGATGGTGGTCGGCTTCGTTGTCTCGTGGCTGTTCTACATCCGCAAACCGTATCTGCCGGTCGAACTCGCGACCCAGCATCCGGGGATGTATCGGTTCCTTCTCAACAAGTGGTACTTCGACGAGCTGTACGATTTCATCTTCGTGCGCCCAACGAAATGGCTCGGCCGCTTCCTCTGGAAGAAGGGCGATGGCTTCGTCATCGACGGCTTCGGGCCTGACGGCGTGTCGGCGCGCGTGCTTGACGTGACGCGCAACGTCGTTCGCCTGCAAACCGGTTATCTCTATCACTACGCCTTCGCGATGCTGATCGGTGCAGCCGGTCTCATCACGTGGTTCATATTCGGTCTCGGGGGCCAATAATGACGACCTGGCCCATCCTTTCCGTTGTTACGTTCCTGCCGGTTGTCGGCGCGATCCTGATTTATCTCAGTCGCGGCGATGACGAGGCGGCGCGCGGCAACGCGCGCTGGATCGCGCTGTGGACCACGATCATCACGTTCGCGGTGTCGCTCATTCTGGTGATGCGGTTCGATCAGTCGAATCCGGGCTTCCAGTTCGTCGAGAAGGCGCCTTGGCTCGCCAACACCATCACCTATCACATGGGTGTCGACGGCATTTCGCTGCCGTTCGTGATCCTGACCACGGCGCTGATGCCGTTCTGCATTCTCGCGAGCTGGAAGTCGGTCACGCTGCGCGTGCGCGAATACATGATGGCGTTTCTGTTCCTCGAAACGCTGATGGTCGGCACGTTCTCCGCGCTCGATCTCGTGCTGTTCTACCTGTTCTTTGAGGGCGGCCTCATTCCGATGTTCCTGATCATCGGCGTGTGGGGCGGACCGCGCCGGGTCTATGCCAGCTTCAAGTTCTTCCTCTACACGCTGCTCGGCTCGGTGCTGATGCTGCTCGCCATCATGGCGCTGTATCTCAATGCCGGGACCACGGACATCCCGACGCTGATGAACACCGCCGTGCCGCGCAGCCTGCAGACATGGGCCTGGCTGGCGTTCTTCGCCTCGTTCGCGGTGAAGATGCCGATGTGGCCGGTTCATACCTGGCTGCCGGATGCGCACGTCGAAGCGCCGACCGCGGGCTCCGTCGTGCTGGCCGCGATCCTGCTGAAGATGGGCGGCTACGGCTTCCTGCGCTTCTCGCTGCCGATGTTCCCGCTGGCGTCACAAGACTTCGCGCCGCTGGTCTTCACGCTGTCGGCGATCGCGATCGTCTATACGTCGCTGGTCGCGCTGATGCAGGAAGACATTAAAAAGCTGATCGCTTATTCGTCGGTCGCCCACATGGGCTTCGTCACCATGGGCATCTTCGCCGGCACCACGCAGGGCGTCGCTGGCGGCGTGTTCCAGATGGTGTCGCACGGCATCGTGTCGGGCGCGCTGTTCCTCTGCGTCGGCGTTGTCTACGACCGGCTGCATACCCGCGAGATCGCGGCCTATGGCGGGCTCGTGAATCGGATGCCGCTTTACGCGCTGGTGTTCATGGTGTTCACCATGGCCAATGTCGGCTTGCCGGGCACTTCGGGTTTCGTTGGCGAATTCCTCACACTGATCGGCACCTTCAAGGTCAGCATTCCGACCGCGACGGTCGCGGCGCTGGGCGTCATTCTGTCGGCGGGCTATGCGCTGTGGCTCTATCGCAAGGTGGTGTTTGGCGTGATGGACAAGCCGGCGCTTGCGGGCATCAAGGACCTGACGCTGCGGGAAGGCATCATTCTCGCCCCGCTGGTGGTCCTCACCATTCTCTTTGGCGTGTATCCGAAGCCTGTGCTCGATATGTCGGCGGCGTCGGTGCAGCAGCTTGTCAATAATTACAACACTGCCATCACCGCCGTGAAAGCGGCGGGGCTGGTTCAGTAGTGCGTATTCCGCAAAAGTGGGCACCGGTTTTGCGATCAGAATACGCACAAACGAATAGCTAGACGGGACAGAACGTTATGACTTTCGCAGGATATTCGCTGCTCCCCGTGCTGCCGGAGCTGGTGCTTGCGGCCGGTGCCATGGCGCTGTTGATGCTGGGCGCGTTTCGCGGCGGGCAGACGACGTCGCTGGTGACCGGACTTGCTGTTGTTCTTCTTGTTATCACGGGTGCCCTGGTGCTGTGGCTGCCCGGCGGCAAGCTCACGACCTTCGGCGGCAGCTTCATCGTCGATGACTATGCGCGTTTCCTGAAGATTCTGGCGCTGCTCGGCTCCGGCGTGACGCTGATCCTGTCGCGCGCGTATCTCGCCGAACAGGCGAAGATTTTCGAGTACGCGATCCTGGTGATGCTCTCCACCGTCGGCATGATGGTGCTGATCTCGGCCGCCGATCTGATCATGCTCTATCTCGGCCTCGAACTGATGAGCCTTGCGCTCTATGTCGTGGCCGCCAGCCATCGCGACGACACCAAGTCCACCGAGGCTGGCCTGAAGTATTTCGTTCTCGGCGCATTGTCGTCGGGTATGCTGCTCTACGGCGCATCGCTGATTTACGGCTTCACCGGCACGGTTAGCTTCGCCGGAATTGCAGCCGAAGCGAAGGGCGGCAATATCGGCCTGCTGTTCGGTCTGGTGTTCCTGCTTGTGGGCCTTTGCTTCAAGGTGTCCGCCGTTCCGTTCCACATGTGGACGCCTGACGTTTACGAAGGCGCGCCAACCCCTGTGACGGCGTTCTTTGCGTCGGCCCCGAAGGTTGCAGCACTCGCCGTGTTCACCCGCGTGGCGCTGACCGCGTTCCCCGGCATCGTGCCGCAGTGGCAGCAGATCATCGTGTTCGTCTCCATCGCCTCGATGGCGCTGGGATCGTTCGCGGCCATCGGCCAGAAGAACATCAAGCGCCTGATGGCGTATTCGTCCATCGGCCATATGGGCTTCGCGCTGGTCGGTCTTGCCGCCGGTACGGAGCAGGGCGCGCAGGGCGTGCTGGTCTATATCGCGATCTATGTCGCCATGACGCTCGGCACCTTCGCCATCATTCTTGCGATGAAGCGCAACGGTCAGGCGGTCGAGACGATCAGAGATTTTTCGGGCCTGTCGCGGACCAATCCGATGCTGGCGTTCTTCTTCGCGATGTTCCTGTTCTCGCTGGCAGGCATTCCGCCGCTCGCCGGCTTCTTCGCGAAGTTCTATGTGTTCCTCGCTGCGATCAAGGCCGGGTTGTTTACGCTGGCGGTGATCGGCGTGGTGACCAGCGTGGTGGGCGCATTCTACTATCTCACCATCATCAAGGTGATGTATTTCGACGAGCCGAAGGAAGCGATGGAGCCGATGCGCGTCGAGCTTCGGGTGGTGCTGGCTGTCGCCGGCACCTTCACCATCCTGTTCTTCGTCTATCCCGCGCCGCTGGTGAACGCCGCTGCGGCAGCCGCGAAGTCGCTGTTTTAATGGCGTTCGCGCTCGGTCCACGGGCCAGAGCCCAGAACTATCGTGTTGAGGCGTTCGACAGTATCGGTTCCACCAATGCCGAAGCGCTTGAGCGGGCGCGGGCAGGCGAGCGCGGCCCGCTATGGCTGGTGACGGACCAGCAAACCGCTGGACGCGGGCGCCGCCAGCGCGCATGGGTATCTCCGCGCGGCAATCTCGCGGCCACCATTCTTGAGACGGTCGACGTTCAGCCTCCGGTCGCAGCGACGCTTGGATTTGCCGCAGGTCTCGCGCTTGAAGCGGCGTTGCAGACAGTCAGCGTGGAATATCGCATGCGATCGGGCGGGGCGGCCAAAGGCAAGTTTCTTCTGAAATGGCCGAACGACGTTCTGGCGGATGGCGAAAAGCTGTCCGGCATTCTGCTTGAAGCGGAAACAATTGGCGGTGGCTTGAGCGTCGCCGTCGGGATGGGGACCAATGTGGTCTCCGCGCCCGAAGGGACACCCTATCCGGCGACGTCGCTGGCGGCGCTGGGGATTACGGCGAGCGCAGGCGATCTGTTCATGGCCCTGTCGGATTCATGGGCCGAGTTCCGCGGCATCTGGGACAACGGCAAGGGCTTTTCCGAGATTCGCCGCCTGTGGCTGGAGCGTGCGGCAGGTCTAGGTGAAGCCGTCTCGATCCAGTCGAACGGCGCACCTGTCGAGGGTATCTTCGAGACCATCGACGATACCGGATGCCTGATCGTCGCGGGCCGCGACGGTAAGCGCACGCCAATCGCCGCCGGCGATGTTCATTTTGGATCGGCCAAATCGTCTGGAGCTACCTGATGTCGCGACCCGACGAACTGACGTTTGCCCCGCTGGGAGGTGTCGGCGAGATCGGCATGAACCTGTCGATCTACGGCCTCGGCAACCGGCACCAGCGAAGCTGGCTCGCCATCGATCTCGGCGTGTCGTTCGGTAACGAGGAGCATCTGCCGGGCATCGACGTCATCATGCCGGACATCCGCTTTCTGGTGAAGGAGCGGAAGAATCTGATGGGTCTGGTTTTGACCCATGCCCACGAGGATCATTTCGGTGCCATCATCGATCTGTGGCCGCAGTTGAAGTGCCCGATCTACGCGACGCAGTTCAGCGCGGCGTTGTTCGAAGCCAAATGCGCCAGCGAGCGCAACCCGCCAAAGATCCCGGTCACAGTCGTGCCTTCTGGCGGCACCATCGACGTCGGCCCGTTCAGCGTGGAATTCGTTCCGGTCGCGCACTCGATTCCCGAATCCCATGCGCTCGCGATCCGCACGACCGCCGGCACAGTGCTGCATACCGGTGACTGGAAGATCGATCCGACGCCGATCATCGGCAAGCCGACCGACGAGAAGCGGCTGCGCGAAATCGGCGATGAAGGCGTCATGGCGCTGGTCGGCGATTCGACCAACGCCGTGCGTGAGGGCCGCTCGCCGTCCGAGCAGGAAGTCGCCAAGAACATCACCGAACTCGTGAAAGCGGCGCGCGGGCGCGTCGCGGTGACGACATTCGCATCCAACGTGGCGCGGCTGCGCGCCGTCGCTGACGCTGCGAAAGCTGCCGACCGCGAGGTCGTTGTGGTCGGACGCGCGATGGAGCGGGTGGTGCAGGTCGCCCGCGAGACCGGTTATCTCGATGGTGTGCAGGCGTTTCGCGGCGCGGACATGTATGGACATTTTCCGCCGGACAAGGTGCTGGCGCTGTGCACCGGCAGCCAGGGCGAGCCGCGCGCGGCATTGGCCCGCATCGCCAACGACGATCATCCGCAGGTGACGCTGAACCAGGGCGATACCGTGATCTTCTCGTCGCGCACCATTCCCGGCAACGAGAAGGCGGTCGGTGCGATTATCAACGGGCTCGTCACGCAGGGCATCGAGGTCATTACGGACCGCACCCACATGGTCCATGTTTCGGGCCATCCGCGTCGCGACGAACTACGCGACATGATTTCGTGGGTTCGCCCGCAATTGCTGATTCCCGCGCACGGCGAAGCGCTGCATCTGTCGGAACATGCCAAGCTCGCGCGTGCGTGCGGTGTGCCCAAGGTGCTGATCTGCAAGAACGGCGATCTGGTGCGGCTGGGACCGGGCGATCCGGCGATCATCGAGGAATTGCCGCACGGGCGTATCTTCAAGGACGGCAACATCCTGGAAACCGAGAAGGCGCGCGCCGTCGTCGAGCGGCGGCGGCTGGCGTTTGCGGGCTGCGCATTCGTCGCCATCGCCGTGACCGAGAAAGGCGATCTCGCCGACGATCCCGAGGTTGATCTGGTCGGTATTCCGGAAAAGAATAAGGAAGGCGAAGTGATCGCGGACGAGGTTTTCGATATCGTTGTCTCGACGGTCGAGAACCTGCCGCGTGCGCGCCGCCGCGATCCCGATGCGATCGCTGAATCCGTGCGGCGCGCGGTGCGCTCCGAAATCAACGAGCAGTGGGGCAAGAAGACGCTTTGCGTCGTTCACGTGCTGATGGTTTGATTTCCGTTCGATATCTTGAGGAGTGAAATATGCTGGGCCGGCTCAATCATGTGGCGATTGCGGTAAAGGATGCCGAAAAGGCCGCCGAGATCTATGGCAAGGCGTTCGGCGCGGAAATTTCCGGCGCGGTGCCGCTGCCCGAGCATGGCGTGATTACGGTGTTCGCGACGCTGCCCAACACCAAGATCGAATTCATCCAGCCGCTCGGCGAGGATTCGCCGATCGCGAAGTTTGTCGAGCGCAATCCGGACGGTGGCATCCACCACATCTGCTACGAAGTGCCGGAGATCATCGCCGCGCGCGATACGCTGATCGCGGAGGGTGCCCGTGTGCTGGGCGACGGCAATCCGAAGATCGGCGCGCACGGCAAGCCCGTGCTGTTCCTGCACCCCAAGGATTTCTCCGGCGCGCTTGTCGAAATCGAACAGTCCTGAAGGGCGTTAGATAGATGGTCTATTCGGTCTCAACCGCGCTCGCGATCTACTTTGTGTTGTGGTGGGTCGTGCTGTTTGCCGTGCTGCCGTTCGGCGTGCGCAGCCAGCTGGAGAACGGCGAGGAGATTGCCGGAACCGATCCCGGCGCTCCGAGCGTGCCGCGGATGGCGCGCAAACTGCTGTGGACCACGGTGATCTCTGCGGTGATCTTCGCTGCGGGAATGTGGGCCTTCAGAGCGGGCTATTTCAATATCGAGCGTCTGACCCAACTCATGGGCATTCCGCTTTAGGTGGTTCGAAGGTCCGCGAAGCGAACTCCGGATTCGAAACACTAGCCGATCTCACCTGAGATATATTTCATCCTGATTACGCGGCGCTTGCGCCGATGTGTGATCGCGCCCGCCCTCAAACGTTGCAGAAGAAAAAAAGAGCAGGGCCAAGGCCCTGCTCTAAAAATTGTGTCGACCCTATTTTCCCCGAAAAGGTTGGATTTATCCTTGATTAGACGGGGCGACGCTGCTTGTGCGCGTCAGGGGCTCCTCCCGAGACTTGGACCACCAGACGATGCGGCGATTAGCCGTATCGCGCTGACGCGTTTTTGTAGCCGAACGTTTCTTCATTGTCACGTTTTTCAGCATTAAATGTCCATTTTTGCGGCAGTGCACAATTTGCAAATTCGAGCCGAAAACAAGCCTTTTGACGGCGTTTTGGCCTCATCCAAGTTGAGCTGCCTGAAAATGGTGGGGCGCTACCACCTGACCTTCATGCCTGCATAGATCGCGCGTCCGTTACCAGGCTCAAACAGGGCCGATGACGCGTTAGCAATCTGCGCGATACTTGCACTGGCGACGTACGCGGTGTTCGCGATGTTGCGTGCTTCGAGATACATCGAGTATTTGCCGTCATCGACGCCAGCCTTGAGGCCCCATATCGCGTAAGCCTGCGTGGTAAACGAGTTGGCGTTGTCGACGTAATACGCCTGCGGCACCCATTCGATATTCGGGCCGATGTAGAATCCGTTGGCGTGCTTGTAGAGCGCCTCGGCGCGCAGGAAGTGGCGCGGCGCGCCGGGAAGCTGGTTGTTGCCGAACGTGGAATCCTTGTCGAAACGGAAGTCGTTGTAGGTGTAGGCGAGGTTGATCCACAGCTTGTCCGCATCTGGCGTGAAGATGTTCTTGAACACCGCGATGCCTAGGCCCGCTTCGATTCCGTGATGAATCGTGCGGTCCGCATTGATCACATTGCACGAACCTGCGGTTGCAATAGTCGTGAGACATTGCAGTTCGTTCTTGATGTTGGCGCGGTAGCCGGTGAGCTCCCATGTCAGGTCGGGATGCCTGCCGCGGGTGCCGATTTCATAGGTCGTCGCCGTCTGTGGGCGGATCAGGTAAAATGGAATCCCGATCATTGCCGAGCCTTCGCCGAAACTCGGCACCTCGGCGCTGCGTGAGATGTTGGCGAAGGCCTGCCAGGTGGGGTCGATGTCCCACAGCAGCCCGCCCTTCGGGCTCCACAGATTGAACTCCGTCGAACCGCTCGACGTCGTTCCGGACCGGGCGGTGCGATCGCGCGTCGCATACAGGAACTGCGTGCCGCCGATCGCGGCGACATTCGGCAGGAAATAGAATGAATTCTCAACGTAGGCGGAGGTGTTCTTCGATTTGTCGACCGATGACGACAGCAACGCGCCCTTGTAGCCGCCGATGTTTTGATACTGCTTGTTGTCGATCTCGCCGTTGACCACGTTGACGCCGGCGACCAGCCGGTTGCGGAAGCCGCCGATGATCCTGTCATCGGTGACTTTTCCGAAGCCGCCGTAGTCCTTGTACTGATAATCCAGCCACTGAAAGATCGGGTGCATCAGGTGGCGGTCTACCGCGAACGCACCGAACTCGACCGTGGTGGCGTCGAACCGGATTGTCGTCTTGTTGGCGATCCGCCCGCTGTCGATATTGCGCTGCTGGTCGTTGATGACGTTCCCGGCGGCGGCAGTCTGCGGTGACGTGAGCGCGGAAGCTCTCGTGACAGCGCCCGGGATGCGCTGCCGGATGTCGTTGGCGTTGATGTAAAAACGGGTCTCGAAATCCGGCGAGAACTGGTAGCCGATGTTGCCGCTGGCGCGGGTGCTGTGACCGTAGCTGTGATCGCGGAAGCCCTCGGCCTGCTGGTTCGACGCCGTGAAGAAGCCGTCCCATGGACCGTTCGCGCCGCCGACGCTGCCCTGAAAGCGGCGATAGCCGAACGACCCCATGTCGACGCCTGCGCTGTTGACGCCTATGTCGCGTCCGGTCGGCGTCACGAAATTGATCGCGCCGCCGAGCGAGTTCGCGCCGAACTGCAAAGCGTTCGCGCCCTTGTAGACCTCGACATACTTGTAGGCGGTCGGGTCGATTTCCTGGAAATCGCCATAGCCATCGGACGTGTTGATCGGAATGCCGTCCATGTAGAGCTGGATGCCGCGCAGGTGAAAATTGCGCGACAGGCTGGAGCCGCGAATCGACAGGCGGCTGTCGTCGCCCCATTTCGGCTGCACAAAGACGCCCGGCACGTAGCCGAGAACGTCCTTGATCGTGCTCGCGACGGAGTTGTTCTTGTAATCTTCCGCCGAGACGATGGCGACGCCGCCGGGCGTCTGCTGAATCTCCTGACGGGCTTGCTGCGCGGTTTTTGCGCCGAGCGGCGCGGGAGAGGTAGCGACCGGACGCGTGTTTGCAGGCTGATCCTGTCGTTCGGCTTCGACGACGACGGGCGGCAGCGCTTGAGGTGCGGTTTGCGCGCGTGCGAACGGGATGGTCGCGACGGCTGCGGCGGACGCCAGCAGAATGCTGCGCGCCCGTACTGAAACGGAAAACATGGGGTGAGTCCCACCAGTGAGATTGACGATTGAACGGATGCGCCGAAGCGCGGGTCGTCAGCTCAGGTGGGGAGGGCCGCGGGGCTGGTGATCGCTCTCCGCAAAGCGGGCAACGACGTGATCGTGGGCTACGGGTTCGAACAGGACGCGCAGCGCGATGCGGATGGCCAGCGCCGGGGTCTGCGGCGGCTGGTCGGCCATCGCCACGGCACTGGACAGGCACAACGGGCAGCGGACGACCGGCTTGCCGGGATCAGTGTTGCCGTCGGCGTCAGGGATCGCGGAACTGCCGTTGAGGCAGAGTTCGTGGAAGGCGTTGGCTTTGGACGGAGAGACCGTGGCCAGCAGGGCGCTGGTCAGCATCACGTTGAACACAAGCGCATAGACGGCGACAAACGCAGCCCATCGTCCTATCGCTCTGATCCGTGTTGCAGTCATTTGAACCCCATCAGGCTGTTACCATGGGTTGCGGGAACCGCAAATCGCCTAGAAGTCACACCCATGCTTCCTCTTGTGTTTTGCCATTTGATCCGCTTTCACTGAAAAGGTTCCCAAGCCTTCCCCGCCGATTCCCGGATTAAATCGAAACCCTGAGTGTTCCCATGCGATTGTCGCGTTTTTTTCTGCCAATTCTCAAAGAGACGCCCAAGGAAGCGGAGATCGTGTCGCATCGCCTGATGCTGCGCGCAGGCATGATGCGGCAGGAGGCGGCGGGCATCTATGCGTGGTTGCCGCTTGGCTTCCGGGTGCTGAAGAAGATCGAGCAGATCGTCCGCGAGGAGCAGAACCGCGCCGGCGCCATCGAACTGCTGATGCCGACATTGCAGCTTGCTGATTTATGGCGCGAGAGCGGGCGCTATGACGCCTATGGGCCGGAGATGCTGCGCATCCAGGATCGCCACAAGCGCGAGTTGCTCTACGGTCCGACCAACGAGGAAATGATCACGGAAATCTTCCGGGCTTACGTGAAGTCTTATCGGAGCCTTCCGCTCAACCTCTATCATATCCAATGGAAATTCCGCGACGAGCAGCGTCCGCGTTTCGGCGTGATGCGCGGCCGCGAATTCCTGATGAAGGATGCGTATTCGTTCGACGTCGACGAGGCCGCGGCGCGGCTGTCCTACAATCGTATGTTCGTGGCTTACCTGCGCACCTTCGCCCGCATGGGCCTGAAGGCGATCCCGATGCGCGCCGAGACCGGCCCCATCGGCGGCGATCTCAGCCATGAGTTCATCGTTCTGGCGGAGACCGGTGAATCCGGCGTGTTCTGTAACAGGGACGTGCTCGACCTGCCGGTGCCGGGTTCGGACGTGGATTACAACGGCGACCTGACGCCGATCATCAAGCAGTGGACGGATCTCTATGCCGCCACTGAGGATGTTCACGACAATGCGCGTTATGAGAGCGAAGTCCCCGCCGACAAGCGGGTGCAGACCCGCGGCATCGAGGTCGGGCAGATCTTCTACTTTGGCACCAAGTATTCGGACACGATGAAGGCCACGGTGTCGGGTCCCGATGGCGCGGAGAAGCCGGTCCACGGCGGCTCTTACGGCGTCGGCGTGTCGCGCCTCGTGGGTGCGATCATCGAGGCCTGCCACGATGAAAACGGCATCAAGTGGCCGGAGGAAGTCGCGCCGTTCCGGATCGCGATCCTCAACCTGAAGCAGGACAGCGCCGAGACCGGAGCCGCCTGTGAAAAGCTCTACGCCGCGTTGAACGCCAAGGGAGTCGATGTTCTCTACGACGATACCGACCAGCGGCCGGGCGGCAAGTTCGCCACCGCCGACCTGATCGGCATTCCGTGGCAGATCCTGATCGGTCCGAAGGGACTTGCCGAGGGCAAGGTTGAAATCAAGCGCCGCAGCGACGGATCGCGTGAGTTCATGAGCCTGGATGAGGCGATCAACCGCTTCACCGCCTGAGTCATACACGGATTTATCTTGAGGGTGGTCGCGGTCGCGGTAGCTCGCGACTAGAATTAGCCCGATTCGTATGAAAATCCGGACTATGGAACAGACATGAGCGAGCCAGTTCGGACCCCACCCTTTGCGCCATTCGAATGGATGCTGTCGTCCCGCTATCTGCGGGCGCGGCGCAAAGAAGGCTTCATTTCGGTCATTGCCGGCTTTTCGTTTCTCGGCATCATGCTCGGCGTGGCGACACTCATCATCGTGATGGCGGTGATGAACGGCTTCCGCAAGGAATTGCTCGACAAGATTCTCGGCCTGAACGGCCATGTGGTTGTCCAGCCGCTGGAATCGCCGCTGACCGACTGGAAGGACGTGGCCGAGCGGATCAGCAAGGTTCAGGGCATTCGCCTCGCAGCCCCCGTGGTTGACGGGCAGGCGCTGGCGTCGTCGCCGTTCAACGCTTCGGGTGTTTTCGTGCGCGGTATCCGCGCGCAGGACCTGAACAGCGTCACGTCGATTGCCAAGAACATCAAGCAGGGCACGCTGGAAGGCTTCGACGAGGGGCAGGGCGTTGCGATCGGCCGCCGTCTTGCGGATCAGCTGTCGCTGCGCGCCGGGGACAGCATCACGCTGGTTGCGCCGCGCGGTGCGGTAACCCCGATGGGAACGACGCCGCGCATCAAGCCTTACAAGGTCGCAGCCGTTTTCGAGATCGGGATGTCCGAATACGACGCATCGTTCGTGTTCATGCCGCTCCCCGAAGCACAGGCCTATTTCAATCGCGCCAACGATGTCACCGCCATCGAGGTCTATACGGTCAACCCCGACAAGATCGATGTCTACCGCAAGTCGGTGACCGAGGCGGCGCAGCGGCCGATCTTCCTGGTGGACTGGCGACAGCGCAATTCAACCTTCTTCAATGCGCTGCAGGTCGAGCGCAACGTGATGTTCCTGATCCTGACGCTGATCGTGCTGGTGGCGGCGCTGAACATCGTCTCCGGCCTCATCATGCTGGTGAAGGACAAGGGCAGCGACATTGCGATCCTGCGCACCATGGGAGCGTCGCAGGGCTCGGTGATGCGGGTGTTCCTGATCACCGGCGCCGCTATCGGCGTGGTCGGTACGCTGGTGGGCTTCCTGCTCGGCTTGCTTGTCTGCCTCAACATCGAAACGATCCGTCAGTTCATCTCATGGATGACCAACACCGAATTGTTTTCGCCCGAACTTTATTTCCTGTCCAAGCTTCCGGCTGAAGTCGATGTCGGAGAAACCACGGCGGTCGTAATCATGGCGCTGACGTTATCGTTTCTGGCGACGCTGTACCCGTCCTGGCGCGCCGCGCGCCTCGATCCGATCGAAGCGCTCAGGTACGAATGAGCGCACCGATGGAGCAGGGGGAAAATGGCGTTCCGGTCGTCTATCTGCATGACGTGTGCAGGCGTTACAAACAGGGCGAAGCTACGCTGACCATTCTCGACAAGGCCAGTCTGGCGTTGTGGGAGGGACAGTCCGTTGCGCTGGTTGCGCCGTCGGGCACCGGCAAATCGACGCTGCTTCATATCGCGGGCCTGCTGGAGCAGGCGGACGAGGGCGAAGTTTATGTCGGAGGCACCGCGACATCGGGACTGTCCGATGCTGAACGGACGCAGATCAGGCGCACCGACATCGGCTTCGTCTACCAGTCGCATCGGCTGTTGCCGGAGTTCTCGGCGCTTGAGAACGTGATGATGCCGCAGATGATCCGTGGTCTGCCGAAGAAGGAAACCGTCAAGCGGTCACAGGAAATTCTGGCCTATCTCGGACTGGCGGAGCGCGTGACGCACCGGCCGGCTGAATTGTCGGGTGGTGAGCAGCAGCGGGTGGCAATTGCCCGCGCGGTGGCCAATGCGCCGCGCGTCCTGTTCGCAGACGAGCCGACCGGAAATCTCGATCCGCATACCGCGGATCATGTGTTCAAGGCCCTGACCCAGCTGGTGAGAGCGACACGCGTCGCGATGCTGATCGCGACGCATAACATGGACCTGGCGGCCCGGATGGACCGCCGTGTCTCGCTCCAGGACGGTCACGTCATCGAGCTCGACTGAACGGGATCAGGCCGTCTCAGTAGGCCGAGCGCTGCGAGCGGCGGCGCGGCTGATAAACCGGCTCATCATCGCGGTAGGCGTAATAGGGATTGGCGTAGCAGCCCGCATAGGTGCCGGACGCTGTCGCCTGACATTGCTGATAGGTCGAGTAACGGCAGTCGCCCTGGCCGGTGGCGATGTCCCGGCCCTGAAGGCAGAACGGGTAGTCTCGGGCCTGCGCCGAAGCCGGCTGGACGGCGAAGCCGGTGCCGAGCACCGCGAGGGCCAAAAGTAGATTGCGCATTGTGTTCTCCTGCCGGGGCTGCGCCCGAGATTCCTCAAGGTGTTTGAGCCAGACCGCTTTTAACGTGCTCCGTCAACTCACGTTCCTGCGTAGCTGTTGATGGATTTGCGAAAGTCACGGGCGGTTTACGTTTTGTTAGCATTGGCGACTGGCCGGATTTTCCGACGCTTGACTTCGAGAACAAATAAGGAACAATGTTCTTATTACGTTCTCATAGAGTCGGTAGAGCGTCGATTAGGGAGTTCGGTCATGTTGAAGACATTCGTTGAAGAAGCTGCTGCGCTGACCTCGCTTGTGCTGTTCGTCGGAATGATCGCAATCTGGGCGCAAGTCATTCCGCAGATGTGATGCTTCAGATGTAGTGACTGACCGGCCTCGGGACCGCCCGAGGCTGGGGAAAACGATGATGGACCCGCGATAGACCGATGGGTCCGCGTCATCCGCGTGGACACCTGTTGTACAAGGCACCACCATCGACCCTCATGAGTCGTCCTGTCGTCGCAGGTGGTTCATCGCGCCGATGAAACTCCGCGAAGGTTGCCAAGGTCCACATGTCCAAAACTGTTTCACCGAAGTCGTCCGCGTCGGACCCCGGGTTCGTCCATCTGCACGTCCATTCGGCCTATTCGCTGCTGCAGGGCTCGATGACGATTGCCAAGCTGGCGGAACTTGCCAAGGCCGACCATCAGCCCGCGCTGGCGCTGACCGACAACGACAACATGTTCGGCGCGCTGGAGTTTTCCGACAAACTCGCCGGTTACGGCATCCAGCCCATCACCGGCTGTGCGATGTCGGTCGATTTCGGCGATCAGGACCCCGCGGCCCGCAACGCGCTTGCACCAGCGCGGCTCGTGCTGCTGGCGACCAACGAGGACGGCTATAGCAGCCTGATGAAGCTGAACTCCCGCGCGTTTCAGGACACGCCGGTCAATCAGTCGCCCCATATCAAGATCGAGTGGCTGTACGGCGAGACCAGCGGGTTGATTGCCCTGACAGGCGGACCGGAAGGAGTGATCGCGCAGGCCATCAGCGCCGAGCAGCCGGTTTTGGCTCAGGCGCGCTGCGACACGCTGGCGAAACTGTTCGGGGACCGGCTCTACATCGAATTGCAGCGCCATGGGCTTGAGAACGAACGCCGCGTTGAGCCCGCGCTGATCGACATGGCGTATGCCATGGGCCTGCCGCTGGTCGCGACCAACCAGCCGTACTTCGCGACCGCCGATGATTACGAGGCACATGACGCGCTGCTCTGCATCGCGGGTGGGCGCCTGGTGTCGGAAACCGATCGCAATCAGTTGACGCCGGATCATCGCTTCAAGACGCGCGCCGAAATGGCCGTGCTGTTCGCCGATCTGCCGGAAGCGCTGGCTTCTACCGTCGAGATCGCGAAGCGCTGCGCGTACCGGCCACGGACGCGCAAGCCGATCCTGCCGCGCTTCACGGTGGGAAGTGACAACGCCGGCGATGCGGAAGCCGAGGAGGGCGGGGAGTTGCGCCGCCAGGCCGCCGAAGGTCTAGCGGGACGTCTGGCGTTGCATGGTCTCGCGCCGGGCATGACCGAGGAAGACTACAGCAAGCGTCTCGCCTTCGAACTCGATGTCATCACCCGCATGAACTATTCGGGCTACTTCCTGATCGTGTCGGACTTCATCAAGTGGGCGAAGGCTCAGGGCATTCCGGTCGGTCCGGGCCGCGGCTCGGGTGCAGGCTCGCTGGTGGCCTATGCGCTGACGATTACCGACCTCGACCCCATCCGGTTCGGCTTGCTGTTCGAGCGCTTTCTCAACCCGGAACGTGTGTCGATGCCGGACTTCGACATCGACTTCTGTCAGGACCGCCGCATCGAGGTGATCCGTTACGTGCAGGATCGCTACGGCCGCGAGCAGGTCGGGCAGATCATCACCTTCGGTACGTTGCAGGCGCGCGGCGTGCTGCGCGACGTCGGCCGCGTGCTGCAGATGCCTTACGGGCAAGTGGATCGGCTCACCAAGCTGGTGCCGCAGAATCCGGCAGCGCCCGTCACGCTGGCGAAGGCCATCGAGAGCGAGCCGAAGCTGCAGGCCTTCCGCGACGAAGATCCGGTGGTCGCGCGCGCCTTCGACATCGCGCAGCGCCTTGAAGGCCTGACTCGCCATGCCTCGACCCACGCGGCGGGCATCGTGATCGGCGACCGGCCGCTCAGTGAGTTGGTGCCGATGTACCGCGATCCGAAATCGGACATGCCGGTCACCCAGTTCAACATGAAGTGGGTCGAGCCTGCGGGATTGGTGAAGTTCGACTTTCTCGGCCTGAAGACGCTGACCGTGCTCGACGTTGCGGTGAAACTGCTGAAGCAGCGCGGCGTCGAAGTCGATCTTGCGACGCTGCCGCTCGACGACAAGCAGAGTTACGAGATGCTGGCGCGCGGCGAAGTGGTCGGCGTGTTCCAGGTTGAAAGTCAGGGCATGCGGCGCGCGCTGGTCGATATGCGCCCCGACCGCTTCGAAGACATCATCGCGCTGGTCGCGCTGTATCGTCCGGGTCCGATGGCGAACATTCCCACGTACTGCGCGCGCAAGCACGGCGATGAGGAGCCCGAATACCTGCATCCGATGCTGGAGCCGATCCTCAAGGAAACCTTCGGCGTCATCATCTATCAGGAACAGGTGATGCAGATCGCGCAGGTCATGGCCGGCTACTCGCTCGGCGACGCCGACCTGCTGCGCCGCGCGATGGGCAAGAAGATCCGCGCGGAGATGGAAAAGCAGCGCGCGATCTTTGTCGCGGGCGCTGTGAAAAACAACGTGACCAAGGGGCAGGCGGAAACGATCTTCGAATTGCTCGCGAAGTTCGCCGACTACGGCTTCAACAAAAGCCACGCGGCGGCTTATGCGCTGGTCTCCTACCAGACCGCCTACATGAAGTCGCATTATCCGGTGGAGTTTATCGCGGCGTCGATGACGCTGGATATGAACAACACCGACAAACTGTCGGAATTCCGCGCCGAGACGCAGCGGCTCGGCTTCAAGGTAGAGGCCCCGTCGGTCAATCGCTCGGGCGCGACGTTCGAGGTCAGGGACCAGACGATCTATTACGCGCTCGCTGCGCTGAAGGGAGTCGGCGGGCAGGCGGTCGATCTTCTGGTCGAGGCACGTGGCGACAAAGCTTTCACGTCACTGGCCGATTTCGCGGCGCGGGTGAATCCGCGCGCGATTAACAAGCGCGTGGTCGAAAGTCTCGCCGCAGCCGGCGCGTTCGATACCATCGATTCTAACCGGGCGCGGGTGTTTGCGGGGGCCGATGCCATCGTCGCGGCCTGCCAGCGCGGCCACGAAGCCGCGACGTCGGGCCAGAACGACATGTTCGGCGGCATGGCGGATGCCCCGAGCATCGTGCTTCCCAATATCGAGCCGTGGCTGCCGGCTGATCGCCTGCGCCGCGAATACGACGCCATCGGTTTCTTCCTGTCGGGGCATCCGCTGGACGATTATGCGACAGCGCTGAAGCGCCTGCGTGTGCAGTCGTGGAGCGAGTTCTCCCGCGCGGTGAAGACCGGAGCGACCGCGGGACGTGTGGCCGCGACGGTGGTGTCGCGGATGGAACGCCGCACCAAGACCGGCAACAAGATGGGCATCATTGGGCTGTCCGATCCGACCGGACATTTCGAGGCCGTGCTGTTTTCGGAGGGGCTGGCGCAGTATCGCGACGTGCTGGAGCCCGGAACGGCCGTTCTCATGCAGATCGGCGCGGAGTTGCAGGGTGAGGATGTCCGCGCCCGGATCCTTCATGCGGAACCGCTCGACGATGCTGCCGCCAAGACCCAGAAGGGATTGCGGATCTTCGTGCGCGACGACAAGCCGCTGGAGTCGATCGCCAAGCGCTTGGAAGGTCATCAGGCCGCGTCTGTTGGCAACAAAATCCAGCCGGCCAAGCCTTTTGCAAAGTCTGCGGGGCCGGCGGCCGGCGACGGCGAGGTCACGCTGGTGATGATGCTCGACCTCGAAACCGAGGTGGAGCTGAAGCTTCCGGGCCGGTTCAAGGTCTCGCCGCAGATCGCCGGTGCGATCAAGGCGGTCTCCGGCGTGGTGGACGTTCAGACGGTGTGACCGTTTCGCGCAGGCCTCCCGTCTGCCTTAATCCGACTACCTTTCGTTCAAACTCTGTTCAGACGGCGCGGGTTTGACTGTGCCGTTGGGCTGAACGAGGGACACGTCTCATGCGCGGGATGATCAGGCTTTTTGCGGCAGCGCTGGCTTTCGCTGCCATGGCGTCGGTGCTTCACGCGCAAACCCCACCGCCCACGCAAGGTCAACAAAGCCGCATCGCGCTGGTCATTGGCAATGGCAACTATCAAAGCGCGCCGCTGGCGACAGCCGCCAACGATGCGGGCCTGATCGCCCAGACCTTGCAGGCCGCAGGTTTCGATGTGGTCGGCGCGCGCGATCTCGACGGCGAGACGCTGCGGCAAACCTTCCGCGACTTCATCCAGAAAGCGCAAAAGGCCGGCCCGAACACCGTCGCGATGGTTTATCTGGCGGGTTACGGCCTGCAGCTTGCGGGTGAGAATTACTTCGTGCCGGTCGATGCCGTGATGGCGCGTGACACAGACGTTCCAGTCGAAGGCCTGCGGATCGGCGACTACATCCGCCAGTTGTCGTCGCTGCCGCTGAAAGCCAACATCGTCGTGATTGATGCGGCGTACAATCATCCGTTCGCGAAGGAAGGCCAGCCGCTCGCGGGCGGTCTTGCGCTGATCGAGCCTGAACCGAAGGGCTTGATCGCGTTCAACGCCGCGCCCGGAACGGTCGCGCCGAATCCGACCGGCAATTACGGGCCTTATGCGCAGGCGCTTGCAGAAATGATCCGCACCGGCGGCATTTCGCTCCCAGACGTTTTCAATCGCACGAAGCTGCGCGTCAACGACGTGACCAAGGGTGCGCAGGTGCCATGGGACGCGCAAAAGCTTGAGGGGGACTTCGTGTTCTTCGACCGCGCGCCGGATGCGCCACCGCTGCAGGCCAATCAGGATGCCGCTGCGCGCTCAAAGCCCATTCGCGATTTTGGCGCTCAGGACGCCTACACCGCCGCGCTCGAACGCGACACGATTGCCGACTACGAGGCGTTCCTTGCCGCCTATCCGGACGATCCGATGGCGAAGCGGGTGAGGGCGATCGTCGCCGCGCGCCGCGAGGCGATCACTTGGCGGCAGACCTATCGCGCCAATACCCAGCAGGCTTACTGGTCCTATCTGAAGCGCTATCCGAAGGGGCCGCATGCCGCCGACGCGCGCCGCCGGCTTGCCAATATCGCCGCCGCGCTCGAGCCGCCCCCGGCCTTCGACGAATATGCCTACGATGTGCCGCCGCCGCCGGAATACGAGTACGAATACGTCGATCGTCCGTATCTGATGTTCGACGATCCGGTGTTTGGATTCGCGCCGCCGCCGCCGGTGCCGGTGTTCTTCCTGCCGCCGCCGCCCGAAGATTTCATCGTGCTCGATCCGCCGATTTATTACGACGACGTGTTTTATCTGCCGCAGCCGATCTTCATTCCGATTCCGATCTTCATCCGGCCGCCGATCTATGTGCGTCCGCCGATCAATCGATTCCTGTTCACCAACATCCACAACAGGAACGTGATCAACACGATCATCAACCGGCGTCCGCCGGACGGCGTCGTTCGCCCCGGGAGACCCGGCGGCCAGTTCGGGCCGGGCGGTCAGTTCAGGCCTGGACGACCGGGTGCTGGTGCTGGACCGGGTGGCGTGGCGACAACCCGTCCCGCGTTTGCACCGGGCCTGCCGCCGTCGGCCACGCGCAGGGCGAACCTGATCCGTCAGGGCAAGGTGACACCTCCGCCGGGCGTTCTTCCGGTCGCCGCCGGTGGCGGCCGTCCGGGAGCGCCGGGACTGGGACGACCGGGACAGGGTCAGCGGCCCGACGGTGTCCAACCGGGCAATCTTCGGCCGGGCAATGTGCTGCCGGGGCAAACTCCAGGCACCGGACAGGATGGACGGCCCCGACCGGGCGCGCGTCCCCTGCCGAGCACTTTGCCGGCTCCCGGCGTGACGGGACCGCAGCAGGGTCAAGATGGGCGTCCTCAAGATGGACGTCCCGGGCGGCCAGACCGGAGGCCCGGTGGAAGGCCCGATTCCGCGTCGCCATCCGTGCAGCCGGGAACTGTCGCGCCTTCTGGGCCGGCAGCCAGACCGGGCCGTCCGGAAAGGCCCCAGAGACCGACAGCTGCGCCAAGGCCTGAGGCTGCGCCACGACCTCAGCCGCAAGTCCAGCGGCCGCAGTTCCAGCGGCCGACTGCACCGCCTCAGCGTCCGCAGATGGCTCCAAGGCCGCAACCGCAGTTCCAGCGGCCCGCTGCGCCGCCTCCGCGACCTCAGATGGCGCCGCGTCCACAGCCGCAGTTCCAGCGGCCGGCGGCACCACCGCCACGACCCCAGATGGCGCCAAGGCCTCAGATGGCCCCACGCCCGGCCGCACCGCCGCCGCGCGCGGCTCCTCCACCGCGGCCAGCACCGGTGGCGAGACCGGCGCCAAAGCCGCCCGGCTGATGTCCAGCAAAGGCAATGTCCCGCCAGATTTGGCGGGGCTAATGTCCCGCCGGATTTGGCGGGGCTGGGGCCGTAAAATCGGCCGGATTTGCTTGCTTAACCAAGGTGGCGTGGGTATAAGCCGCGCATCTCACACGGAAGCATGGCTCTAAACAGCCGTCCGGTGGCAACCGGGCCAAGTACTTTTGTCATTCGTGACTTTTGTCGTTGGCCTGTCTTGCTCACACGCTTCCGGAGGAACCAACCGGAGAACACAACTATGGCGTTACCTGAATTCTCTATGCGTCAGCTCTTGGAAGCTGGCGTGCACTTTGGTCACCAGTCTCACCGATGGAATCCGAAAATGGCGGATTACATCTTCGGTGCCCGCAACAACATTCACATCATCGATCTCGCGCAGACCGTGCCGCTGCTTCACCGCGCGCTGCAGGCTGTCAGCGACACCGTTGCCAAGGGCGGCCGCGTGCTGTTCGTCGGCACCAAGCGTCAGGCACAGGACGGCGTGGCGGAAGCCGCGAAGCGCTCCGCGCAGTACTTCGTCAATTCGCGCTGGCTCGGCGGCACGCTGACCAACTGGAAGACCGTTTCCGGTTCGATCAAGCGTCTGCGTCAGCTCGACGAGATGCTGGGCTCGGGCGAAGGCAATCAGTACACCAAGAAAGAGCGCCTCACGCTGACGCGTGAGCGCGACAAGCTCGACCGCTCGCTCGGCGGCATCAAGGACATGGGCGGCTTGCCCGACCTGATCTTCGTGATCGACACCAACAAGGAAGACATCGCGATTGCGGAAGCCAACCGGCTGAACATCCCGGTGGCAGCGATCGTCGATACCAACTGCGACCCGAAGGGCATCTCGTATGTCGTTCCCGGCAACGACGACGCCGGCCGCGCGATCTCGCTGTATTGCGATCTCATCGCG
The DNA here is from genome assembly GCA_040387615.1 of Pseudomonadota bacterium. Lineage (GTDB taxonomy): Bacteria > Pseudomonadota > Alphaproteobacteria > Rhizobiales > Xanthobacteraceae > Afipia. The sequence goes on along the minus strand of JAZKDK010000009.1, from coordinate 99,413 downwards.
CGCGCGGTGATCGACGGCATTTCGCGTGCACAGGGCGGTGCTGGCATCGACATTGGCGCAATGGCCAATCCCGTTCCGGAAGCCGCGCCTGCGAAGTCGGAAGGCTTCCAGGGCCTTGCCGGTCCGCGCGGCGTTGCCGACGACCTCAAGAAGCTCACCGGCGTGTCCGGCGCGATCGAGAAGAAGTTCAACGACCTCGGCATCTTCCACTACTGGCAGCTTGCCGAACTCGATCACGACACCGCCCACAAGATCGGCGAAGAAGTCGGTCTTCCGGCGCGTGCTGACGGCTGGGTCGCCCAGTCGAAGGCGCTGACCGCAGAAGCGGAATAAGCTTCACAACTATCGCGCGGCCGGTTCATCCGGCCGCGCCTTTCCCCGACGGCGCGTATTGGTTCTGCGACCAAAAATACGCGCAAACTTGTATGTAAATCCTGCGCGTCGAATTCCGGCTTGCCAGCACACGCTGCGCCGTGCGGCCCGCACAGGCAAAGGACATCCCACGATGGCAACGATCACTGCAGCGATGGTCAAGGATCTGCGCGAGAAGACCGGCGTAGGCATGATGGACTGCAAGCAGGCGCTCAACGAGACCAATGGCGACATGGAAGCCGCCATCGACTGGCTGCGCAAGAAGGGCCTTTCGAAGGCTGCCAAGAAGGCCGGCCGCGTTGCGGCGGAAGGTCTGATCGCGGCCATCACCGCGGGCACCAAGGGCGTCGTCGTCGAGGTCAACTCCGAGACCGACTTCGTCGCGCGCAACGAACAGTTCCAGGGCCTCGTGAAGATGGTCGGTCAGGTTGCGTTGAAGACCGGCACCGACGTCGAGAAGATCAAGGCCGCCAAGGTTGGCGACATCACCGTCGAGCGCGCGATCGCCGATGCAATCGCCACCATCGGCGAAAACATGACGCTGCGCCGCGCGGCCGAGCTTTCGGTCAGCGATGGCGTGATCGCGAGCTACATCCACAACGCCGTGTTCGACGGCCTCGGCAAGATGGGCGTGCTCGTTGCGCTCGAATCGACCGGCGCGAAGGATGAGCTGGCGACCCTCGGCCGTCAGATCGCGATGCACGTCGCCGCCGCCAATCCGCAGGCGCTCGATGCCACAAGCCTCGATCCCGAGGTTGTGCGCCGCGAGAAGGACGTCATGGCCGACAAGTATCGTCAGCAGGGCAAGCCGGATGCGATGATCGCCAAGATCGTCGAATCGGGTCTGAAGACCTACTACAAGGAAGTGACCCTGCTGGAGCAGGCGTTCATTCACGACAACGCCAAGTCCGTGGCGCAGGCTGTGAAGGATGCTGAGGGTAAAGTCGGCGCGCCTATCAAGGTGACCGGCTTTGTGCGCTATGCTCTGGGCGAGGGAATCGAGAAGCAGGAATCCGATTTCGCCGCTGAAGTCGCAGCCGCTGCAGGTCAGGGGTAACGGACTTCGCGCGAGCCGGTCGGACTCCGGGCGCATCGAGCAACGCCGATTGGTTGCTCCGGAATGCGCTCAATTCGAAAGAGTGAGCGATCGCATGGGTGAACCGGCTTATCGACGTGTCGTGATCAAGGTGTCCGGCGAGTATCTCGCCGGGGACCAATCCTTCGGTATTCACCAGCCCACCATCGACCGGATCGCCGGCGACCTCATCAAGGCCCGTGAACTCGGTGTTGAAATCGCCGTCGTCGTCGGCGGTGGCAACATCTTTCGTGGCGTCGAGGTCTCGTCCCGCGGTGTGTCCCGCACCACCGGCGACACGATGGGAATGCTTGCCACCATCATGAACTGTCTCGCGCTGGAATCGGCGCTTGAGCGCAAGGGCCAATCGGCACGCGTGCTGTCGGCTTTCGTCATGCCGCAAGTCAGCGAACTGTTCACGCGCAGCGCTGCTCACCGTTATCTCGCCGAAGGGCGCATCGTGGTGCTCGCCGGCGGCACCGGTAATCCGTATTTCACAACCGACACCACTGCGGTTTTACGCGCGGCCGAAATCGGCGCGCAGGCGGTCCTCAAGGCCACCAACGTGGACGGGGTCTATAGCGCCGATCCGAAGAAGGATAAATCCGCCAAGCGGTTTGAGCGGCTGAGCCATTCGCAGGCAGTTGAAGGTGGCTATAAGGTGATGGATGCGACGGCCTTCGCGCTTGCCCGCGAGACGTCGTTGCCTATCATTGTGTTCTCCATCGCGGAGCCGGAGTCGATCGGCGCTGTGCTGAGCGGCAGGGGCAAGAGCACCATTGTCTCCGGCTGACGCGCTGCGATTCCGGTAGCGCGTGAGCCGAAAAATTGAGCCTGAACAATAAGATACGAGATGCGATCCTAAGTTGATCCGCATCAGACTTGAAGGGAGTACCATCGCATGGCCGCCGGGAATTTCGACATCAACGATCTGAAGCGCCGGATGGAAGGCGCGATCAACGCGCTCAAGCACGAACTCGGCGGGCTGCGCACCGGCCGTGCTTCGGCATCGATGGTCGAGCCCGTACAGGTCGAAGCCTACGGCAGCCACATGCCGCTCAATCAGGTTGCGACGGTCAGCGTTCCAGAACCGCGCTTGCTGTCGGTTCAGGTCTGGGACAAGTCGATGGTGAAGGCGGTCGAGACCGCGATCGTCAATTCGAACCTCGGTCTCAGCCCGGCGACCGAAGGTCAGGTCATCCGTCTGCGCATTCCCGAACTGAACGAAGAGCGCCGCAAGGAACTCGTGAAGGTCGCGCACAAATACACCGAGGCTGCGCGTGTTGCCGTGCGCCACGTGCGCCGCGACGGTCTCGACGTGCTCAAGAAGCTTGAGAAGGATCACCAGATCTCCGAGGACGACGAGAAGCGCCTTTCGAACGAAGTTCAGAAGGCGACCGATGCCGCCATCGCTGACGTCGACAAGGCGCTTGCGACCAAGGAAAAAGAAATTCTCACGGTTTAAGAGATCGCGCGATGTCGAACGGCGCCATGCCAAAGCCAGAGGACTCGGGTCGTGCCGATGCGCCGCGGCATGTCGCGATCATCATGGACGGCAACGGCCGTTGGGCGGCGGCGAGGGGATTGCCCCGCGCCGAAGGCCATCGCCGCGGTGTCGAAGCGCTCCGCAAGGTGGTGCGTGCCTCGCATGAACTCGGAATTTCCTATCTCACGATCTTTTCGTTCAGTTCCGAGAACTGGTCGCGGCCTGCGAGCGAGATCGGCGACCTGTTCGGTCTGCTTCGCCGCTTCATTCGCAACGATCTTGCAACGCTGCACGCCGATGGTGTGCGGGTTCGCGTGATCGGCGAGCGTGAGGGACTCGAATCCGACATCTGCTCGCTTCTCAGCGAAGCTGAGGAACTGACGCGGAATAACACGCGGCTGACGCTCGTCGTCGCATTCAACTATGGATCGCGGCAGGAGATTGCCAACGCGGCACAGCGTCTTGCGCGCGAAGTCGCGGAGGGCAAGCGCGATCCGGCGACGATCACGACCGACGCGCTCGGCAGCTATCTCGACACCTCGGACATTCCCGATCCCGATCTGATCATCCGCACCAGCGGCGAGCAGCGGCTGTCGAATTTCCTGATGTGGCAGGCCGCTTACAGCGAGCTGGTGTTCGTTCCGGTTCACTGGCCGGATTTCGACAAGGCCGCGCTGGAAGGCGCGATTGCTGAATATGCGACCCGCGAGCGACGCTTCGGCGGCCTGGTCGCCAAGACCGTCGCAAAGACGGGATCGTGAGCGGCGTGGCCCCGGATACGCCAGCGACACCCGAGACTGCCAAAGGCTCGAGCAATCTCTTTATGCGCGTCGTTGCCGCGCTGGTCATGGCGCCGCTGACGATTGCGATTGCATGGATCGGCGGCTGGCCATGGGCCTGCATCGTGATCGCGGCGGCTGCGTTGCTGTATTTTGAATGGCTGATGATCGTCGGCGCTTCTAGCAACCGGTTCGCCGTCGTCGCCGGAATTGCCGCGCTCGCGGTTGCTGGCGTCTGTCTGATGATGCGGCGGACGGATCTCGCGCTCGGGATCGTGGCTGTGGGGATCGTGCTCGCCGCTGTTGCCGCACGCGGACAGCGCGGTTGGGTCGCCAGCGGACTGGTTTATGCCGCCGCAGCCTTGATCGCCGCGATTGTCGTCCGGCGTGACGCAGAGTTTGGATTCGTCGCACTGATGTTCGTGCTTCTGGTCGTCTGGGTCACAGATATCGGCGGTTACTTTGCCGGACGCGGCATTGGCGGACCGAAACTCTGGCCGCGCGTCAGTCCGAAGAAAACATGGGCGGGCGCGATCGGCGGGCTGGTGCTCAGCCTCGTGATCGCGGCGGCGTTCGCGTTGCTCGGTTTCGGCGCGATGCTTCCGCTGCTTCTGCTCGGTGCGGTGCTGTCGATTGTTTCGCAACTTGGCGACCTGTTCGAATCCGCGATCAAGCGCCGTTTCGACGTCAAGGATTCGAGCCACATCATTCCCGGTCACGGTGGATTGCTGGATCGGCTCGACGGTTTCGTTGCGGCGATCGTTTTCGCCGCGCTCATTGGTTTTATGCGCGGCGGCCTTGATGGCGTCGGCCGCGGTTTCATGGTTTGGTGATGTGATGAACGCTGTTCCGTTGCGTAACAACAAGGCCGCAACCTCTGCGGTGCGGACCATTACGGTGCTCGGCGCCACGGGGTCGATCGGCGACAGCACGATGGATCTGCTGCGGGCATCGCCTGAGCGCTATCAGGTCGAAGCACTGACGGCCAACAGCAACGTCGAAGGACTGGCCAAGCTCGCGAAAGAATTCGGTGCACGCTTTGTTGCGGTCGCGGACGCATCGAAACTCGGCGAATTGCGTGACGCGCTGGCGGGAACGAACATTGCCAGCGGCGCGGGCGATAGCGCCATCATCGAAGCGGCCCAACGTCCGGCGGACTGGGTGATGGCGGCGGTCAGCGGCGCGGCCGGGTTGAAGCCTGCGCTCGCGGCGGCGGATCGCGGCGCGACCATCGCGCTCGCCAACAAGGAATGCCTCGTTTGCGCCGGCGACTTCTTCATGGATCGGGCGGCGAAAGCGGGCGCGTGCATCCTGCCGGCGGATTCCGAACACAACGCGCTGTTTCAGGCCCTGGCATCCGGCAACCGCGAGGAACTGGTGCGCGTGATCATCACCGCATCCGGTGGCCCGTTCCGGACCTGGAAGGCGGCCGACATCGCGCAAGCGACATTGGCGCAGGCCTTGAAGCATCCGAACTGGAGCATGGGCCAGAAGATCACCATCGATTCCGCGTCGATGATGAACAAGGGGCTGGAGGTGATCGAAGCCTCCTATCTGTTTGCTTTGTCGCCCGACGAGATCGATGTGCTGGTGCATCCGCAGTCCATCGTCCACGGCATGGTGGAGTTTTCGGATCGCTCGGTTATGGCGCAACTTGGGACACCGGACATGCGTACGCCGATTGCGCATTGCCTTGGCTGGCCGGATCGTATCGTTGGACGCGCGGCGACACTGGATCTCGCAAAAATCGGCTCGCTGACGTTCGAAGCGCCTGATTATGACCGGTTTCCGGGACTGAAACTCGCCTATGACGCGCTACGCACCGGTAACGGCGCAACGACCGTCTATAACGCGGCGAACGAGGTCGCGGTGGCAGCTTTCGTCGCGCAGAAAATCCGGTTCGGGGGCATCGCGCAGCTCGTCGAAGCGACCATGAACAACTGGGTACGGTCAGGGAACCTCGCGCCGCTGACATCGGCGGATGACGCGATTTCCGTTGACCATGATGCGCGAAATAGTGCGGTCACCCTCTTGCCTCAAATTGCCTTAAAGGCATCCTAGATCGTTGGGGACCGGGCCGGACGGCTCGCTGGTGAGGGATTGGCTTGTGGATTTTTTCCTGAATAGTTTCAATATGTTGAGTCATGGGCTCATCGGCTACATCATCCCCTTCCTGTTTGTCCTGACCATCGTCGTCTTCTTCCATGAACTTGGCCATTTCCTCGTCGCCCGCTGGGCCGGGGTGAAGGTCTTGACGTTCTCGCTCGGCTTCGGTCCGGAACTGTTCGGTTTCAACGACCGTCACGGCACGCGCTGGAAGGTGTCGGCGATTCCGCTTGGCGGTTACGTGAAGTTCTTCGGGGACGAGTCCGAGGCCAGCACGCCGTCCGCCGATACGCTCCAGACCATGACGGCCGACGAGCGCAAGGTCAGTTTCCATCACAAGGGTGTTGGTGCTCGCGCCGCGATCGTCGCTGCGGGGCCGATCGCGAACTTCCTGCTCGCGATCGTGATTTTCGCGGCTCTTTTCACGTTCTTCGGCAAGCCGAGCCAGACCGCACGTGTCGATTCCATTCAGGAAAACAGCGCTGCTTCAGCCGCAGGGTTCAAGCCCGGCGACATCGTGACGGGGATCAACGGCGACCCGATCGAGAGTTTCACCGAGATGCAGCGCATCGTCAGCACCAAGGCGGGCACGCCGCTGGTGTTTACCGTCAAGCGCGGCGATGAGGTCGTAAAGCTCAACGGAACGCCTCAGCTGAAGGAAATCAAGGATTCGTTCGGGAACGTCCATCGGGTCGGCATCCTCGGGATCACCCGCGCCACGGGCCCCGGCGACACCGTCACCAAACCAGTAAATCCGGCGACTGCTGTTTGGCTGGGCGTCAAGGAGACCTGGTTCGTCGTCGACCGCACCGTTGCCTATATCGGCGGTATTTTCACCGGCCGGGAGAATGCGGATCAGGTCGGCGGACCGATCCGGATCGCCCAGATCTCCGGCCAGGTGGCGACAATCGGCCTCTCGGCCCTGATTCACCTTGCGGCCGTCCTCTCGGTCTCCATCGGCCTGCTGAACCTGTTTCCGGTGCCGCTTCTCGATGGCGGCCACCTTTTGTTCTATGCGGTGGAGGCCATTCGCGGAAAGCCGCTGTCGGAGCGTTCGCAGGAGCTGGGTTTCCGCGTCGGGCTGGCTCTTGTGCTGATGCTGATGTTGTTCGCGACTTACAACGACATCCTGCATTTGGCCGCGTCCTGATTGCGGCTTTTTTACAGGCGTGGCCGATCAGCAACGTCTTGTTGGGAAATTGGAATTGCTCTGCGAAAGGCCGTTTGCCCATTAGGCAAAATTGGCTACAAGCAGTGCAACAACTGGGGAATCTCCCGGCTCTGTTTGGCCGGCTTTGGAATGACAAGGGCGCCTGGCGCATGATGGTTGGATTGCGAGTGCTAAGGGGTGGTTTGGCCGCCGCCCTGATCATGATTGCTTTGCCGGTTGCCGCAGTGGCGACCGCTTCGCTCGTGTCGTCGCAGGCCGTCGCCCAGACCGCGGCTTCCATCGGCGTGGAAGGCAACCGCCGTATCGAAGCTGATACCATCCGTTCCTATTTCAAGCCCGGCCCCGGCGGACGCCTCGACAGCGCCCGTATCGATGACGGCCTGAAGGCCCTGATCGAGACCGGACTGTTCCAGGACGTGAAGATCAACCAGGCGGGCGGCCGTCTGGTGGTTGTGGTCGTCGAAAACCCGGTCATTGGCCGCGTGGTTTTTGAAGGCAACAAGAAGGTCAAGGACGAGCAGCTTTCGGCCGAAGTTCAGTCCAAGGCGCGCGGAACGCTGTCGCGAGCCATGGTTCAGTCCGACACCGCGCGCATTACCGAAATCTATCGCCGCAACGGCCGCTACGACGTCAAGGTCGAGCCCAAGATCATCGAGCAGCCGAACAACCGCGTCGATCTCGTCTTTGAGGTCACCGAAGGCGCGAAGACCGGCGTGAAGTCGATCGATTTCGTCGGCAACAAGGCTTATTCGTCCTATCGCCTGAAGGACGTGATCAAGACCCGTGAAAGCAACTTCCTCAGCTTCCTCGGCTCCAATGACGTTTATGACCCGGACCGCATCGAAGCCGACCGCGATATCCTGCGCAGGTTCTACCTCAAGAACGGCTACGCCGACATTCAGATCGTCGCCGCGCTGACCGAGTATGATCCCGAGCGCAAGGGATTCCTTGTGACCTTCAAGATCGAAGAAGGGCAGCAGTATCGCGTCGGGTCTGTCGACTTCCAGTCCAGCATCGCTTCGTTTGACGGCAACTCGCTCCGCAGCCTGTCGCGCGTGAGCGTCGGTTCGATCTACAACGCCGAAGCTGTTGAAAAATCGGTAGAGGAGATGTCGATCGAGGCGTCGCGTCGCGGTTACGCATTCGCAACCGTGAAGCCGCGGGGTGACCGCAATTTCGAGGCGCACACCGTGTCGATCGTGTTCGCGATCGAAGAGGGGCCGCGCACTTACATCGAGCGAATCAATGTTCGCGGCAATACCAGAACCCGCGACTATGTCATTCGCCGTGAGTTCGATATCTCCGAAGGCGATGCCTACAACCGGGCGCTGGTCGATCGCGCCGAGCGCCGCCTCAAGAACCTCGACTACTTCAAGACCGTGAAGATCGTTCCCGAGCCCGGCTCGTCAACCGACCGCGTCGTTCTGAACGTCGATCTCGAAGAGAAATCGACCGGCGACTTCTCGGTGTCCGGTGGTTATTCGACCGCAGACGGCTTCCTCGGCGAAGTCAGTGTCTCGGAGCGCAATCTGCTCGGCCGTGGTTTGTATGCGAAGGCGTCTGTGCAGTATGGACAGCGCACGCAGGGTTATCAGCTGTCGTTCGTCGAGCCGTATCTGCTCGGCTACCGCGTGGCACTGGGCCTCGACTTCTATCAGCGCAAGCAGCTCGCTTCGAACTACGTGTCCTACGACTCGAAGTCGATCGGCTTCAGCCCGCGCCTCGGCTTCCAGTTGCGTGAAGACCTGAACCTGCAGCTGCGTTATTCGATCTCGCAGCAGGAAATCACGCTGCCGTCGTACCTGACGAACTGTAATAACTTCGGTGCGGGTATCCCAGGCAGTTCTTACTTCCCGACCCCCGCATACATCGGAGCAGGTGGCGATCCGAACAACCAGAATCCCGGGGGCACGCCTTACAGCGCGCTCATCGGCGGCAACAACTGCTTTGCTGACGGAGAAGCCTCGGTCGCCGTGAAGCAGGGTCTTGCCAATGGCCCGGTCGTGACGTCGGCGCTCGGCTATACGCTCGCTTACAACACGCTCGACAACAACAAGGATCCAACCTCCGGTATCCTGGCGACCCTGAATCAGGACTACGCGGGTGTTGGCGGTGACGTCAGCTACCTGAAGACGGTCGGTGACGTGAAGCTCTATACGCCGGTCGTGTCGGATGTTGTCGGCGTGCTGCGCCTGCAGGGCGGTGTTCTCACCGACACAGGCAAGGGCATCCGCATGCTGGATCACTTCCAGATGGGTCCGAACCTCGTTCGCGGCTTCGCCCCGGTCGGTATTGGTCCCCGCGATATCACGCAGGGCACCTATCAGGACGCTCTGGGCGGCACCAAATACTGGGGCGCCTCGGCCGAACTGCAGATGCCATTCTGGTTCCTGCCCAAGGAAATTGGCCTGAAGGGAGCGGTGTATGCTGACGCCGGCTCGCTGTTCGATTACCAGGGTGCGAGGTCTCTCGTGGGCGGATGCGGAGGGGCTCCTATCGACAACGCCCGAAATCAATGTCTGACCGTTGCCGGTGATGACGGCTTGATCCGGTCATCGGTCGGTGTCGGCTTGATCTGGCAGTCGCCGTTCGGACCGCTGCGCTTCGATTATGCGATCCCGCTGACCAAGGGTGCAAACGACCGGACGCAAGAATTCCGGTTCGGCGGCGGCACTTCATTCTGAGCTCATAAAGAGCTCGCACTTCGACATAGCGGGTTCCAGCCGTCCGGCTGGAACCCGCTCAAGTATTTTGTTGCAGGCATTTTCCTTCTGCGGTCCGGAGTTCGCGTCGCGGGAAAGTGCTTTTCCCTGACCGCGGCGGGTGGAATGACGCAGAGGACATTCTTCAAGAGTCCTTCACCGGTGACGCTGGCAGACCTTGCCGCGTTGACCGGCGCTCAGCTTGCCGACCCATCGTGTGCCGGCAGGGCCATCGCAGGCGCGGCATCGCTGGACCGGGCAGGGCCCGCTCATCTGACATTCTGCGAGAGCAAGAAGTACGCGGCTCAGCTCGAACAGACACATGCTGGCGCGTGTCTGGTGAATGAGCGCATGGAGGGCAGCGTTCCCCCACAAGTCGCGGTTCTGCGGGTCGCTGAGCCATACAAAGCCTTTGTCGCAGCGATGCGGTCGCTCTATCCCGATACCCTGCGTCCTGCCTCGTGGTTCGACAACAGCGGCGTCGCGGCCGGTGCGGTGGTGCATCCGTCCGCGTATCTCGAGGACGACGTTGTGGTCGATCCGCTTGCGGTGATCGGACCGGACGTCGAAATAGGCTCCGGAACCGTGATCGGCTCGGGAGCGGTGATCGGGGCGGGCGTCCGCATCGGTCGCGACTGCAATATCGGCGCGAATGCTTCGATCCTGTGTGCGTTCATCGGCAACGACGTCATTATCCATCCCGGCTGTCGTATCGGTCAGGACGGGTTTGGATACCTGATGGGCGCGAGAGGGCATCAGAAGGTGCCGCAGGCGGGTCGGGTCATTATCCAGAACGGGGTCGAGATCGGCGCCGGGACAACGGTGGATCGGGGTGCCCTGAATGACACCGTGATCGGCGAAGGCAGCAAGATCGACAACCTGGTCCAGATCGGCCACAACGTGACCATCGGGCGGAACTGCATCGTCGTCAGCCAGAGCGGGATCGCGGGCAGTTCGACGCTCGGTGACGGGGTTATCCTCGGGGCGCGGATCGGCGTGAGCGATCATGCCACCATCGGCGACGGGGCGCAGATCGCCGCACGAAGCAGCGTCGTCGGCGAAGTGCCGCCCGGCGCGCGCTGGGGCGGCTCGCCGGCCAAGCCGATCAAGCAGTTCTTTCGCGAGCTGTTTGAGGTGGAGCGTCTCGGCCGGGAAGGCAGTGCGAAATTGAAATCGAAGCCGTCCGGTTCGGGCGACGAGGAACAGACATAATGGACGAGAAGGCGCCAATCACCATTGAGGCCGTGGATATCGGGCAGATCCTGAAAACTCTGCCGCATCGCTATCCCATGCTTCTGATCGACAGGGTGATCGACATCCGCAAGGATTTCAGCGGCATCGGCATCAAGAACGTATCTGCCAACGAACCGCAGTTTTTAGGGCATTTCCCCGGCCGTCCGATCTATCCGGGCGTCCTGATGATTGAAGGCATGGCGCAGACCGCCGGTGTGATCGGCATGCTGTCGACCGAGACCGATCGTCCGACGGCGGTGTATTTTCTGACCATCGATAAATGCAAGTTTCGCAAGCCGACGGGGCCGGGCGATATCATTCACTATCATATGAAGCTGGTAACGCGGCGGCGGGACATGTGGTGGTTTCACGGTGACGCCAAGGTCAATGGTGAAATCGTCGCTCAGGCCGACGTCGGCGCGATGCTGGCCGACTGACGTGTCCTGTCATCATGCGTAACAATTGATGACCATGCTTGTGCCGTCTTTCATTCCAGATGACGGGCGGGCTTGCACTATAACGATGTCATATCGTCTGCATGGCTAGTTTTCGGCTGAGCGAAAGGCATGCAGGCAAGAGGGGCTGATGAGCAAGATCGATCCAACGGCGCGAATTGAGGACGGAGCTGTCATCGGCGATGGAGCCTCAATCGGTCCTTACTGTATTGTGGGATCGAACGTGACGATTGGCGCGAACTGCACGCTGCATGCCCATGTCAACATTGGCGGCCACACCACGCTCGGCGCCGGTTGCTCGGTTTATCCGTTCGCCTCTCTCGGCACGCCGCCGCAATCTTCCGGCCATCGCGGGGAATTGACGCGGCTGGAGATCGGCGACGCCTGCACCATTCGGGAGTCGGTCACGATAAACGCAGGTACGGTCGCCGGAGGTGGAATTACCCGGGTTGGCGCGCGCGGGTTTTTCATGGCCTATAGCCATATCGCGCACGACTGTCAGATCGGCAGCGATGTCATTCTTGCCAATGGAGCGCAACTCGGCGGCCACTGCGAAGTCGGCGATTACGTCTTCTTTGGCGGCCTGTCGGCCGCGCATCAGTTCGTCAGGGTCGGAGCTCAGGCCATGGTTGGCGGTGTGTCCGGTCTGCGCGGTGATGTCATTCCATACGGCCTTGTCAGCGGCCAGTTCGCGCATCTTGAAGGATTGAACGTTGTCGGTATGCGGCGGCGAAAGTTCACCCACAAGCGCCTTCAACTCGTGCGCGAATTCTATCAACAGCTCTTCCACGGCGGTGGCGTATTTTCCGACCGGCTTGCGGCCGTGCGGCCAATGGCTGACAGCGACCCTGCGATCGCGGAAATTCTGACGTTCATTGACGACGGCAACAAGCGGCCGCTCTGCATGGCTCACAACAATCCCAACAAGCCCACCGAGCGCGCTCACCTCGAAACGCGATGACAGCAGGCCCCGAAATATCCGCGACAGTCGGCATCATTGCAGGAGGCGGTGTGCTGCCGTTCTCGGTTGCGGAGGCGCTGCGCGCGCGGGGGATCGCGCCGTTTATATTTGCCGTCAGGGGGTTTTGCGATCCGGTTCGCGTGACGCAGTTTCCGCACCATTGGGTTGCACTCGGCCAGGTCGGCCGGCTGACCCGGCTGATCCGGTCCGAGGGATGTCGCGACATCGTGTTTCTCGGCGGGATGGTGCGGCCGGCGCTGTCGGATGTTCGTCTTGACTGGGGCACCGTGCGCGCCATCCCCGCTATCGCAGCGGCGCTGCGCGGCGGCGACGATCATCTGTTGTCGGGCGTGAGCCGCATTTTTGAACGATACGGCTTTCGCGTCGTTGGCATCGGAGACGTCGCGCCAGAACTGCTGATGCCGGAAGGAAGCCTCACACGCCGGGTTCCTGACGCTGACGCTCTGGCCGACATTGCAAAAGGACGCGACCTGCTGCGGGCGCTCGGCCCCTTTGACGTCGGTCAGGCGGTCGTCGTCATTGACGGTCACGTCGTCGCTGTCGAAGACATCGAGGGCACGGACGCGCTTCTGGCCCGGGTCGTGCGGCTGCGCGAGGAGAAGCGAATTCGCGCCAAGACAGGCCGCGGTGTGCTGGTCAAGACGCCGAAGATCAGCCAGGACTTGCGCTTCGACCTGCCGACGCTGGGCCCGAGGACCATTGACGGCATCGTGGCCGCTGGTCTTGCCGGCATCGGTACCGTTGCCGGACATTCGCTCGTTGCCGAGGCCGATGTGATGACGGCGAAGGCCGATCAGGCCGGGCTGTTCGTCACGGGACTGCCGTTGTGAGTACGAGCGCCGCTCATACTGAAGCACCACGAACGATATTCCTGATCGCTGCGGAGGAATCCGGCGACCGGCTCGGTGCAGGACTGATGATCGCGTTGCGCGAGCGGCTCGGACCTGCGGTGAGGCTGGTCGGGATCGGCGGCCGCCACATGGCGGAGCAGGGGCTTGTATCGCTGGTTTCAGTTGAGGGATTGTCGATCATTGGTTTTGCTTCGATCCCGAAAAAGCTGCCGATGATCCTTCAGCGTCTTCGTGATGCGACTGACGCAGTCCTGAAAGAGCATCCCGATGTACTGGTGCTGATCGACAGCCCGGACTTCACCCATCGTGTGGCGCGGCGCGTTCGTGCCCGCGATCCGTCGATCCCTGTCGTGAACTATGTTCCGCCCACGGTCTGGGTCTGGCGAGGCGGACGCGCGAAGAAGATGCGCGCCTATGTCGATCGGGTTCTTGCGGTGTTGCCGTTTGAGACAGAGGTTCACCGCAAGCTGGGTGGTCCGCCGTGCAGCTACGTCGGTCATCCCTTGCTGGACGAACTCGATGCGCTGCGGCCGAATGCGCAGGAACTGGCGCGCAGGACCGCCGCGCCGCCGCTGCTGGTCGTGTTACCCGGAAGCCGCCGCAGCGAAATCAAGCGCAACATGGCGATCTTTGGCGAAACGCTGCGGCTGTTGCGCTCTCAGGGTGTGATGTTCGAGCCGGTATTGCCGACCACACCCGAATTGCTGGACAGCGTCCGCGCGGCTGCCGAAAGCTGGTCAGTGCAGCCGAGGATCATCGTCAGCGACAGCGACAAGAGGGCTGCGTTCCGGAGCGCGCGCGCCGCGCTGGCAAAATCCGGAACGGTGACGCTCGAATTGGCGTTGGCCGGCGTGCCGATGGTGACGGCCTATCGCGTCACGGAGATAGAGGCCTTCGTTGCGCGTCGCGTGATCCAGACGTCATCGATCATTCTGGCCAATCTCATCCTTGGCGAAAACGTGATCCCCGAATTCCTGCAACAGGATTTCACGGCGGAAAAACTCGCGCCGGCATTGCGGGACATCATGGGCGATACGCCGGCGCGGCAACGGCAGGTGGAGGCCTTCGGCCGGCTGGAGCAGATCATGTCCACCGGCGGCAAACGGCCGAGCGAACTGGCCGCGGACGGCGTGATCGCGACGCTTCGCTAGGGCATGATCCCGAAAAGTAGCAACCGGTTTTCGAAAAAAAGATCATGCCCAACTAAAAAGGCCGGTGCTTCGCACGGGCCTTTTTGCTGAGAGTGGTGTTGCGCTTACTTGCGCTTGTCGATCCCGACATAGTCGCGGGACGTAGCACCGGTGTAGAGCTGGCGCGGACGGCCGATCTTCTGCTGCGGGTCCTGGATCATCTCGCTCCACTGGCTGATCCAGCCAACGGTGCGGGCGACCGCGAACAGCACGGTGAACATCGAGGTCGGGAATCCCATCGCCTTCAGCGTGATACCCGAATAGAAATCGACGTTCGGATAGAGTTTGCGCTGGACGAAGTATTCGTCGCTCAGTGCGATCTTCTCGAGTTCCATGGCGACATGGAGCAGCGGGTCGTTCTGGTGGCCGGTTTCCGCCAGCACCTTGTGACACATCTGCTGCATGATCTTCGCGCGCGGATCGTAGTTCTTGTAGACGCGGTGGCCGAAGCCCATCAGGCGGACAGTGCTGTTCTTGTCCTTCACCTTGGCGATGAATTCCGGAATCTTGTCGACGGTGCCGATCTCGGCCAGCATCTGCAGCGCAGCTTCGTTCGCGCCGCCATGCGCCGGTCCCCACAGGCAGGCGATGCCGGCAGCGATACAGGCGAACGGATTGGCGCCGGACGAGCCCGCAATGCGCACGGTCGAGGTCGACGCGTTCTGCTCGTGGTCGGCATGAAGGATGAAGATCTTGTCCAGGGCTTCCGCCATCACTGGATTGACCTTGTAATCCTCACACGGCACCGCAAAGCACATGCGCAGGAAGTTCGATGCGAAATCGAGCGAGTTCTTCGGATACACGAAGGGTTGGCCGATGTTGTACTTGAAGGCCATTGCCGCCAGCGTCGGGATCTTCGCGATCATCCGTATCGAGGCGACCATCCGCTGGTGCGGATCGTTGATGTCGGTCGAGTCGTGATAGAAAGCGGCCAGTGCGCCGACCGAGGCAACCATGACGGCCATCGGATGGGCATCACGGCGGAAGCCCTGGAAGAAACGAGCGACCTGCTCATGAACCATCGTGTGGTTCGTGACGCGCTGATCGAAATCTTCCTTCTGCGCCTTGCTCGGCAGTTCGCCGTACAGCAGCAGATAACAGGTCTCGAGGAAGTCGCCTTTCTGGGCGAGCTGTTCGATGGGGTAGCCGCGATACAGCAGGATGCCGGCATCGCCATCGATGTAGGTAATCTTGGATTCGCAACTACCGGTCGAGGTAAAGCCGGGGTCGTAGGTGAACATCCCGGTCTGGGCGTAAAGCTTGCTGATGTCGATAACGTCAGGTCCAACCGTGCCGGTGAGGACCGGGAAATCAACGGTCTTTCCTTCAACCGTCAGCGTCGCTTTTTTGGTGTTGGTCTTTGCATCCATCGTGAAGTCCCCGGTAAGTGTTGCTCAGGGCGAGTGACGCTTACGGCCATATAAGGACGTAGGCGCTTTATTCCAGAAGTGTGGCCCGAATGGGTAGCTTATTGCTGTGTGCGCTGCAAGATAGGTAGGCTGCACCTAAAGTTTGGGCAGCCTTGCGCTGGCGTTTGTTATCCCAAAGACTGATCCTGCAGGCGATCCAGGCAGGTTTGCCTGCCCAGCACGGCCAAAACGTCGAAAATTCCGGGCGAGGTGGTCCGCCCTGTCAGGGCTACGCGCAGCGGTTGTGCAATTGCACCAAGTTTGAGGTTTTTCGCCTCGGCAAAGGTGCGCATGGCGGCCTCCGCGGTATCTGCGGCCCATGGACTGACCGTTTCCAGCGCCGAACGCAGTTCCCCGATCAGTTGGCGCGTGTCGGGTGTGAGGACCGCCGCGGCTTTTGGCTCAAGCTCCAGCGGCCGGTCGGCAAAGATGAAGTTCGCGCTGTCGATCAGTTCGACGATGGTCTTTGCGCGCTCTTTCAAGCCCGGCATGGCCGCAAGCAACTGCGCCCGGGTCGTGTCGTTGAGCTTGGCGCGGATGGCTGCGCCGTTCGGGACGAACTGGAGCACGTCCACGAAGGCGGTGACCAGCGCCTTGTCGTCGGCGTTGCGGATGTAATGGCCGTTGAGATTTTCGAGCTTGGCGAAATCGAACCGCGCAGCGGAGCGGCCGATCGCCGGCAGGTCGAATTCCTTGATCATTTCTTCGGTCGAAAAAATCTCCTGATCGCCGTGACTCCAGCCGAGACGCACGAGGTAGTTCCGTAGCGCTTCCGGCAGGTATCCCAAGGCGCGATAGGCCTCGACGCCAAGCGCGCCATGCCGCTTTGACAGCTTCGAGCCGTCCGGGCCGTGGATCAATGGAATGTGAGCCATGACCGGCACGGTCCAGCCGAGCGCGTCATAGATGTGCTTCTGGCGCGCGGCGTTAATCAGGTGGTCGTCGCCGCGAATGACGTGAGTCACACCCATGTCGTGATCGTCCACGACCACCGCGAGCATGTAGGTAGGATTGCCGTCGGAGCGCAGCAGCACGAGGTCGTCGAGGTTTTCGTTCTGCCAGACCACGCGGCCCTGGACCTGATCCTCAATCACAGTCTCGCCGGTTTGCGGCGCGCGGAGCCGGATCACAGGCTTCAGGCCCTCGGGCGCTTCCGACGGATCGCGGTCGCGCCACCGGCCGTCGTAACGGATCGCGCGGCCCTCGGCCTTGGCAGCCTCGCGCATCTGCGTCAGTTCCTCGGCGGTCGCGTAGCAGCGATAGGCCTTGCCGTCGGCGAGCAACTGCTCAGCAATTTCACGATGCCGCGCGGCGCGGGAGAACTGATAAATCGTCTGGTCGTCCCACTCGATCCCGAGCCATTGCAGGCCCTCGAGGATCGCCGCGATGGCGGCATCGGTCGAGCGTTCGCGGTCGGTATCCTCGATCCGCAGCAGCATCTTGCCGCCGCGTTTGCGTGCGTAAAGCCAGTTGAACAGCGCGGTGCGCGCGCCGCCGATGTGGAGGAAGCCGGTCGGGGACGGCGCAAAGCGGGTAACAACGGTTTCGGTCATTTCGGGCGGTTCGATCCATCTCGGTCAGGTTGTCGGCGGGCGTTTATCACAACAACGGCACACTGTCTCAGCGGGAATTGCAGAGGATTTAAGGGTTCTGGCGGCGGAACGCTCCCGCAGCAAGGGGGGTCTCCCGTGCGGAGCGGCCCTTGGCGTGGCCCCGCGGATTTGGCACATAGGGCCCAGCTTGAAAGGGTACAAATGACTGACGAATCGGTATCGGCCGCAGGGCGCGATTTCATCCGCGATATTGTCGCTGCGGATCTGGCCTCGGGGCGTGAAAAGGGCGTGGTGACGCGCTTTCCGCCGGAGCCCAACGGATACCTGCATCTCGGCCATGCAAAGTCGATCTGCCTTAACTTCGGGATCGCCGAGGAATTCGGCGGCCGCTGCCACCTGCGTTTCGACGACACCAATCCGACCAAGGAAGAACAGGAATACATCGACGCGATCGAGCGCGACGTCCGCTGGCTCGGCTTCGATTGGGGCGAGCATCTCCATTTCGCGTCGGACTATTTCGAGCAGCTTTATACCTGGGCACAGCACCTGATCCGCACCGGAAAGGCCTATGTCGACGACCAGTCGCAGGAAGAGATCCGGCTCACACGCGGAACCCTGACCGAGCCGGGACAGAACAGCCCGTTCCGCGATCGCTCTGTGGATGAGAATCTCGACCTGTTCGCGCGCATGCGCGCCGGTGAATTCCCGAACGGCGCGCGCGTGCTGCGCGCTAAGATCGACATGACGTCGGGCAACATCAATCTGCGCGATCCTGTGCTCTATCGCATTCTCCATGCGCATCATCCGCGCACGGGTAACGCGTGGAGCATCTATCCGAGTTACGATTTCGCGCACGGCCAGTCGGATGCGATCGAGCACATCACGCATTCGATCTGCACGCTGGAATTCGAGGATCACCGGCCGCTCTACGACTGGTGCCTCGAAAATCTTCCGGTGCCGTCGCGGCCGCATCAGTATGAGTTCGCGCGGCTCAACGTGACTTACACGCTGTTGTCCAAGCGCGTGCTGACCGAATTGGTGCGCGGCGGGCACGTCTCCGGTTGGGACGATCCCCGCATGCCGACGCTGGCGGGCCTGCAGCGTCGCGGTATTCCGGCCGAGGCGTTGCGCGAGTTCGTCAAGCGCATCGGCGTGGCCAAGGCGAACAGCACCGTCGACATCGGCATGTTCGATTTCGTGGTGCGTGAAGTGCTGAACAGGACCGCGCCCCGCCGCATGGCCGTGCTGAATCCGCTCAAGGTGGTGATCGAGAATTATCCGGAAGGGCAGATCGAAAAGTTAGAGGCCGTCAACCATCCTGATGATCCGGCGCAAGGCACGCGGCAGATTCCGTTCGGCCGCGAGCTTTACATTGAGCACGATGACTTCATGGAAGAGCCGCCGAAGAAGTTCTTCCGCATGGCGCCGGGCCGCGAAGTGCGGCTGCGCTACGGCTACTTCATCACCTGCCGCGAGGTCATCAAGAACGCGGCAGGCGAGGTTATCGAACTGCGTTGCACCTACGATCCCGCAACCAAGGGCGGCAACGCGCCCGACGGGCGCAAGGTCAAGGCGACGATTCACTGGGTCAGCGCGGCGGAAGCCGTACCGGCCGAGGTGCGGCTTTACAATCTGCTGTTCGCGACGCCGCAGCCAGATGCTGCCAACTTCGCTGCGCAGATCAATCCGGAGTCGCTCGAAACAGTCACCGCGATGCTGGAGCCTGCGCTGGCGAGCGACAATTTCGAAAGTGCCATACAGTTCGAGCGGCAGGGATACTTCTGTCGCGACAAAGATTCCGCACCGGGCAAACTGGTCTTCAACCGCACCGTCGGCCTGCGCGATACCTGGGCCAAGGTCTCGACCGCAGGCTAGTTGAATCGCTGTGAACGCGAGCACCGAAGCAGGTGCTCGCGACGCAATTGTCTTGCGTATTCCGTATCCGTTCCGCTGTTCTGTCCAGTCGCTTCCGCTAGCATTGCTGGAGCGATGCCGGAGCGGCACGCCACGGAAGATGACGCATGGACCGTATCGAAGCGATGAAGGTGTTCGTGGCTGCCCTCGATGAAGGCAGCCTTGCCGGCGCGGGCCGCCGGCTCGGGCGATCACCCGCCGCAGTCAGCCGGGCGATTGCCTTTCTGGAGCAGCATGTCGGTGCCGAGCTGCTTCACCGCACCACCCGTTCGATCAAGCTGAGCGAGACAGGCGAGCGATATGCCGCCGCGTGCCGGCGCGTCCTGGTCGAACTCGAAGAGGCCGACTTGTCCGCCGCGGGCGAGAGTGCCGCTCCGCGAGGGACGCTGACGATCACCGCACCGCCGATCAGCGGCGAAGAAATCCTGCGTCCCATTATCGATGCCTATCTCGACGCATTCCCAGCGGTGTCGGTGAACCTCGTCCTGCTCGACCGACACGCCAATCTCGTCGAAGAAGGCATCGACATCGCGCTGCGTGTGGCCGAACTTCCGGACTCTTCGATGGTCGCGGTGCGGGTCGGGGGCGACGTCAAGCGGGTGGTTGCCGCGTCGCCGCGTTATCTGGCTGCGCATCCCCGCATCACCGAGCCGGCCGATCTGACCAGGCATCAAATCGTCACCACCACGCACATGGGGCAAGACACATGGGTCTTTCCGCCGTCAGCGGGAAGCTCGATTGCGCGATCTGTTCACTTCAAGCCGCGCTTCCTCGTTAACAGCGTGCGAGCCGCACTCGGCGCAGCGGTGGACGGCCATGGTGTGACGCGCCTTTACACTTATCACGTGGCCGAACGCGTGCAGGATGGGTCGCTGAAACTCCTGCTGCGCGATGCCGAACCGCCGGCCATGCCGGTTCACTTCGTCTTGCCGCACGGCCGGTTGTCGGTGCCGAAAGTCCGTGCTTTCGTGGATTTCGCCCTTCCACGCCTGCGCGCGGAATTCGCCCGGCTTTCAGCCGAGGCAGGGGCAATGAGCCCCTGACGAGGGCCATTCTTCCGTCTAGGGGAAGGATGCCTGCCGAACAGCGGCAATTCTGCCGCCTCTTGAGACGCCATACAACGATGGTCACCGGCCCTGAGCGGCCACCAGCAGCACTTCCGCCCGCTGGGAAACATCATCGAGGCAGATCATGAGCAATCAGCAGAAAGTCGCCATTGTCACCGGCGCTTCGCAAGGTATCGGCGCCAGCCTGGTCAAGGCTTACCGGGATCGTAACTACCGGGTCGTCGCAACGTCACGTTCGATCAAGCAGGGCAGCGATCCGGATATTCTGGCCGTCGCCGGCGACATCGGCGAACCGGAGACAGCCGATCGTATCGTGAAGGAAGCACTCGCGCGCTTCGGCCGGATCGACACGCTGGTCAACAACGCGGGCGTCTTCATCGCCAAGCCGTTTACCGACTACACCGCGGAAGACTTCGCGTCGAAGATTGCGACCAACGTTGCCGGCTTCTTCCACATCACGCAGCGTGCGGCCGCCGAAATGCTGAAGCAGGGCTCCGGCCACATCGTCAGCATCACGACCAGCCTGACCGATCATGCGATTTCTGGTGTGCCATCGGTGCTGGCCAACCTCACCAAGGGCGGCATCAACTCGGCCACGAAGTCGCTGGCGATCGAATATGCGACCAAGGGCATCCGCGTGAATGCTGTATCGCCCGGCGTCATCAAGTCTCCGATGCACGCCCCCGAAACCCATGAATTTCTTGCCGCACTTCATCCGGTCAAGCACATGGGCGAGATGAGCGATATCGTGAACGCAGTTCTCTATCTGGAATCCGCTGGCTTCGTGACAGGCGAGATCCTTCATGTCGACGGCGGCCAGAGCGCCGGTCATTAAAGGGGGCTTCCATGCCGATCGTCACGATCCAGGTTACGCGCGAAGGGTCCGGTCCTGGCCGGGACTCCGTCACAGCAGAGGAAAAGGCCACTCTCATCGCCGGCGTCAGCCAGCTCCTGCTGGATGTGCTTCACAAGCCGCTCGAGTCGACCTTCGTTGTTATCGAGGAGGTCGAAACAGACAACTGGGGCTGGGGCGGATTGCCCGCGCTCGAATATCGCAAGCAGCGTGCCGCAAGCGGCAAATAGCCAGCACAGAGGCCGCCATCGTTTGGCGGCCTTCGTCTTTTCGACAAAATCGAACAGCGCATTCTGCATCCGTTCCGCTATTCAGCCGGATCGCTTCCGCTAGCATTGCGGGAGCGATGCCGGAGCGAAGCGATGGCGGGCGGGGGCGAGGACCGGGAGCGATCCCAAGGCCGGGCGGGCCGGGCTATCACATGGCCGCCGCGTAGCGCTGCGCGCGCGGGGGTCACTGATCTCACTGAAGGTGTACCGACACTTCTGACGAGGAAGGTCCGGAATTGGGTCGCGGCGGAAGCCGGACCGGGACGGTTGCTGCCATGGGTGCCGGTCGCGTTTGGCGCGGGCATCGCCGCTTACTTCGCCGCAGACCGCGAGCCGGTGGCGTCGGTCGCAGCTGCGACGGCGCTAGCACTCTGTGTCGCGGCATTTGTCACGCGACGAAGCCGCATCTTTCCTCTGGTGGTGATGCTGGCTGCATTGTCCGCAGGCTTTGCGACGGCCGCGCTGAAAAGCGCGCGCGTCGCTCACGGTGTGCTGGCGCGCCCGATGTTCTCGGTGACGATGAAGGGCTTCGTCGAGACCCGCGACGAACGCGAGCGCACCGATCGCTTCGTGCTCCGCGTTGAAGAAATGGAGTCGCCGCGCGGCGGCATCAAACTCGAGCGCGTGCGGCTGTCGGTCAAAAAGGGGACAGCGCCTGCAGTCGGCAGCTTTGTCGAATTAAAAGCGCGGCTGCTGCCGCCGCTCTCGCCGCTGCGCCCGGGGAGCTACGATTTCGGCCGCGATATGTACTTCCAAGGCATCGGCGCGTCGGGCTTCGCGATGGGCGCTATCAAGACCGTCGAGGCGCCGCGCAGCGGCGGCACGTATTTGCGCTACGCGGCCACGATGCAGGGCATGC
The DNA here is from genome assembly GCA_040387615.1 of Pseudomonadota bacterium. GTDB lineage: Bacteria > Pseudomonadota > Alphaproteobacteria > Rhizobiales > Xanthobacteraceae > Afipia. The sequence goes on along the minus strand of JAZKDK010000009.1, from coordinate 77,087 downwards.
GCGATGCGATCGACGCGCGCATTCGCAGTGTGCTCAGCGGCGACAATCGCGCCATTGCGACGGCATTGCTCACGGGGCGGCGCGACGCGATTTCCGCGCCGGTCAATGATGCCATGTTCATTTCGGGGCTCGGCCATGTGCTGTCGATCTCGGGTTACCACATGGCGGTGGTGGCGGGCGTCGTGTTTTTCGCGGTGCGCGCGCTGCTCGCGTTGTTTCCCGCGCTAACCGTGACGTTTCCGATCAAGAAGTGGTCTGCCGTCGCAGCGCTGTTCGCCGCCGCGTTCTATCTTCTGCTGTCAGGTGCGGAGGTCGCCACGCAACGCTCGTTCTTCATGACGGCGGTGGTTTTGATCGCGGTGATGGTCGACCGGCGCGCGATCACGTTTCGCACGCTGGCGGTGGCGGCGATGATCGTGCTGCTGGTCGCGCCGGAAGCGCTTGTCCATCCGAGTTTTCAGATGTCGTTCGCGGCCACGCTGGGACTTGTCGCCCTGATCCAGATCGGCATGCCGAACCTGTTCGCCTCGCCCGATAATTCGCAGGTGGCGCGTGCGGCGCTCTGGGGCGGTCGTGAGATCACGATGCTTGCGCTGGCGTCACTCGTGGCCGGGTTCGCGACCATGCCATACGCGGCATTTCATTTTCATCGCGTGACGCCTTATGGCGTGCTGGCCAACCTCGCGGCGATGCCGGTGGTCTCGATCCTTGTGATGCCGGCGGGGCTGTTGGGATTGCTGGCGATGCCTTTTGGCTTTGATGGCGTGTTCTGGCGGTTGATGGATCTCGGCATCGGCTGGATGGTCGCAGTATCGCAATGGGTCGCCGCACTGCCCGGCGCCATTGGCCAGATCGCGTCATTCGGCACCGGCCCGCTGGCGGCGATGAGCGCAGGCATCATCACGCTCGGTCTGTTGCGGACGCCATTGCGATGGTCGGGCGCGGGGCTCATTGCAGTTGCAACGATCTGGGCGCTGACCACACCACAGCCGGACATTCTTGTGGCAGGGGACGGTCACTCGGTCGCGGTACGGGGCAAAGACGGTAGGTTGCGTCTGATGCGTACCGGAAAGGATGCGTTCCTGTCGCGCGAATGGCTCGCGGCCGACGCCGACATGCGTAAGGTAAATGACACATCGCTGACCGACGGTGTCTCGTGCGACACGTCTGGATGCGTGATGCAGGCGGCGGATGGATCGGCCATCGCGCTGACGCTGAAGCCCGAGGCGTTTGCGGACGATTGCGCGCGGGCTGCGGTGATCGTGACGCTGCGGCAGCCGCCGGTGGACTGCGTGGCGATGGTGCTGGATCAGGAGATGTTGCGCAGGCGAGGGACGCTTGCCTTGCGCAAAACCGCAGACGGTTACGCGATCACGGCCAACCGGCCCCGCGGCGTGGATCGGCCCTGGTCACCGGCAAATGTCGAGGATGAGCCTGAAGGGCCCGACGTCCGGTTGAATCGTCCGGCACAGCCTGTCGATGCAACGCCGGCGGAGAACGATCTCCAGCCGGATGATTGAGGCATGATCCCGAAAAGTGGAAGCCGGTTTTCGGAAAAGATCGTGCCGAAATAAAAATTCAATACTTGCGGACGAGCCCAATCAGCCTGCCTTGAATGCGCACACGGTTGGGTGGGAGAATGCGAACCTCGTAGGCGGCGTTGGCTGGCTCCAGCGCGATGGACGCGCCGCGCCGCCGGAAGCGCTTCAAGGTGGCTTCCTCCTCGTCGATCAGCGCCACCACGATGTCGCCGGTGTCGGCGGTCTCATTGCGCTGGATCAGCACGGTGTCGCCATCGAGAATGCCGGCTTCCATCATGGAATCGCCGCGCACTTCGAGAGCATAGTGTTCGCCGGACCCGAGCATGTCGGGCGGCACGCTGATGGTGTGGCTGCGGGTCTGCAGCGCCTCGATCGGCGTACCGGCCGCGATCCGGCCCATGACCGGTACGGAAACGGGGTAACTCACATCTTCGTCGGGACCGGCGGAAGTGTTCGCACGAACCTTGCCGAGGTTGCCTTCGATGACGCTAGGGGTGAAGCCGCGACGGGCGCCGCCCGGATTGGCGCCGAGTTCAGGAAGCTTGATGACTTCAATCGCGCGGGCGCGGTTGGCCAGCCTGCGGATGAAGCCGCGCTCTTCAAGAGCAGTAATCAGCCGGTGAATGCCCGACTTGGACCGCAGGTCCAGCGCATCCTTCATTTCGTCGAAGGAGGGCGGAACACCAGCTTCCTTGAGCCGCTCGTTGATGAAGCGCAGAAGCTCGTATTGTTTGCGTGTCAGCATCTGAATTGGTCCCCGATCGGTCGTTTGAGCCGAAGCCGCGCCTCTCTGGGGTCCTACTGAAAGAAGTATGGAAGGACACTCAGGAGTTGCGAGTCACTCGAAACAAATCATGAACGAACACTATATGTTCCATATGTGTTCCGCAACCCCTTAATTTCACGTGAACGCGCGGGAGGTTTAGCGATCAGCCCGGCAGCCGCAGGATCGTGCAGGGCGAGCCGGCGGGGGCAGCGGGCGCATGGGGGGCGCGGACGATCAGCGCATCGGACGCGGCCAGATTCGCCACCAGCGAGCTATCCTGCGCACCCACCGAGGTTGCGATCGGCACGCCGTTGCTGCCGGGTGCGAGCCGTCCCCGCAGATAATCCTGCCGCTTGTCGTTGGCGGGCAGTTCGCGCCCGAGCACGGCGTGCTCAAGCGGATGATCGACGCTCGTTCGCCCCGAGAGCGCACGGATCAGCGGCACCAGAAACAGGAAGGCGCAGACATAGGACGACACCGGATTTCCCGGCAGGCCGAGTACGCGCATCGACCCCAGCCGCCCGTTCATCATCGGCTTGCCGGGGCGCAGGGCGATCTTCCAGAAGGCCATGTCGAAGCCTTCGGCTTTCAGTGCAGCCTGAACCAGATCGTGGTCGCCGACCGACGCGCCGCCGGTGGTGATGAGAACGTCCGCGCCGAGATCGCGCGCGCGCCTGATTCCGTTCGAGGTGTCATCGAGCGTGTCACGCGCGATGCCGAGATCGATGACCTCCGCGCTTTCGCTCCGCACCAGTGCGCTGAGGGAAAAGAAATTGCTGTAGACAATCTGACCGGGGCCGGGCGTCGTGCCCGGCGCGACCAGTTCGTCGCCGGTGGCGAGGATTGCGACTTTGGGCCGACGATGCACCGGCAATCGCGGATGATTCATGCTGGCGGCCAGCGCAAGGGCGCGGTCGTTGAGCCGCGAGCCGCGCGGCAGCAGCACATCGCCTTCGCGAAAATCGATGCCAGCCGGGCGGATGTTCTTTCCCGCCGTGATGGCTTCGTTGACGATCACGATGTCGCCGTCGCGCGTGGTGTCTTCCTGAATGACCACGGCATCCACGCCGTCGGGAACAACGCCGCCGGTGAAGATGCGCGCGGCCTGTCCCGCACCGATGCCTTGATTGAACGGCCGTCCGGCCGCGACTTCGCCGATCACTTTCAGCCGTGCGCCCGAAACGGCATCGGCCGCGCGCACCGCGTATCCATCCATCGCCGACAAGGCGGCGGGCGGCTGGGTGCGCAGTGCTGCGACGTCGCGGGAGAGCGTGCGATGAAACGCATCGTGGAGCGCAACGGTCTCTTCGGGCAGCGCGGCGGCATCCTTGAGAACGGCGGCATAGGCCTCGGCGACCGGCATCAGCGCCATGTGCGATCCTCAATAGTCCGCGAGATAGTGACCGGACTTGCCGCCCTTTTTCTCGACCAGGCGGATGGCTTCGATCTGAATGCCACGCTCCACGGCCTTCACCATGTCGTAGATGGTGAGGCACGCGACCGACACGGCCGTCAGCGCTTCCATCTCGACGCCGGTGGGGCCCTTGACCTTCACCGTCGCGCGCACGCGGCAGCCCGGCAGTTTGGTGTCGGGCGTAATGTCGAGAGTGACCTTTGAGAGTGCCAGCGGATGACAGAGTGGAATGAGATCGGATGTCCGCTTCGCGGCCATGATGCCGGCGACGCGCGCTGTGCCGAGCACGTCGCCCTTGGCGGCGTTGCCCTTGACGATGAGATCGAGCGTCTTGCGGGTCATCACGACGCGGCCTTCGGCCACCGCCACGCGCTCGGTATCCGGCTTGGCGGAGACATCGACCATGCGGGCTTCGCCCTTGGCATCGATGTGAGTGAGGCGCGATGATTTCTTGGCGGTCACGCGAACATCTCCTGTCCGTCGTCCCGGCGCAGGCCGGGACCCATACCCCCTGAATTCCCGTCTGGATGTCTGGAGGTACGATTGCGTGTCATCGCAAAGGACGGTGGTTATGGGTCCCGGCCTGCGCCGGGACGACCCGTGGAGAATTATCGTTACGCGCGAGCAGGGTGCGCGTCGCAGCCGTCACATCGGCCTGACGCATCAGGCTCTCGCCGACGAGGAACGTGGAGAAGCCAACCTTGGCGAGGCGCGCCAGATCGTCCGGCGCGAAGATGCCGCTTTCGCCGACGCTGATGCGATCGTTCGGGATCAGCGGAGCAAGTTCTTCGCTGGTGGCCAGCGTCGTCTCGAAGGTGCGCAGGTTGCGGTTGTTCACGCCAAGCAACGGCGAGCGTAGCTTCAGCGCGCGGTCGAGTTCCTCGCGATTGTGAACTTCCAGCAGCACGTCCATGCCGTGCGCGAAGGCGGCGTCCTCAATGTCCTTGGCCGCCGCGTCATCGAGCGCGGCCATGATGATCAGGATGCAGTCGGCACCGTGCGCGCGGGCCTCGGCCACCTGATAGGTATCGTACATGAAATCCTTGCGCAGCACCGGCAGAGAGACAGCGGCGCGCGCGGCGACCATGAAATCGAGATGCCCTTGGAACGATGGCGTATCGGTCAGCACCGAGAGGCACGCAGCGCCACCTGCCTCGTAAGCTTTCGCAAGCGCGGGCGGATTGAAGTCCGCGCGGATCAATCCCTTCGACGGTGAAGCCTTCTTGATCTCTGCGATCAATGCGTAGTCGCCGCGTGCGATCTTGCCGCGAATGGCGTTGACGAACCCGCGCGGCGCGGAGGCGGCCTTGGCGCGCGCCTCGATCTCGGCCAGCGGAAGCGCGCGCTTGGCCGCGGCGATTTCCTCGCGCTTGTAGGTTTCGATCTTTTCGAGGATGTCCGACAAGGGTAATCGCTCCTCAAGCATTGGAGACAGCGACGAGGCGCTTGAGCCTGTCCGCCGCCGCGCCAGTGTCCAGCGCCTTGGTGCCGAGCGCAACGCCTTCCTTCAGATCCTTTGCCTTGCCGGCAACCACGAGGGCCGCGGCGGCATTCAGAAGCGCGACATTGCGGTAGGCGTTCTGCTTGCCCTCCAGCACCTCGCGAAGCGCCTTCGCATTGGCCTCGGCGTCGCCGCCCTTGAGTTCGGCGCTGGTGGCGCGCGGCAATCCGCCGTCATCGGGCGTGACTTCGAACGTGCGAATGTTGCCGTTCTCCAGCACTGCGACGAAGGTCGGGCCGGTGAGGGTGATCTCGTCGAGGCCGTCGGAGCCGTGCACGACCCATGCGGATTCCGCGCCGAGGTTCTTCAACACCTGCGCCAGCGGCTGCACCCAGTGCTTGGAGAACACGCCGACCATCTGCCGCTTGACGCCAGCGGGATTGGAGAGCGGTCCGAGCAGGTTGAAGATGGTGCGGGTGGCGAGTTCGACGCGGGTGGGGCCGACATTCTTCATTGCCGGATGATGCGTCGGCGCGAACATGAAGCCGATGCCTGCCTCTGCGATGCAGCGGCCCACGCTATCCGGTGTGATGTTGATGTTGACGCCGAGCGCGGCCAGCGCATCGGCTGCGCCGGATTTCGATGACAGCGCGCGGTTGCCGTGCTTGGCGACCGGGACACCTGCGCCCGCGAGAATGAACGAGGCGCAGGTCGAGACATTGACGGAGCCCGAGCCGTCGCCGCCGGTGCCGACGATATCGACGGCATCGGCAGGCGCCTTCACGGTCAGCATCTTGGCGCGCATCGCCGAGACCGCGCCGGTGATTTCATCGACCGTCTCGCCGCGCACGCGCAGTCCCATCAGAAGGGCGCCCATCTGCGATGGCGTTGCTTCGCCGGACATCATGCGGTCGAACGCTGACGCCGCTTCGTCGCGTGACAGGGCAGCGCCAGTGGCGACTTTTCCGATAATGGCTTTCAGGTCGTCCATAGGGCTTCCGCTTGACGTGACTTCCGCTCGAATGAGCCTAGTGGATATGGAGGCTCATCATTGAGCCGAGGCCGCGCCGGTCGCCACGGCGAACGCATTCTGGTTGATGGTGACGCCGACCTCGGATTCGAGCTTCGCGATGTAGGCGGAAAGCTGCTCCTCCATCTCGGCGCGTTGAAGATTTTCCTTCAGCTTCTTCACGTCTTCGGATGCGAGATCGACCGGCGGCACGACAACGTCGGTCACCTTGAACACGATCCACTCGCTAGCGCCGCTGCCTTCGGTCTGGCCGACGCCATCCTTCGGGGTGCGGAACACGGCCGTCACCAGCCGCTCGGGTACGTCCTTGGCTTCGGCATCGCGCTTGAACAGCTTGGCCGTTTCAACCTTGACGCCCGCAGCCGCGGCTTCGGCCTCGAAGGCCGCGCCCTTTTCGAGCTTGCCGACCATCTCGGTTGCCTTGGCGCGCAGGCGGGTCGAGATCTGTTCGTCGCGCCAGCGGGCCTCGACCTGATCCTTCACTTCGTCGAGCGCGCGGTCGCGCGATGGGGTCACGCCGAGAACATCGAACCACAGCTCACCGCCGTTGTACTGCACCGGCTCGTTCTCGACGCCGATGTTGCTGGTGAACGCGGGCGCGATAATGTCGACGCCTTGCGGCAGACCGGTCACCGGCTTGCCGTCCGGTCCGCGGCCGGAGCGATCGACGGCTTCGATCGTGGTGGCCTTGAGCCCGAGCTTCTGGGCGGCTTCGGCGATATTCGATCCGCCGCCGCGCTCGTCCTCGATCTTGTTGTGCAGATCCTGCAACTGCGCCCGAGCGCGCTCCAGCGCGATCTCGCGTTTGATCGCCGGGGCGACGCTGTCATAGGTCGGGTTGGTACCGGGCTCGACCTTGGTGACTTTCAGCAGCGCCGTGATCAGCGCAGCCTTGACCGGCTCGCTGACGGTGTTCGGCGCGAGGGCAAATGCCGCGTCTGCGATTACAGAGTCGCCGATCGACGATTTCGCCACGGTGCCGAGATCGATATCGGCCGTCGTGAGCTTGCGCTCCTTGGCGATGTCCTCGAACGACGTTCCGGCGGCGATGCGCTCACGCGCTGCCTTGGCCTCGTCGGCGTTCTGGAATGGAATCTGGAGCACCTGACGGCGCTCCGCCGTCGCATACCGTTCGCGGCGCTGTTCGAAGATCTTCTTCGCGTCATCGTCGGACACCGTGATCCACTTGGCGAGGTCATCCGGCGTCAGCGTCAGCACGGCGATCTTGCGATATTCCGGTGCGCGGAACAGCTGCTTGCGGTCTTCGAAATAGGTGGCGAGGGCTTCAGGCGAGGGCGCATCGATGGTGCCGGCCTGCGCGGCGGTCAGCCTGACGTAGTTCGCCGAGCGCTGCTCGTTCTGAAAGCGGACCAGAGCTTCGATCTGGGTTTTGGGCGGCTCGAGGCCGGCAACGATCGTCCCGGTGAGCTGACGGCGCGTCGCCACCTTGCGCTGCTCGGCGATGTAACGCTGTTCGGTGTAGCCGGCCTGACGGATCGTCTGCACAAACCGTTCGTGCTCGAACTTGCCGTCGAGACCCTTGAAGGTCGGATCGTTTTGAATAGCGCGCACGATGTCGGCGTCGGACTGTCCGAGGCCCATGCGGCGCGCGGTCTCGTCCAGCGCGGCGTCGGCGATGACGTCCTGAAGCACCTGGCGGTCGAGACCGAACTGGCGCGCCTGCTCCATCGTCAGCGGCCGGCCGAAACGGCGGCCGATCTGCTGCAGCCTGTCGGTGAACAGGTTTCGGAATTGTTCGGTCGAGATTTCGGTGCTGCCGACCTTGGCAAGAGACGACTGTCCGAATCCCTTGAAGATGTCGGCGATGCCCCAGACACCGAAACTGATGATCAGCACGCCGAACAAGACGGACATAACCGTCTTGCCGAGCCAATTCGATGAGGCTTTGCGCATTCCTCGGAGCATGGGTCCAACTTGATGTTCGGGGGTGGGGGCGGTTCGCCACAGAGGCGTTACCGCGTTGTTTCGCCAACATATAAAGAGGTGCCGGTTCCCTAGCAACCATGCTGTCGGCGGCGCATCAGCGCGGTTAACGGCATGAGCCCGAAAAACGGGAACCGCAGTGTGGAAAGCCGGCCTCGGAACTGGCTTCTGCGGGAGGCCTCTGCTAGCGCAGATCAACCAATATTGTCATGCGAGATCAACGATGACCGACAAGCGCCGCCCCCTGATCGCCGGGAACTGGAAGATGAATGGCCTCAAGGCCGCGGTGAACGAACTTGCCGCCATCGGGCAGGGCGCGGAAAAGGTGTGGCGCAAGGCCGATCTCCTGATCTGTCCACCGGCGACGCTGCTTTTTACCTCTGCGGCCGTTGTGATCGGGTCGAAAGTGGCTATCGGCGCGCAGGACTGTCATCCGGCTGTCTCCGGTGCCCACACTGGCGACATTTCAGCTGAGATGCTGGCAGATGCAGGTGCGACGGCCATTATCGTCGGCCATTCCGAGCGCCGCACGGACCACCACGAGACGGACGCGCTGGTTCGCGCCAAGGCCGAGGCGGCATGGCGTGCAGGGCTTGTCGCCATTGTTTGCGTAGGCGAGACGCAGGCCGAGCGCGATGCCGGGCAAACGCTCGAAATCGTCGGACGCCAGGTCGCCGGATCTGTCCCGGACGGAGCAACCGCGGCCAATCTGGTCGTTGCCTATGAGCCGGTCTGGGCGATCGGAACCGGCCGGACTCCAACGACCAAGGATGTCGAGGAAGTCCATAAGCTTATCCGCGATCGGTTGAAGGATCGGTTCAGCGGTGAGGGTGATCTGGTCAGGATTCTTTACGGTGGCTCGGTAAAGCCCTCCAATGCCGCAGAACTAATGGCTGTCGCTAATGTCGATGGTGCCCTGGTGGGTGGCGCGAGCCTCAAAGCGGTTGATTTCCTTGCGATTGCCACTGCCTGCCCCTAAATGGCCATCAGGCCACAACGGCCCATCCGGGGGTGACAATCACCCCTGCAATCGTGTACAGACCGCGCAACTTCAACCCCCGCAAGCATCGACGCGACCGGCTGCCGGCGTTCGATCCTTGTGACGGAAGGTAACGATGCAGACTGTCATTATCGTCATTCATCTCATGCTTGTTCTTGGCCTGATCGGCGTCGTGCTGTTGCAGCGCTCGGAGGGCGGCGGCCTCGGTATCGGCGGCGGTGGAGGCGGTGGATTCATGTCCAGCCGCGGCACGACCAATCTGCTGACTCGCACCACGGCGATTCTGGCGGCAGGCTTCTTCGTGACCAGCCTGTTTCTGTCGTGGCTCGCGAACTACGAGCGCAAGCCGGCATCGATCATCAACAGCACCAGCCCCGCGCCGATCTCGCAGCCCGGTGCGCCGGCGGCTCCTGCAGGCGGTCTACTGGATTCGCTTCCGAAGGCCCCGGCGGCGCCATCCGCTCCGCAGGCCCCGCAGTCGAAGTAGTGCTGTTGTCGCGATGAGACTTGCAGCCATGCGCAGGTTGCTTGCCTGCAAGTCTTAGAGTTGCCTTCCAAGTACCTGACCGAACACACATATCGAAGTCACCCACAGCGTCGCGATTTATCGGCGTGCGCGTGGGTTTAGTTTTGCGAATCAGACCGGCGGAGATAAAGGTAGAGTCCCATGACGCGGTATATTTTCATCACCGGCGGCGTGGTCTCCTCGCTCGGCAAGGGTTTGGCTTCAGCAGCGCTCGGCGCTGTTCTGCAGTCACGAGGCTACAAAGTCCGCCTTCGCAAGCTCGATCCCTATCTCAATCTCGATCCCGGAACGATGTCGCCGTATCAGCACGGCGAAGTCTTCGTGACCGATGACGGTGCTGAGACCGATCTCGATCTCGGGCACTACGAGCGTTTCACCGGCCGTCCCGCGACCAAGCAGGACAACATCACCACCGGGCGCATCTATCAGGACATCCTGAACAAGGAACGCCGCGGCGATTATCTCGGCGCGACCGTGCAGGTGATTCCTCACGTCACCAACGCGATCAAGGAATTCATCCTCGGCGGTAATGAAGGCTACGACTTCGTGCTCTGCGAAGTGGGCGGCACCGTTGGCGACATCGAGGGCCTGCCGTTCTTCGAGGCGATCCGCCAGGTCAAGAACGACCTGCCGCGCAATGAGGTGATCTACATTCACCTGACGCTTCTGCCTTACATTCCAAGTGCAGGCGAACTCAAGACAAAGCCGACCCAGCACTCGGTCAAGGAACTGCGCTCCATCGGCATCCAGCCGGATATCCTGCTGTGCCGGACCGACCGCGAAATTCCGAAGGAAGAACGCCGCAAGCTGGCGCTGTTCTGCAATGTGCGCGAGAGCGCCGTGATCGAAGCGCGCGACGTCGACAACATCTACGCAGTGCCCGAGGCCTATCACGCTGCAGGGCTCGACGACGAAGTGCTGGCCGCATTCGGCATCGTCGACATCAAGCCGCCTTCGCTGCAAAGCTGGCACGTCATCAACGAACGCGTCCGCAATCCTGAAGGTCAGGTGACGATTGCCATCGTCGGCAAGTACACCGGCATGAAGGACGCCTACAAATCGTTGATCGAAGCACTTTCCCATGGCGGCATCGCCAACAAGGTGAAGGTCAATCTCGACTGGATCGAATCCGAGGTCTTTGAGAACGAAGATCCCGCGCCGTTCCTCGAACACGTCAACGGCATTCTGGTGCCGGGCGGATTCGGACAGCGCGGCGCGGAAGGAAAGATTAAGGCGGCGCAGTTCGCGCGCGAACGCGATGTGCCGTACTTTGGAATCTGCTTCGGCATGCAGATGGCGGTCATCGAGGCTGCACGCAATCTGGTCGGAATCGAAGACGCCAACTCCACCGAGTTCGGTCCGACGAAAGAGCCGCTGGTTGGCCTGATGACCGAATGGCTGCGCGGCAACGAGCTCGAGAAGCGCAACAAGGCGGGCGATCTCGGCGGCACCATGCGGCTCGGCGCGTATCCGGCGGCCCTGAAGAAGGGCAGCCGCGTCTCCGAGGTGTATGGCGGCGCAACCGAGATTTCAGAGCGGCATCGCCATCGCTACGAGGTCAACACGGCCTACAAGGATCGTCTCGAACAGCACGGCCTGCGCTTCTCGGGGTTGTCGCCTGACGGCGTGCTGCCGGAGATCGTCGAATACGAGGACCATCCGTGGTTCATCGGCGTGCAGTATCATCCCGAACTGAAATCGCGCCCGTTCGAGCCGCATCCGCTGTTTGCATCGTTCGTGCAGGCCGCGATGGTCCAGAGCCGGCTGTTCTGATCCGGACCTATCCGGCGGCACCGACGCGGGATTGGCTAGTGTGGTGGTTCGCAAGTCCGCATCATTTCAGCAGCACGTTCATTTGCGGACTTGCGAACCAAAACCACACTAGAATCATAGTTTTCTAGTGTCCTTTTGAATCCGAGGTTCGTTACCGAGCGCGCTGCTAAATCAGGCGAACTTCGGATTCAGGACACTAGGATGTGTCAGGATGCGTGATGACTGAAGGCGACCGGCGACAATCTCCCAAGGGCTCTGTGCCGGAAACCGGTTCCGCGCGGACACGATCCGCTCCGACCGAAAGTAATCGGACGGACGTGCCGATGCCGTGGGGGGCGCCGTCACAGCAACCGCACCAATCTGCGTTACCGGATCAGCCGTCACAGCCACAGGCAGGCGCGCAACGTAGGCGCGGCTGGGGGACGCTGGCGTCGGTTGTCTTCGCGGGTCTTTTGTTGGCGGGTGTCCTCATTCCCGCCTATCGGGATATCTCGTCGCCGGGAGCGTGGTCCTATTGGAAGGACTTCTTCGGCTCTCCCAGCATGACGGCATCGGTTGTCAGCATGACGGACGGCCGCAAGGCGCTTGCCGTCGCGGGACGGATCGGCCCTGCGTCCGCAAGCTGGTTTCGCGAACAGCTTGATGCGGCCAAGCTGACCAGCGGAGATGTGCTCTTCCTGTCATCGCCGGGTGGTTCACTCGATCAAGGCCTCATTATGGGCGCGGTGGTGCGATCCCGTGGACTGACGACGGTAGTGGGGAAAGCGGATTCCGAGGGCCGCCCGCAGCCCTCGCGCTGCGCCAGCGCATGCGTGTTCGTTTTTGCGGGCGGCAAGGTCCGCGAGGCCATGCCGCGTTCCATGCTCGGCGTTCACCAGTTCTCCAGCACGTCCTCGCGCGGTGACGAGTCCGCGAATGATCTCGTGGCGCGGACCCAGCAGACCACCGGGATGATCCTCGACTACATGACGCGCATGGGTGTTTCGCCGTCGATCATGCAGGCTATGACGGCGAGCAAGGACATCCGCTGGCTCACCGAGAAAGAGGCGTTCGATCTGAACCTGACAACGGCGCGTTATGCCGGAAGCTGACGCACGAACTATTTCGGACATCCCGAAGTTTGGTCGCCGGTGCGAGCCGCGGGCTTGCCATTGATGGTGATACCGCCTGCGCCGCCGACGACAACGCCGCCGCATCCGGTTTTGCCGCTCGATATGGCGGCAGGCTTGCCGTTGATGAAGACGTTCGGAGAGCCCTCGACGATCACGCTACCGTCGCTGGTCGTGTCGCCTTGACGTGCGGCGGGCTTGCCGTTGAACGTGACGCCTGCGGCACCGCCTGTGACCACGCCGGGCGTTTGCGCATATGCGGAGCCCGAAAGAATCGCGGCGACAAGGGTCGGGCAAAGCATCATGGTTCGCATGATAAACCTCGTATAGCGCGCAAGAACAGGAATGCATCCGGGAAGCGCTTGATAACCGGCCGGACAGGCGACTATATGCCGGATCGGAAGAGCCTGCATAATATCAGTCGGCGCCGTTCGTGCGCTGGTTCAATCAACAAGGGGCCATCACCATGATCCAAGAAATGCGTGTCTATCGCTGTCTCCCGGGGCGGCTTCCCAATTTGCTGAAGCGCTTCGAGAACCACACGTTGAAGATCTGGGAAAAGCATGGCATTCGCCAGGCCGGGTTTTTCACCACGGTGATCGGCCAGTCCAATCAGGAACTGACGTATTTCCTGGCGTGGGAGTCGCTGGCTGAACGCGAGCAGAAGTGGACCGCGTTCATGAACGATCCCGCCTGGCTCTCGGTGCGCGCGGAAAGCGAAAAGGACGGTCAGATCGTCGAGAACATCGTCAGCCAGCTTCTGACGCCGACAGCATTCTCCTCGGTGAAGTGAGGGCGCGTTCGCGTATCAATCATGCCTCGCGGTCTCGATCATATCGTCCATGCTGTCCGCGATCTCGATGCGGCGGCGGACTTCTATCGCCGCGCCGGCTTCAAGGTCGGCGCGCGCAACAAACATCCATGGGGAACGCACAATCATGTGGTGCAGTTTCCGAATTTCTTCATCGAAATCCTGACCGTCGGCGAACCTGAAAAGCTGGTCGGCGAGGGATTGCCGCAGATCTTCGGCATCGCTAATCGCGATGCAATTGCGCGCGGCGACGGATTCTCGATGTTGATCCTCGAGAGCACGGACATCGAAGGCGATGTTGCGGACTTCAAGCGATCGGGGATCGGTGCCTCAAGCGTGCTGCCGTTTTCACGCGAGGCTGTCTTACCCGACGGAACCAAGGCCACGGTGGGTTTCTCGCTGGCCTTTGCGCGCGATGCGATGTCGCCGCACACAGGCTTTGCGACCTGTCAGCAGCATAATCCCGCGGCCTTCTGGAAGCCGGATTACCAGCAGCATGCCAACGGCGCGAGCGGCGTCCTCGGTGCGGTTCTGGTCGCGGACAATCCGACCGATCATCACATCTTTCTCAACGCCTTTACCGGCGTGCGCGACCTGCACGCCAGTTCGATCGGCGTCACCGCGTCGACGCCGCGCGGCGATGTCGAGATCATGGAAGCCGTGTCGTTTCGCGATCAGTTTGGAACGTCGCCCAGGCTGGACGGCGAGGGTGCATCACTGAAAGGGTTGCGCCTTGCAGTGCCGGACATCGATGCGCTGGAACGTGTGCTCAGAACCGGCGGAGTGGCGTCGCACCGGCAGACCGGACGGCTCGTGGTGACGCCGGAGGCCGCCTTTGGCGCAACCCTGATATTCGAGACACCGGGCAAGATTTGACCAACCGGACTTGATCCGGCACAGCCTCGTCGGCATGGTCACCGCTCAAGCAAAAGGGATATGCCTTGAACGCCAAGATTTCCGCGGCTCCGGTGGTTTCCGCAGGCACCGTCAAATTCGGCAACGCATTGCCATTGGCGGTGATCGCCGGGCCGTGCCAGTTAGAGAGCCGGGCGCATGGGCTGGAAGTCGCATCCGCGCTGAAAGAGATCGCCGCGCGTCTCAAGATCGGGCTCGTTTACAAGACCTCGTTCGACAAGGCCAACCGAACCAGCGCATCCGGCGCGCGGGGCATGGGTCTCGACAAGGCGCTGCCGATCTTCGCGGAGATTCGCTCGACACTCGGGCTGCCGGTGCTGACGGACGTGCACGAGATCGAGCATTGCGCGCGCGTCGCAGAAGCCGTCGATGTGCTGCAGATCCCCGCGTTCCTGTGTCGTCAGACCGATCTGCTGCTGGCGGCGGCTGCCACCGGCAAGGTCGTGAACGTCAAAAAGGGTCAGTTCCTCGCGCCGTGGGACATGGCCAACGTCGTCGCCAAGGTCACCGGCGGCGGCAATCCGAATGTCATGGTCACGGAGCGCGGCGCATCGTTCGGCTACAACACGCTGGTATCTGACATGCGGGCACTGCCTATCCTCGCACGCACCACTGGCGCGCCGGTGATCTTCGACGCGACCCATTCGGTGCAGCAGCCGGGCGGCAAGGGGACATCGTCGGGCGGCGAACGCGAGTTTGTGCCGGTGCTGGCACGCGCCGCGGTCGCAGTCGGCGTCGCGGGCGTGTTCATCGAGACACATCCCGATCCGGACAACGCGCCGTCGGATGGTCCGAACATGGTGCCGCTCAAGGATTTCGAGGCTCTGGTGAAGAATCTGATGGCGTTCGATGCGCTCGCCAAATCAAAATCGTAATGGCCCAATCATAACAAACAAAACATAAGGGCCGCGAGCGTAACGCGGCATCCAGCCAGACCGATGCTGCCGATTCTCAATGTTATCGCGCTCACCACTTTTGCGGCGAGTCTCTCTGGACGCGCCATGGAGCCGGTGCTGCCGTTGGTTGCGGGCGATCTTGGGGTCACCATAGCCACTGCGGCAAGTTTGTCGGCCGTTGTCGCGCTGACATTTGCGCTTGTGCAACCGGTCCTCGGCGCGGCCGCGGACATGTTCGGCAAGGCGCGGCTGATGATCGGTTGCCTGGCGATGCTTGGCGCTGCCAACATTATCGGCGCGATGTCGACGTCGTTTGAAATGCTGTTCCTGTCGCGCATTCTTTGCGGCATGGCGGCAGGCGGCACCTTTCCAATTGCTATGAGTCTGACCAGCGACCTCGTTCCCACCGCGCAGCGGCAGGTTGCGCTGAGCCGCATTCTCGCGGGCGCGATGACCGGCAACCTGCTTGGTTCATCCGCCGCCGGTGTGATCGGCGATTTTTTCGGATGGCGCGGGGTGCTTGTCATCCTCGGCCTGCTGGTGATCGTCGCATCGCTTGCCGTATGGATTGGTTTTCGGAAACGCGCGACGGCCAGTCCTAAGCAGCGCGTCAGTTTCGGAGCGCTTAGGGACGGCTACCGCACGATCCTCGCAAACCCGAACGCGCGTGTTTGTTTCACGGCGGTGTTCATCGAGGGACTTTGCGTCCTCGGGCTTTTCCCGTTCGTCGCCGCATTTCTGTTTGAACTCGGCGAGACCCGCGCGTCGATCCCCGGCGTTGTCATTGCGGCGTTCGCAGTCGGCGGATTGTTCTACACCATGAGCGTTTCGCGGATGCTGCCGCGATTTGGCGTGAATGGACTGATGATCGGCGGCGCGGCGATCATGGCGCTGCAATTGGTGGTTATCGCGCTTGGACCGCGCTGGGAAATTCAGGCGATCTCGTTCCTCATCATGGGCTGGGGCTTTTACTCGCTGCACGGCTCGCTGCAGGTGTTCTCGAGCGACCTCGCGCCCGAAGCGCGCGCGTCGGCGCTGTCGCTTCATGCGTTCTGCTTTTTCATGGGGCAGGCGGTGGGACCGATTGTGTACGGTTTCGGATTGTCACATTTCGGCAAAATGCCGACGTTGATCCTGAGCGCAACCGCCATTCTTGTGCTGGGAATTGTCGCCGCACGGCTGCTGCATCAGAAGCCGGCGGAGATGGTGGATATTTAGCGCATGATCCGGAAAAGTGGGAACCGGTTTTCCAAGATCATGCGCCAGTAATCAACCTCTTCCCCGATACGGGGCGACGCCTTGATCCGGCACCCACACATTCGCCGGCAGTTTTCCGACCTGCCAGAACACGTCGATGGGCATGCCGCCGCGCGGATAGAAGTAGCCGCCGATGCGCAGCCAGCGCGGCGCTAACAGTTTTACCAGTCGCTTGCCGATGGACACCGTGCAGTCTTCGTGGAACGAGCCGACGTTGCGGAAGCTGTTGAGATAGAGCTTGAGGGACTTCGACTCCACGAGCCATTTATTTGGCACGTAGTCGATGACGAGAATTGCGAAATCCGGCTGGCCGGTGACCGGGCAGATCGAGGTGAATTCTGGCATGGTGAAACGCGTGAGGTAGTTCGTGTCGGAGTGCGGATTGAGCACGCGGTCAAGCTGCGCCTTGTCGGGCGAGGTGGGCGCCTGAACCTGATGACCTAACTGCAGCGAGGCAGCGGCGGCTTTGGTGACGCGGGGCTTTCTGGACATCGGTGTCTCCGTTTGCCGTCTGATAGCCGTTTCTGACCAAAACGTCACGGGATCAACGGCTTCGCATGGTCTTTTCCCGAGGGGCGCGTTCCTGTAGAAGCTGCCCCAATCTTCAATCCCACGTCCTGAGAGGGTGCACATGACCGCCATCGTCGACATCATCGGCCGCGAAATTCTTGACAGTCGCGGCAATCCGACCGTTGAAGTCGACGTGGTGCTGGAAGACGGCTCGATGGGCCGCGCAGCTGTTCCGTCCGGGGCGTCCACCGGTGCCCATGAGGCCGTCGAGCTGCGCGACGGCGACAAGGGCCGCTATCTCGGCAAGGGCGTGCAGAAGGCCGTCGAAGCGGTCAACGGTGAGATTTTCGACGCCATCGGCGGCATGGAGGCCGAGCAGCAGGTTCAGATCGACCAGACCATGATCGATCTGGACGGTACACCGAACAAGGGCCGGCTCGGCGCCAACGCCATTCTCGGCGTGTCGCTGGCCGTTGCGAAGGCCGCGGCGGAATCGCTCGGCATGCCGCTCTATCGTTACGTCGGCGGCACCTCGGCGCGCACCCTTCCAGTGCCGATGATGAACATCATCAACGGCGGCGCGCACGCGGACAATCCAATCGATTTCCAGGAAATCATGGTGATGCCGGTGGGCGCGACGAATTTCGCGGAAGGCCTGCGCTGCGGCGCCGAGATTTTCCACACTCTGAAGGGTGAACTGAAAAAGGCCGGTCACAACACCAATGTCGGCGACGAGGGCGGTTTCGCGCCAAATCTGCCGTCGGCGGACGCCGCACTGGATTTCGTCATGGCTGCGATTGCCAAGGCGGGATACAAGGCCGGTGGCGACGTCATGCTGGCGCTCGACTGCGCCTCGACTGAATTCTTCAAGAACGGCGCATACGTCTATGAAGGCGAGAACAAGACCCGCTCGCGTTCGGAGCAGGCGAAGTATCTTGCAGATCTGGTCTCTCGCTATCCGATTGTCTCCATCGAAGACGGCATGGCGGAAGACGACATGGACGGCTGGAAGGAACTGACGGACCTGATCGGCGCAAAGTGCCAGCTCGTCGGCGACGATCTGTTCGTCACCAACGTCACGCGCCTCGCGGACGGCATCAAGAAGGGCCTCGGCAATTCCATTCTGGTGAAGGTCAATCAGATCGGCTCGCTCACCGAGACGCTCGCGGCGGTCGAAATGGCGCACAAGGCGGCCTACACCGCTGTGATGTCGCATCGTTCGGGTGAAACCGAGGATTCGACCATCGCCGATCTCGCCGTCGCCACCAACTGCGGTCAGATCAAGACCGGATCGCTGGCGCGTTCGGATCGGACTGCGAAGTACAACCAGTTGCTGCGCATCGAGCAGGAACTTGGCAATCAGGCGATCTACGCGGGCAGGTCGGCGCTCAGGGCGCTGGCGTAAACCGCGCCGCGCCGGAAGATACGGCGGCGCATCGCTGGGTTTCATTTTCCGATCAGGCGGGCGGCTTGCTTTGGCGGGCCGCTGTCGCTTGAGTGGCGTTCAAGAAAATCTGCCGCAGGAGATACGCCCCATGAACGGTCCACTCGCCGGAATCAAAGTCATCGAGATCGGGCAGGCGCTCGCAGGTCCGCTCGCCGGCGCGATCCTCGCTGACATGGGCGCGGACGTGATCAAGATCGAGAAGCCTGACGGCGGTGACGACGCGCGCAGCTGGGGGCCTCCCTTCATCGAGGAGGCCTCGATCATGTTCCACGTCACCAACCGCAACAAGCGGTCGGTGACGCTCGACATGAAGAACGCGACCGACATCGAGAAGCTTAAAGTCCTGGTGCGCGATGCCGACATCCTGATCCAGAATCTTCGCTCGGGCGTGGTCAACGACCTTGGCATCGGTCCCGAGCATATGCGTGCGATCAATCCGCGATTGATCTACTGTTCGATCTGGGCGTTCGGGCCGAAGGGGCCGTTGTCGAAAGCGCCGGGATTCGATCCGCTGCTTCAGGCATTCGGCGGCGTGATGATGCAGACCGGACGTCACGAAGATCCGCCGACATTCTGCGCGCCCGCGATCAACGACAAGGCCACCGCGCAGTGGTGCGTGATCGGCGCGCTTGCAGCCCTGCAGCAGCGTCATGTTACCGGGCAGGGCTGTGTGATCGACACGTCATTGCTCGACAGCGCGGCGTCCTGGGTCGATTCATCGCTTGCGAGCTATCACGTGACGCAGGAACTAGCGCCGCGCACGGGAGCTGCGACGCCAACCATCGTGCCGTATCAGGCATTCGAGACCGCCGATCTTCCGCTGGTCATCGCCGCCGGTTATGACCGGCTGTTTCACAAGCTCGCCACGGTGCTCGGATTTCCCGAATGGTGCACCGATCCTCGGTTCGCACGGGGCCGCGACCGTTTCGTTCACAGAGACACGCTGATTGGACTCCTGAAGCCGGTCCTGCTGACCAAAAAGCGAGCCGAATGGCTTGCGGCGTTCGAGGCGGCGGGCGTGCCGTGCAGTCCGGTCAACACCATCGTGGAATTGTCACAGACCGAACAGTTCAAGGCATCTGACCTGATGCGCACATTGCCCGGGAGCGATCTGCCGGTGGTGGGCTTACCGATATCGTTCGACGGCGAGCGTCCGCATCCGCACTCCGGCGCGCCTCGGCTGGGACAGCACAACGACGAGTTGCTGGGTTAGCTCGCAGGGACACGATCCTGCGATCCGCAGTTAATGCACTTGCATCCTTTTTGCCGCAAGTCTAAGCGGGTTGCCGGTGTTCAATTTGCCGTTGTCGGAAGGATGTTCCCATGGCCCATACCGTTGCCGTTATCGTCGGCAGCCTCCGCAAGGAGTCGTTTTCGCTCAAGGTTGCCAACGCCCTCGTCAAGATCGCTCCACCATCTCTGAAACTTGAGATCGTGACGCTTCACGGCCTGTCGTTCTTCAATCAGGACCTTGAAGCGACGCCACCGGCGGATTGGGTCGCGTTTCGCGAGAAGATCCAGGCGTCCGACGCGGTTATCTTTGTGACACCGGAATACAACCGTTCCATTCCCGGCGTGCTGAAAAACGCCATCGACGTCGGTTCGCGGCCGCCCGGAAAGAGTTCGTTCCTTGGCCGGCCAATTGGCATCGTGTCCAATTCGCCCGGCGCGCTGGGAGGTGTCTGCGCGGCGATGAACCTCAAGCAGATCCTTCCGGGCTACAGCGGCCCGATCCTGCAGCAGCCCGAAATCTACCTGAACGGGATCGGCGACGCATTCGACGACAAGGGCAATCTGGTCAAGGAAGCCGTCGAGAAGGTCTTGAAGCAGTACGTCGATGCCTTCGCCGCATGGGTCGATGAGCACAAGAAATAACCGCGGCCGTGAAGCGCCAGCCCGGTTGTTAGCGATAGGTTAACCGGGCTGTCGCATCGTGCGGATATGGTTTCACGCACGCGACTCAAAGCAATCATGACCGGCCTCGCGCTGTACGCGATCGCGGCGGCGCTGATTGCCTATTTTGGGGTCAATGCCTACACGGGCAAATACGGCCTCAACGCGCGGCAGGAACTTGATCAAGAGATCGTGTTGCTGACCACCGAACTGGCCCGGCTCAAGGCCGAGCGCGTCGCGGCGGAACAGCGCGTCTCGCTGCTTCGTTCGGACCGAGTCGATCCCGACATGCTCGACGAACGCGCACGCTACCAGCTCGACTACGTGCATCCGCGCGATCTAGTGGCCCGATTCTAGCCTTCGCATCCCATTTCGGCAGGCATTCTTGCGAATGCTAGAGTCCAAGGGCCACTGGCAAGAATAAGCTCGAGTGGAGTTATGGATTTGACATTCGCTTTACGGACTCGTGGCCGGGTCGGCGCGAATGTCAAATCCACTCCACTCGTCCGGATGATCGGTCAGAACTAGTTTCAAATTTCAAAAATCCCGCTCTTTGGATTTTAAAGTTGCTGTCGCTGCATTGCGTCATAGATGCGCGATGCGTTTGCGCACGCGATCCTTTTCATTGCGATCTGAGTTGGGGTACAGAGGTTGGTACCCGCTCTCTTATCCGGACAAGCTATGGCAACAGCGAAGAAAACGGCCACACAGGACGCCGGCAACGGCTCCCGTAATCCGACAAATCTCAAGTTCACCAAGGAACAGGAGCTTCACGCGTTCCGCGAGATGATGTTGATCCGCCGTTTTGAAGAGAAGGCCGGTCAACTCTACGGAATGGGCGCGATCGGCGGTTTCTGCCATCTGTATATCGGACAGGAAGCCATCGTTGTCGGGATGCAGCTGGCGCTCAAGCCCGGCGATCAGGTCATCACCGGTTACCGCGACCACGGTCACATGCTCGCGTGCGGCATGGAAGCCAACGGTGTGATGGCCGAGCTGACGGGCCGCAGGAGCGGATATTCCAAAGGCAAGGGCGGCTCCATGCACATGTTCAGCAAGGAGAAGGCCTTTTACGGCGGCCACGGCATCGTCGGCGCGCAGGTCTCGCTCGGCACCGGTCTCGCCTTCGCCAATCGCTATCGTGACAACGATCATGTCAGCGTCGCATATTTCGGCGACGGTGCCGCCAATCAGGGGCAGGTCTACGAAAGCTTCAACATGGCGGAGCTGTGGAAGCTCCCCGTGATCTACGTCATCGAGAACAATCGCTACGCCATGGGTACATCGGTCACGCGCTCGTCGGCGCAGACGGATTTCTCCAAGCGCGGCGTATCGTTCAACATTCCCGGCAAACAGGTCGACGGTATGGACGTCCGCGCCGTGAAGGCCGCGGGCGACGAAGCTGTGGCATGGTGCCGCGCGGGCAAGGGTCCCTACATTCTTGAAATGCAGACCTATCGCTATCGCGGACACTCGATGTCCGATCCCGCGAAGTACCGCACGCGCGAGGAAGTGGACAAGGTCCGCCACGATTCCGATCCGATCGAGCAGGTTCGTCTTCGCTTGCTGGAGATGAAAGTCACCGAGCAGGAGTTGAAGGCGATCGACGCCGAAGTGCGCGAGATCGTCAACGCATCCGCGGATTTCGCGCAGCAAGCTCCCGAGCCTGACGCGTCCGAGCTTTACACCGACATCTATCGATAAGCGCGCGACCCGCGCAGTTCAGAGATTACGTCCGGAGCGACCATGCCGATTCAAGTTTTGATGCCCGCGCTTTCGCCCACGATGGAAAAGGGCAACCTTTCCAAATGGCTGAAAAAAGAGGGCGAAGCCATCAAGTCCGGTGATGTCATCGCCGAGATTGAAACCGACAAAGCCACGATGGAAGTCGAGGCCACCGACGAGGGGACGCTCGGCAAGATCCTCGTCGCCGAAGGCACCAACGACGTTGCGGTCAACACGCCGATCGCGACCATCCTGAGCGACGGCGAAAGCGCCGCCGATCTGGGCAAGGCGCCGGCAGCCGCGGCTGCCAAGGCCCCTGAGCCAGCTGTTAATGTTCAGCAGGAAGTTGAAGAGTCCCGCTCACCCGTCGGAGAAGGCAAGCCGCAGATCAGCGCTCCGGCTGCCGTCGCGGCCCCCGCCGCGCCGGTCGAGCCCGATCCGGAAGTGCCGCCCGGCACCGAGATGGTGAAGATGACGGTGCGCGAAGCGCTCCGCGACGCCATGGCTGAGGAAATGCGCCGCGACGGCGACGTGTTCGTGATGGGCGAAGAGGTCGCCGAATATCAGGGCGCCTACAAGATCACGCAGGGGCTGTTGCAGGAATTCGGCGCGCGCCGCGTGATCGATACGCCAATCACCGAGCACGGCTTCGCCGGTGTGGGCGTCGGTGCGGCATTCGCGGGGCTCAAGCCCATCGTCGAGTTCATGACGTTCAACTTCGCGATGCAGGCGATCGACCAGATCATCAACTCGGCTGCGAAGACGCTCTACATGTCCGGCGGACAGATGGGTTGCTCCATCGTGTTCCGTGGTCCGAACGGCGCTGCCGCGCGCGTCGCCGCCCAGCACAGTCAGGACTATTCGGCGTGGTACTCGCAGATCCCGGGCCTCAAGGTCGTGTCGCCGTATTCGGCGGCGGATGCGAAGGGACTGCTGAAAGCTGCGATCCGCGATCCCAACCCGGTGATCTTCCTCGAGAACGAAATTCTGTACGGTCATACCGGCGACGTTCCGAAGCTGGACGATTACGTCGTTCCGATCGGGAAAGCGCGCATCGCGCGTGCCGGCAAGGACGTGACACTGATCGCGTGGTCGAACGGAATGACTTACGCGCTGAACGCCGCCGATGAACTCGCCAAGGAGGGCATCGAGGCCGAAGTGATCGACCTGCGCACACTGCGTCCGATGGACACCGAAACGATTATCAACTCCGTGAAGAAGACGTCGCGCGCTGTGGTGGTCGAGGAAGGCTGGCAACAGTCCGGCGTTGGCGCGGAGATCGCCGCGCGGATCATGGAGAACGCGTTCGATTATCTCGACGCACCGGTCGCGCGCGTCTCGGGCAAGGACGTGCCGATGCCTTACGCCGCCAACCTTGAAAAACTCGCACTGCCGACGGTGGCCGAAGTCGTTGCCGCCGCCAAAGCCGTTAGTTATCGCTGAGAGAGCAGGACCAGGATCATGCCGATCAACATTCTGATGCCTGCGCTGTCTCCGACCATGGAGAAGGGCAACCTTTCCAAGTGGCTCAAGAAGGAAGGCGACAAGGTCAAGTCCGGCGACGTGATCGCCGAGATCGAGACCGACAAGGCGACGATGGAAGTCGAAGCCGTCGATGAAGGGACCATCGCGAAGATCCTTGTGCCGGAAGGCACGCAGGACGTTCCGGTCAACAATATCATCGCGGTGCTTGCGAGCGATGGAGAGGACGTGAAGGCTGCGGGAGCAGGAGCCGCTTCGGCCGCGCCTGCAAAATCGGGAGCCGCGCCTGCGCCAGCTCCGAAGGCCGCTGCGCCTGCCGCGACACCAGCGCCTGCTGCTGCAACTCCGGCACCCGCTGCGCCGGTAGCGAAAAGTGGTAGTGGCAGTGTAGTCGGTAACAGTCTGCTCCCGGCAGCCCCTGCCAGCAACGGCGCGCGTGTGTTCTCGTCGCCGTTGGCGCGGCGTCTTGCGAAGGAAGCCGGGATCGATCTGTCACGTGTCAACGGCTCCGGCCCGCATGGCCGCGTTGTGGCGCGCGATATTGATCAGGCGAAATCCGGCCAGGGTCTCAAGCCTGCTGCTGCGGGTGCGCCCGCATCAGCGCCGGTTGCCGGGGGCGCATCGCCCGCAATGTCCGATCAGCAGATTCTCGCGCTGTATCAGGAAGGCGGTTACGAGAGCGTGCCGCACGATTCGATGCGCCGGACTATCGCGCAGCGTCTCACCGCCGCGACGAATTCGATGCCGACATTCTACCTGACGGTGGACTGCGACCTCGGCAAGCTCAATGCGGCGCGCGAGGACATCAACGCGGCCGCCGGCAAGGACAAGGACGGCAAGCCGCGCTACAAGCTCTCCGTCAACGACTTCGTCATCAAGGCGATGGCGCTGGCGCTGCAAAAGATTCCCGAAGCAAACGTATCGTGGACCGAGGCCGCGATGCTGCGGCACAAGCATTCCGACATCGGCGTCGCGGTCGCGCTGCCGTTCGGTTTGATCACGCCGATCATTCGCCAGGCCGAGATCAAGACGCTGTCGGCGATCTCCGCCGAGATGAAGGATCTCGCCGCGCGGGCAAAGGGCAAGAAGCTCAAGCCGAACGAATATCAGGGCGGCACGTCGTCGGTGTCCAATCTCGGCATGTTCGGCATCAAGGACTTCACGGCGGTGATCAACCCGCCGCAGTCGTCGATCCTCGCCGTCGGCACGAGCGAGGATCGGGCTGTCGTGCGCAACGGTCAGATCGTGGCGGCGACCATGATGAGCGTGACGCTGGCTTGCGACCACCGCGCCATCGACGGCGCGCTCGGCGCGGAACTGATCACCGCATTCAAGAAGCTGATCGAAAATCCGGTGATGATGGTGGTGTGACGGACCGGCGCGGGAGATTCCGATGAAGCTCTTTGGCGTCGTTCTTCTCGCGGGCCTGCTGTCGTTGATCGTTGGCGTTGGCGTGACCATCGCGATCAACGCGGTCGCGCCGTGCTACAGCGACAAGGCCGGATGCGGCATGGCCGAGGCCTACCGTTTCTTCTTCGTGCCGGGATTCGCCTTGCTGGGGATGGTGGCATTCGGAATTTCCGCCGCCGGCAAGAAGCGGGAGCGGCCGCTCTGGCTGACGCTGATCACGTTGTGCCTGGTGCCGGTGTTTCTTTTTCTGTTCGCTGTCGGCTCGGATCTGTCATCGGGCCGCACAACGAGCAAGGGGGACATCTCTGATTCATTGCTGGCCGCGCTCGCATATTTGTCAGTCATCTTTGTGCAGTGGCGCGTGATCCGTGATTTTCTGCGCCGGCGCGAGGCCGCACTGCAGGCTTCGGCATGACGATGGCGATGGACACAAACGTCAGAACATCGTGGCCCTGGATCACGCTGCTGCTCGCCGCGGCTGCAGCGCTCAATCCGGTTGGGCTGGATTTTCTGCACGGCGCATTTATGTCCAGCGAGCAGTTGTCACGAAACATCGCGCGGCCGATCGTGTTCATGGTCGGCGGCGTGCTTGGTGCGCTGATCGTGCTTGAATTCATCCTTCGAAAATACCTGATGAGAAGACGCCAATCGGCGAGCGGAGCATTCCATGGCTGATACATCTTTCGACGTCGTCGTGATCGGTTCGGGGCCGGGCGGCTATGTCACCGCCATCCGCGCAGCGCAACTCGGCTTCAAGACGGCCATCGTCGAGAAGGCGTATCTCGGCGGCATCTGCAACAACTGGGGCTGCATTCCAACCAAGGCGCTGCTGCGCTCGGCGGAAATCTATCACTACATGAAACACGCCAAGGACTACGGCCTGTCGGCGGATAACGTCTCGTTCGATCCGAAAGCCGTCATCGCGCGTTCGCGCGGCGTGGTGAAGCGCCTCAACGGCGGCGTCGAATACCTGATGAACAAGAACAAGATCACGATCATCTGGGGCGAGGCGACGCTGGACGGCGGCGGCAAGTTCACGGTGAAGAAGACCGAGGCGGCTGCACCCAAGGGCGCGCTGGGCGAGGGCGCGTACACCGCCAAACACATCATCGTCGCCACCGGCGCGCGTCCGCGTGTGCTGCCGGGTCTGGAGCCGGACAAGAAACTGGTCTGGACCTATTTCGAGGCGATGAATCCGGACAAGATGCCGAAGTCGTTGCTGGTGGTCGGCTCCGGCGCCATCGGCATCGAGTTCGCGTCGTTCTATCGCACCATGGGCGCGGAGGTAACGGTGGTCGAAGTGCTGCCGCAAATTCTTCCCGTCGAGGATGCCGAGATCGCAGGCTTCGCGCGCAAGCAGTTCGAGAAGCAGGGCTTCAAGATTCTGGCGAATACAAAGGTCACCAAGCTCGACAAGAAGGCCGACAGCGTGGTCGCCACCATCGATGACGGCAAGAAGCCGGTGACGCTCGAAGTCGACCGCGTGATTTCAGCGGTCGGCGTGGTCGGCAACATCGAAGGCTTTGGCTTGGAAAAGCTCGGCGTGAAAACCGATCGCGGCTGCATCGTCATCGACGGCTACGGCAAGACCAACGTACCCGGCATCTACGCCATCGGCGACGTCGCCGGCCCGCCGATGCTGGCGCACAAGGCAGAGCATGAAGGTGTGATCTGCGTCGAGGCCATCAAGGGAATGCATCCGCATCCGATGGACAAGCTGCTGATCCCGGGCTGCACCTATTGTCATCCGCAGATCGCATCGGTCGGTCTGACCGAGGCGAAGGCGAAGGAGGCGGGTAAGGACATTCGTGTCGGCCGCTTCCCGTTCGTGGGCAACGGCAAGGCCATCGCGCAGGGTGAAGACCAGGGCATGGTCAAAGTGATCTTCGACAAGAAGACCGGCCAGCTTCTCGGCGCGCACATGGTCGGATCGGAAGTCACCGAGCTGATCCAGGGCTTCGTGGTGGCGATGAACCTGGAGACCACCGAGGAAGAGCTGTTCCACACCATCTTCCCGCATCCGACGATCTCGGAAACGATGAAGGAAGCGGTACTGGATGCCTACGGGCGCGTGCTGAATATGTAAGGGCGAGCACATCAATCGCCAGCCGCAGGATTGGTTCCTTGCAAAAGAAGCAATAAATGTGTGCGCCCGAAATTGCAGCTCTGGTATCGTTGGCTGCCGCATCTGCGTCGCGAATGAAATAGCCGATTCTCACGCATAATGGATCGGGTGTGTTCGCCTGACGTGCGCAAGGCGATTGATGCCGATGGACAAGAGAATTGCTTCGTTAACCGATGAAGGCCGCTATCGGCTGCTGATCGAATCGGTAACCGATTACGCAATCTACATGCTCGATCCGAACGGGATTATCACAAGCTGGAATCCCGGGGCTCAGCGATTCAAAGGCTACCTGCCGGACGAAATCATCGGTCAGCATTTTTCAAGATTTTACACGCCTGAAGATCAGGCAACGGGCCTTCCCGCGCGGGCGCTGCGAACAGCCGCCACCGAAGGAAAATTCGAGGCGGAGGGCTGGCGCGTCCGGAAAGACGGAAGCCGCTTCTGGGCCTACGTCATCATAGACCCCATCCGCGCGCAGACTGGCGAGCTTATCGGCTACGTTAAAATAACACGCGATCTGACCGAGCGGAGAGCGGCGGAAGAGGTGTTGCGGCAAAGCCAGGAGCAGTTTCGGCTGCTTGTCCGTGGCGTCACCGACTACGCTCTCTACATGCTCGACAGGGACGGGCGCGTCAGCAACTGGAACATGGGCGCCCAACGCATCAAGGGATACCTTCCGGAAGAAGTCATCGGCACACATTTTTCCCGCTTTTATACGGATGAGGATCGCGACGCGGGCGAGCCGCAAAAAGCGCTCAAGACCGTACAGCGGGACGGGCGGTTTGAGAATGAAGGCTGGCGTCTGCGCAAGGACGGTTCGCGCTTCTGGGCGCATGTCGTGATCGACGCGATCCGCGATGATGACGGTCAGCTTATTGGCTACGCGAAGATCACGCGCGATATCACCGAGCGGCGCGAGGCGGCCCTCAAACTAGAGAAAACCCGCGAGGCTTTGCTTCAATCGCAGAAGATGGAAGCTATCGGCCAGCTCACCGGCGGCATTGCGCACGATTTCAACAATCTGCTCATGGCGATTATGGGCAGCCTTGAGTTGATGCGCAAAAGAATGCCCGACGATCCTCGGCTGATGTCACTGCTCAAGAATGCTGCTCAAGGCGTCGAGCGCGGAACGCTGCTCACCAAGCGCATGCTGGCATTTGCGCGCAGGCAGGAACTGAAGCAGGAAGCCGTCGACGTCCCCGCACTCGTGCGCGGCATGAGCGACCTGATGCATCGGTCTCTCGGTCCTTCGGTGAACATCGAAACACGCTTTCCGCTTCAGATCCGCCCGGTGCTAGCCGATGCCAATCAACTGGAAATGGCGATTCTCAATCTGTCCGTGAATGCGCGAGACGCGATCGGCGACCGCGGCGACATCATCATCGGGACTCGCGAAGTCACGGTGAGCGCCGCCAACGGAGACTTAAGCCCAGGCGACTATGTTTGCATTTCCGTGACCGACAACGGGAACGGCATGGATGAGGAAACCCTGCGCCGGGCGATGGAGCCGTTCTTCACCACCAAAGGGGTCGGGAAGGGCACCGGGCTTGGCTTGTCGATGGTGCACGGTCTTGCCGAACAGTCGGGCGGCCGGTTCGTGCTGAATAGCAAGGTCGGGGAAGGCACGACCGCGGAGCTATGGCTGCCGGTCGCTGAGCCGGTATCCGGCAAGGCAAAATCCACCGTGAAGTTTGTTTCGCCAGTTGCGACGGCCGGATTGACGATCCTCGCGGTCGATGATGATCCGCTGGTCCTGACCAACACGATAGCGATGCTGGAGGACCTCGGGCATCTCGTTCATTCGGCCAGTTCAGCCAAGGCCGCACTCAAGATTTTGGCGGAATATGCCGACATTGAAATGGTCATCACGGACCAGGCCATGCCGCAGATGACAGGAATTCAACTGGCGAAGATCATCGCGCAGGATTGGCCTCACATTTCGGTTCTCCTCGCGACAGGCTACGCGGAAATCGAGCCCGGGACGTCGACCGGTTTGCCGAAGCTGGCAAAGCCTTTCACGCAGGCGGAATTGGCGGACGAAATTGCGCGGCTGTTGCCTAAGCGCAAGGGCGGGGGCGGTCGCGTCGTCAGATTTCCGCGGGCCGAGGCGAAGGACAAGTAAGGCCCCGCAGCCCGGTGTCGCCGCGGCCCATGGGCGCGTGCCGACTATGGGAATGTAGAGACGTTCAAGGTCATCCGGCTTTCGAAGTGTCGCCGAACTGCGGTAAAGTCCGCAGGTTCGCTGGCGATTCCGGCGAAAGCTAGGGTGGGGGATTTGATGGACGCACAGGCATTTTTCAGCCAGCCGGGGGTTGGTTTCTTCACCATGCTCCTGATCGGCGCCATCGCCGGATGGATCGCGGAGCGGGCGACCGAGTCCGACCACGGCATCTTCACCAACATCCTGGTCGGTATCGCGGGGTCGTTTGTCGGCGCGAAGCTGGCTGAAATCGCACAAGTGCCGGTGTTTGGCTTCTGGCGTACGCTGATTTCAGCGGCAATCGGCGCGGTGCTTCTGCTGTTTGCCTGGCGCATGATCCGCGGCCGGCGGTAACCGCTCAACGTCCTCCAGTCTTACTCTCCGTCATAAACGGGCAGCCGCGGCTTCGTTGCCGCGCTGCAACGGATGTTGCTTGCCTACAACACTTCGTGAACATTTAACCGTCGCCCCAGCAAGCGCTTGCGCGCGCCGCGATTTAGCCACACGCCTCCATGAGATCATTGTTCGTAGGCTAAACGCCACGGCATTCGCGAAGGTGTTGGAAAAACCTCCCATTTTAAGGGGTTTTCTGGATCTCACGGAGTGGCCGCGGGACAGGGTTCACGATGGACGCGAAGAGCAACATCAAGGCGCGACTCCCAAGCCGTCACGTGACGGAAGGACCGGCGCGTGCGCCCCATCGCTCTTACCTCTATGCCATGGGCCTCACCACCGAGCAGATCCATCAGCCGTTCGTCGGCGTGGCGTCCTGCTGGAATGAAGCCGCTCCCTGCAATATCTCCCTGATGCGTCAGGCGCAGGCCGCCAAAAAGGGCGTCGCTGCCGCCCACGGCACCCCGCGCGAGTTCTGCACTATCACCGTGACCGACGGCATCGCCATGGGTCACGACGGCATGCGCTCGTCGCTGCCGTCGCGCGAAACCATTGCGGATTCTGTGGAATTGACCGTCCGCGGCCATGCCTATGACGCCCTGATCGGGCTCGCGGGCT
Organism: Pseudomonadota bacterium; assembly: GCA_040387615.1. Classification (GTDB taxonomy): domain Bacteria; phylum Pseudomonadota; class Alphaproteobacteria; order Rhizobiales; family Xanthobacteraceae; genus Afipia. The sequence goes on along the minus strand of JAZKDK010000009.1, from coordinate 46,861 downwards.
GCGACAAGTCCTTGCCCGGCATGATGATGGCCATGCTGCGCCTCAACGTGCCGTCGATCTTCATCTACGGCGGGTCGATCCTGCCCGGCAACTTCCGCGGCCAGCAGGTCACCGTTCAGGACATGTTCGAGGCGGTGGGCAAGCATTCGGTCGGCGAAATGTCCGACGAGGACCTGGACGAAATCGAGCGGGTGGCGTGTCCTTCAGCAGGCGCGTGCGGTGCTCAGTTTACCGCCAATACCATGGCGACCGTGTCCGAGGCGATCGGACTTGCCTTGCCGTACTCGGCCGGCGCACCGGCGCCTTACGAAATCCGCGACGCCTTCTGCATGGCAGCCGGCGAGAAGATCATGGAATTGATCGCGCTGAACATCCGTCCGCGCGACATCGTCACCCGTAAGTCATTGGAAAACGCAGCCGCCGTAGTCGCTGCGTCCGGCGGCTCGACCAATGCTGCGCTGCATCTGCCGGCGATGGCGCATGAATGCGGAATTGAATTCGATCTTTTCGACGTTGCCGAAATCTTCAAAAAGACACCGTATATCGCGGATTTGAAACCCGGCGGTCGTTATGTCGCCAAAGATATGTTCGAGGCTGGTGGAATACCGCTTCTGATGAAGACGCTCTTGGACAACGGTTACTTGCACGGCGACTGCATGACAGTCACCGGACGCACGATCGCCGAAAACCTCAAGAGCGTGAAATGGAATCCTCATCAAGACGTGGTGCGTCCTGCCGATAATCCGATCACCGTGACCGGTGGCGTGGTCGGCATGAAAGGTAATCTCGCGCCGGATGGTGCGATCGTGAAAGTCGCTGGAATGTCGGTGTTGAAGTTCACGGGACCCGCGCGTTGCTTCGATTGCGAAGAAGACGCGTTCGAATCCGTGAACAAGAAGACCTACAAGGAAGGCGAAGTTCTCGTGATCCGCTACGAGGGCCCCAAGGGGGGCCCCGGCATGCGCGAAATGCTGCAGACCACGGCCGCTCTCACCGGCCAGGGCATGGGCGGCAAGGTTGCACTCATCACAGACGGACGCTTTTCGGGAGCCACCCGCGGCTTCTGCGTCGGCCATGTCGGGCCTGAGGCGGCTGTCGGCGGCCCGATCGGGCTGATCCGCGACGGCGACATCATCGAACTCGACGCGGTCGAAGGCACTCTCAACGTCAAGCTGACGGATGCCGAACTGGCCGAGCGGAGGAAATCCTGGAAGCCGCGCGAAACCAAGGTCGGCTCCGGGGTGCTCTGGAAATATGCCCAGCAGGTCGGCCCGGCGGTCAAGGGCGCCGTGACCCATCCCGGCGGGTCGGCTGAGAAAGTGTGTTATGCGGACATCTGAACGCATTGGCATTGCTGCTGCCCTGACGGTCGCGTTTTTCGCGGCTGGTCCGGCCGTTGCCTTTGAGGGCACGTCGCCGGGCAATCAGGACGCCGCGCTGCCGATCGTTGCCGCTCCGAGCGGTGTTGCTGTCCTGAAGAAGCCGGTTCCTCCCGCAGATATTCCGCAGGCGCCGTCGCTGACCGCCTTGCAATACGCCGCCGAGGGCGGTCATCCGGTGGCGCAGTGGAAGCTCGGCCGGATGTACGCCAAGGGCGACGGCGTGGCGCAGGACGACCTGCGCGCCTACGATTATTTCAGCAAGATCGCGAACGCCCATGCGGAAGACAGCCCGTCTGCACCGCAGGCGACGATCGTCGCCAACGCTTTCGTGGCGCTCGGCCGTTACTACGTCTCCGGCATTCCAAACTCGCGCGTGAAGGCCGATCCGGAGCGGGCGCGGGAAATGTTCTCCTACGCCGCGTCGTATTTCGGCAATGCCGAAGCCCAGTACAATCTGGCGCGGATGTATCTCGATGGCGTCGGCATGCCGCGCGATGCCAAGTACGGCATTCGCTGGCTTGGGCTTGCCGCACGGAAGGGCCAGCATCAGGCGCAGGCGTTGCTCGGCCAGATGCTGTTCAACGGCGATCGCTCGCAGCGTCAGGCCGCCCGTGGCCTGATGTGGCTGACGCTGGCGCAGGACAGCGCCGGGCCTGACGAGGTCTGGATCAAGGACAGCTACAAGACCGCGCTCGCCAAGGCGTCCGAGGACGACCGGGCGATGGCATTGCAGATGCTGGAGCGCTGGGTGCAGGGCCGCCGCGACTGAGTCGGGCAGGCTCGCGAACGCCGGTTAGTTGAGATCCAGGTCGATCCACACCGGAACGTGATCTGAGGCTTTTTCCCAACCCCTGACGTGGCGGTCGATGCCGGCATCGACCAGCCGGTCGCTGGCCTGTGGCGATAGCAGCAGGTGATCGATCCGGATGCCGTTGTTCTTTGGCCAAGCTCCGGCCTGATAATCCCAGAAGGTGTACTGGCCGGGCTGATCGGACACGGCGCGGATCGCATCGGTCAGGCCGAGGTTGAGCAGGGCGCGGTAGCGCTCGCGCGTCTTCGGCAGGAACAGCGCGTCGTTGGCCCAGGCCGCCGGATTGTAGACGTCGCCGTTGGCCGGAATGACGTTGAAATCGCCCGCCAGCACCAGCGGCTGCTCGCCTTTCATGCGCTCCTTCGAGTACTCAAGAAGGCGTTCCATCCATTTGATTTTATATGGATATTTCTCCGTTTCGGGAGGGTTTCCATTGGGCAGATAGAGACACGCAATCCGCAACGAGCCGTTCGGATACGACACCACACCCTCGAGGAAGCGGGCGTGCAAATCGTCGGGATCGCCGCCCAGGCGCGGCGTTGTTTCGTCAAAGCGATACTTCGAGAGCAGCGCCACGCCGTTGAATGTCTTCTGGCCGTGGGTGACCACATTGTAGCCCAGCGCCTCGATCGGCTCGCGCGGGAATGCCTCGTCCACGCATTTGATTTCCTGCAGGCAGACGATGTCCGGGGAGCGCTCCTTGAGCCAGGCCAGCAGATGCTCCAGCCGTTGGCGGACAGAGTTAACGTTCCAGGTGGCGATCCGCATGTCAGTTCCGTTAGTCACGTGAGCGATATTTAATGCGCATGCCGTACCATGCTTCAAGCGGCTGTGATAAGTCGAATACAAATAACGCTGGAAAACCAGTACTATGGGGTTGGGGGGAACGATGGCTGCCACGTGTTGGACGGCCTGCTCCTGTGAGACGGTATGATCAAAGATATTTTTAAGAGACGCGCCTTGCTGATTGTCGGCATTGGCTTAGCCGCAATCGCGCTCTATGCGACCCGCTCGATGTGGACCGGCAGCGCGACCACTGCGAAGGCGCCGCCGCGTCCGCAAGCGGTTTCCGTTGAAGTCGCGAAGGCTGAAAAGAAGCCGGTGCCGCTCGATGTGGATTCCATCGGCGCGGTCACGCCGATTTCCAGCGTTGCTTTGAAATCCCGCGTTGAGACCACCATCGTCGGAGTTCATTTCGAGGACGGTGCCCGAGTCAAGGAAGGCGATCTGCTGTTCACACTGGATTCGCGCCAGATCGATGCGCAGATCGCGCAGGCGGAAGGCAATCTCGCTCGGTCGCAATCGCAGCTGGTCGCCGCCGAGCGTGACGTGCGGCGTTTCAACGAACTGATCGGCAAGGGCGCGACCACGCAGGTCAACGTCGACAATGCGAAGACCGCAGCGGACACTGCGACCGCAACCATTCAGGCCGATCAAGCCATTCTGGACAACCTGAAGGTTCAGAAAAGTTATACGAAGATTATGGCCCCCATCAGCGGCCGGATCAGCGCCGCCACGGTCAAGGTCGGGAATTTCGTGCGTCCGGCGGACACGTCGGCGCTTGCGACCATCAACCAGATGGCGCCGGTTTATGTGACCTTTGCAATTCCCCAGCGCGTGCTGAGCGATCTTCGCGACGCCATGAAAGACGGACTGTCGTCGGTGACGGCCACGATCCCCGGCAACGGCAAGTCGGAGACCGGCACGATCGCGATGGTGGAGAATACCGTCGATGCGACCACCGGCATGGTGACGGTGCGCGGCATCATGGCGAACAATAACGAGCTTCTGTGGCCGGGCATTCTGGTCAACACGAGGCTTACCGTCCGGACCGAAAATGCGGTGATCGTGCCGTCGGTCGGCGTGCAGCGCAGCCAGACCGGGAACTTCGTGTTTGTGGTTCGGGACGGCAAAGCGCAGGTTCAGCCCGTTACGATCGGCCGCACGTTCCAGGGTTTTTCCGTGGTCGACACCGGTCTGGAAGGCGGAGAAGATCTCGTCGTTGATGGCCAGTTGCTGCTGTCCAATGGTACGCTCGTCGCGCCACGCAGCCGCAAGGCCGGAGCCTAGTGATCCGCTTCTAACATTCGCGTCCCTTCTCAGCAGGCATTCTCGCGAATGTTAGAAGCAAAGGATCACTAGCAAATATAAGTTTCGAGTGTCCTTCCGAAACCGCCGTTCGCTGCGGAAGGCGCTACAAAGGTAAAGCGAACGGCGGTTTCGGGACACTCGCCCATGAACCTGTCGGAACTCTGTATCCGCAGACCGGTGATGACGACGCTGATGACGGCGTCGATCATTGCATTTGGCGTGTTCGGCTTCAGGCTGCTGCCGGTCTCGGCGCTTCCCAAGGTTGATTTTCCGACCATTCAGGTTACGGCGACCCTGCCGGGCGCAAGCGCCGACACGATGGCGGCTTCCGTCGCCGGTCCGATCGAGCGTCAGCTCTCCACGGTCGCGGGCATCTCGTCAATGTCGTCCAGTTCCTCTCAGGGAACGACGTCGATCACCGTCCAGTTCGATCTCAATCGCAACATTGACGGCGCCGCACTCGATGTGCAGACCGCGCTGACGATCGCGCAGCGCCGCCTGCCGGTCGAGATGCTGATCCCTCCGAGCTTCCGCAAGGTGAACCCGGCCGACTTCCCGGTGCTGTTCGTATCCCTCAGTTCGGAGACGTTGCCGCTGTCGACCGTCAACGAGTACGGCGACATCACCATCGGCCAGACGCTGTCGCAGATTCCGGGCGTGGCGCAGGTGCTCATCTACGGCACGCAGAAATTTGCGATCCGCGTTCAGGCTGATCCCGAAGCTGCAGCCGCTCGCGGCCTGTCGCTGGAAGACATCCGGACGGCGGTGTCGCGCGCCAACTCATCGACGCCGGTCGGCACCCTGAACGGCCCGAAGCAGGACATCGCGATTCAGGCGTCCGGGCAGCTTAACAAGGCGATCGACTATCGTCAGGTCGTGGTGGCGTGGCGCAACGGCTCGCCCGTCAAACTCGATGAAGTCGCCAGAATCTACGACAGCGTCGAAAACGACAAGGTCGCCACCTGGTTCAACGGCACGCGTTCCATCGTGCTGGCGATCCAGAAGCAGCCCGACGCGAATACCGTGGCGGTGGTCGATGCGGTGCGGGCCAAGCTGCCGTCGCTGCGGGCACAGATTCCGCCATCCATCACCATGGATGTTACGCTCGACCGCTCGGTATCGGTGCGTGAATCCGTTGCCGACGTGCAAGAGACGCTGCTGATCGCGGTCGGTCTCGTGATCGTCGTGATCTTCCTGTTCCTGCGTTCGGCCTCTGCGACATTCATTCCCGCGCTTGCGGTTCCGATCTCGCTGCTCGGCACCTGCGCGGTGATGTATGCGCTGGACTACTCCATCAACAACATGACGCTGCTGGCGTTGACGCTGTCGGTCGGGTTCGTGGTCGATGACGCCATCGTCATGCTCGAAAACATCGTCCGCCACATCGAGCGAGGCATGAAACCATACGAAGCCGCACTGAAAGGCGCACGCGAGATCGGTTTCACGATTTTGTCGATCACCTTCTCGCTCATCGCGGTGTTTATCCCGGTGCTGCTGATGGGCGGTATCGTCGGCCGCGTGTTCCGTGAATTCGCGGTGACCATCTCCGTCGCCATTCTCGTATCTGGTTTCGTGTCGTTGACCCTGACGCCCATGCTGTGCGCGCGCGTGCTGAAGCCGCACGATCCGCATCACAAACCCAATTTCGTGCTGCGCTGGTTCGAAGCGATGTTCGACGCTTGGCTGCGCGCCTACGAATGGACGCTCGATCGCGTTCTAGCCTACAAGTCCGTCATGCTGGTGGTGACGTTGGCGACGCTCGGCGCGACAGTATGGTTGTATATGATCGTGCCGAAGGGCTTCTTCCCGCAGGAAGACACCGGCTTTCTCAGCGGCACGACGGAAGCCGCGACCGACACGTCATTCGAAGCGATGGGCGCACGGCAGAAAGTTCTCGCGGATATTCTGCGGGCTGATCCTGCGGTCGAATTCGTGAACAGCACAGTCGGGTCCGGTGGGCCTAATCCGACGGCGAACTATGGACGCTTGTTCATCGGCCTCAAGCCGAAGAGCGAGCGCGACTCCGCGCCGGTCGTGATGGCGCGGCTGAGGCAGAAGGCGCTGCAGGTGCCGGGTTTGCAGGCGTTCTTCCAGGGCATCCAGAACCTCAACATCGGCGGGCGGCCCTCGAAGAGCCAGTATCAGTACACCCTGCAAAGTGGCGACACGGAATCGCTCTATCGGCTTGCGCCGGAGATGCGGGAGAAGATCGCGCAGGTGTCCGGACTGCAGGATGTCACGACGGACCTCTACATCAAGAACCCGCAGCTGACGGTCGACATCGATCGCGAGAAGGCGGCTGTTTACGGTGTGACCGCCGATCAGATTCGTAACCAGCTCTTCAACGCTTACGGCGCACGGCAGGTGGGCACGATCTACATGCCCTCGAACGACTACCAGATCATTCTGGAAGTGCAGCCGAAGTTCCGCGTCGATCCAACCGACCTGTCCAAGCTCTACGTCAAGACGACGAACAACCAGACGATCCCGCTCGACGCCGTGGCCAAGATGGTGCCGACGGTCGGGCCGTTGCAGATCAATCACCAGGGCCAGCAGCCGGCGGTAACGATTTCATTCAATCTCGCGCCGGGGACATCGCTCGGCTACGCCGTCGACCAGATCACCAGGATCGAGCAGGATTCGAATCTGCCGGCGACCATCGCCACCGGTTTCTCCGGAACGGCGCAGGTGTTCCAGGATTCATTGCGCGGGCAGGGCGTGCTGATCCTTGCTGCCGTGTTTGCTGCGTTTGTCATCCTCGGCATTCTCTACGAGAGCTTCATCCATCCGATCACGATCATCTCGGGCCTGCCGTCGGCGGGCATCGGCGCGATCCTGACGCTGATGCTGTTCAAGATGGAGATGTCGGTGATCGCCATGATCGGCATCGTCATGCTGGTCGGCATCGTCAAGAAGAACGCCATCATGATGGTCGACTTTGCCATCGAGCGCCGCGCTCACGGCCTCAGCGCCGTGCATGCCATTCGCGAGGCGGCGCTGCTGCGGTTCCGCCCGATCATGATGACGACGTTCGCGGCGATCTTCGGCACGCTCCCGATCGCGCTGGGAGCTGGCGCAGGCGCCGAACTGCGGCAGCCCCTCGGTGTTGCGGTTGTCGGCGGACTTCTGGTCTCGCAGTTGCTGACGCTGTTCATTACGCCGGTGATCTACATCTATCTCGACCGGATCGACCGCCGCCTGAAGCGGCGTCTCGATCCGACCTTGGAGGACACGCCGGACGTCGAGCCTCCACGCGTTGCGGCGGCCGAGTAAAATCCCGATGCGCATCACGCGAGCGAGTGCGGGGTGGTTCTTTGCAATCGCGGCTATCGTGTTGTGTGTTGTCGCGCCCGCGCGCGCATCTGAAGAGCCGATCGAAATCTTCGACGCGCATCTGCATTACAACTGGGAGCCGACGCCGTATTACCAGGTCGATGAGGTGCTCGCGTTGTTCAAAAAGCATCGCGTCATCGGTATTCTCGCCACCAGCCGCCCCAACGCAGGCACCCACGCGCTGATGGATGCCAAGAAAGAGGGCAATGCCGAAGGGTTGTGGGTTGTTCCGTTTCTCCGGCCGTACCGTGTCCGCCCTGACATGCAGACATGGTTCAACGATCCCACGATCTTCGATCTGGTGGAGGAGGAGTACAAGCGCGGCTACTACCGCGGCCTCGGCGAGTTTCATCTTTCGGGGAAAGCTGCTGCCGGCGAGTGGGTCAAGAAGGCCGTTGATTTTGCGGTCGCCAACGATCTCTATCTTCACGCGCACGCCGACGATGAAGCTGTCGAGATTTTGATGCGTCACAACGGGCGCGCGAAGATCATCTGGGCGCACACGGGTTTCAGCCTCGCGCCGAGCCGCGTCGCGTCGATGCTGGCGACCTATCCGCAGTTGTGGGGTGAACTGTCCTATCGCGGCGGCATCACGGGAGCTGGCGGCGAGCTGACGCCGGAATGGCGCGCGATGTTCGAGAAGTATCCGGATCGCTTCTTGATTGGATCGGATACGTGGATCAGCCAGCGCTGGTCGAGTTACGGTGCGATCATGGCTGAGTATCGCGGCTGGCTGAAGCAATTGCCGCCGGGCGTCGCGAAGCAGATCGCGCACGGCAATGCGTACCGGCTGTTTGCCGACAACGAAAACGGCCGTCGCTAGGGTCAGATCGAGAAGCTGGTGCCGCAGCCGCAGGACGCTGTGGCGTTTGGATTGACCACGCGGAACGATGCGCCGATCAGGTCATCGACAAAGTCGACTTCCGATCCAGCCAGGAACGGCACGGAGGACGGGTCCACCAGCACCACCGCGCTGTCGCGCTCGATCACCAGATCGTCGTCCGCCTTGGCGCGCTCGACATCGAATTTGTACTGGAAACCGGAGCAGCCGCCGCCTTCGACGCTGATGCGCAGCATGGCGCCTTCGCCTTCCGACTTGAGGATGGCGCCGATTCGCTTCGCCGCCCGCTCCGAAATTGTGACATTGGTGGCTGGCGCGAGATCAGTGGCAGTCATGACAGGTCTCCGGACGACCGGGGTGTTTGAATGTCCCCGCAGGGCATAGTTAAGTGCGCTTAAGGCGAGAATCAAACATCGAAAGTAGAATAAATCGTATGTCGGTCGGAATGGCTGCCCCTCCTGTGGTCTATGGCTGCGATCCCGGTCAAAGCCGTGGCAGGCGGTTCAATGAAGCGCCCAGCCTGCGCCGCAGCGCCTTTCGCCGCGATTGTGACCGGGTCATTCATTCCAACGCATTTCGCCGCCTGAAGCACAAAACCCAGGTTTTCGTGTTCCACGAAGGCGATCATTACCGGACCCGCCTGACCCATACGCTCGAGGTGGCGCAGATCGCCCGCGCGCTGGCGCGCCAACTCGGGCTCGACGAGGATCTCACGGAGACGCTGGCGCTGGCTCATGACCTTGGCCATCCGCCGTTCGGTCATGCCGGGGAGCGCGCGCTTGACGAGTGCCTGCGGGCGCATGGCGGTTTCGATCACAATGCGCAAAGCCTGCGCGTGGTCACGCTGCTGGAGCGGCGCTATCCGCAGTTCGACGGCCTCAATCTGACGTGGGAATCCCTTGAAGGCATCGTCAAGCACAACGGACCGTTGATCGACAGCAACGGCGAGCCCGTTGGCCGCTATCGCGACCATGGCGTGCCGGTCGGCATCTCGGAGTATGTCGCCTGGCACGATCTTGAATTGTGGAGCTATGCCTCGCTCGAGGCGCAGGTTGCCGCCGTGGCCGACGACATTGCGTATGACGCCCACGATATCGACGACGGGTTGCGGGCAGGGCTGTTCACGGTCGACGATCTCGGAGAGATTCCGCTGATCGCCGACATCAACGCCGTCATCATCGCGCGCTACCCGGTCCTCGACGAGGCTCGGCGCGGCGCCGAACTGGTGCGCGAACTGATCTCGTATCTGATCGAAGATGTGTTTTCGGAAACTCGCAAGCGGCTGACAGCCATCCACGCCAAAAGCGTCATCGATGTACGCAATCATAACGCCACGCTCGTCAGTTTCTCGGCCGAAGCCGAGACAACGGAGGCGATGATCAAGCGCTTTCTCAAGACGCGGATGTATCGCCACGAGCGGGTGATGAGCGTGATGCGGGACGCGGAGGCCGTGGTCCGCGATCTTTTCGCGCGCTATCGGGCCGAACCGGGTGACCTTCCTGCCGAATGGTTGCCGCATCAGGGCGAGGACGACGAGGCCGGCCGGGCGCGCCGGATCGGCGATTTCATTGCCGGAATGACTGACAGATACGCCATTATCGAGCACCAGCGGCTTTTTGACTCGACCCCGGATTTACGTTAGGCGGCGGCCTGAATATGCCGATTTCGTGCGTCCATCCGGACATCCTCGCAGGATACTTTTGAATGACTTCGCCCAGCCAGCCCCAGCATTTGTTCGCCGATGTGCTTTCGCGCGTGCATGCCGTATGCGCGACGCTAGGCCACGAAGGCATCCTGCCTGCGGGCATCGACCTCTCACGTGTGGTCGTGGAGCCGCCGCGTGACGCCACCCACGGCGACATGGCCACCAACGCGGCGATGGTTCTGGCCAAGGATGCCAAGGCAAAGCCGCGCGAGCTTGCCGACAAGATCGCGGAGAAACTCCGCGCCGATCCGGTAGTCGAAAGCGTCGATGTCGCGGGACCGGGCTTCATCAATCTGACCCTGAAGACGACCGCGTGGTTCGGCGCATTGCGGACGGTGCTGGAGCAGGGCAACGGCTATGGCCGCAGCGCCATTGGTGCTGCCGAGAAGGTCAACGTCGAATACGTCTCCGCCAATCCGACGGGACCGATGCATGTCGGTCATTGCCGGGGTGCGGTGTTCGGCGATGCGCTGGCGAGCCTGCTTGCGTTCGCAGGCTATGACGTCGCCAAGGAATACTACATCAACGACGCCGGCGCGCAGGTCGATGTGCTCGCGCGCTCCGCCTTTCTGCGTTATTGCGAAGCACTCGGCGAAAATATCGGCGAGATTCCGGAAGGACTGTATCCCGGCGACTATCTCGTGCCAGTCGGCAAGGTGCTTGCGGCAGAGCATGGCGACAAGTTGCTGAAACAATCGGAAGCAGAGTGGTTGCCGGTGGTGCGCGCCAAAGCCATCGCCATGATGATGGACATGATCAAGGGCGATCTCGCCGCGCTCAACATCCGGCACGATGTGTTCTTTTCTGAACGCTCGCTCAATGAGAACGGCAACGATCGCGTCGGCGCCACCATTGCCGGACTGCGCGCGAAGGGCGATGTCTATGAAGGCCGCCTGCCGCCGCCGAAAGGTGCGCCGGTCGAGGATTACGAAGATCGTGAGCAGACCCTGTTTCGCGCCACGGCGTTCGGCGACGACGTCGATCGTCCGCTCAAGAAGTCGGACGGCTCATACACCTACTTCGCGTCCGACATTGCCTACCACAAGACCAAGGTCGACCGCGGCTTCCTCAACATGGTCGATGTGTGGGGTGCGGATCACGGCGGCTACATCAAGCGCGTGCAGGCGGCGATCAAGGCCGTGACCGGCGGCAGGGCTGCGCTCGACGTGAAGATCGTGCAGCTCGTCAAGCTGCTGCGCAACGGCGAGCCGGTGAAGATGTCGAAACGTTCCGGCGATTTCGTCACGCTGCGCGAGGTGGTGGACGAAGTCGGTTCCGACGCCGTGCGCTTCATGATGCTGTTCCGCAAGAACGATGCGGTGCTTGACTTCGATCTCGCCAAGGTGATCGAGCAGTCGAAGGACAACGCCGTGTTCTACGTGCAGTACGGCCACGCGCGCGGGCATTCGATTTTCAAGAATGCGCGCGAAACGGTGCCGTCACTGCCGGAACAGGCGGCTGCGCGCGTCGCGTTTCTGCGTGATGCGAAGATCGAGCGTCTCAGTGATCCGGTCGAACTGAGCCTGATCCGGCAGATCGCGCTGTACCCGCGAATTGTCGAGGCGGCGGCGCTCGCGCATGAGCCACACCGAATCGCGTTTTACCTGTATGATCTCGCAAGCGAATTCCATGCGCTTTGGACCAAGGGTCGCGATTTGCCCTATTTACGCTTCATTATCCAGAATGATGCAGAGATAACAATCGCGCGACTGGCCTTGGTTCAGGGCGTCGTCTCGGTTCTGGCTTCAGGCCTCGCCGTACTCGGCGTTCATGCTCCAGACGAGATGCGATAGCTGGGGATTTGACCGCCGCGGGGAACGGGTGGCGGCAGTGTGAATAGCGGCCGCTTGTTTGAATGACGGGGGCGTCGCTTTCCCGAAGGGGATGCAACATCGCAATGGCGAACCAATATCGCGACAGACCGTTTCCGGCGGATGATGACTATGGCCGGGATCAATCCCGTATCGCTCCCCAGCAAGGCGAGAGCGATCCGCTGGCTGAACTGGCGCGCCTGATCGGGCAGACCGATCCACTTTCGGGTTTTGGCCCCGGTCAGCAGAAGCATCCGCAGCAGTCCGCTCAGCACGACCAGTACGACGTTTACGAGCCCGCCGCCGAAGAGGAAGTTCCTGCGAGCCGTCCGTCGTGGGTGCAAAATCTGGCTGCGTCCCGGCATGCGCCGCAGGAGCCGGCCTATCGGCAGGAGCCTGCCTATCGGGACGAGGATCAGTACGCCCCCCAAGAGGATCATCACGAACCGCGATATGCCGCGCAGAGCAATCCGGCCTATGGCAACCATGCTCCGCAGTTCGATCACTCCGGTTATGATCCCGTGTTGCCCGGACAGGCCCACAGCCATCAGGCCGCCGGTGGCGATCGTTACGATGACGTCCTTTATGGCCGGCCGGATCACAATCCCGGCCGCGATGAGTTCGGCGCTCAGGAAGAGCATTACGGCGACGGTGCCTATGACCGGCCGCCTTACGATGAAAACTTCGAACAGGAGCCAAAGCGGCGTCGCGGCGGGACCATGACGGTTATCGTCGTTCTTCTGCTTGCGGTTGTCGGCACCGGTGCCGCCTTCGCTTACCGGACTTTCGTCGGTTCGCCACGCAGCGGCGAGCCTCCCGTCATCAAGGCCGATGCCGGACCGAACAAGATCATTCCGCCCAGCGGGATCGATGGTTCGGGCAAACAGATCTACGATCGCGTCGGCGACAAGTCAGCCGAGCGGATGGTGTCTCGTGAAGAACAGCCTGTCGAGGTCAACGCCAGGACCGGGCCGCGCGTGGTGTTTCCGCCGCTGACCCAGAATGCGAACCCGCCGTCAGCCGCCAGCGCCTCGACCAGCGTCCGGCCGACGGGTGCAGGCGTAGGCAACGGCACACTGACCGGCGGTGAGGAGCCACGTAAGATCCGTACCCTGAGCATCCGGCCGGATCAGCCGGATTCAGCGGCCGCGGCTACCCCGGCGCGCGCGCAGGCTCCGGCACAGCAGCGTGCTCCGGCTCCGGCCAGCACCGCTTCGACGGGCGCACCGGCAGCCAATGCCCCGGTTTCAATCGCACCGCAGGCGCAGCCCGCCGCGGCGCCTCCTGAGGCACGGGCGAAGGTCGCAGCGATCAATCCTGCAACTGTCACGGGCGGTGGCGCCTATGTGCAAGTGTCGTCGCAGAAGTCGGAAGCAGATGCGAAGGCCTCCTTCAAATCGATCCAGGGCAAGTATGGCGCGATCCTCGGGTCACGCACGGCGTCGATCCATAAGGCCGACATCGCCGGCAAGGGCACGTTCTATCGCGCCATGGTTGGACCGTTCGGGACCAACGACGAGGCCACGCAGTTCTGCGTGAATCTCAAGTCGGCCGGCGGGCAGTGCGTGGTCCAGCGGAAGTAGAGGCTTGGATCGGGCGGTTACGCCAAATCATTGAGATCGATTGCGATTGTGGATGAAACCCCACAATCGCGTGCGAATCCCCCGGGTTTCCTTGACCCTGGCGCCACGCGCGGGCTAATCGCCGACTTATGGCCACGCGCGCATTCATCACGGGTGTTTCCGGAACCGTTTTGACCGACGCTGAGCGCGCATTTCTGCGCGATCAGCGGCCGTGGGGCTTTATCCTTTTCAAGCGCAATATCGAGACTCCTCACCAAGTCATTAGACTGGTTGAAGAAATGCGCTCGGCTATTGGCCAGCCCGAGGCCCCGGTCCTGATCGATCAGGAAGGCGGCCGGGTCCAGCGGCTCCAGCCGCCCCAGTGGCCGGCCTATCCGCCCGGCGCGGTCTTCAGTGCGTTGTACGAAATCGACCGCGAAGCCGGACTTGAGGCTGCGCGGCTGTCGTCCCGGCTGATTGCCGCCGATCTGGCCGATCTCGGGATCACCGTGGACTGCCTGCCGCTGGCGGACGTGCCGGTTCCCGGAGCGGACTCGGTGATCGGCAATCGGGCCTATGGCACGACCCCGGACAAGGTCGCCGCGATTGCCCGCGCCGTGACCGATGGGCTGGCGCAGGGCGGCGTCTTGCCGGTCCTGAAACACATTCCCGGCCACGGAAGGGCCACAGCGGACAGCCACTTTCAGTTGCCGACGGTCGATACCCCGGCGGCGGAACTCGCCAAAACCGACTTTGCGGCCTTCGAACCGCTTGCCGATCTGCCGATGGCCATGACGGCACATGTTGTGTTTAGCGCCCTCGACCCCGCCCAACCTGCGACGACATCTGCGACAATCATCGCACAGGTGATTCGCGGGACCATTGGATTCCAGGGTTTGTTGATGAGTGATGACGTGTCCATGAACGCCTTGCGGGGATCGATTGCGGAACGCACGCGCGCCAGTCTGGCCGCGGGCTGTGACGTCGTCCTGCATTGCAACGGCAACCTCGATGAGATGCGGCAGGTCGCCACTGAGACGCCGATGCTTGCTGGCGAAGCTCTGGCCCGCGCGGATCGTGCTTTGGCCTCGCGCCGGGCGCCTCAGCCGTTCGACCGGGGAGCGGCGCGCGCCGAACTCGACCGGTTGATCGACCGGGCAGGGAGCCTGACGTCATGAGCGCTGAAATTCTGTCCTTCGAAACAGGTTTGCCGGCAGACAACGCCGACGACGAACCGGCGCTGGTCGTCGACGTCGAAGGCTATGAGGGTCCGCTCGACCTGTTGCTCGCGCTGGCGCGGCAGCAGAAGGTCGATCTCGCCAAGATTTCCATTCTGGCGCTTGCCGACCAGTATCTCGTTTTCATCGAAGCCGCGCGCAAGCTGCGGCTGGAACTGGCCGCCGACTATCTCGTGATGGCGGCATGGCTCGCGTATCTCAAGTCGCGCCTGCTGCTGCCCGAACCGCCCGAAGCTGAAGGACCGAGCGCCGAGGACCTGGCCACCGCACTGGCCAACAGGCTGCGGCGGCTGGAGCAGATCCGCGAAGCGTCGAACCGCCTGATGACGCGGCCGCAGCTGCGGCGCGATATTTTCCCGCGCGGTCAGCCGGAACAGATTGCGCAGGTCAAGCACGCCCGCTGGACCGCGACGCTGTACGACCTGCTGACGTCCTATGCCACGCAGCGTCAGCATCGCGTACTGGCGACGGTGCATCTGGCAAAGCGGACGGTGTGGTCGCTATCAGAAGCGCGTGCATCGCTGGAGCGGCTGGTAGGTTCGGCCGAATCCGAGGATTGGGCGAGCCTCGACGATTACCTGATGCGCTACGTGGTCGATCCCACGCAGAAGGCGACGGTGTTCGCGTCGAGCTTCGCCGCGGCACTCGAACTCGTGCGCGAAGGCACGCTGGATCTGCATCAGAAAGAAGCTTTCGCACCGTTGTATTTTCGTAAGCACGTTGAGTATTTGCCTCCCGACGCTCAAGCCGCGTCGGAAGTGCAAGCCGACTGAGACGTCGAGTAAGTGGAAGAAGGAGACAGGGCCATGCCAAGTCCGGCGAGAACGAGTGTGGCGGCGCAGCACATTGCTCCGGTGGAGCAGGAATCCGTGCTGGAATCTTCACAAGAGTCTTCAGAGTCTTCAAACGAGGCCGTCGCCCGTCCCGAGGAACTGCGCCTGCTCGAAGCCTTGCTGTTCGCTTCGACCGAGCCACTCGATGAGGCGTCGCTCGCCAAGCGCATGCCCGAAGGCGTCGATGTCAAAGCCGCGCTGGCGCAGTTGCAGGCCGATTACGCGATGCGTGGTGTCAATCTGGTCCGGGTCGCCAGCAAATGGACCTTCCGCACGGCAGGCGATCTCGCCTGGCTGATGACCCGCGAAAGCGTCGAGACGCGCCGCCTGTCGCGCGCCGCGATCGAGATGCTGGCGATCATCGCCTATCACCAGCCGGTGACGCGCGCCGAGATCGAGGAAATCCGCGGCGTGGTCACGTCGAAGGGCACGCTGGACGTGCTGCTGGAAACCGGCTGGATCCGTCCGCGCGGACGGCGCAAGACCCCGGGCCGGCCGCTGACCTTCGGTACCACCGAAGCCTTCCTGTCGCAGTTCAGCCTCGAAGCTCTGGGCGATCTGCCCGGCCTCGACGAGTTGAAGGGCGCAGGCCTGCTGGATACGCGGCTGCCCGGCGGTTTCGCTGTTCCATCGCCGTCGGACGATCCGGCGCTGCGCGAGGACGAGGAGCCTCTCGAGCCCGGCGATCTCGAATTGACGCTGGCGCCCGCCGTGGAGCCGGAAAAGAGCGACGAAAGCTGATTTTCGGCGCTGCGGGGAGGAGTCGCGCCTGCCGGGAGTGTACATTAACGCTCACGTCAATGCGTTAATGTGCGCAGCCGCCAACGGGGCTTAAGTCCTTGTTTTTGACACCTCTGCAGCCTACTTTCCGGTCAGATTTGGCTGGAAATCCCGGTCGCGTGTTTGGAGGATGCAGTATGGGTTCGTTTAGTATCTGGCACTGGATCGTCGTGATCGGCGTCGTCCTGCTGCTGTTCGGCCGTGGCAAGATTTCGGACCTGATGGGCGACGTCGCGCAGGGCATCAAGGCCTTCAAGAAAGGCATGGCTGACGACGAGGTGAAGCCGGCCGAGAAGCCCGAGCCGGTCAAGACCATCGACAGCACGCCGCAGGCGACCACATCCTCGCGGAGCGATGTCGGAAGCAAAGCGGTTTGACATCCGGACGTCGCGTTTCCTCAGCAATGCGGGCCGCGGCTCCGTAGGCGGAATTTTCCATGTTCGACATCGGGTGGAGTGAACTGGTCGTCATCGGCGTCGTTGCGCTGATCGCCATCGGCCCGAAAGAACTGCCCGGTGTGCTGCGCACGGTCGGGCAATGGATGGGCAAGGCGCGACGCATGGCCTCTGAATTCCAGGGCCAGTTCAACGAGGCGATGCGCGAAGCTGAAATGGCGGACATCAAGAAGACGTTCGACGATGCGTCCGCCGCCGCGAAGGATTTGTCGCCGACCAATCTGCTGACGTCTCTCAACAAGGACGTCGAGGACGCCATGAAAATCGAACAGCCGGTGATGACACCGACCACGCCGGAGCCGCCGACCGAGGCGACGTTCGCCGAGGCCGAGGCGCATGCGCCGGCGGTTGAGACACCGAAGCCTGCAGTACCGGACGCCAAAGCGTCATGAGCGCAGAAGACATCGAAGCCACCAAGGCGCCCCTGATGGATCACCTGATCGAGCTGCGCTCGCGGCTGATCAAGGCGCTGCTCGCATTCGGTCTGGCCTTTATCCTCTGCTTCTTCTTCGCCAAGCAGATTTACAACGTGCTGGTGTGGCCATTCGTCTGGGTCGCGGGACCGGAGAATTCCAAGTTCATCTATACCGCGCTGCTGGAATACTTCCTGACGCAGTTGAAGCTCGCGATGTTCGGCGCGGGGTTCATCTCGTTTCCGGTGATCGCAGCACAGATTTACATGTTCGTCGCGCCGGGTCTCTACAAGCACGAGCGCGGCGCGTTCCTGCCGTATCTGATCGCGACGCCGGTGTTCTTCGCGCTCGGCACATTACTGGTCTATTTCCTCGTGCTGCCGATGCTGATCCGCTTTTCGCTTGGCATGCAGCAGGTGGGTGGGTCGGAGACCGCGCAGATCGCGCTGCTGCCGAAAGTCGGCGAGTATCTCTCGCTGATGATGTCGCTGATCTTTGCGTTTGGCATCGCATTTCAGTTGCCGGTAATCCTGACTCTGCTCGGGCGGATCGGAATCCTGACCTCGAAGCAGTTGCGTGAGAAGCGGCGCTATTTCATCGTGATCGCGTTCGTGATCGCCGCCGTGCTGACGCCGCCGGACGTCATCAGCCAGATGTCGCTGGCGATCCCGCTTCTGATCCTCTACGAGGGCTCGATCCTGTCGGTGGGTATCGTGGAGAAGCGGGCCGCCAAGCAGGCTGCCGGCACGACGCCGCCAGCGGATGCGCCTCCCACGCCCCCGGCCACAACGCCTGCGGAATAGGGCTTAACGACCCGGCCGGCGTCATCCTGAGGTGTGCGCTCTTTCTTGCGCGCCTCGAAGGATGGCCCGCACGCATTGTCGACCGCCATCCTTCGAGGCGCGCCAAGCGGCTCGCACCTCAGGATGACGGCCTCAGCGAGCGATTTTGCGGTGCCCGTTCAGCTATCATTGCTGCCACACGCTCGATTCGTCATGCCCGGGCTTGACCCGGGCATCCACGACTTGTTCTAACGCACCAGCAAATACGTGGATGGCCGGAAACCCGGCCATGACGCAGGACAGTTCTCATGCACGACATTCGATGGATTCGCGACAACCCGGACGCCTTCGACTCAGCGCTGAAACGGCGCGGGCTGGAGCCGCTGTCGAAACCGCTGATCGCACTGGACGAGAAGCGCCGCGCGGCCATCCAGGCGTCGGAGCAAACGCTGGCGCGGCGCAATGCAGCCTCCAAGGAAATCGGCGACGCCAAGAAGAACAAGGACAACGCGCGGGCCGACGCGCTGATGGCCGAAGTCGGCGAACTCAAGACGAAGCTGCCCGAGCTTGAGGCGGCTGCGAAGCAGTTTGAAGACGAGCTGAAGACAGAACTCGCGCAGATTCCAAATCTGCCGCTCGATGAAGTGCCGGATGGTGCGGACGAGCACGGCAATGTCGAGCACCATCACTTCGGCGCGAAGCGCAACTACGCGTTCAAGCCGAAGGAGCATGTCGAGCTTGGTGAAGCGCTGAAGTTCATGGATTTCGAGGCGGCGACGAAAATGTCCGGCGCGCGCTTTGTTGTCCTGAAGAAGGGCCTCGCACGGCTGGAGCGCGCCATCGGTCAGTTCATGCTCGATCTGCACACAGGCGAGCACGGCTACACGGAAGTTAATCCGCCGCTCTTGGTGCGCGACGATGCGATGTTTGGCACGGCGCAGTTGCCGAAGTTTAAAGATGATCAGTTTGCGACCGCTAAGCGCAAAACATACGAAGAATTCTTGGAAGATTTAAAGCAAGATCAGATATCGTTTTTTGCACGCGCAAATGAGGTATTTGAGCAGAAAAATCCCGGTGGCTCTGCGGTCGAGTTTCAAGAATGGTTGGTAGCTAATTCATTCGAAGCAGGAATGTATCAAGGCACGGGAGCAGACATTGAGAAATACGATATGCTCGAAAAGCTTTGGCTAATCCCCACCGCCGAAGTGCCGCTGACAAATCTCGTTCGCGAATCCATCCTCGATGAAAAAGAATTGCCGATGCGGTTGACCGCGCTGACGCCATGCTTCCGCGCGGAAGCGGGGGCGGCGGGGCGCGACACGCGCGGCATGATCCGCCAGCACCAGTTCACCAAAGTCGAACTGGTCTCGATCACAACGCCTGAAGAGTCGAAGAATGAACACGAGCGCATGCTGTCCTGCGCCGAAGAAGTTTTGAAAAAACTCGATCTGCACTACCGCGTCATGACGCTGTGCACCGGCGACATGGGCTTCGCGTCACAAAAGACCTGCGACATCGAAGTATGGATGCCGGGGCAAGGCCAAGACAGCAATAATCCCGGCATGTACCGCGAGATTTCATCATGCTCGGTGTGCGGCGATTTTCAGGCGCGGCGCATGGAAGCCCGTTCGCGCGGACCGGACGGCAAGCCGCGCTTCGTGCATACGCTGAACGGTTCGGGCACGGCTGTCGGCCGCGCGCTGATCGCAGTGATGGAAACTTATCAGCAGGAAGACGGCTCAATTGCCGTTCCTGATGTGCTGCAGCCGTATATGGGCGGCCTCAAAGTCATCGCGAAGGAACAATAAGAAGATGCGAATTCTATGCACCAACGACGACGGCATTCACGCGCCGGGCCTCAAGGTCATCGAGGAAATTGCGAAGCAGTTGTCGGATGACGTATGGGTCGTCGCACCCGAACTCGATCAATCCGGCGTGTCGCATTCGCTGTCGCTGAACGATCCTTTGCGGCTGCGCGAAGTCGGCCCGCGCCATTTTGCTGTCAGAGGGACGCCGACCGATTGCGTTATCATGGGCTCGCGTCACATCCTCGGCGACAAGGGGCCTGACCTCGTGCTGTCGGGCGTCAACAAGGGCCGCAACGTCGCCGAAGACGTTGTGTATTCGGGCACCATCGCCGGCGCGCTGGAAGGAACCATCCTCGGTCTGCCGTCGTTCGCGCTATCGCAGGAATTCTCGATGGAGACGCGCAACAAACCGTTGTGGGACACCGCGCTGAAATTCGGCCCCGACGTGATCCGCAACGTGATGAAGCTTGGCGTGCCGCGCAACACCGTCATCAACGTCAACTTCCCGGCATGTTTGCCCGACGAGGTGAAGGGAATTGCCGTCACGCGGCAAGGCAAGCGTAATCTGGGCTTTCTCAAGATCGACAGCCGCCAGGATGGTCGCGGCAATCCGTATTACTGGATCGGGTTCGAGCGGGCGGCGATGCTGGAAGTGCCAGCGGATGGGACTGACCTCGCAGCACTCGGCGCGAAATTCGTATCCGTCACGCCGCTGCGGCTCGACCGCACCGACGAAGTGTTTTCGGAGAAGCTGAAAGGCGTTTTGAAATAATCGCGCGGGCGTTGCGGTTTAAGCCGCGATGCCTTTCAGCACCGTCTCGATGGTGCGCGCCAGCGTTTCGATCTGGAAAGGTTTTTGCAGCGTCGGACGGTCACGGAATTTCTCGGGAAGACCCTGCGCGCCGTAGCCGGTGGCGAACACAAAGGGGAGGCCGCGCATCTGAACGGCTTCGGCAACCGGCGTGATCACCTTGCCATTGACGTTCACGTCAAGAATAGCGATGTCGAAGTCGATGGCCTGGACGAGCCTGATGCCTTCGTCGATGTCGCCGGCTTCACCGGTAATCGTATAGCCAAGCTCCTCCAGCATGTCCGCAACCATCATGCGGATCATGACTTCGTCTTCGACCAGCAAAATCGATATTCGCGATCCTGCTTTGAAATTGCCCGGCATTCGTCCCCCAAACGACAAATCTGGACTGCAAACTAGTTACAGGAATAACATAATTATCCAGCGCACAAACTCACACCTGATCTAAAAGTTCCATGAACAGGAACTTTTTAAGCGCTTAAGCGGTGTCAGGAAGGCACCGGAAAGAACCGGCCCCGCCCGGTCGCCAGCACATCGCCGGTGCTCAGATTCTCTAACCGGCCTTCGACATCTACATAGCGGCCATGGTCGGTCACCAGAGAGCCGTGCCCGACGATCGGCGTCTCGGTCGGCACCGGCTTGATGTAACGGATGGTCAACTCGCCGGTCACCCCCAGTCGCCCCGTGACCCGGAGCACCGTGGCTGCCAGCACCTCGTCGAGATAGGCTGCAACGATACCCCCGTGTGCGGCGCCCGGAGGCCCTTCGTGTTGTTGCGAAATGACGATCGGCGAGGCGACGCCGTCGTCGGTCCTGAAAGTGCGTACATGCAAACCCGTGGGATGCGATGGACCACAGCCGAAACATTGATGAAAGCGGTTGTCAGGCTCGCCGGAGAGGCGCTGCTCCTCCAGTCCGTCAAAGGTGGAGCGAAATGGTTCGGGAAGGGGTAACGTCATGAGAGTCTCGGCACGCTTGAACTGTAAGCGGTCATTGCGCAGAACATATCCGGATTGCTAACACGAAAGGTGGCGCATGCTGCGACACTTGTCAAAGTATGCATTGGATACAAGTCTTTCCCGCTTTCAACGTTGAGCAGGCATGCAGTCGCCCCAGCCCACGCCACACGACAAGATGATGTTTCAGCTGAACCTGCGGCAGCGCGGGATCAGCGATCAGGCCGTGCTGAAGGCGATGGGAGACATCCCTCGCGAACTGTTCGTGACGCCGCTCGACCGCGGCTATGCCTACCGCGATACCCCGCTTGGGATCGCGTGCGGGCAAACCATCAGCCAGCCGTTTGTCGTGGCCTACATGACTGAACAGCTTGATTTACAGCAGCAGCATCGCGTGCTGGAGATCGGGACAGGGTCGGGATACCAGGCCGCGATCCTCTCAAAACTGTGCCGGGAAGTCGTGACGCTGGAGCGATTTCGTACGCTGGCCGACCGCGCCAGGCTTGTTCTGAAAGAGCTCGGCTGCGGCAATGTGGATAGCATCCTTGGAGACGGGTTCGACCTGCCGGAGACGCTCGGCACGTTCGACCGGATCATGGTCACCGCGGCGATGGAAGAAATCCCCGAGGCGCTGCTGGGGCGGCTTGAGCCAAACGGCGTCCTGATCGCGCCGGTGGGGCCAGTGGACGACAGGCAGTCGCTGATCCGCGTCGTCCGGACGGCTGACGGCTTCGAGCGGCAGGAGCTTGTTGCAGTGCGGTTCGTACCGGCGCTGCGCGGGATCGCGCGCGAGCTTTGAGTTTGCGTCCACGGTCCATTTTTCAGGACCGCGCATGCAAGCGTCGCGAAGCCTTGTGACGACAGGCGGATTTCGGACTTTAAAGAGTTATTTACTCGGACTGTGTTTACTCAAATTTGTGTTAGTTGCGTACTGAGTGAGTAATCATGTCCCGCTTTGTCGAGTTGATAAACTCGCGTCACGCGCCGCATTTCGTGGTCCTGACGCTCGTCTCGGTCGGATTTGGCGGCTGTAGCGCCGACACTCAGACGCGATTTTCAGACACCACTTTTTCGAACCCCTTCACTTCGCGCTCCGCGCCGGAGTCGACCGGGTCCGTCCCCAACAACTATCGCGGCGCGCCTCAGCAGCAGCCCGGCTATCAACAGCAGTCATCGTATCAGCAGCCTCGCGAGCTTCCGCAATACGCCCGGCCGCAGTCTGCTCCAGTGATCTCCGCGCCGCTGTCCGCGCCCGTTGCCACCTCGGGTGGCGGCAGAGGCATGGCGTCCTATGCGCCTCCGTCTTCTTCGCCGATCGAGACGACCGCTTCGACGACGCCGCGCTCGGTCGCTGCGAATTCGGGATATAGCCGCGAAGGCGGCACGACCATTATCGTCGGTACGGCCGATACGCTCGACGTCATTTCGAAGCGCTACAACGTGCCTTCGTCTGAAATCCTGAAAGCGAACGGCTACGGCGGACCGCGTGTCCTTCAGCCGGGCCAGCAACTTGTCATTCCGCGCCGCATGGCGCAGGCCAATCCGCCCGCGTTGTCGACTGCGCCGAGCACGAAGGTCGCATCCGGACTTCCGGCGAGCGTTCATGTCGTCAAGTCCGGCGACACGCTGATGAACCTGTCGCGCCGTCACAACATCGCGCCTGCGCAGCTGGCTGCGGCCAACAGCATTCCGGTGACGACGCAGCTCAAGATCGGCTCCAAGATCAACATTCCGGGTGGTGGCAAGGCCGTTGCGGCGGCTCCTGCTCAGCAGGTTGTTGCTGAAGCGCCGAAGCCTGCCGCAGTCAAGCCGGTTACGGTTGCTTCTGCCGAGCCTCAGCAGAAGGCGCGTGTCGCAGCCGAAGCGCCTGCGGCCGACCTGCCTGAAGCCCAGTCACCTGTTAAAGCTGCCGATGCGACCAATGCCCTGCCGACATTCCGCTGGCCGGTGCGCGGACGCGTCATCACTGCATACGGTGCGAAGAGCAACGGTAAACAGAACGACGGCATCAATGTCGCCGTTCCCGAAGGCACGCCGGTGAAAGCCGCAGAAGACGGCGTGGTTGCCTACTCAGGCAGCGAACTCAAAGGTTATGGCAATCTGATCCTGGTGCGGCACTCCAACGGTTATGTCACCGCGTATGCCCACGCGAGTGAACTGATGGTGAAGCGCGGGGACACTATCAAGCGCGGCCAGATCATTGCCAAATCGGGTCAGACGGGGGAGGTGGGGTCGCCGCAGCTTCACTTCGAGATTCGTAAAGGATCTTCAGCCGTCGACCCGCTTCAATTCCTGAACGGCGCATAAAGCCGATACATTCAGACGCACTATGTCCCTCGGCTCAAAAGCCGGGGGATATTTTTATGTGTGGATCTTGAACTGATCGCATCGAACGGCGCGTCACAAGCGCCGTCCGTTTCGCAGGTTGCGAAGTTCAGCGGGCTATTTGGCTGCGTCGGCGACGCAGTCCAGGCTTGAGTCCGTCGTCGCTTTCTCGAAACCGAAGATCAGGAAACTGATCGCGGCCAAAATCCACCCGCCGACGCCGCCATACAGCATCACCCAGCCGAAGCCCTTGACCAGCGCGGTGTGAGCGGCTGCACCCGTCGGGTCCTGAGCGGACAGCACCGGATACGTTTGCTGCAGCGAACCGAAATTTCCAGTGGCGATGGTCGAGGCCAACGCCCGCAACTGCTGGCCGTCGAGCGCGGCGGAGAGTGTGTCGGCAAGGGACCATTGAATAGCTTCCAGCAGGATCAGCCCCATCACCGCGATGTTGATGGCCAGCGCGATCAATCGTGCGCTGATGTCGATCCCGGACGCCATGCCCGCACGGTTGCTCGGAACCGCACCGGTTGTCGTGTTGGTCACTGACGTATTGGTCAGGCCAAGCCCGATCCCGGCCAGAAGCGCGCCGGGGAGCACGGTGAGCCAGTTCGCCTGTTCCATGCCGCTGCCGAAACGCATAGCGAGAAAGCCGGTGCCCATGATGGCCATGCCGAGGGGAATCACGATGCGAGCGCCATGACGCCGGAGCAAGTAGTCGGCAAAAGGAGGCAGGATCAGAAACGGGATTGTATAGGCCAAGAGCAAGAACCCGACAGCCCTGCTATCGAGACCAAGACCACCCTCGAAGTAAATCGGCAGGTAGATCATGAACGGCCAATAGCAGAAGTTCATGCCGATGCAGCCGATGATGGCGCCGCTGAACTTCCGAATCCGGAACACCGAGAAGTCGAACATCGGTTGCGCGGTGTTGCGCTCCACGAGCACGAACGCGACGAAGCTGGCGAAGGCGATGGCAGCGAGCCCGATCGCCGTCGTTCTGCCAAGGTCTGCTCCCTGAGTGATAACGTAGGTCAGACCGAAGACCGCGATCGTCAACGTCACGATACCCCAGCCATCGAGTCTCCTGGCGTGCGGGTCGCGAGATTCTCGAATGCCAATGACGGAGGGTACGAGGGCGAGAACTGTCAGCGGGACGTGAATCAAAAACACCCAATGCCAGCTCGATACTGCGGTGATCATGCTGCCGATGATCGGGCCGAAGCCAAGGCCGATGCCGCTGATGACGCCCCATGCGGTAAAGGCCCGGCCGCGCTCATGTTCGTCCTGATACTGGTGCGAGATGATAGCGATCGAGCAGGTGAGCATGGCGCCGCCGGCGAGACCCTGCAGAAACCGGGCGACGATAAGCACCGATGCGCTCTGCGCCAGCCCGCACATCAGCGACGTGACACCGAAAGCAATCGTGACCGTGGTGAAGACACGCTTCCGGCCATACCGGTCGGCGAAAGTGCCGGTCGCCATCAGCACCGTGGTGCAGGCGATCGTGTAGGCGTTCATGATCCACTGCAGATCTTTGAAATTCGCGGGCAGGGCCGTTTCCAGGGTCGGCAGGATGACGGGGACGCTGGATATTTCGAGACCGAACATCAGTGATGCCAGACAGACGCCGATCAGTGCGGCGGTGTTTCTGGTCGGAGGCGAGACGCTCATGCAAATTCCTTTCAACCCGGCACGGAGGTCGCCGCTACGGGTTGAGGGGTATGGGCGCTATCCTTTCATGATGGAAATGAATTGATTTTGTTGATTTCAGTTAATTTCATCATATATGTAGCTCCATGGACTTCGAGCCCACATTGCTTCGCGCCTTTGTTGCCGTCTGCGAAACCGGAGGGTTCACGCGCGCAGCGCAACGGCTGCATTTGACCCAATCCGCTGTCAGTCATCAGATCCGGCGGCTGGAGGAGCAGGTGGGGCGGCCTCTTCTGTATCGGACCACGCGCAAGCTGACCCTGACCGAAGACGGCGAGGATTTTCTACGCCACGCCGAACAGATTCTGCAAAGCCAGGAGGCGCTGACGCGCCGCTTTCATTCCTCCACAGCCTCGGGTGCAATCCGGCTGGGCGTTCCGGAAAACTTCATCGGCGATCGGCTGCCGCAACTGCTTGGCCGGTTCGCTCGCCAGTACCCTGCGGTTCGGCTCGAGGTTTCGGTCAGTGTCTGTCTTGACCTGCGGGCCAAGGTCGATGCGGGCGACCTCGATCTTGCGGTGGCGATTACCCGATCGGACGAAGAGAGTGGAACGGTTCTTCGCCAGACGAAATTCGTCTGGGCGGCAGCCGACATTTTCAAGCGGCCGCAGAATTCATCGTTGCCGTTCGCGCTCTCGCCGCCGCCGTGCGCGGTTCGTGCGATGGCTGTGGATGCTCTCACGGCTTCTGGCATCGATTGGCACGTCGGTTTCACATCGGCGAACCAGCATGGTCTGAAGGCGGCCGTGAAAGCGGGACTGGCGATATCGGTCTTCTCTCAAGAGGAGATCGAACCCTGGATGACGGTTCTTGACGGCAACGACGGCCTGCCGCCTTTGCCGGAGGCAAAGTATGTCTTGATCTCGAAACATGGCGACCAGATGCCATGCACCGCTGAGCTGGGCCGGTTGATCGTTGATGAGGCGGGCTTCTGGCCCAACTCGGCAGGAGGGCCAGAGCGGGCTCGCTTGACCGCGGTGTAGCGCGCTCTATGCCGTCGCGAGCTTGACGCCCATCCGTCCCGCGATTTCCTGCGTGAACTGCCATGCGACGCGACCCGACCGCGATCCGCGCGTGGTGGACCATTCGAGCGCTTCGCGCTCCAACTGATCGTCGGGCATCTTGACGCCGAAGTGCTTGCAATAGCCGCGCACCATCTCGAGATATTCGTCCTGGCTGCACTTGTGGAAGCCGAGCCACAGGCCGAAGCGATCCGACAGCGACACCTTTTCCTCGACCGCTTCGCCGGGATTGATTGCCGTCGAGCGCTCGTTTTCGATCATGTCGCGCGCCAGCAGATGGCGGCGGTTGGACGTCGCATAGAGAATGACGTTATCGGGCCGGCCTTCGATGCCGCCTTCGAGCACCGCCTTCAGCGACTTGTAGGACGCATCGTTGCCGTCGAACGACAGGTCGTCGCAGAACACGATGAAATGGAAATCGGATTCGCGCAGCAGCGACATCAGCGCCGGCAGGCTCTCGATATCCTCGCGATGAATTTCAATCAGCTTCAGCCGGCCGCGCACCTTGGGCATGGCGTTCACGCTGGCATGCGCCGCCTTTACCAGCGACGACTTGCCCATGCCGCGCGCGCCCCACAGCAGCGCGTTGTTCGCGGGCAGGCCGGTGGCGAAGCGTTCGGTGTTCTCGATCAGGATGTCGCGCATCCGGTCGATGCCCCTGAGCAGTCCGAGGTCAACGCGGCTGACCTTTGGAACCGGCACCAGATGGCCATTGGGCTGCCAGACGAAAGCGTCAGCTTTTTTGAGAGAATCAGGGGTCGATGGTCTGGCCGCCGATGCGTTCAGGTTCGCGGCGATACTCTCGAGCGCAAGTGCGATCCGGGCCTGGATCTCGGTGTCGACCGCTGCCGCAGGGCGTTTTGTCGCGGTTTTGATAGCCTTGCCGGGACGCGCCTTCGTGACGGCCCTGGAGGCCTTTTTATTGGGTTTTTTGGACATGAATCAGCACCACATCACCGGACATGAGGGCACCCTTAGCGAGGGCAAGTGGCGCCTGCAAGCGCCACAAATGCATGGCCAAATCGACATGTCCGGTCCCGTTGCAATTGAGCGGCCTGCCGCTATAGTCCGCGCAAATTCGGCCAAAACGGCCATGCGCCTACGCGTTTCGCCCCTTGGCGGGCGCCTTCCCGAGGACTTTTCGTATGTTCATTACTCCTGCCTTTGCTCAAGCCGCCGGCGCCGGCGATACCAACAGCATGCTGATGTCGCTGCTGCCGTTCGCACTGATTTTCGTCATCATGTACTTCCTGATTCTGAAGCCGCAGCAGAAGAAGCTGAAGGATCATCAGGAACTGGTGAAGAACATCCGCCGCGGCGATACCGTCGTCACCAATGGCGGCCTTGTCGGCAAGGTGACCAAGGTTGTCGATGACGACCAGGTCGAGATCGAAATCTCCGACGGTGTCCGTATCCGTCAGATGCGCCAGATGATCTCCGGCGTGCGGACGAAGGGCGAGCCTGCCAAGGATTCAAAGGAAGAGACAGCCGCGAGCTAACGCCTCAGTGGTCCGATTCTAACATTCGCACCCCATCTCAGCGAAGAGCTTGCGAATGTTAGAATCAAAGGACCACTGTTAATTAATTTCCCAGTGGAGTTTTGGATTTGACATTCGCGTTGCACCCCGTCGCACGCTGGTCGCGAATGTCAAATCCACTCCACTGATGCAAACGCTTTCACGAATCTGACGGGTTATCTCGATGTTGTATTTCACGCGGTGGAAGGCGCTGGCGGTCATCCTGACCGCCTTGATCGTTTGCCTTTTCGCGGTTCCGAACTTCTTCCCTGAATCGACTGTCAAGACCTGGCCGAAGTGGGCGCAGCGTCACATCGTACTTGGCCTCGACTTGCAGGGTGGCTCGCACATCCTGCTCGAAGTCGATTCCAACTCGGTCAAGAAGGACAAGCTCGATCAGGTTCGCGACGACGTGCGGCGCACGCTTCGCGACGCCAAGATCGGCTACACAGGGCTCGCGGTTCGCGGCGAAAGTGTTGAAGTCCGCGTCAAGGACACCGATCTCACCAACGCGCTCGCCAAGCTACGTGAACTGTCGCAGCCGCTTGGCGGTCTGCTCGGCTCCAGCGGCCAGCGCAGCGTTGAAGTCAGCGATGCCGGCGGCGGGCTGATCCGGCTGGCCGTGCCTCCGGCTGCGATCACGGAACGCGTCCGGCAATCGGTCGAACAGTCGATCCAGATCGTCGAACGCCGCATCAACGAACTCGGCACCGTCGAACCGCTGATCCAGCGTCAAGGTATCGATCGTATTCTTGTGCAGGTGCCGGGTCTGCAGGACCCGACCCGCCTCAAGGAATTGCTCGGCAAGACCGCGAAGCTCGACTTCCGGATGGTCGACCCGACGGTGCCGGCCGATCAGGCGCAGCAGGGGCGGGTGCCGCCGGATTCCGAGCTCCTGATGAGTTCGTCGTCGCCGAAGGTGCCCTACGTCATCAAGAAGCAGGTGCTTGTCTCCGGCGGCGATCTGACCGACGCGCAACCCGGCTTCGATCAGCGATCGGGCGAGCCGATCGTCAGCTTCCGCTTCAACACCTCCGGCGCGCGCAAGTTCGCAACCGCCACCCTCGAGAATGTCGGACAGCCGTTCGCCATCGTGCTCGACAATGAAGTGATTTCGGCACCCGTCATCCGTGAACCGATCACCGGCGGTTCCGGCCAGATTTCCGGCAACTTCACCGTGCAGGGCGCGAACGATCTCTCGATCCTGCTGCGCGCGGGCGCGCTGCCTGCGCCGCTGACGATCATCGAAGAGCGCACGGTCGGCCCGGGACTTGGTCAGGACTCGATCGCCGCTGGCGAACTGGCGTCCTACGTCGGCTCGGTGCTGGTCATCGTGTTCATGCTGCTGACCTACCGGCTGTTCGGCTTCTTCGCCAACGTCGCCGTCGCCATCAACGTCGCCATGATCTTCGGCATTCTGTCGCTGCTCAATGCAACGCTGACGCTGCCCGGCATCGCCGGCATCGTTTTGACGGTCGGTATTGCGGTCGATTCCAACGTGCTGATCTATGAGCGTATCCGCGAGGAATTGCGCGCTGGCCGGACTGCAATCTCGGCCATCGACGCCGGCTTCACCCGGGCGCTCGCGACCATTCTCGACTCCAACATCACCACATTCATTGCGGCGGCCGTGCTGTTCTACATCGGCACCGGGCCAGTGCGCGGCTTCGCCGTGACGCTGGGCATCGGCATCATCACCACTGTTTTCACGGCATTCACTGTTACGCGGCTGATCGTTGCGACGTGGGTGAGCTGGAAGCGGCCCAAGACCGTGCCGATCTAAGGACCACTAGCCTGTGACCCAGACCATCATCATTTCGCTCGCCATCTTCATCGTCGTTCTGACGGTGCTCAGCATTTACGGCGTGATCCCCGCGCTTCGCATCGTTCCCGACGATACGAAGTTCGATTTCATGCAGTTTCGCCGCATCAGCTTTCCGATCTCGGCGCTGGCGTCGCTTCTGGCGATCGGCCTGTATTTCGTGCACGGGCTGAATTTCGGCATCGACTTCAAGGGCGGCACGCTGCTGGAAATCCAGACCAAGTCCGGTCCGGCGGATATCGCGGCGTTGCGCGCGCAACTCACGACGCTGAATTTCGGCGACGTCCAGCTTCAGCAGTTTGGCGGGCCCGCCGACGTTCTGATCCGGATTGCCGAGCAGCCGGGTGGTGATCAGGCACAGCAGGCAGCCGTGCAGAAGGTTCGCCAGCTGTTGGGAGACAGCGTCGAGTATCGCCGCGTCGAAGTGGTGGGACCGCGTGTGTCGAGCGAGTTGCTCGCCTACGGCACAGTCGGGCTGATGCTCGCGATCGCGGGCATCTTCATGTACCTCTGGTTCCGGTTCGAGTGGCAGTTCTCGCTCGGGGCGATGATCGCGAACGTGCACGACATCGTGCTGACGCTCGGCTTCATGTCGATCACCCAGATTGAATTCGATCTGACCAGTATCGCGGCGCTGCTGACCATTCTCGGCTACTCGCTCAACGACACCGTCGTTATTTACGACCGTATTCGGGAAATGCTGCGACGCTACAAAAAGATGCCGATGCCGGAACTGCTGAATGCGTCGATCAACTCGACGCTGTCGCGCTCCATCATCACCCACGTCACGGTGACGCTGGCGTTGCTCGCGCTGTTGCTGTTCGGCGGCAAGGCGATCCACAGCTTCGCTGCGACGATGACCTTCGGCGTCGTGCTGGTTGGCACCTACACCTCGATCTTCATCGCGGCGCCGATCCTGATCTATCTCGGCGTGGGCGAAAACCGGGGCGGCGAGGACGACAAGCCGTCGAAGCCCTGATGGCCGCTAGTACCGCCTATTGGAAGTTCCTGCAGCGCAAGCTGCGAGTCCCATCCAGGAACTTCCAATAGATAGCGGTACTAGAATTATAGGTTGCTAGTACCCACGACTTTCCGAAGTTCGTGAAAGGTGGTGCTGATATGGATCACGAACTTCGGAAAGTGGGTACGAGTGCGCCGGATGCGTTGCATCTTCCGCGGTCGGCGCCGATCGAAGCCTACGGCAACGGCGGCTTCCGGTTTGCGGAGATTTCGCATCGCGGCTCGTTGCTATGCCTGCCGAATGCGATCTGGGCTTGGCCGGTCAACGATCCCAAGGACATCGACCGGTATTCGCTGGCCCGGATTTTCGAACATGCCAACGAAATCGATACGCTGCTGATCGGCACGGGAAGCGATGTGTGGATCGCGCCCGCGCCGTTGCGCAATGCGCTGCGGCAGGTCGATGTGATGCTCGACACCATGCAGACCGGACCGGCAATCCGCACCTACAACGTCATGATGGGTGAACGTCGGCGCGTCGCAGCAGCCCTTATCGCCGTTCCATGAGCAACGCGACAGATCGATCCGCCGAAGCGTTCTGCACGGATCTGGTGCGCGCGCAGGATTTCAGAACCTATGCGGCCGGTTTATTCGTGTCGCCAGAAGTGAGGCGCGCATGGATCGCTCTGGCGGCGTTCAATGCCGAAGTCGCGCATGTTCGCGATCACGTCAGCCAGCCATTACCGGGCGAGATCCGCCTGCAATGGTGGCGGGATGCATTGACCGGCGCTGGCCAAGGTAGCGATCACGGCGCAGTCGAGGGCAATCCGGTTGCGGCGGAATTGTTGCGGGTGATGGCGCGGCACGATCTTCCTGTCGACGCATTCGTTCGCCTGATCGACGCGCACGTGTTCGATGTCTACGACGATCCGATGCCCGACATGGCGGCCCTTGAAGCGCATTGCCGCGATACGGCTGCTGCGATGTATACTTTGCGCGCAAAGGTGCTGGGTGCGAATTCGCCGGAGACTGCGCGCCTCGCCGAGCATGCGGGTATTGCGGAGGGGCTCGTTGACGTCATGCTGACGCTGCCGCGCCACGCCGCACGGCGTCAGCTCTATGTGCCGGCCGATCTGATGTCCGTCCATGGTGTGATCGCGGAGGAGTTTTTCCTTCAGCAAAGCAGTTCGCCGCTCAAGGATGCGCTGGCGCATCTTTGCCGCGAAGCACGTGCCCAACTGGATCAGGCGATGGCGATGCTGGCGGACGCGCCGATCGTCGTGCGTCCTGCCTTCCTGCCGCTAGCGGTGATCGGAAAGACACTGACGCGGCTGGATTCGTCGGAGCCATTCGAGCCGCCGTTGCCGCCGCGTCTCGGCATTCTCTGGACGACGTGGCGCGCAGCGAGCGCAAAGCCGTTCAGGGTGTAAGCGTAAAAGCGGCGTAGCCCGGATGTACGCAGCGCCATTCGTGGACTGAATTAGCCGCTGCACAACCTGCGGTGTCTCGCTTCTTCCCATCACGCGGTGACGGCTTCTCCTCGATCTGCCTTCGGCTTTGCAGAAGGCTGCCAACGCAACTTCCAAATGGTGAGTGGCAGCGTCGTCTGTCACGACTCTCGCAAATTCCAGTGTTGATTTGCGAGGTGATGACATGACGACATCGGACAAGGACAGGCAGGTCGAGCCGCTTGGCAAGCTTCATTGGGCAGTGATAGCGCTGGCCATATTGTTCACTCTGGGGATGCTCGCGCTCGCCGTCCGGGTCGAAAACGCTGGACCGCCCAAACCGGAGAGAAATCGAATCTTCGATAATTTGAAGTCGATTGACTGATCTCTTTAAGCGTATTCCACCCAGCTTCGGGCGAGGATACGCGCGATTTAGCGCTTCTGGTATGGGTGGAAGATATGGTCCTTCGCCTTCACGGCCACATGACACGCATGTCCGCAATCTGAGGGGCTTGGATCTGCGGTGAACGTGTCTGATGCCGCTGCGTAGTTGAACAACGCGTATCCCCATCCGCCGCTTTCCGGAAATCTCTTCGCGTCCTTTTCCATAACGAAAGCCTGCGAGAAAACGTCTGGCACCTCCACGACGAAGGGGGCTTCTGTGCTCTTCTTCGGCTTCCACTGAAGCTTCGCGATCATGGAGCCGTCCGGGAACGGCTGGCCGTTGCCCGGGATACCGGCCTTGTACGCCGCGATCATGATCGGATTGGCGACAATCACCTTGAGCACCTCATCTGTGCGGGCGGAAGAGACCACCGCCCAGTCCTCGTATCCCTTGAAGTCGGAGAACGCGATTCCACTCGGCGATTTCAGCGCATATTTGTCTTGCGCGTAGACTGCCACGCCGCCCATGACAGCGAGCATGGTCGCGGCAACCGCAATCGCGAGCTTACTTTTGCGCGTCATGACCGATCCCTTCTAGGTGAGGATGTTGAACGCCCCGATCCGTGGAGAGGCGCAATCTAGCGTAGTCCTTGGCCAAGACGAGTCAGTGGTGCTGACCAATTCGTCGGCAGGGTTGCGGCTCGATACGACAAGTTCGCGGTCAACTATTTGCTACGCGTATCCCACCCAGCCTCTGAAACTGAAGCCTGCGTAAAACAGGCTGACGTTCGAGAACCCTGCTTGGCGTAACAGCGCTTCATCTTCTTCCGGCGACAGAATGGACAGCCTGGTTGCGATAGCCTGCCTGGCGCTCTGCGCATTGACGGGATCGACTCCGCCGAATGCGACGTGACGGGCGATCCACATCGACCGCTCAGGCTCGGTCTGCGGAAAACTGATGTGAGCGACGACGAACGGAGCCTCTGGCACAAGACGACGATGGATCTGACGGAGGGTCTCGAGCCGTTGATCGCGGGGAACGAAATGGAGGGTCAGCAGGCAGACGGCACCGTCGAACCGCCCCATCGGCGCGGCATCAATGTAGCCTTCATGAAGGCGGATTCGCGCAGCGTGCTGTCCCGCGATCTGTTCCGCCACCCGGAGCATGTCGGCCGATGGGTCAACGCCAACAAACGTCCAATCGGGATGGTCGTCGGCGAGAGCCTTTAGCTCCAGGCCGCCACCCGCCCCGAGGATCAGAACCCGCCCGTGCGCGGGGACGCGTTCCTCCACGAGCATCGAGGTCATGCGATGAAGGCCGGCGAAGCCGGGCACTTGTCTTGGCGGCCCCTCAGCGTAAGAACTTGCATGGCCCGTGTTAAAGGCGGCCGTATTGCTGGGAGACAAGTCGTCATCTGTTGTCATGTAATTTTGCTGTTGGAAAGAATATCTCAACGTGCAGTCTATCCGCTACGAAGCGAAGCCTGTATCTGTCGTTGTCATTAAAATCTGAATTGTTATTCAAGAGATCTGTGTCAAGCGATTTCCAGCGCAATGCGAGCGCTGAATCGCCATCCGTTTGCGTGCCACTGGCTGGACGCCACTTCGCCATTTGCAACGAAGTTCGTCACCAGTTTGCCTTTTGACTGGCGACGGGATTTCTGTGCGTTGGTGAGGACGAAAATCTATGCTGCGTCGGCTACGTTAACGTGGTCCGCGATCCAGCGATCGAGATCCAACAGCGCGCGTGCGCTGATCGCCTGCTTCTTCGCGACCGTCTTTTCGTTGCCCCGCAGCCGCGTGCCGTCGAGCTTCTTCGTCGGCGCCGAGGCGAGCGGGGGAAACAATCCGAAGTTGATGTTCATCGGCTGGAACGAGCGCGGACCGGCATCGATGGTCTCGATATGGCCGCCGGTGATGTGACCGAGTAGCGCGCCGAGTGCCGTTGTTGGCGGCGGCGGCGCGATATCGTTCTGTCGTGCGTCCGCTGCGGCGAACAGGCCCGCAAGCAGGCCGATGCCGGCGGACTCGACATAACCTTCGCATCCGGTCATCTGCCCGGCGAAGCGCAGCCGGGGCTGTGCCTTCAAACGTAACTGAGGATCGAGCAACTTCGGCGAGTTCAGGAAGGTGTTGCGATGCAGGCCGCCAAGACGCGCGAACTCTGCATTCTCAAGGCCCGGAATGGCGCGGAGCACGTGCGTCTGCGCGCCGTGCTTCAGCTTGGTCTGGAAGCCGACAATGTTGTAAAGCGTGCCGAGCTTATTATCCTGGCGCAACTGCACGATCGCATATGGCTTGACCGTGGGATCGCGCGGGTTGGTGAGGCCCACAGGCTTCATCGGTCCATGCCGCAGCGTTTCACGGCCGCGCGCGGCCATCACCTCGATCGGCAGGCAGCCGTCGAAGTAAGGCGTGTTGGTTTCCCATTCCTTGAAATCGGTCTTCTCGCCTGCGATCAGCGCGTCGACGAAGGCGTCGTACTGCTCGCGAGTCATCGGACAGTTGAGATAATCGGCGCCGGTGCCGCCCGGGCCGACCTTGTCGTAGCGCGACTGGAACCACGCCACATCCATGTTGATGGAGTCGCGATGGACGATGGGCGCAATGGCGTCGAAGAAGGCGAGGGCGTCTTCGCCAGAAAGACCGCGGATCGCATCGGCCAGCGCCGGTGATGTCAGCGGCCCCGTCGCAACGATGACGCTCTGCCAGTCAGCCGGAGGCAGCCCGGCGATTTCCTCGCGCCGGATTTCGATCCGCGGATGCGCGGCGAGCGCTGCGCTCACCGCTGCGGAAAAGCCGTCACGGTCCACGGCAAGCGCGCCGCCCGCAGGCACCTGATTGGTGTCGGCGCAGCGCATGATCAGAGAGTTCAGTTTGCGCAGTTCAGCATGCAACAGGCCGACGGCGTTGTTAGCCGCGTCGTCCGAGCGAAAGGAATTGGAGCAGACGAGTTCCGCGAGGCTATCGGTGCGATGCGCATCGGTGGTTCTGACCGGGCGCATTTCGTGCAGCACAACGCTGACACCGGCGTTGGCGATCTGCCACGCGGCTTCGGAACCGGCCAGCCCGCCGCCAATGACGTGGATCGCTGCCGCTGTGGAATCTTTCTGGGTTGTCATGGCTCACAACTAGAGCCGCTCACGCGCCGATGCAACGTTTCGGTGCGGTAGGTTCGCTTGGCGGAGCTTCAGATACGACAACGCCCGCACAGGGCGGGCGCAATCGTTCGTCAGTTAGTTATCGCAACGGTTAGCCGTTGTAAGCGCCGGCTGCGACCCGCTGGATGTCGGAGCGGTCAAGCCCGATATCGGCCAGTTCCCGATCGCTCAACTGGGACAGCTCAGCGACGTTGCGCTGATAGTCACGGAACGCCTGGATAGCGCGGATAAATGAGAGCAGCATGGTTAGTCTCCTTCGTAATCCCGATTCAGCTCTTGGAGTAGCGTCATCGTTGGAACTGAATATAGGGTACGATTCTGCGTTGCAACACCGCAAATGTTGCGATGCAGCTAATCGTAAAACGCATATCAAGAGTAAGAAGTGATTGATCTTTCACCAAAGGGTTTAGCGATTTAAGCTCTCGTTTTCGGCCCGTTCATGCGACGGGATCAAAATTTAGATCGTTATTTCATCGGTTTGACGCAAAGGAGACATAAATTCTGACGGGAATGCGTTCGTCGGTAACAAAGTAGGGCTCTCGCTAAGCTATGCTTAATCGGCAGGAATAAACCGAGGCCAGCTCCGGTGCCGATATAGTGCCTGACGATCAATCTAACAGCGAACAATAGTTCATTTTATACGATCTCCGAGAGTTCTACACTCAAGGCGGGTTGCGGGAGCCGTTTCCGAATCGTGGACGTTCGATACCGGGCGTGGCATAGCCGCGAGATGCGTGATCGTTGCTCAGTTCGCCAATTGCTTTTGACGATGGTGCTGTCGCAGATCCTGGCGATCCAGGGGCTGCTTCTGGCCTGGAGTGGCACGCTGGCGTTCGCGGGCGGCGCAGGGGGCCTTGGCACGATCTGTTCCGGTGCGGCATCCGCGAGTCTGAACGATAGCGGAGGCGCGCCGCTTGTTCCAAGCGCGGATCACGATTGCCTCAGCGCGTGCCTGATGAGCCATACTGCGGGAGCGCCGTCGGACGAAGGTGTCTCACTGGCGCTTCCCACGCTCTACGCGTGTTCCGCTGTTTCACGCGAAGCACTCCTGACGGTCATTTTACGGGAGCCAGTCTTCCTCGCCCGGGGTCCTCCGACGCTGTCCTGAGACAAACCTGAGACGTTCGTTTCGGAATTATCTTTCAGCATCAGTCGAGGAACAAACATGCCCATCAACTTCCGCAGTCCCCAGCGGCTGCTGGCCGGCGCTGGCTTGGCCGCATCTGCCTTCATTATCTCGCAATCAGCCGCGTTCGCCCATGTTACGCTTGCAACAGGCGAGGCACGCACCGGTACCTACTACAAGGCGGTATTTCAGGTTCCGCACGGCTGCGACGGAACGGCCACCCAAACCATCCGGATTCAAATCCCGGAGGGTGTCATCGGCGTGAAGCCGATGCCCAAGGCGGGCTGGACCCTCAGCATCACGCGCGGCACCTACGCCAAGTCCTATCAGAGCCACGGTAAGGCCGTGACCGAAGGGCCGAAGGAGATCGTGTGGTCGGGCGGCTCGTTGTCGGACGATAACTATGACGAGTTCATGTTCACGAGTTTCCTCGCCGGAGATTTCCGTTCGGGGCAGGCGATCTCCTTTCCAACGGTGCAACAATGCGCCAAGGGCGAAGTTCGTTGGGATCAGATTGCGTCAGACGGACAGAATCCACACAGCCTGAAATCACCTGCTCCTACGCTTCGGATCGTTGCCGACACGGCGACGGTTGCGCAGGCGCAGATGGATCATAGCAAGATGGATCACTCGCAAATGGGCGCAGCCCCAACCGGGAACGATACATTCAAGGTCGGCGATCTGGTTGTTGTGTCGCCGTGGACGCGCGCCACGCCGGGTGGTGCCAAGATCGCTGGCGGTTATCTCAAGATCACCAACAACGGCAAGTCACCCGATCGCCTGGTCGGTGCGGCCACAGCCAGCGCGGATCGCGTGGAAATTCACGAGATGTCGATGACCGACGGCGTGATGAAGATGCGGCAACTTGCAGACGGGTTGACCATCAAGCCCGGAGAAACGGTCGAGCTCAAGCCCGGCGGTTTTCATATGATGTTCATGGACATCAAGCGGCAGTTGAAGCAGGGCGAGATGCTGAAGGCGACATTGACGTTCGAAAAGGCCGGCAAGCTCGAGGTCAGCTTCAATGTCAACGCCATTGGCGCGAGCGGAGCGGGAGCGCCGGCACACAAGCACTGACAGATTTGGCGTGATGACGCGGCAACGCTGCTGCGTCATCATTCAGTTCAAGGTGCGCGATCCAGTTGGTTCGCAAAATATGCGATCGTCCTGGAATAGACCTCGCTTTTGTTCCACTGCTGGATGACAGCGAAATTATCGTTGCCTGGACCCCACGGCTGGCCGCGTTTCCAGCCGTGTCCCGCAAGGAAATTCGCGGTCGAGGCGAGCACGTCGGGTGCGCTGCGCAGCAGATCGCGCCGTCCGTTGTTGTCAAAGTCGATCGCAAACTTGATATAGGACGATGGCATGAACTGCGTCTGGCCGATTTCACCGGCCCACGCCCCGCGCATTTCGGCAGGAGACAGGTCGCCCTGATCGACGATCCGGAGCGCGTCCTTCAGTTCAGCCCTGAACATTTCGGAACGGCGGCAATCGTAAGCCAGCGTCGCGACCGAGCGAATGGTTGGAAACTTTCCGATATTGACGCCGTAGTCGGTCTCCAGTCCCCAGATCGCGACGAGAACTGATCCCGGCACGCCGTAACGCTGCTCGATGCGGGACAGCACGGAGCCGAACTGTTTCATTTTATTGGCACCAGCAGCCAGCCGTGGTGGCACCATTCGGCCTGAAAATTCCTCGAAGCTTTGGCGGAAAACGTGTTGCGACCTGTCGCGCGAAAGAACGCTTTCGTCGATCGTGACGCCGTTCAGGCCTTGCGCAATCGCCTTTTGAGAAATTCCCTCTGCCGCGGCTTCGGTCTTGAAGTTATCGAGCCAGCTTTCAAAACTTCCGGTGTCGCATGTCGCGGCGAGCGCAGGCGATGCGGCAACGGCAAAGAGAACGGCAAAGGTTACGCGCGAGAGAATAGCCATCTGGAAACCGCCACGCCTGCGAACACAGCGTTGCGAATCTCGCCTTCAACCGCGGCTAAAACATGTCGCGAGGACAGTCGTGATTGCTCATCGATTGAGCGAGGTTGCGAACGCGTCGCCGTCCTTCAGGCCCAACTCGTATGCGCTGCGGATGCCGTCCGGATTCCTGATGTCGAATTGCCCCACATCGACTTTCCGCGAAGGCTGTACATATGTGCGTCCTTTGACGACCGGGATCGACTTGTAGACTCGCGTCAGCAGCACCAGCGTGCGTCCACCGGCGGACTCGACAGGCTCAATCGGCTCAACGGGGACGTTATCGACGAGGCCGCCGTCGAAGGCGGGCCTTCCGGCAACATTGGTCACTGGCATAAATGGCGGCACACCGCTGCTCGCCATCAGCGCATCGCGAAACTGTTGTGCGTCCGTGAGGGAGCGAGCCGCGACAAATTCGGATCGGAAACCGAGCGCGCGTCCGAACCGTGGATGCACCGGGTGAAAGATACGTTTTTCCAACTGATAGGCGCCGATGCCGACGGCTGCACCAAGCGAAGGGGAAAGGCCACGCGGCAACCGGGATACGGCAACCCGAAAGTCAGTCATGTGCTGCAGCCGCGTGAACGCATCTGCATCGATGGTCTGATGCAGCAACTCGGTATACAGCGGGCCGACGGGGCAGAGCGGTCTGCCTTGGCGCCATGCGGAAAAATCGAAATTTCGCAATTGCGGATCGCAAGCGCCGATCACACGGGCGCGGGTCGCCGGTCCGACTCCGAGCAACGAATAGACCGCCGCAAATGCGCCTGCGCTAGCGCCGACGACGAGCCGCGGCGACAAGCGCAGGCGTGCTGCAGCGGCCTCATAGAAGCCGCCTTGCCAGTAACAGCGGTTACCACCGCCTGCGAAAACCACTGCGTCGAACATAGGCGTTCAGATGGTTGCCCTTGAAAGACGCATCCATGCCAAACCTCAGCGTCTCGGGCAACTGGCCCGGCAGCCCTTGGTGACGGAGCGACGGCGAGATCACGCTGAACGCGGTACGCAGCGCATGGAGGTCGTCTGCGCTTGACCTGTTCGTGTCGCCCGCTGAGAGATACTCAATCCGAGCGCGCGTCCGAAAGAGCATCTGCGAAAAACATCACGCTCGGTTGCGATGAACGACCGAGCAGACGCAACAAGTTCTGTCAAAGAACGTCGGCGAGACTCTGTGTGTGACAAATTGAAGTCGTCAGCGCCCAGAGTCATTGTGGCGTCTTTTTGGCGCTTTTGACTCAAATCACCGCAGCGCAATGTCGACGAGCTGCATTGGCAAGCTGTGATGAGGCGTCTACACTGACTTGTGACTACCGGTGTGGTGCTGCCGGAAGAGCAGGAGACGTACCAATCAGATCCACCAGTCAATCGACGGGTTATCGGGAGTTTTAAAGATGAGCATTTTTGGAAAGATCATGGGCGCGATTTTCGGCACGAAGGCCGAAGCTGCTGAGCCTGCCGGCGGTGCTGGATCGGCTGCGGGTGGTACTGCCAGCGTGCCGATGGTTGATGTTGCGCCAATCCTCGACAAGGCCGTCGCGGCCAAGGGCGAGAAGCTTGAGTGGCGTACGTCGATCGTGGACCTGATGAAGGCCCTCGACATCGATTCAAGTCTTTCGGCCCGCAAGGAACTGGCGAAAGAACTGAAGTACGACGGCGATACCAGTGACTCGGCGAAGATGAACATTTGGTTGCACAAGCAGGTGATGACCAAGCTTGCGGCCAATGGCGGCAAGCTGCCGGATGATCTGAAGAATTGATCCCGAGAGCCGGCCGCCGAGGCTGGATTTGCTTTCCGAAAGGCCCGCCTCTCAGGTGGGCCTTTTTCATTGCAGCGCACAAGTGTGCACTGGTATCTAAGTCCTGTTCAAATCGCCGACTCCGGCATACAAAATGCCACCGGAACAACCATCAGCCACTGCGATTAAAGCAAGCGGCACGGATGTAGCCGAAAGAGCAACAACGTAAGGCGGGGAACGATCATGACTGAACTCAATCGCAGAAGCATTCTGGCCGGCGGCGCAGCGGCATTAGCTGGCACGGCGGCTTTCGCTGAGACCGCCAACGCTCAGGTCGGAGTGAAGGCTATTTTCCCCGTTGGGCAGGCCACAATCCCCATTGTCGGCCTCAACGAAGTGTTTCCGGTTCGCCGCATCTATTGCATTGGACGTAACTATGCAGCGCATGCGCGCGAGATGGGATCAGATCCGACGCGTGAGCCGCCGTTCTTCTTCCAGAAGCCGACGGATGCGATTCAAAACGTCGCGATAGGTTCGGTCGCGGATCATTCATATCCGCCACTGACCAAGAATTATCATTACGAAGTCGAACTGGTGGCCGCGCTGAAGTCGGGCGGCTCGAACATCTCGCCGGAAAAGGCATTGGATTGCGTCTACGGATATGCGCTCGGTCTCGACATGACTCGCCGCGATTTGCAGCGGGCGATGGGAGATCAAAAAAAACCGTGGGAGATCGGCAAGAGTTTCGATCATTCCGCAGTGATTGGACCCATCCATCCCGTCACCAAGACCGGGCACTTTACCAAGGGCGCGATTTCGCTCGCGGTCAATGGAACGGTGAAGCAGAACTCCGATCTCAGTAACATGATATGGAGCGTGGCCGAACAGATATCGAAGCTGTCCGAAGCCTGCGAACTAAAGGCTGGCGATATCATTTATTCCGGCACGCCGGAGAATGTCGGCCCGGTGGTGAAGGACGATGTTATTCTTTGCAAGCTCGACGGATTACCAGATATGTCGATCAAGATTGTTTGACACGTCTTCGATGTTCGATTGAAAAGCCCGCCGATGGCGGGCTTTTTAGCGACGGAAGCAAAGGCGATCAGGCCGCCACGTCGGCAAATTCCGGATGCTTTTCCAGATAGTCGACAACGAACCCGCAGCCAGCGACGACTTTTAGTCCATCGGCGCGGATTTGCTCCAACGCGCCTTGCACGAGTTTCGAGGCGATGCCGCGGCCGCGCAAGGCACGCGGCGTTTCGGTGTGGGTGATGATCACTTTGCCTGGTGCAAGACGATACTCGGCGAAAGCAATTGCGCCATCGACGTCGAGTTCGTAGCGGCTGAGTGTGGTATTGTTGCGGACCATGACTTGAACCGTGTGCCTGTGTTTATGGACTCGATGTCGGGCGGATCTATTTCAACAGG
Organism: Pseudomonadota bacterium; assembly: GCA_040387615.1. Classification (GTDB taxonomy): domain Bacteria; phylum Pseudomonadota; class Alphaproteobacteria; order Rhizobiales; family Xanthobacteraceae; genus Afipia. The sequence continues at coordinate 4,640 of JAZKDK010000009.1, read as the reverse complement.
TCGGCGTACTCGGCGTGTTTTTCAATGTAGGCTTTTACGAAAGGGCATTGAGGAACAACCGTGAGCCCAGCGGCGCGGACCTGATCGAGGGCGCCCTTGACGAGCTTCGATCCAATACCCTTGCCTCCGAGCTCCTTCGGGACCTCGGTATGAACAAAGGTGATGACGCCGTCAGAAAGTTCGTAGTAGGTCGCAGCCAGATGGCCCTCGGCCTCCAGTTCGTAGCGCTTCCGGGCAGGATTGTTTTGAACGGCTTTTGTCATTGCGCGATTTCCAGATGTTGGACATTTGTTGTTTGCTGGCTGGGCCGGAAGCCAGTCGATCGATGGTTACTGCCCGGCGTTGCGGGGCTCCGAACCCGACAAAAACCCGTTCCCAAGGTCTTGTAAAGGTTGCGGGGATTCATACGTTTTTTTGAGACATACCGTGAGGCGGCCAAACTGGTCGTTTTGACAGTCGGAATGTCACATCTGTCAGGCCGCCGACGTATGCCTTCTTGATGGAGGTATTCAATGTCTATCGATCGGTTTTTGAACATACATCGGTCCTGGGAAGACTGGTTCGGCATGCTGCTCGGCTTGCTGATCACCCTGTCGCCCTGGCTTACGGGGCAGGCGAACAACGGACTCGGTACCCACGTCGATCAGGGAATGGCAATCCTGAACGCGGTTAGCGTCGGTATCCTTGTCTTTGGCTTTGCCCAGTTGGAGTACATCGCGCTCCGGCGCTGGGAGGAGGCGTGCGAGATTGCGCTTGGCTTCTGGCTGATCGCTTCGCCTCACATCTTCGGCTATTCCGGGGACGGAACGCTCAGGCTCTGGCACACGGTTCTCGGCGGGATCGTAATCCTGCTGGGTGTCCTCAAGCTTTGGCAGGACTGGGATCTAAGTGACGATGAGCTTGCCCGGCATGGGCAGTAAGCTCGTTTGGTGAAGCGGCATCCGCTTCATCAAGCTCGGGCGATGAGATCAAGTTTGACTGCCGGCTCGTGTGGGAGCCGGTGGTCAGGCTTGATCTGCTCCGGTCAAACGGCCGAATGTCAGTTGTTAAAGTTGGGATGCCATAATTTAAGTCGCGCGATGACAGGATTGCGCGCTATTTGAGAGACGCAGTCGTGCGTCATGAGTGAAACCTTGGTCAGGAAAAATGGAATGGCGAACGAAAAAGGCCCCAACATCAAGAAGAAGCAGAAATGCAAAAATTGTGAAGGCAAGGGCTTGGTGAAGAAGGGCGACAAGGTTCTCACATGCCAGCGATGCAAAGGGACCGGGGTGAGATAATCACCCCGTTCAAAACGATGTCCCGTTGTACGCCGATGTCAGTTTACTCTGCCGCCTCTTCGGCATCGCGGATTTTGCCGGCGCGGCCCTTCTTCAGGACCGGTGCGAGGAATTTACCGGTGTAGCTGCGCGGCGCCTTGACGATATCTTCCGGCGGCCCCCAGGCGACGATTTCGCCGCCGCCATCGCCACCTTCAGGACCGAGATCGATCACCCAGTCCGCGGTCTTGATGACCTCGAGATTGTGTTCGATGACGACAACTGTGTTTCCCTGCGCCACCAGTTCGTGCAGCACTTCGAGCAGTTTGGCGACGTCGTGGAAGTGCAATCCCGTGGTCGGCTCGTCGAGGATGTAAAGCGTGCGCCCCGTCGCGCGCTTGCTCAGTTCCTTGGCCAGCTTGACGCGCTGGGCTTCGCCGCCGGACAGTGTTGTCGCCTGCTGTCCGACATGGATATAGCCGAGGCCGACGCGCTGAAGGGTCCTGAAGGTTTCGCGGACGCGCGGTACCGCCTTGAAGAAGTCGGCGGCTTCATCGACCGTCAGGTCGAGCACGTCGGCGATGGACTTGCCCTTGAACAGGACATCCAGCGTCTCGCGGTTGTAACGCTTGCCCTTGCAGGTGTCGCAGGTGACGTAGACGTCCGGCAGGAAGTGCATTTCGATCTTGATCAGGCCGTCACCCTGACAGGCCTCGCAGCGTCCGCCTTTGACGTTGAACGAAAAGCGCCCGGGCTCATAGCCGCGCGCTTTCGATTCAGGCAGTCCCGCAAACCATTCGCGGATCGGGGTGAACGCACCGGTGTACGTCGCAGGGTTTGAACGCGGCGTGCGGCCGATCGGTGACTGGTCAATATCGATGATCTTGTCGATATGCTCCAGGCCTTCGATGCGGTCATGAGGGGCGGGGCCCTCGGATGCATTGTTGAGCTTGCGCGCGATAGCCTTATACAGCGTGTCGATCAGCAACGTGGACTTGCCACCGCCCGAGACGCCTGTGACGCAGGTGAATAGCCCGAGCGGAATTTCGGCGGATACATTCTTGAGATTGTTGCCGCGCGCGTTGATGACCTTGATGGTGCGGCGATGGTTGGGCGGACGCCGCTCGGGAATCGGCACGAACATTTCGCCGGTCAGATACTTTCCCGTCATCGAGTTCGGGTTGTTCTTCACCTGCTGCGGCGTGCCCTGGGCGACGATGTTTCCGCCGTTCACGCCGGCGCCGGGACCTACGTCCACCACATAGTCGGCCGTCTCGATGGCGTCTTCATCATGCTCGACGACGATGACGGTGTTACCGAGGTCGCGTAGCCGCCGCAGCGTTTCGAGCAGCCGCGCGTTGTCGCGCTGATGCAGGCCGATCGACGGCTCGTCCAGCACGTACAGCACACCGGTCAGGCCGGAGCCGATCTGCGATGCGAGGCGGATGCGCTGACTTTCGCCGCCGGACAGGGTGCCGGATGCGCGTGCCAAGGTTAGATAATTCAGACCGACGTCGAGCAGGAATGACAGCCGCTCGCGGATTTCCTTCAGAATCCGCGTCGCGATTTCGTTCTGCTGCTTGTTCAGTTGCTTCGGAACGGTCTCGAACCATTCACCGGCGCGCAAGACCGATAGCTCGGAAATCTCGCCGATATGCTTGCCGCCGATCTTAACGCAAAGGGCTTCCGGCTTCAGGCGATGGCCGTGGCATGCTTCGCAGGGTACGTCACTGAAATATTTTCCGAGTTCCTCGCGCGCCCACTCGCTTTCAGTTTCGCGAAAGCGGCGTTCGATATTGGTGACCACACCCTCGAAAGGCTTCTTGGTGTCGTAAGACCGCACGCCGTCCTCGTAGGAGAACTTGATCTCGTCGTCGCCGGAGCCAAACAGGATCGCATCTTTGGTCTTCTTCGGCAGGTCCTTCCATTTCGTGTCGAGTGTGAACTTGTAGAACTTCCCGAGGGCCTGCAGTGTCTGCACATAATAAGGTGACGAGGATTTCGCCCACGGCGCAATCGCGCCCTTGCGCAGGGTTGCTTCCTTGTCGGGAATCACGAGTTCGGCGTCGATATGTTGCTCGACGCCGAGGCCGCCGCATTTCGGGCAGGCGCCGTAAGGGTTGTTGAACGAGAAAAGCCGCGGTTCGATTTCCGGGATGGTGAAGCCGGACACCGGGCAGGCGAACTTCTCCGAGAACAGAATCCGCTCAGGTCCGCTTTTGTCGTGGATCTTCGCGGTTTTTTTCTCCGTTTTTTTCTCGGAAGCCGGTTCGCTTGCAGGCGCGTCGGCGAATTCGACGACGGCCAGTCCGTCGGCGAGCTTCAACGCGGTTTCGAACGATTCGGCGAGGCGCTGCGCGATGTCAGCACGTACGACGATTCGATCCACCACGACGTCGATATCGTGGGGGAACTTCTTGTCGAGGATCGGCGCATCGGCCAGCTCATAGAACTTTCCGTCGATCTTGACGCGCTGGAAGCCCTTCTTGAGATAGTCCGCAAGTTCCTTTTTGTACTCGCCCTTGCGGCCGCGTACGACAGGCGCGAGCAGATAGAGGCGGGTGCCTTCGGGAAGCGTCAGAACCCGATCGACCATCTGCGAAACGATCTGGCTTTCAATAGGAAGTCCAGTTGCCGGCGAATAGGGAATGCCGACGCGCGCCCACAACAGACGCATGTAGTCGTAGATCTCGGTGACGGTTCCGACCGTCGATCGCGGATTCTTTGATGTTGTCTTCTGCTCGATGGAAATGGCCGGCGACAGTCCGTCGATCTGATCGACGTCTGGCTTCTGCATCATTTCCAGAAACTGGCGTGCGTAAGCCGACAACGATTCGACATAGCGGCGCTGGCCTTCGGCATAGATGGTGTCGAAGGCAAGTGAGGACTTGCCCGAGCCGGACAGCCCGGTGAAAACGACCAGCTTGTCGCGCGGAATCTCGAGGTCGACGTTCTTGAGATTGTGTTCGCGCGCACCGCGAATCGTGATGGCCCGCATGCTCGATCCCGCGGTTGTTTTACGGTTTGCCTTGATGACTTCGTCCATGAGGGAGTTCCGGTGGCACGTTGTGCCCAACAAGGGCGCTGTCCCCGGAAAACGCGATGACCGTTCGCCGGTTTCTCATTTCTCGATCAGATTCTTGTTCAAAGAACATAGTAAGAACGTAACCGGATTTCCAGTCCTGTTCGCGATCCATCAACTGTTTGCTGTCTGGGTGGGACTTCGAGAATATAGGGACATCACCATCAAACAAAAAGGCCGGCTCAAGAGCCGGCCTTTCCGCAATCCTGAGAAGTTCAGGAAGAGTTAGTCAGGTCTGCGAAGCTCAGTACTTCGCGACGACCGGGCCACCCCAGTTGAAGCGATAGTTCACGCCAACC
>JAZKDK010000008.1:0-90287 GCA_040387615.1 Pseudomonadota bacterium | reverse complement strand
AGGCGGTGAAGCGCGGCGTGATGCTGGCGGGCGCGATGCCGATGGTGTTTCCGACGATTTCCATTGCCGAAAGCTTCTCGTTCCCGACCTCGATGTACCTGCGCAACCTGATGGCGATGGATACCGAGGAAATGATCCGCGCGCAGCCGATGGACGCGGTGGTCGTGATCGGCGGCTGCGACAAAACCCTGCCTGCACAGATCATGGCCGCGGTGAGCGCCGATCTGCCGACGGTGGTTATTCCGGTGGGGCCGATGGTGGTCGGGCATCACAAGGGCGAAGTGCTTGGCGCCTGCACCGACTGCCGCCGCATGTGGGGAAAATTCCGCGCGGGTGAAATAGACGAGGTCGAGATCGAAGCGGTCAACGGCCGTCTCGCGCCGTCGGTCGGCACTTGCATGGTGATGGGCACCGCCAGCACCATGGCGTGCATCACCGAGACGCTTGGACTGTCGTTGCCGATGAGCGCGACGATTCCCGCGCCGCACTCCGAGCGCGTGCGCTCGGCCGAGTTGAGCGGCAAACGCGCGGCCGAGATGGCAGTGACCGGCGGGCCGCGCCCGAGCGAGCTTTTGACCCCAGCCGCGTTTCGCAATGCGCAGGTGGTGCTGCAAGCGATCGGCGGATCGACCAACGGGCTGATCCATCTCACTGCAATCGCCAACCGCACCGAACATCGCATCGATCTCGCCGCATTCGATCAGTTGGGCCGCGATGTGCCCGTGCTGATCGATCTCAAGCCCTCGGGCTCGCATTACATGGAACATTTTCATCACGCGGGCGGTGTGCCGAAGCTGATGAAGCAACTCGGCGACCTGATTGATCTCGATCAGAAGACCGTGGCCGGCGGCACGCTGCGCGATGTCGTCGCCAACGCCGAAGAAGTGCCGGGGCAGGATGCAATCCGCACCCGCGACAATCCGATCACGCCCGAGGGGGCGATGGCCGTCCTGCACGGCAATCTTGCGCCGCGCGGCGCAATCATCAAGCATTCGGCGGCGAGCCCCAAGCTGTTGCAGCACACCGGGCGCGCTGTGGTGTTCGAGTCGGTCGAGGACATGACGCTTCGCGTCGACGATCCAAATCTCGATGTGAAAGCCGATGACGTTCTGGTGCTGCGCAATGCGGGGCCGAAGGGCGCGCCGGGCATGCCGGAGGCGGGTTATCTGCCGATCCCGCAGAAAATCCTGCGCACCGGCGTCAAGGACATGGTGCGGATTTCCGACGCGCGCATGAGCGGCACTGCGTTCGGCACTATCGTTCTGCACATCACGCCGGAATCCGCCGTCGGCGGGCCGCTGGCGCTGGTGAAGACCGGCGACATGATCAGGCTCGATGTCGCCAAACGGAGCATCGATTTGCTCGTCGATGAGGTCGAGTTGACCCTGCGCCAGCGCGCCCTCGGCAAACCTGCAAAGCCGCTATGGGCTGAGCGGGGGTATGCACATTTGTTTTATGAGACTATCACGCAGGCGGACGAGGGCTGCGATTTCGATTTCATGCGGCGCGAGGGACCTTCCGGCCCCTGACGCGGGAACCAAATGGCGGCCTCTTGTTATAGCCGGACATGCAGGGGCCCCCAATGAGTACAGTTGTATTAACCGCCGATCAGCACGCCGATCGCCGCCGCCGAATATGGGCCATCGTCGGAAGTTCCTCTGGAAATCTGGTCGAGTGGTACGACTTTTACGCTTACGCGTTCACGGCGCTTTATTTCGCCCACGCTTTTTTTCCTGCAGGCAACCAGACTACGCAATTGCTCCAGACCGCCGCGGTGTTTGCCATCGGCTTTCTGATGCGGCCGATCGGCGGATATATTTTCGGCACCATTGCCGACAGGTATGGCCGCAAGACATCGATGGTCACGTCCATTCTGATGATGTGCGGGGGCTCGCTCGCCATCGGCCTGCTGCCGACCCATGACACCATTGGTGTGGCGGCGCCGATTCTGCTGCTGGTCGCGCGCATGATTCAGGGGCTTTCGGTCGGTGGCGAATATGGCACCACCGCAACCTACATGAGCGAGGTCTCGCTTCCCGGCAAGCGCGGTTTCTACGCATCGTTCCAGTATGTCACGCTGATCGGCGGACAACTTCTGGCATCGCTCGTCGTGCTCGTCGTCCAGCTTTCGTTGACGGATGCGGAGATGCGCGCGTGGGGCTGGCGTATCCCGTTCCTGATCGGAGCGCTATGCGCGGTCGTCGCGCTCTACCTGCGAATGTCGCTGCACGAGACGTCGTCCGAGAAGAGCCGCTCCAAGTAAGGTGCGGGTTCGTTGCGCACCATATTCACCCATCACCTGAAGCCGTTCCTGCTGGTGCTCGGCTATACCGCCGGTGGATCGCTGATTTTCTACACGTTCACCACGTACATGCAGAAGTATCTGGTGAATTCGGCGCATATGGACCATCGCACCGTCAATGTTGTCATGAGCGCGGTGCTGTTCACCTACATGATTATGCAGCCGCCGTTTGGCGCGCTGTCGGACAGGATCGGACGCCGGACGCAGATGCGGATATTCGGCGTGCTTGCGACGGTTTGCGTCGTCCCACTGATGTATGCCATCGGCGGTGTCACCAGTCCTTATATGGCCTACATCCTGATCGTGCTCGCGCTGGCGATCGTCTCGCTTTACACCTCGATCAGTGGCGTCGTGAAAGCGGAGATGTTCCCGCCGGAGGTGAGGGCGCTCAGTGTCGGCTTCGCCTATGCCATCGCTAACGCGCTGTTCGGCGGATCGGCGGAGTACGTCGCGCTATGGTTCAAGGACTATGGCATCGAGTCGAGTTTCTTCTGGTACGTGACCATCCTCTGCGCGATTGCGCTGCTCGCCGCGATCCTGATGCCGGATCCCAAGATCAAGGGCTATCTGCACGGTCACGAGTCGGATCCGGACTAGGGTGGAGCGCTTTGTCATGCGCGAGCTTGACCCGCGCATCCATCATTCTTCACAAAACGCACTTCAAGGATGGATTGCCGGGTCAAGCCCGGCAACGACGATTTGTGGGTGCAGTGAGACGCGGCGAGTTTAATACGTCGCGCGACCGCCGGAGATGTCGAACACTGCGCCGGTGGTGTAGAGGCATTCTTCAGAGGCCATCCAGGCCACCAGCGACGCCAGTTCCTCGACCTTGAGGAAGCGTCCGCGCGGGATCTTCGACAGCATGAAATCGATATGCTGCTGGGTCATCTGGTCGAAGATTGCAGTCTTGGCGGCGGCGGGTGTTACGGCATTGACCGCGATGTCGGTACCGGCCAATTCCTTGCCGAGCGATTTGGTCAGCGCGATCACGCCTGCCTTCGAGGCCGAGTAGTGCGACGCGTTAGGATTGCCTTCCTTGCCGGCGATAGAGGCGATATTCACGATGCGCCCGTAGTTCTGCTTCATCATCACGGGTACAACGGCATGGCAACAGATGAAGGGACCGTCGAGGTTGATCTTCATCACCTGACGCCATTCGTCGTAGGACAGATCGGCGACCGTCTTGTTGACGCCGGCGATGCCAGCGTTGTTGACCAGAATGTCGATGCGGCCGAAGGCTTTCAGCGTCGCGTCGCGCGCCGCTTCAACGGCAGCGGGGTCCGTCACGTCAACCTTGAGCACGGTCACGGCAGGGCCGATCTCCTTGGCGGTCTTCTCTGCCAGCGCTTGGTCGAAGTCCCAGATCATGACTTTTGCGCCGGAGGCGGCGAATCGTTCGGTAATGGCGCGGCCGAAACCCTGCGCGCCGCCGGTGACGACGGCGAACCGTCCGCTTAGATCGATCTTGTTCAAGGCATTTCTCCCGATTGTTGTTTCGTCATCCTTCGAGGCTCGCGCCGAGTGCGCTCGCGCCTCAGGATGACGGGTGCATCTTTCTTGCTGTCACCCTGAGGTGCCGACGCGAAGCGGCGGCCTCGAAGGGCGCCGAATGTTTCTAAAGCGTCCAGCCGCCATCGATGATGTGATCGACGCCGGTGGTGAAGGCGCTTTCGTCGCTGGCGAGATAGAGCGCGAGTGAGGCGATTTCGTCCGCAGTACCCAGCCGTCCCATCGGCTGGCGGCTGACGAACATTTCACGGCCGCCGGTGCCCAACGCGGCTGCGCGCCCCAACATCGACGGCGTTTCGATGGTGCCGGGACAGATCGAATTACAGCGGATGCCCTTGGTGATGAAATCGACAGCCACGGCGCGGGTGAGTGCCGCAACGGCGGCCTTGGTCGCACTGTAGACGTAACGGTTCGGCGCGGCCTTGAACACACCGGCGGCAGAGGCGATGTTCACGATCGATCCGCCGCCACTCCCCAGCATCGACGGCAGGAACGCGCGGATCGTGCGATGCATCGATTTGACGTTGAGGTCGAAGGAGAAATCCCAGTCGGCGTCCGGGCAATCCAGCACGGTGCCGTTATGCACAAACCCGGCTGCATTGAGCAAAATATCAACTTTTCCGACCTTTTTTGCCATGGCTTCGACCGACGCTGTGTCGCGCACGTCGAGCTTGTACGTTTCGGCGACGCCTTCCTTTTTCAATGCGGCGAGGCCGACCTCATCGATGTCGGTCGCGATCACGGTCGCGCCTTCGCGGGTGAAGGCGAGGGCGCAGGCCCGGCCGATGCCTGCTGCGCCCGCCGTCACGAACGCGCGCTTGCCTTTCAGTCGATCAGACATGTTTGACCTCGTGTTGATTGGCTGTCATTGCGAGGAGCGAAGCGACGAAGCAATCCAGTTCTTGCCTGCTGCTCTGGATTGCTTCGCTGCGCTCGCAATGACGCCGACTTAGTGATTGTCACGCGCAACGCCGATGGTCCCCGCGAGGTCGCGATAGCGCGTCGCAAGCTCGAGACAGGCACCGGTGGCCTGCTGGCCGACGGTGTCGCGATAGAGCTCCTGCCACGGTGTCTGGTTCTTCGGGTAAGCGAATCCGCCCTTGGCCATCAGGTCGGCGTGGCGTTGCTTCACCTCGGCGTCTGAGATCAGGATGTTGGCTTCGCCCTTGTTGAGGTCGATGCGCACGCGGTCGCCGGTCTTCAGGATCGCAAGCCCGCCGTTGGCTGCGGCTTCCGGCGAGGCATTGAGGATAGACGGCGAGCCGGATGTGCCGGATTGCCGTCCGTCGCCGATGCAGGGCAGGGATGTAATACCCCTTTTGATTAATGCCGCGGGCGGCTGCATGTTCACGACCTCTGCGCCGCCGGGATAGCCGATCGGCCCGACGCCGCGCACGAACAGCATGCAGTGCTCGTCGATGTTCAGGGATTCATCGTCGATCCGGTGGTGATAATCCTCCGGTCCCTCGAACACGATGGCGCGGCCTTCGAACGCCTCGGGATCTTTTGGGTTGGAGAGATAGCGGTCGCGGAATTCCTTCGAGATCACGCTGGTCTTCATGATCGCCGAATCGAACAGGTTGCCGCGCAGAACAAGGAATCCGGCATCCTTCACCAGCGGCTTGTCGTAGGTGCGGATCACATCGCTGTCGGGCGCGGGCGCGTCCTTGCAGTTCTCGCCCATGGTCTTGCCGTTGACGGTCAGTGCATCCTCGTGGATGCGCTTGTGCTTCATCAGTTCGCGCACCACCGACGGCACGCCGCCCGCGCGGTGATACTCTTCACCGAGATAGAACCCGGCCGGCTGCATGTTCACGAGCAGCGGCACGTCATGACCGACCGTCTGCCAATCGTCGATGGAGAGATCGACGCCGATATGGCGGGCCAACGCGTTGATATGGATCGGCGCGTTGGTGGAGCCGCCAATCGCTGAATTGACCACGATGCAGTTCTCGAACGCTTTCCGGGTCAGGAAGTCCGAGGGCTTGAGATCTTCCCACACCATCTCGACGGCGCGCTTGCCGGTTTCATAGGCAATCTGGCCGCGCTCGCGGTAAGGCGCCGGGATTGCCGCGCAACCGGGCAACGAAAACCCGAGCGCTTCCGCCAGTGAATTCATGGTCGACGCGGTGCCCATGGTGTTGCAGTGACCCACGGACGGCGCGGACGACGCCACAATATCCATGAACTCATCGTAATCGATCTTTCCGGCCGCCATTTCCTCGCGCGACTTCCAGACCACGGTGCCCGAGCCGGTGCGCTCGCCGTTGAACCAGCCGTTGAGCATCGGACCGCCGGAAAGAACAATGGCAGGAATGTTGACGGTTGCCGCGGCCATCATGCAGGCAGGGGTTGTCTTGTCACACCCGGTGGTGAGGACGACGCCGTCGAGGGGATAGCCGAACAGGATTTCGACCAGGCCGAGATAGGCAAGATTGCGGTCTAGCGCGGCGGTCGGGCGCTTGCCGGTTTCCTGAATGGGATGGGTCGGGAATTCCATCGCAATGCCGCCGGCCTCTCGGATACCTTCACGGACCCGCTGCGCCAGTTCGATGTGATGCCGGTTGCAGGGCGATAGGTCATTGCCGGTCTGGGCTATGCCGATGATGGGTTTGCCGGATTGGAGTTCGTGCCGGGTGAGCCCGTAGTTCAGGTACCGCTCGAGATAGAGTGCGGTCATCCCGGGGTTGTCCGGATTATCGAACCAGAGCTGAGAACGCAGTTTTCGCTTTGCGCCATTTTTTGTTGCGGCGTGGTCGTCGTTTTTTTTCACAAGATTTCTCCCGCACTGCACACTTTGTGCGTCCGCGTACGTAATGTTTGCATGTCGAAGCGGCATCTGCAACGCTGTCGGTTCAAACATCCGATCTTTGGGACAAAACCGAAAATCTCTGCTAATACGTCTGTCTAATAGCAAGAACGGGCAAACCGCAGAGAATAGGTTCGACGCACTTTCGAACATCGAAACAAAAACAGAGCAGCGACGGCTTCCGCCGGACGACGCCGAGACGACAGGGAGGAGAGGCTATATGGCGTCCGTGCATATTCACGACGTGCGTAAATCGTTTGGCGGATTTGAAGTTCTGCACGGCGTGACGGTTCCGATCGAGGACGGGGAGTTCGTCGTTCTGGTTGGCCCCTCCGGTTGCGGCAAGTCGACCTTGTTACGGATGCTGGCCGGCCTGGAAAAGATTTCGTCGGGAACGATTTCGATCGGCGATCGCGTGGTCAACGATGTTCAGCCGAAAGAGCGGGACATCGCCATGGTGTTCCAGAATTATGCGCTCTACCCGCATATGACAGTGGCCAAGAACATGGGCTTCTCGCTCAAGCTGCGCGACGCGCCGCAGGACGAGATCGACAAGCTGGTGCACCGTGCAGCCGACATTCTCGCGTTGACGCCGCTGCTTGAGCGTTACCCTCGGCAGTTGTCCGGTGGTCAGCGTCAGCGTGTTGCCATGGGCCGTGCCATCGTGCGCGATCCTCAGGTCTTTCTGTTCGACGAGCCGCTGTCGAACCTGGATGCAAAGCTGCGGGTCGCGATGCGTACCGAGATCAAGGAACTGCATCAGCGGCTCAAGACCACCACCGTCTACGTCACCCACGATCAGATCGAGGCGATGACCATGGCGGACAAAATCGTCGTCATGCACGACGGCATTGTCGAGCAGATGGGCTCGCCGCTCGAACTCTACGATCATCCCGACAACAAATTCGTTGCGGGCTTTATCGGTTCGCCGGCGATGAATTTCCTCGAGGGCAAACTGGTCGGCAGCAATACGCCCTATGTTGAGACGGCGAACGGCAGCAAGCTGCCGCTGGCGGCATCACGCGCCGGTCTGGACGGCAAGCCCGTGATCTACGGCATCCGCCCGGAACATCTGGAGTTCGCTGACGACGGCATCGAAGCCGACGTCATCGTGGTCGAGCCGACAGGATCGGAAACCCAGATCGTTGCACGCATCGGCCAGCAGGATCTGATCGCAGTCATTCGCGACCGCCGTCCGGTGAAGCCAGGCGACAGGGTCAGGCTGCGGCCGAATCCGGCTGCCGCTCATGTCTTCGACAAGGAGACCGGAAAGCGCCTCATTAACTAGCGTTGCGCGTTACATCAAAATCATAGCCAACAGCCGGCCGAAACAATCAAGAGCCGGTACAACAGGGAGAAGCTGATTATGAGTACCTTCACACCAGATCGTCGTTCGCTTCTGAAAGGCGGCGCGTCCGTGCTCGCGGGCGCCGCGACCATATCCGCCGATCAAATGCTTGGTTTCGCCAAGGCCTGGGCGCAGACTTCGCAATGGAAACCTGAAGCCGGTGCCAAGATCAATCTCTTGCGCTGGAAACGTTTTGTCGAAGCCGAAGACGTCGCTTTCATGAACATCATGCAGGCCTTTACCAAGGCCACTGGCGTCGAAGTCAACGTTACGAACGAATCCTATGACGATCTTCAGCCGAAGGCGTCGGTCGCTGCGAACACCGGGCAGGGACTCGATATGGTGTGGGGTCTGTATTCGCTGCCGCATCTTCTGCCGACCAAATGCACCGACGTCTCCGATGTCGCCGACTATCTCGGCAAGAAGTACGGCGGCTGGGCGGAATCGGCCAATGCCTATGGCAAGAACAAGGATGGCAAGTGGATCGGCATTCCGGTCGCCTGCACCGGCGCGCTGATGAACTACCGCATCAGTTCGTGCGAGAAGGCAGGCTTCAAGGAATTCCCGAAGGACACGGCGGGTTTTCTCGAACTCTGCAAGGCGCTCAACAAGAACGGCACGCCGGCCGGCATGGCGCTCGGCCATGCATCGGGTGACGGCAACACCTGGCTGCACTGGGCACTGTGGACCCATGGCGGCTACCTCGTCGACAAGAACGACAAGGTCATCATCAATTCGCCGGAAACCGCCAAGGCGCTGGAATACGTCAAGGCGCTGTACGAAAACTTCATTCCCGGCACGGCGTCGTGGAACGACTCGTCCAACAACAAGGCGTTCGTTGCCGGTCAGTTGCACGTCACCTGTAACGGAATCTCGGTTTACGTCACGGCGAAACGCGAAGCCAAGGCGATCGCCGACGACATGAACCACGCCTACATGCCGATCGGCCCGGCCGGAAAGCCGACCGAATTGCATCTGCCCTTCACCATGCTGACCTTCAACTTCACGAAGTATCCGCAGGCGTGCAAGGCGCTGACCGCATTCATGATGGAAGCCGATCAGTACAATCCGTGGCTCACTTCGGCTTCGGGCTATCTGTCGTCGTTCCTGAATGCGTCCGACAGCAACCCGGTCTGGACCTCCGATCCGAAGAACACGGTGTATCGCGATGTCGCCAAGCGCACGCTCACGCCAGGCGGCCTCGGCACGCTCGGCGAGAACGCTGCGGCGGCGATTGCCGATTTCGTCGTCGTTGATATGTTCGCCAACTACTGCACCGGCCGTGAAGATCTCAAGGGCTCGATCGCCTTCGCAGAACGTCAGGCCAAGCGGCTGTATCGCTAACGCCCAACATCGCCGGCGCGGGATATCTCGCGCCGGCGATTTCTCGATCAACCATCCGCGCGTGATTTTTCCGCAAGGCCGGTTTCCATTTTGCGGACGGCGCGACAAAGGTTCAGAGTATGACCGCGATCCCTGCAAGCGCGCCCGGAGCGAAACCTTACGTCAGCACGCAGTCGGCCTGGCAGCGTCTGATTACGAATCACAACTGGATCGCACTCTGGTTCATGCTGCCCGCGGCGGGCTTCCTGATCCTGTTTCTCGCCTATCCGCTCGGCCTCGGCGTCTGGATGAGCTTTACGGACGTGCGCATCGGGCGCCCCGGCGTCTTCATCGGCCTGGAGAACTACGAGTGGCTCTGGGAAGACGGCGTCTTCTGGCTGTCGGTGTTCAACACGCTCGTCTACACGATCGTCGCCAGCGCGATCAAATTCGCGCTCGGGCTTTACCTCGCACTGCTGCTCAATCGCAGCATGCCGTTCAAGGCGCTGATCCGCGCCGCTGTGCTGATCCCGTTCATTGTGCCCACCGTTTTGTCGGCCATCGCATTCTGGTGGATTTACGACTCGCAGTTCTCGATCATTTCATGGTCGCTGACCAAAATGGGGTTGATCAATCAGAACATCAATTTTTTGGGTGACTCCACCTGGGCGCGCGTCAGCGTCATCATCGCCAACATCTGGCGCGGCGTGCCGTTCGTCGCCATTACGTTGCTCGCCGGCCTGCAGACGGTGTCGCCGTCGCTCTATGAGGCCGCGACGCTCGACGGCGCGACCAACTGGCAGCGCTTCCGCTTCATCACCTATCCGCTGCTGACGCCGATCATCGCGGTGGTCATGACCTTCTCGGTGCTGTTCACCTTCACCGACTTCCAGCTGATCTGGGCGCTGACGCGCGGCGGTCCGGTCAATGCCACGCATCTGATGGCGACGTTGAGCTATCAGCGCGGCATTCTCAGTGGCCGGCTGGGTGAGGGGGCGGCGATTGCAACCGCCATGATTCCGTTCCTGCTCGCAGCCATCACCATTTCCTGGTTCGGCATGCAGCGGCGCAAATGGCAGCAGGGGTCTGACAATGACTGATCTCATCGCCCCGCTGAAGTCTCTGAATTTACGCGAGCGGGGCAAGCCCCACGCGCGCATGGCGCAAATGGCAGCAAGGATCCGACGATGACCGATCACGCAGCACATCCGCCAGCCGCAACGCAGTCGTCGACCGACAACAGCGAGGGCATGAGCTATCTCGAGACGCTGCCCAGCAAGATTGTGACGCTCTACATTCCGCTGTTCATCATGATCGTGATCCTGCTGTTTCCATTCTACTGGATGGCGTTGACGTCGATCAAACCCGACGAACAGCTGATCGACATGGAGACTTACAATCCGTTCTGGGTTGTGAAGCCGACGCTGAAGCATATCCAGAAGCTGCTGTTTGAGACGCAGTATCCGCGCTGGTTGTGGAACACGATGTATGTCGCAGGAGCGGCAACGTTCATCTCGATCGTCGCCAGCGTGCTGGCGGCTTATGCCATCGTCCGCCTGCGGTTCAAGGGCGCCAATGTCGTCAGCGCCTCGATCTTTCTGGCCTATCTCATCCCGCCGTCGATCCTGTTCATTCCGCTGGCGTCGGTGATCCATTCCTACGGGCTGTTCGATTCGCCGCTGGCGCTAATCCTGGTCTATCCGACGCTGCTGATCCCGTTCTCGACCTGGCTGCTGATGGGATACTTCAAGACCATCCCTTATGAACTGGAAGAATGCGCGCTGATCGACGGCGCCAGCCGCTGGCAGATCCTGACCAAGATCGTGTTGCCGCTCGCAGTTCCCGGGTTGATTTCGGCGTTCATTTTCTCGTTCACGTTGTGCTGGAACGAATTCATCTACGCGCTGACGTTCCTGTCATCGACGCAAAACAAGACGGTGCCTGTCGCTATCGTCAACGAATTCGTCGATGGTGACATCTATAAATGGGGATCGCTGATGGCGGGCGCACTGGTCGGCTCGCTGCCGCTGGTGATCCTCTACGCCTTCTTCGTCGAGCACTACGTGTCCGCGATGACCGGTGCGGTTAAAGAGTAGACTCGGCATCAAGAAGAAACTCCACGGAAGGACGAAGGCTTTGCATATTCTTGTTCTCGGGGCGGCCGGTATGGTCGGGCGTAAACTTGTCGAGCGGCTGACGCGCGATGGCAGGCTCGGCAAATCCGAGATCACACGCATCACGTTGCAGGATGTCGTCGCACCGACGAAACCAAATACGTCGATTCCTGTCGAGGTCGTGACCTGCGACGTCGCCGAGCAGGCCACGGTGGCAAAGCTGATAGCGGCCAAGCCCGATGTGATCTTTCATCTTGCCGCGATCGTGTCGGGTGAGGCAGAGGCGGATTTTGACAAGGGTTACCGGATTAATCTGGACGGTACACGCTATTTGATTGATGCCATCCGGGCCATCGGCGGCGGCTACAAGCCGCGCGTGGTGTTTACCTCGTCGATTGCCGTGTTCGGCGCGCCATTCCCGGAGAAACTCGGCGACGAGTTCTTCACGACGCCGCTGACAAGCTACGGCACGCAGAAGGCAATCGGCGAGCTTCTGGTTTCAGATTATTCCCGCAAAGGCTTGCTCGACGGCGTCAGCATCCGTCTTCCCACTATCTGTGTGCGTCCCGGCTTGCCGAACAAGGCTGCTTCGGGCTTTTTCTCCAACATCATCCGCGAGCCATTGGCCGGCAAGGAGGCGGTTTTGCCAGTGTCCGAAGACGTTCGTCATTGGCACGCGTCGCCGCGCTCGGCCGTAGGCTTCCTGCTGCACGCTGCGACCATGGACACCAGCACTATCGGCCCGCGCCGGGCGTTGAGCATGCCAGGCCTCTCGGCGACGGTCGGCGAGCAGATCGCAGCGCTGACGCGCGTGGCGGGTCCAAATGTGACGGCGCGGATCAAGCGTCAGCCGGATCCGACCATCGTCGGCATTGTGGCCGGATGGCCGCGCGACTTCGTCACCGATCGTGCGCTCAAGCTCGGTTTTACCACCGCCGAGAAGACGTTCGATGACATCATTCGCATTCATATTGAAGACGAACTCGGCGGCACATTCGTCAGCTGACAACCCGGTAAGACGATGACGACAGTCGCCTGCATTGGCGAATGCATGATCGAACTGTCGCAGGGCGGTGGTGGTCATCTCACGCGCAGCTATGGCGGTGACACGCTGAACACGGCGGTCTATCTCGCGCGCCTTGGGGTAAAAGCTGATTACATCACCGCGCTCGGCAACGATCCGTTCAGCGATGAAATGGTTGAGGCCTGGAAGGGCGAGGGCGTCGGCACGGCGCATGTGGCGCGCGTGAGCGGCAAGCTGCCGGGCCTCTATGCGATCCGGACCAGCGAGGCCGGTGAACGGTCGTTCTATTATTGGCGCGAGAACGCTGCGGCGCGGATGCTGCTCGATCTGCCGGAAACCGATGCCATGCTCGCTGCGCTGGCGGGCTACGATATGGTTTATCTCTCAGGCGTCACATTGTCGCTCTACAGCGCCGATGGCCGCCAGCGGTTGATGGATGCCTTGCGAAACGCGCGTGAGAGTTCAACCCGCGTGGCGTTCGACACCAATTTCCGCCTCCAAGGATGGCCGGTTCTGGACACCGCGCGGCAGGTCTACCGCGACATGCTGGCCGTTGCAGACATTGTGCTGGCGTCTGTCGATGACCTCACTCCATTGTTCGGAGCGCGCATGCACGGCGAACTGATCGACCGCATGGCCGCCCGCGAGGTCGTGCTGAAACTTGCCGAGCCGGGCAGCGTTGTCAGGCATGACGGCGTGGAGCACACCGTGAAGGCGGAACCGGTCAGCAGGGTGGTGGACACCACGGCAGCCGGCGACAGTTTTTCGGCAGCCTACCTTGCGGCGCGGTTGAATGGCGCAACGGCAATCGGAGCGGCGCGGGCCGGCCATCGTCTGGCGGGTGTGGTGGTCGGCCATCGCGGCGCGATCATTCCGCGCGCGGAGATGCCGCCGGGCGGGAAGTTCAGCGTGGCCGGAATGGAGCAATCATCATGACTGGCCTCGCCGCATCCGAACGACGGGCTGCTCTGGAGACAATCCTGATCCCGGCGCGGATCGTCCCGGTGCTGACCATCGACCGCGTCGAGGACGGCGTGCCGCTGGCCCGTGCCCTCGTGGCAGGTGGCGTTAAGGTTCTCGAAGTGACTTTCCGCACCGAAGCCGCAGCCGCTGCCGCCAAGGCAATCATCGACGAGGTGCCAGACGCCATCGTCGGCATTGGCACCGTGCTCAACGCGGACGACCTCCGCCGCGCGCAGGAACTCGGTGCGCGGTTCGCGGTCAGTCCTGGCGCTACGCCTGAACTTCTCGATGCGGCGGCGGCCAGCGATCTGCCGCTGCTGCCCGGCGTCGCGACCGCATCCGAAGTCATGCAAGCGCAGGCGAAGGGATTCAATCTGCTGAAGTTTTTCCCGGCTGAGCAATCGGGTGGCATTCCGATGTTGCGCGCGCTTGCGGGGCCGTTTCCCAATACGCGCTTCTGTCCGACCGGCGGTGTCAGTGCTGCCAACGCCGCAACATGGCTGGCGGAACCAAATGTGATGTGCGTCGGCGGCTCCTGGCTGTGCCCGGCGTCGGACATCAAGGCCGCAAATTGGGAAGTCATCACTGGCCGCTGCATCGACGCGATGAAGCACCTGCGGCGACGATAAGTCGATTTTGGCCAACCTCGAAAAATTGAGTCTGGCGAAGTGGTTACGGCCGTAGCCGTAACCTGGCCCGAAGTTGAAGCTGAAATTCAGATCAAGTTGCGCATGAAGATGAAGAGCATCGCCTACGACTCTGTCGCGACTCTCAAAATCCCATCGCCGCGCCGTCACTGCGCGGGTCGGTGGCGCCCTCGAACATGCCGTCGGCATGGCGCACCACTGCGCCGGCATGACCCATGGTCGAGGTGAAATCCGGAAGTATCTCGATGTCGTGGCCGACGTCGCGCATGGCCTGCACAACGGCTGGATCGAAGCGGTTCTCCAGCTTGAGCGTCACCGTGGCATCGCCCCATGTCTTTCCGAGCAGCCAGCGCGGTGCGGTGACCGCCGCCTGCAAACCCTGACCGTACATCGCGTAACGGCTGAACACGGCGGACTGGCTCTGTGGCTGGCCTTCGCCACCCATGTTGCCATAGACCATGCGGCGGCCGTCGTTGAACAGGGCCATCGCCGGATTGAGGGTATGGAACGGCTTGCGGCCGGGGCGCAGTGCGCGGGGGCCATCGCCGTCAAGCAGGAAGCTTGAGCCGCGATTCTGCCAGACGATGCCGGAGTTCTCCAGCACGCAACCGGAGCCGAATTCGAAGTAGATGCTCTGGATGAAGCTGACGGCGATGCCGTTGCTGTCGATCGCGCCCAGCCAGACCGTGTCGCCGGGATTGACGGGCACCGGCCACGGCAGCGCGCGGTGATGCGCGACGCGCGAGGCGAGTTCGTCAAGAATCTCAGGTGTCAGGTAATGTTCGGCTTGCTCCGCCATGAATGCGGGGTCGCCGACGATGCGGTCGCGGACCAAAAATGCCTGCTTGGTGGCTTCGACGATGCCATGAAGATATTCGAAGGTCTCGGCCTCCTGCACGCCGAGCCGCTCGAAGATCGCAAGGATCATCAGGGAGGCGAGGCCCTGCGTCGGCGGGGGAAAATTGTACAGCGTCGCGTCCTTGACAGCGACGGAGAGCGCCTGACGGCGCTGCGCCTTCTGCGCGGCGAGATCGGCGAGGGTCACCGGAGATCCGCAGCGCGCCAGATCCGCGGCGATTTCCCTGGCGAGTGCGCCTGTATAGAAATCCATCGGTCCATGCTGGCCGAGCCGCTTGAGCGTCGCGCCGAGCGCCGGCAGCTTCATCAACCGGCCTTCCTTCGGCAGCTTGCCGCCGAGCAGGAATGTCTCGATGAAGCCGGGCGAGTCTTTCAGTTCGGCGAATTTGGTCTCGGTCAATTCCTGCTGCGTGGCAGTGACGGCGAAGCCGTTTTCAGCCGACCACACCGCATCTTCCACCAGACGCGACAGCGGCAGCTTACCGCCCATTTCCTTGTTGATTGCGATCACCTCGGCCCAGCCGGACAATGTGCCGGCGACGGTATTCGCGGCGAGGGGCCCCCGCGGCGGAATCGCGGAGAGGCCCTTGCTTTTGTAAAATTCCGGCGTGGCGGCCATGGCGGCCGCGCCGCAGCCGTCCACCGCAATCGGCGGCTTGCCGTCGGTGGAAATCAGCCAAAAGCCGTCGCCGCCGATCGAGTTCATGTGCGGATAGACCACCGGCAGGCTAGCGGCCATAGCCAAGGTGGCCTCGATGGCATTGCCGCCCTCGCGCAGCACGCGCAGTCCGGCCTCAGAGGCGAGATGATGGGGCGAGGTCACCATGCCACGGCGTGAGCGGGGCGTATTCAGCATCGGTCGTATCCATTACTAGCGTTGATGCGCCAACAATGGACGCGGTGCCCCTATGTAAGTGAAAACTTCACTTTTGGCAAAACGCAAAATGCCCGGCTTTCACCGGGCATTTATAGCGTTTCGGTGTCAGGACGCTATTCCGCCGAGATTGCGACAGACGTGCCGCTCCAAGCTGGCGCGCCCGTTACACCTTCACCATGCGCTTGCCGCGGTTTTCACCGGCGAGAAGTCCGATCAGGGCCTTCGGGGTATTTTCCAGTCCGCTGATGATATCCTCCTGCACCTTGATCTTGCCGGCCTTCACCCACGACTGGAGATCGGCCATTGCCGCGTCACGCTGGTCGTTGAAGTCCGTAAAGATGAAGCCCTGCACGATCAGGCGTTTGACGACGATCAATCCCGGGACGCCCCGTGGGCCATGGGCCGGCGGTGTGCCGTCATAAGCTGAGACGGCTCCGCAACAGGAGATACGGCCGTGCTGATTCATTTGCGGCAGGCAGGCTTCGAAAATATCGCCACCGACATTGTCGAAGTACACATCGATGCCGTTCGGTGCAGCCGCCTTCAGCGCCTTGAAGACCGGCTCGGACTTGTAGTCCACCGCCGCGTCGAAGCCGAGTTCGGACACCAGCCAGTTACACTTCTCCTTGCCGCCGGCGATGCCGACGACGCGACAGCCCTTGATCTTGGCGATCTGGCCGACAAACGATCCGACCGATCCTGCGGCTGCGGACACCACGACGGTCTCGCCCGCCTTCGGCTTGCCCACATTGAGCAGGCCGAAATAGGCGGTGAGGCCGGCCACACCGTAAACGCTGAGCAGATTGGTGATCGGGTCGATGCGCGGGACCTTGACGAGGTGCTTCGCGCGCACGGCGGCGTAGTCCTGCCAGCCGGTATCGCCGAACACGAGATCGCCGGGTGCGAAACCGGGTGCGTTGGATTTCACCACTTCGGCGATTGCGCCGCCTGCCATCACCGTATTGGCCTCGACGGCGGCGCGGTAGGTCGCGCCCTGCATCCAGGCGCGGTTGGCGGCATCGAGGGAGATGTAAAGCACGCGCAGCAAGACCTCGCCGTCCTTCGGCTCGGGAATGGCAGCTTCGGCCATCTTGAAATTCTGCGGCAGCAGCTTGCCGGTCGGTTTTTCGACGAGCAGGATCTGGCGATTGGTTTGCGACATTGGGTCATTCCTCCGCAGGGCTTGGTGTCTTTTTGTGCGGGGACGATAGCAGCCTCAACCGGGATTGGAACCCGTGGAACCAAGCCCTTGAAAGGTGGTTGTTATTGGAATGGTCCGCGGCTTGCTTATCTGAGTAAGGTTGCGCTGAGCGCGGGTCTGCCTCCTCGGAAGCGCCCTAATCTCACCGGAATTGTGGCTCGTTGTTAGCACAAGTGCACATCTCGAGAGCAGGGGGCCTGATGAGAGACGTGGTAAGTCCTTCCCTTCGTCGTATCCTGTGTGTTTTTCCCCGATATTCCCCCTCATTTGGCACTTTCGAATACGCATACCCCCTGACCGACGGGGTTCAGGCCTTCATGCCTCCCCAGGGGCTGCTGCTGATCGCCGCTTCCCTGCCGGCCGGCTGGGAGGTCCGTTTTATCGACGAAAACATGCGGGTGGCGACCGATGATGATTTCATCTGGGCCGACGCGGTGTTCGTCAGCGGCATGCATATCCAGCGGCCGCAGATCAATGACATCTGCCGCCGCGCGCACGAACACGATCTGGCCGTGGCGCTGGGGGGGCCCTCGGTCAGCGCGTGTCCCGACAACTATCCGGATTTCGACTACCTGCATGTCGGCGAACTGGGCGACGCCACCGAGGATCTGTTCCGGCGGCTGGCACGCGATACCTCGCGGCCGGACAAGCAGGTCGTTCTCACGACGCAGGAGCGTCGCGAGATGTCGGAGTTTCCGATTCCAGCCTATGAACTGATTCCGCTCGAGCGCTATTTCCTCGGCAGTATCCAGTTCTCCAGCGGCTGCCCCTATCAGTGCGAGTTTTGCGACATCCCCGGCCTTTACGGGCGCAATCCGCGCCTGAAGACGCCTGAACAGGTTACGGCCGAACTCGACAAGCTGCTCGAATGCGGCCTCACCGGTTCGGTGTATTTCGTCGACGATAATTTCATCGGCAACCGAAAGGCGGCGCTCGATCTGCTGCCGCATCTCGTCGAATGGCAGAAGCGCAACGGATTCGCACTTCAGTTCGCCTGCGAGGCCACGCTGAATATCGCCAAGCGCCCCGAAATCCTGTCGCTGATGCGCGACGCTTACTTTGCAACCGTGTTCTGCGGCATTGAAACGCCGGATCCCAAGGCGCTGAAGGCGATGTCGAAGCAGCACAATATGGTGGTGCCGATTCTGGAAGGCGTGCAGACGCTGAACAGCTACGGGATGGAAGTTGTATCGGGCATCATCCTTGGGCTCGATACCGACTCGCTCGACGCAGGCGAGGGCATTCTTGAATTCGTCGATCAGTCGGAGATTCCGTTGCTGACGATCAATCTGTTGCAGGCGTTGCCGAAGACGCCGCTATGGGATCGTCTCAAACGCGAAGGGCGGCTGATCGAGGACAGCGATCGCGATTCCAATGTCGATTTCCTGCTTCCCTACGATCACGTGGTCTCGACATGGCGCGATTGCATGGGCCGCGCCTATACGCCGGAAAAGCTTTTTGAACGCTTTGAGTATCAGGTCATCCATACCTATCCGAACCGGATCAAACTTCCCAACAGCAAGCAGCGATTGTCGCTGCGCAATATCAAGCGCGGACTGACCATGTTCGCCAACATCGTCTGGCAGGTTGGTGTCAAGAGCGACTACCGGCGGGAGTTCTGGAAATTCTCATTGCCGCTACTCAAGCGCGGCGACATCGAACGCGTCATCACCGTTGGTCTGGTCGCGCACCATCTGATACTGTTCGCTCGGGACGCTTCGGGTGGGCAACAGAATGCATCGCACTATTCGACCAGATTGCGGGACATGCCTGTCGCTGCTGAATGACGCGGTACGATGATGGTCGCGCCGAACGCGTTATTGCCTGAATTCCTATGAAACCGCCGCTGACTTATGACGTCGTCGTCCTCGGTGGAGGCGCGGCAGGTTTGATGTGCGCTGGTATTGCCGGGGCGCGAGGCCGGCGCGTGGCGGTGATCGAGCAGGCGAAGCGTCCGGCCGAGAAGATCCGCATTTCCGGCGGCGGACGCTGCAATTTCACCAATCTGCACACCACGCCTGCGAATTTCCTCTCGCGCAACCCACACTTCTGCAAGTCGGCGCTAAGCGGATACACGCAGCACGACTTCATCGCGCAGGTCGAGAAACATCGCATCGCCTATCATGAGAAGACGCGCGGGCAACTGTTCTGCGACGGCTCCTCGCAGCAGATCATCGATATGCTGCTCGACGAATGCGGAAAAGCAGGCGTCACGCTGCATTCGGGTACGAAGATCTCGTCGGTCGCGAAGGGTGAGGGTGGTTTCAGCGTTGTCACTGATCGCGGAGAAGTGCGCGGGCGCTCTCTGGTCATCGCCACCGGCGGCCCGTCCATCCCCAAGATGGGATCGAGCGGCTTCGGCTACAAAATTGCTGAGCAATTCGGTCTCATGATCGTGCCCCCACGCGCGGGACTGGTCCCGCTGACGTTCGATGAGGCTTTGCTGACGCGATCGAAGGATCTGGCCGGAGTTTCCGTTGAGACGGTGGTGAGGTGCGACGGGACGCAGTTCGACGAGGCGATGCTGTTCACGCATCGCGGACTGAGTGGCCCTGCGATCCTGCAAATTTCATCCTATTGGCGTGACGGTGACGACATTCAGATCGACATGGCGCCCGGCGTCGATGTCGTCGCGGCCCTGAAAGAGATGCGCCGCGATCATCCGCGTCAGGAGTTGGCGACCGGGCTTTCGCGGCTACTGCCCGGGCGCCTTGCGCAAATGATCGCTGAGGCGGGCGGTGGAGCCTCGCGCATGGCGGATCTGTCCGACCGGCAATTGCAGGCGGTCGCGATGCTCGTGAACAAGTGGCAGGTGACCCCGCGCGGCACCGAAGGCTACCGGACGGCGGAGGTCACCCTTGGTGGGGTCGATACCGCGGAACTGTCGTCGAAAACCTTTGAAGCCAAATCCGTGCCGGGATTGTTCTTTATCGGCGAGGTGATCGACGTCACGGGCCACCTCGGCGGCTTCAATTTTCAATGGGCGTGGTCGTCGGGTTTCGCCGCTGGCCAAAACGTCTGACGGTTCCCTGAATCGGCCCGAATGCGGCGGTCCCGCCCATCGGGTGTTTGGTAGCCTCGAAGCGCGGCCATAAAATACTGAAATAACAGGGATATTTCCCAGCAACGGAGGATTGTGCTAGGAGGCGCGAACCTGCTAATCGACTGCGGCGGAGGCCTGTACCATCGCCGTTCAACCCTGTTCGTGAGCCCGAAGTGTCTGCTCAAATCTCATTGGTCGTTGCCGTCCTCGCTCTCGCGATCTGGGTTTATCTGATCGCGGCCCGGGGTGACTTCTGGCGAACTCAGAAATTCGATGACCTCGCGCCAGCGCCCGGCTTCATGCATTGGCCATCGATTGCCGTCGTCGTGCCGGCGCGGGATGAGGCTGCGGGCGTCGGCGCCTGCGTGACGTCGATTCTGAGCCAGCCTTATGACGGTGCGTTGTCCATGATCCTGGTTGACGATCAAAGCCAGGATGGCACCTCGCAGATTGCGAGCGATGCCGCCGCTGCGATTGGTGCCTCGGATCGTCTCACGGTGTTTCAGGGTCGACCGTTGCCGTCAGGCTGGACCGGGAAGCTGTGGGCGGTGAAGCAGGGCCTCACAATGGTTGAGGAACGGGCATCGCCGCCGGATTACGTCCTGCTGACGGACGCGGACATCGTCTACTCCGGCGATGTGCTGACGCGGTTGGTGGCGCGCGCGCAGAATGACAAGTTCGCGATGACGTCCGTGATGGCGAAGCTTAATTGCGAGAGCTTTGCGGAAAAATACCTGATCCCGGCGTTCATCTTCTTCTTCGGAATGCTTTATCCGTTCGGCTGGGTACGCAATCCCTCGCGCTCGACAGCAGCCGCAGCTGGCGGCTGCATCCTTGCCCGCTGGGATGCGTTGAGAAGCGCCGGCGGCATTGATGCGATCCGCGGATCTCTGATCGACGACTGTGCGTTAGGCGCGCGGCTGAAGACGCAGGGGCCTGTATGGCTCGGATTTTCGCAGGACGTTAAAAGCGTTCGTGCATCGGATACCATCGCCAATGTCGGGCATATGATTTCCCGGTCGGCCTACGCGCAACTGCGATACTCAGTGGCGATCCTGATCGGAACCATTCTTGGCATGGGTCTCGTATATCTGGCGCCGGTTATGATTGCGCTGTTCGGCCATGGTTTTGCCGCGGTGTTTGCCGCGGCGGCATGGGTGCTGATGGCGCTCGCGTTCCAGCCCACCCTGCGATATTATGGGCAGTCTGCGCTTTGGGGACTCGCGCTCCCCGCAATCGCAATCGCTTACATGGTGTTCACGGTCAATTCCGCGGTCCAGCACTTTCAGGGACGTGGCGGAATGTGGAAAGGCCGCGCCCAAGCACAGGTATCCAGTTCCTAATGACAACAGCAGGCGAATTGCGTTCAGGCAAAGGCCATAAGGACGAGAACTTTCCGGTCGCGTCGTGGATCATTCATCCGCGTCATCGCGCGTTGATTCTTGCCTTCTATAACTTCGTGCGCACCGGTGACGACGTTGCCGATCATGCGTCGCTGGCGCCGCAGGACAAACTCGACAAGCTCGATTTGCTGGAAGCCGAACTGCTGGGCAAGGGGGACAGCCAGCCTGAAGCCGTGGCGTTGCGGGCTGCATTTTCCGAACGCGGGATGTCGCCGAAGCATGCGCAGGATCTGCTGAATGCGTTTCGTCTCGATGTCACCAAGCTGCGCTACGAAAACTGGGACGAACTGATCCATTACTGCTCGCTCTCGGCGATGCCGGTCGGTCGCTTCATGCTGGATGTCCACGGCGAGGATCGTTCGACCTGGGCTGCGTCCGACGCGATCTGCGCAGCCTTGCAGATCAACAACCATCTGCAGGATTGCGGCAAGGACTACCTCGACCTCGACCGCGTTTATATCCCGCGCGACGCGCTGGCAGCGGCCGGTGCGACGGTGGAGATGCTGGGCGAGGGACACGCGCCGCCCGTCTTGCTGAAATGCCTGCAAGATCTGGCGCGCCGGACTGAAGCGCTTCTGAACAAGGGGCGCTCGCTTCCCGCTGAGGTGAAGGATACGCGTCTCGGGCTGGAGATTGCCGTGATCGACGCCTTTGCCGACAGGATTGTTAATCTACTGAAGGTCCGCGATCCGTTGAGCGAGCGCGTTCATCTTTCCAAGCAGCAGATGCTGGGCGTTGCGCTCTCGGCAATGGCGCGCGTGCTGTACCAGCGTGCGACCGGGCAGACGCCGGTTGTTCGTCATGTTTCCGGCGCGTGATGCATCATGACCGCTGCTGACGTTACATCGCAAGTTACGCCTGAAGGTTCGGCCTCCGGCAGTTCGTTCTATGCAGCGATGCGTATTCTGCCGCGTGAGCAGCGCGAGGCGATGTTCCAGATCTACAGCTTCTGCCGGCAGGTCGACGACATCGCCGATTCCGATGGCCCGCGTCCTGAACGCCTGAAGGCGCTGGATCAGTGGCGGCGCGATATCGACGCGCTTTACGCAGGGCATCCGCCGCAGCACCTGCGCGACTATGTGTCGTCGGTGAAGCGGTTTGGTCTGCGGCGCGAGGATTTCATCGCCATCATCGATGGCATGGAGATGGACGTGCCTGCCGACATTCGCGCGCCGGATGCGCGGACGCTCGATCTTTACTGCGACCGGGTTGCGAGTGCAGTGGGGCGATTGTCGGTGCGGGTGTTCGGCCTCGGTGAGGACGACGGAATCCTGCTGGCGCATCACCTCGGCCGCGCGCTTCAACTGACCAATATCCTGCGCGACATCGACGAGGACGCCGGTCTCGGCCGGCTTTACCTGCCGCGCGAGGACCTCAACGCCGCCGGGATCATGTCGAACGATCCGCTGGTGGTCGCATCCGATCCGCGGCTGCCGCGGGTATGCGAGGGAATCCTGAAGCAGGCGCGCAGTCACTTCGCCAAGTCGAACGATATCATGGCGCGCAATTCACGCCGCGTGGTCCGCGCGCCGAAGATCATGTCGGAATATTACCACGCGATTCTCGAAAAGCTGGTCGAACGCGGCTTCGCGTTGCCGCGCAAGCCGGTCAAACTTAGCAAGGCAGCCAAGATTTTCATTCTCATTCGGTACGCATTTATCTGATGGCAAAAGCTCATATCATCGGCGCCGGAGTTGCCGGCCTGTCCGCGGCTGTTCGGCTCGCGAATGAAGGATTTCAGGTTCACGTCCATGAGGCGACACAGCAGGCCGGTGGCCGGTGCCGTTCGTACTATGACGCCGCAACCGATCTCGTCATCGACAACGGCAATCATCTCTTGCTGTCGGGGAATCTTCATGCGCGGTCCTATGCGCTGGCGATCGGAAGCGAGGCCGGTCTTGTGGGACCGGAGCGCGCGCAGTTCGATTTTGTCGATCTGAAAACCAGCAAGCGCTGGATGCTCGATCTCGGCAACGGCCGCTTGCCGACATGGGTATTCGACAAGTCGCGCCGTGTCCCAGACACGAGTGTCAGCGATTATCTCGCGCTCGCGCCGATGATCTGGGCTGGGACCGATGCACTGGTCGGCAAAACCGTGAAATGCGAAGGCATGCTTTACGAGCGGCTGGTGCAGCCGCTGCTCCTTGCGGCGCTGAACGTCGATCCGCCGGATGGCTCCGCGGGGCTTGCGGGCGCCATTGTGCGCGAGACGCTGCTTGCGGGCGGAAAGTCCTGCCGTCCGCTGATTGCACGCGAGGGTCTGAGCGCCGTTCTGGTCGATCCCGCGTTGAAGCTGCTGCGCGAGAAGGGGGCGTCGCTCAACTTTGGCCACGAATTGCGTCAGGTGCTGATGGCGGGCGAAACCATCTCGGCACTGGAGTTCGGTGACGATACTGTCACCGTGGCACCTAACGATGTTGTCGTGCTCGCCGTGCCGCCGCGTGCTGCGTCATCTATACTGCTCGGGTTAAAGGCGCCGACAAAATTCCGCGCGATCGTCAACGCGCATTTCCGCTACGATCCGCCGGACAGCATGCCACCGATGATCGGCGTGGTCGGCGGACTGATCGAATGGCTGTTTGCGTTTCCGCAGCGGCTGTCGATCACCATCAGCAATGCCGATCGGCTGGTGAATGTGCCGCGTGAACAACTGGCGCGCGACATCTGGCGCGACATCTGCAAAGCCGCAGGCCTCGGCGATAAGGTGGCGGACGGGCCGCTGCCGCCGTGGCAGATCGTGCGCGAACGCCGTGCCACATTTGAGGCAACCCCGGAACAAAATGCCATGCGTCCAGGGACTGTCACCGATTGGAAAAACCTGTTCCTCGCAGGCGATTGGACTGATACGGGACTGCCAGCGACCATTGAGGGGGCTATCCGCTCAGGTGATCAGGCTGCCGATATGGCCCTGAAAATGCAGTAAATTCAGCATTTTACGGAGTTCCATGACTCTTCTTGACGACCATAAGGCCGATGCTGCGCCCACCGCGCCGGCCCTCGAGAGCAGCATCGCGGCTGCCAGCAGCGCGATTCTGGATACGCGCAAGCCTGACGGGCACTGGGTGTTCGAGCTGGAGGCCGACGCGACGATTCCGGCCGAGTACGTCTTGCTGCGGCACTATCTGGCCGAGCCTGTCGATGCCGGACTGGAAGCCAAGATCGCTAATTACCTGCGCCGCATCCAGAACGACAACGGTGGCTGGTCGCTGTTCTACGGCCACGAGTTCGACATGAGCGCCAGCGTGAAGGCCTACTTCGCGCTCAAGATGATCGGCGATTCCGTCGATTCGCCGCATATGGTCAAGGCGCGCGAGGAGATGCTTCGCCGCGGCGGCGCGATCAAGAGCAACGTGTTCACCCGCATCATGCTGGCGCTGTTCGGCGTCGTCACCTGGCGCGCGGCGCCGATGATGCCGGTGGAGATCATGCTGCTGCCGCGCTGGTTTCCGATCCACCTGACCAAGATTTCGTACTGGGCGCGGACCGTGATCGTGCCGCTGCTGGTGCTGATGAACAAGAAGCCCCGCGCGCGCAATCCGCTCGGTGTCGGCATCGACGAATTGTTTCTGGAAGATCCGAAGTCGATCGGCATGACGGCGAAGGCGCCGCATCAAAGCCAGCTCTGGTTCACGGGCTTCAGCATGCTCGATGCCGTGTTGCGCGTGGTTGATCCGTTATTTCCGAAGAGGAGCCGCCAGCACGCGATCGACAAGGCGGTGGCGTTCGTCACCGAGCGCCTGAATGGCGTTGATGGCCTCGGGGCGATCTTCCCGGCGATGGCCAACACCGTCATGATGTATGATCTGCTTGGTTATCCGAAGGATCATCCGCACTACGTGCTGGCGCGGCAGTCGGTCGAAAACCTGCTCGTGATCAAGGACGATGAGGCCTACTGTCAGCCGTGCGTGTCGCCAATCTGGGATACGGCACTGGCTGCACACGCCATGATCGAAGTCGGCGGCGAGAAGGCTGAAGCGTCGGCCAAGGCCGCGCTGGACTGGCTGAAGCCGAAGCAGGTGCTCGACGTCGAGGGCGACTGGATCGAGAAGCGGCCGGGCGTGCGTCCCGGCGGCTGGGCGTTCCAGTACAACAACGCGCATTATCCGGATCTTGACGATACTGCGGTGGTTGTCATGGCGATGGACCGCGCACGCGGCACGCTGCAAGCCGGCACCAAGTACGACGAGGCGATTGCGCGCGGCCGCGAATGGCTGCTGGGCCTGCAAAGCAAGGACGGCGGCTGGGCCGCGTTCGATGCCGACAATCTCGAATACTATCTCAACAACATTCCGTTCTCGGATCACGGCGCGCTGCTTGATCCGCCGACCGAGGACGTCACCGCGCGCTGCGTCTCGATGCTGGCGCAGCTTGGGGAGACAGCCAAGACCAGCGAGGCGCTGGCCCGCGGCGTCGAATATCTTCGCCGCACCCAATTGCCGGACGGCTCATGGTTCGGGCGCTGGGGCGTCAACTACATCTACGGAACGTGGTCCGTGCTCTGCGCGCTGAACGCAGCCGGCGTCGATCACAACGATCCGGTGATGGCGAAGGCCGCCGACTGGCTGATCTCGATTCAGAACAATGATGGCGGCTGGGGCGAGGACGGCAACAGCTACCGGCTCGATTACAAGGGCTATGTGAAGTCGGAAACCACCGCCTCGCAAACGGCCTGGGCGACGCTAGCCCTGATGGCGGCGGGGAAGGTGGACCATCCCGCGACTCAGCGCGGCATTGCCTATTTGATTCAAAATCAGACCAAGGACGGGCTCTGGACCGAGCCGCAGTACACCGGGGGCGGGTTCCCACGTGTGTTCTATTTGCGATACCACGGGTATTCTAAGTTCTTCCCGCTGTGGGCGCTGGCGCGGTACCGGAATCTGCGTAATACTAACAGTCGCTTCGTGGGGATCGGAATGTGATTATAGGCGCGGGCGGGGACGCCGCACACGACGGGCTGCCAGTCCTGATCGTTACTGGTTTGAAACAGGAGGCTCGCATCGCTGCAGGGCCCGGTCTCACCGTCATCTGCAGTTCCAGCAATCCAGTTCAGCTACGCGAGATGATGACGTCGTTCGATCCGGCGAGCATTCGCGGCATCGTGAGTTTCGGCGTCGCCGGCGGCCTCAATCCGTCGCTGCGCTCCGGTGACATCGTCATCGCATCGGAAATTGTCGCCGCGAAACAGCGTTGGTCGACCGTCGGTTCATTGACAGAGAATCTCGTTACACTGCCGGCTAAGCGCCGTCGTCAGATCGTCTCCGGTGTCCTCGCCGGCGTGGAGGAAGTTGTGACTGGGCAGGTCGCCAAGGCGGCGCTGCGCGCGACCACCGGCGCAGATGCGGTCGATATGGAAAGCCATATCGCGGCCCGCTATGCCGAGCACTACGGTCTGCCGTTCGCGGCTGTGCGCGTTATCAGCGATCCGGCGAATCGCGCGCTGCCGGAACTGACGATGAACGCCATTAAGCCGAACGGTAACGTCGATATGTGGAAGGTGGTGCGCGGAATCGCTCGCAACCCGAAGACGATCCCGCATCTGATTTCGACAGGCCGCGATTTTAGCCGCGCGCTGCGGTCGCTGCGCGGTTGCCGGGACGCTTTGGGCTGAGGTTCTTTTTCGTCGCGTCACTATCCGTAATGACGCCGATCGATTACTTCACATCAGATGATGGCAATGAAAAAGGCGCGAGCAACGCTCGCGCCTTTCGCATGAGTGCGGTTTGAAAATCAGGCTGCGGTCGATGCGTTGGTCGCCGGAGCTGCGGCTGCCGCCGCAAGCTTCGCGGCCTTGGCTTCCGCAGCCTTCGCTTCGTCGGCGCGGATTTCAGACAGGCGCTTCTGCACTTCCGATGAGAACACATACTGCGCCGGGCGCTGCTTCGACATGTCGATTTCAGGAGCCATCGGGCCTTCGGTTTTGATGCCGAACAGCGAGACCTTCAGGGCCTTGAACGGATTGCTGACAGCAGCGTTGGCAGCCGTCGGCTCGTAACCGCAATGGGCCATGCAGTCGGCGCACTTCTCATACTTGCCGGTGCCGTAGGTGTCCCAATCGGTGGTTTCCATCAGTTCCTTGAAGGTCTTGGTGTAGCCTTCACCGAGCAGATAGCAGGGCTTCTGCCATCCGAAGATGTTGCGCGCAGGCATGCCCCACGGTTCGCACTCGAAGCTCTGGTTACCGGCAAGGAAGTCGAGGAACAGACCGGAGTGCATGAAATTCCACTTCTTGCCCTTGCCGAGGGCGAACACGTCGCGGAACAGCTTCTTGGTCTTGGTGCGGTTCAGGAAGTGCTCCTGATCCGGCGCGCGCTCATAAGCGTAGCCGGGTGACATCGAGACGCCGACGCCGAGCTCGGTCGTGAAGTCGAGGAATTTCGCGATCTCCTCAGCCGGATGGCCGTCGAAGATCGTCGCGTTGACGTTGACGGTGAAGCCGCGGGCCTTCGCGGCCTTGATCGCGGACACGGCGCGGTCGAACACGCCCTTCTGCGACACGGCCTTGTCGTGATGATCCTTGAGACCGTCGAGATGCACCGAGAAGAACAGGTAAGGCGAGGGCTCGAACAGATCGAGCTTCTTCTCGAGCAGCAGCGCGTTGGTGCAGAGCGAGACGAACTTCTTGCGCTCCACCAGGCCGCGCACGATTTCGCCGATCTCCTTGTGGATCAGCGGCTCGCCGCCCGGGATCGCAACCATCGGTGCGCCGCATTCGTCAGCCGCATCCCAGCACTCCTGCGCCGTCATGCGGCGGTTCAGGATCGCATCGGGATAGTCGATCTTGCCGCAACCGACGCAGGCGAGGTTGCAGCGAAACAACGGCTCCAGCATCAGCACCAGAGGATAACGCTTACGGCCAAGCAGCTTCTGCTTAACAAGGTACGAGCCGATCTTGATCTCTTTGAAAAACGGTATCGCCATGAATGTTTATCTTTCTTGCATCACGGGAGTGAGGCGCGGCTGGCGTTGGGTCAGCTCGGCCGGCAGTCTAAATTCGATATTCTCCTCCCGGCCCGGCAGCACGGACACTGTCACCGGTCCGATTCTCCGCAGGGCGTCAATCACATCGTCCACCAGCACCTCAGGCGCAGAGGCGCCCGCGGTGATACCGACGGTCTTCGCGTCCTTCAACCATTCAGGATTGAGCTGGCTGCCATCGGCGATGAGATAACTCGGGACGCCAACTTCGGTCCCGATTTCGCGGAGGCGGTTGGAGTTGGAACTATTGGTTGCGCCGACCACCAGAATGACGTCGACCAGCTTGCTGAGGTCTCGCACCGAAGACTGGCGGTTTTGTGTCGCGTAACAGATATCGCGGGTATCCGGGCCTTCGAGGTCGCTGAAGCGGTCCTCAAGGGCCGCGATGATATCGCGGGTGTCGTCGACGCTGAGCGTCGTCTGGGTGATATAGGCCATCGGCTCGTCGCTCGGCAGATCGAGCCCTGCAACGTCCTCGACGCTCTGGACGAGGATCACAGGGCCGGGAACCTGACCCATGGTGCCGACCACTTCCGGATGGCCTTCATGGCCGATCAGGACCAGCTTGCGTCCCTTGGAGACGTAGCGCTTGCCCTGATTGTGAACTTTCGTGACCAGCGGGCAGGTGGCGTTGAGAACAGGAAGACCGCGCGATGCGGCTTCTTCCTCGACGCTCTTGGCGACGCCGTGAGCGCTGAACACCGTGATCGCGTTAGCCGGAACCTCGTGCAGGTCCTCGACGAACACCGCGCCCTTGGCCTTCAGGCTTTCGACCACGTACTTGTTGTGCACGATCTCGTGGCGGACATAGACCGGCGGACCGTACTTCTCCAGCGCGCGTTCGACGATCTCGATCGCGCGCACGACGCCAGCACAAAACCCGCGTGGCTGAGCCAGCAGGATCTTAATCTCGGCTTTTTGGGGCACGTGATTAAGCAAGTTGCACCGCGCTGATCTCGCCTTCGCGGCCGAGCGCCTCGAAGACGCGCGTCACGATGCCCTTGGCGTCGAGACCGGCCTTTGCATACATCGCAGCAGGGCTGTCCTGATCGATAAACGTATCCGGAAGAACCATCGAGCGAACCCTCAGTCCTTTGTCCAGTGCGCCGTTCTCTGCAAGGGTATGCAGGACCTGCGCTCCAAAGCCGCCGATCGAGCCTTCCTCGATGGTGACGAGCACGTCGTGATCGCGCGCCAGGCGCAGGATCATGTCTGTGTCGATCGGCTTGGCAAATCTGGCATCGGCAACGGTCGCCGTTAAGCCATGGGTTTTTAGAATGTCTGCAGCTTTCAGGCATTCCTGAAGGCGGGTTCCGAGCGATACCAGCGCCACCGAGGTGCCTTCGCGGACGATGCGGCCCTTGCCGATCTCCAGCGGAACGCCGATCGATGGCATATCCACACCGACACCATCGCCACGCGGGAAGCGGATGGCGGAGGGGCGGTCATCGATTGCGGCAGCGGTGGCGACCATGTGCACCAGTTCGGCCTCATCGGCCGCGGCCATCAGCACCATCCCCGGCAAGCAGCCGAGATAGGCCAGATCGAACGAACCCGCATGGGTCGGTCCGTCGGCGCCAACGAGACCGGCACGGTCGATGATGAAGCGGACCGGCAGGCCCTGAATGGCGACGTCGTGAACCACCTGGTCGTACGCGCGCTGCAGGAAGGTCGAGTAGATGGCGACGAAAGGTTTCATGCCTTCGGAAGCAAGACCCGCGGCAAACGTCACGCCGTGCTGTTCGGCGATGCCGACGTCGAACGTGCGATCAGGGAAGGCCTTGCTGAAGATATCCACGCCGGTGCCGGACGGCATCGCAGCCGTGATGGCGACGATCTTGTTGTCCTTCTCGGCTTCCTTGACGAGGCTGTTGCCGAACACCTTGGTATAGGCAGGGGCGTTGGCCTGGGCCTTCGCCTGCTTGCCGGTGGCCACGTCGAATTTGACGACGCCGTGATATTTGTCGGAGGCGGTCTCGGCGTGGGAGTAACCCTTGCCCTTTTCGGTCACGACGTGGATCAGCGTGGGGCCGACCTTCGAATCGCGCACGTTCTTGAGAACCGGCAGGAGATGATCGAGGTTATGGCCGTCGATCGGGCCGACATAGTAGAACCCGAGTTCCTCGAACAGCGTGCCACCCGACAGCATGCCGCGGGCATATTCCTCGGCGCGCTGCGCGCCCTTCTCGACGAATTTCGGAAGACGCTTGGCAACCTGCTTGCCGATCTCGCGGAGCGAACGGTAGGTGTTGCTGGACGTCAGGCGCGACAGATAGGACGACATTGCACCGACTGGCGGCGCAATCGACATCTCATTGTCGTTCAGAATGACAATCAGGCGCGAATCCATGGCGCCGGCGTTGTTCATCGCCTCGTAGGCCATGCCGGCGGACATTGCGCCGTCGCCGATCACGGCTATGACGTTGTTGTTGCCGCCGGCGAGATCGCGCGCGACGGCCATGCCGAGGCCTGCTGAAATGGAGGTCGACGAGTGGGCGGCGCCAAAACAGTCGTATTCGCTCTCCGCGCGCTTGGTGAAGCCGGACAGGCCGCCACCCTGACGCAGGGTGCGAATCCGGTCGCGCCGCTCGGTCAGGATTTTGTGCGGGTAGGCCTGATGGCCGACGTCCCAGATGACGCGGTCGGATGGCGTATTAAAAACATGATGTATTGCAACCGTCAGTTCAACGACACCAAGACCGGAGCCCAGATGACCGCCAGTAACCGCCACCGCGCTGATCGTTTCCGCGCGGAGTTCCGCAGCAACTTGAGGCAATTCGCTTTCCTTCAGCTTGCGAAGGTCTGCGGGCGACTTGATTGCGTCGAGCAATGGGGTCGATGAGGTCATACCAAGGCTTCCAATGCGACTGTGGAACAAGACGGGAACATTTTGCAGTGTAGCATTATTGCAGCTATTCAGCAGTAGTTCTGAGGAACTGCTGACTAAATGCCACTATTGTGTGACTTAAGGGCATCGTTTGAGGCATCAGTAAGTTAACCGCCTGCCCCCCCGGCAGTTGCCTTTACCCCAAGCTGGTCGCCAGAAATAGAAAGAAAACCTGTGCTGACAAGGACTATTGTATCGCTTGTTCGTTTTTGCACGCGCCATGCATGGCTGGTCCTCCTGGCCAGCGTAGCTTTGGCAGCAGCTGCAGGCGTCTATTCCCACCGGAACTTCGCCATCAATACCGACGTTGCGACGCTGATTTCTCCTGATCTCGACTGGCGAAAGCGCGAAATTGACTTCGAGAAGGCGTTTCCCGGCCGAAATGACAGCATTTTGGCCGTTGTGGAGGCTCCAACCCCGGAACTCTCCCGTCAGGCGGCCGCCGCTCTTGAGAAGAAGTTGCTCCCACAGACCGATAGGTTCATTTGGATCAGGCGTCCGGGTGGCGGGCCGTTCTTCGATAATAACGGACTTTTGTTCTTGCCGACCCCCGAGGTCGCCAAGCAGGCCGGCCAATTGGCCTCCGCAGCCCCGCTCTTCGATATTCTGGTGGATGACCCCAGTCTGCGCGGCCTGACTGGTGTGCTGGAGTTCGGCCTGGCCGGGTCTCAGCGGGGCCAGTATTCGCGAGATTCCATGGCGCGGCCGCTGAATCTGGTCGCCGAGACCGTCGAGAAGGTGGCCGCAAACAAGCCTGCGACCTTCTCCTGGAAGGAACTGTCCGGCAACGAGCCCCTGACGGAAGCCGACAAGCGAACGCTCCTGATGATGCGGCCGGTTCTCGACTTCAAGGCGCTGGAGCCGGGCGGAGCCGCGGTTGAAGCGATTCGCAAGGCGGCGCAGGACGCGAATCTCGCCGGTGAATACAACGCCAAGGTCCGTCTCACCGGACCCGTCCCGATCGCGAATGACGAATTCGCGACGGTACAGGAGGGGGCGCTCGTCACTCATACCGCGACGGTGTTGATCGTCCTCTTCATCCTGTGGTGCGCGCTGAAGTCATCCAAGATTATCGGCGCTGTTTTCATCACGCTGGTGATCGGACTGTCGATCACCACAGCCGTCGGACTTATGCTGGTGGGAGCGTTCAATCTGATTTCGATTGCGTTCTTTGTGCTGTTCGTCGGTCTCGGAGTCGACTTCGGCATCCAGTACAGCGTCCGGTATCGCGCTGAACGTCACGAAAAGGACGAGCTTAGTCCCGCGCTTGAGAAGGCTGCAGAGTATTCCGCCGTTCCACTGACACTTGCGGCCGTGGCCACGGCCGCGGGCTTCCTCTCGTTTTTGCCGACCGACTACAAAGGCGTGTCTGAACTCGGGAAGATCGCCGGTGCGGGCATGCTCATCGCATTCGTCGCTGCGATTACGGTGTTGCCGGCGTTGCTCAAGATCTTCAATCCTCCGGGTGAAGCCGAACCGCTGGGATTCAAGTTTCTGGCTCCGGTCGATAGTTTCCTGGAGCGGCATCGCGTCGGTGTTGTTGCCGCGACGCTTGGCGTGGCCGTTCTCGGCCTGCCATTGCTGTATTTCCTGCAGTTCGACTTCAATCCGATGAACCTGCGCAGCGCGAAGGTTGAATCGGTTGCGACCTATCTCGATCTGCGCCGCGATCCCAACACCGGCACCAATGCCGTCGAAGTCCTGGCTCCGTCGGTAGCGGCAGCCAAGGACATTCAGGCTCGCCTCGCGAAAATTCCCGAAGTGTCGCGAACGGTTTCCCTCGACACTTTTATTCCCGACGATCAGCCGGCAAAGCTCGCGATCATTCGCAAGGCGGCGGCGTCGCTCAATCCGATCCTGAACGAGTCATCGCGCGGCACCGCGCCGTCAGACGAGGAAAATGTCGCCGCGCTGAAGGGCGCAGTGGACAGCCTGCGCAAGACCGCAGGCGACGACAAGGGGCCGGGCGCTGTGGCAGCACGCCGCCTCGCGGAGGCATTGGCGAAACTCGCGCAGGCCGACAAGGCCATGCGCGACAAGGCAGAGACGACGTTCATCTCTCCCCTGAACGTCGCGCTGGATCAGGTCCGTGGCCTGCTCAAGGCGCAGCCGGTCAGCATAAAAACCTTGCCGCCCGACATTCTCGCCGATTGGACGTCTTCTGATGGACGGACCCGCGTCGAGGCGCAGCCGAAAGGTGATCCGAACGACAACGATACGTTGCGCACATTTGCCGGAGCGATTCTGAAGGTTCAGCCCGATGCGATCGGAGGGCCGATCTCAATCCTGAAATCCGGCGACACCATCGTGAAGGCGTTCATCCATGCTGGCCTCTGGGCGCTGCTGTCGATTGCGATCCTACTCTGGATCGTTCTGAAGCGGATCGGCGATGTGCTGCTGACGCTCGTGCCGCTCGTCCTTGCAGGTGTGGTGACGCTTGAAATCTGCGTGCTTATCGGGCTGCCGATGAACTTCGCCAACATCATCGCGCTGCCGCTGCTGCTCGGCATCGGCGTCGCGTTCAAGATCTACTATGTGACGGCGTGGCGGGCAGGTCAGACCGATCTGCTGCAATCCAGCCTGACTCGCGCGATCTTCTTCAGCGCCCTGACGACGGCGACGGCGTTCGGCAGCCTGTGGCTGTCGAGCCATCCCGGTACGTCGAGCATGGGCAAGCTGCTGGCGCTCTCGCTGGTCACGACGCTTGCGGCTGCGGTGCTGTTCCAGCCGGCTCTGATGGGCAAGCCGCGCGACAACACCACGGAGGAGAAGTAAGGGCCGGTCTGCGTTACTTGGCCGGCGCCGAGACAATCTCCGGAAGAGCGCAAATCTCGGCGGTGACGGGGTCGGCGGGTGCGCCGGCCTTTGCGCTGGCTCCCTTGGGTGCCGTGGCCTTTGGCGTGCCGATGGGCGTCGGGAACGGAGAGGTTGTTGTCGACTTCGGGGTAGGGGCTGGCGCAGGCGCCGCTCCGGGCGCTTTCGCGAGCATCGGCGCATAGGTGAAGCCGGACGCGCCGGGCTCGACCTTGGTCCAGGTCTGGCCTCCGCACAGGACCATCGCGACGCATCCCTCGACACGCATGGAGGTGGCGGATTTTACCTGAATCGATGAGGAAAAGACCTTGCCGCGGATGGGATCGTAGATCTCGCCTTCCCAGCGGTCCTTCTCATCTTCGTCCTTCTTCATGTTGAGGAGAATGGGCATGCCGAGTGTGGCGCGTGTGCGCTTGGCCTTGTCGGGATTGTTCTTGTCGATGGTTCCGGTGACTTTCTCGGACGCAATGATTCCCCACATGCGCGAGTTGCAGTCGACGATTCGGATCGTTGCCTTGCCGTCCTCATCGCGCCATTCACCGAGCGGATCTGCCGCGGAGGCAGTACCAGCAGCAGCGAGCAGGAACATTCCACTAAGGGCTATTTTTCGCATGAATCCTCGCGTGCATTGCAACCAATTTAAACACAAAAGCCGTTCGTTGTTCCAGAGATTGACAAATCGACGCATACACTAATTTCAGTTGACTAGACGCCCGGCAAACGAAGTATGTATGACATCATGCAGCCAAATCTAGACATTTCAGAGATGTTCGCGGATCGCCAATTCCAGCGCAACGCTCTGCATACGCGGTACCTCAACGAGCAGCTTGTTCGGGTCCTCAAGACTATCGGTTATGACGTCGGCTTCCAGCGCGGGCAGGGACAGTATCTGTTCGACCGTGACAACGATCGTTACCTCGATCTCCTGAGCGGGTTCGGCGTTTTTGCGCTCGGCCGCAATCATCCGACCGTCAAGGATGCGCTCAAGAGCGTTCTCGACAGCGATCTGCCCAATCTCGTTCAGCTCGATCTATCCACGCTGGCCGGCATTCTGGCCGAGCGCCTGATCGCGCATGTGCCCTATCTCGACAAGGTATTTTTTGCAAATTCAGGGACGGAATGTGTCGAAGCTGCGATTAAGTTCGCGCGTGGTGCGACCGGCCGCACCGGCATCGTCTATTGCGATCATGCCTATCACGGCCTGTCCTACGGTTCGTTGTCGCTGACCGGCGACAAGAATTTCCGCGATGGCTTCGGGCCGCTGTTGCCGGACTGCAGTTCGATTCCGTTCAATGACCTTGCGGCGCTCGAGAAAGCGCTGGCTTCCCGCCAGGTTGCGGCCTTTATCGTCGAGCCCATTCAGGGCAAGGGCGTCAACATGCCCGACGACGGTTACCTCGCGGCCGCGGCAGCGCTGTGCAAACGGTACGGCACGCTGTTCGTCGCCGACGAAATCCAGACCGGCATGGGCCGTACAGGGCGATTCCTTGCTGTCGAACACTGGAATGTCGAACCCGACATGGTGCTGCTGTCGAAGTCGCTGTCCGGCGGCCATGTGCCGGTCGGCGCTGTACTGCTTCGCAAGGCGATCTTCGACAAGATTTTCGATCGCATGGACCGTGCCGTGGTGCATGGGTCCACGTTCGCCAAGAACGATCTTGCGATGGCAGCCGGGATAGCGACGCTGGATGTGCTGAAATCCGAGAAGCTGATCGAAAACGCAGCGGCGCGTGGCGCCGAACTTCTCGAAACGCTCTCAGCGATGATCCCGCGCTACGAGCTTCTGAAGAACGTGCGCGGCAAAGGACTCATGCTCGGCGTCGAGTTTGGTCCGCCGAAGTCGCTGGCGCTCAAGGCGTCCTGGACTATGCTGGAAGCGGCGAGCAAGGGTCTGTTCTGCCAGTTGATCACCATTCCGCTGTTCAAGGATCACAAGATCCTCAGTCAGGTGTCGGGCCATGCCAGCCACACGATCAAGCTGCTGCCGGCGCTAACGATCACGCAGGAAGATTGCAACTGGATCACGGGTTCGTTCGACACAGTGATCGAAAGCAGCCATCGCGTGCCGGGTGCGATCTGGTCACTGGGCAAGACGCTGGTCGACAACGCAGCAAGAAAATCAGCCTGACAAGGTCAGGCTGATTGGTTCGATTCATTCATTATTTCTGGAAGTGCGAAGAAGCGCGGTCGCTTACTGGCCGTGGCTGCGCAGAACCGCATCGCATTTCTTGCTGATCTTCGGGCGGTTTGCCTGCAGGCAGCCCAGAATCACGAAATCACCATCGTTCATCACGGCGCGGCAATAGCGTGAGACGTCCGGAGCGCAGGCCTTCTGTTCTTCCGGTGTGCCGCTGCGTTGCGGGGCCTGCGCAAACGCGCCGACGGTGGCCGAGACAAGCAAGGTGGTCGCGAGAAGTGCTTTGAACATCGTTATCCCTTATCAAGGTCTGGCGTTCGAATTGGCTGAACTATAGGTCGAACACATCAGAATGCCAGATACAAGTCTTTCAAGTCGCGATAAGGGCAGCGTATTTCGGCAGGTGTGGCGTCGCTGCACGGCCTTCCTCGCGCCAGCAGCATGGCGGAACGCGAATTGTCGCCACATTCTCCTGCCGGTTTTCGACAGTCGCGGTGTGCGCCAGCTTTTCGAATCCCGATCTAGCGAGCCGCAAGTTTTCTCGGAATGATTGGGTTCCGCCGAACAAGCAGCAGGGCAAGGATTACGGTGGGAACCAGAATTACAAGGCCCAGCGCCATGATCTGCAATTGCGAGATCGGCATGATGCCGCCGCCCGGCGTGGCGATGGTGAAGCCGCCGATGATCAGCAGCACGCGAATTGGCCATTCCATGAAACCGGCCCGCCTGAGATCGCCGACATACGCCTGGTAGCCCTGGATGCCGCCACAGATGAAGACAATCCCGAAACAGGAGATTGCGGTGAGGCCGAGCGCTTCGAGGTATGGGTTTTCACCCTGGAGCAGCAGCGCGGGATTCAGCACAAAGAAGAACGGGATGAAGTAGATGATGCTGCCGACCCACATGCTTTCCCATCCGGTTTTCATGGCCGGAGCTCCGGCAATGCCGGCAGCGGCAAACGATGCGATGGCGACTGGCGGCGTGATCGACGAGAGCATGCCCCAATAGAAGATGAACATATGCACGGCCATCTTGTTGAGGCCGAGTTTCTCCAGAGCGGGTGCCACCAGAATTGCGAGGAAGATGTAGCAAGACGTGGTCGTCAGTCCGAGCCCGAGAATGAGGCTCGTGACCGCGCACATGACCAGCAGGAGGAGGGCGTTGCCGCCCGCAATGCTAAGAAGATCGTTGGCGAGGCTTGAGATCACTCCGGTCAGGGAGAACGCGCCGATCAACAGGCCGCAGCCCGCCAGGATCGCGATAAGCTCGACGAAAGTCTTTCCGTTCAATTCGAGGAAATGAAGCCACCGGCCGCCGCCCCAGTTCTTTCCCGGAAAGAACTCGTTCAGGATGGCCAGAATGCACATCCCCCAGAGGAACGGATTGCCGATGTCGAACCACAGCATCGCGCCGGTCAGCGCGGCCGACAGCACCAGAACTGCGGTGTTGGCGCGTTTCCATGCCGCTGGTCCCGACCACTGATGCAGGATCACCAGCAACGCGGTTGCATAGAACGGCGCGTGGCTTTCGCGTTTGAAGTAAAGAAGCATCACGACGAGGACGACGATGACGAAAAGGTAGTACCACCCCTCCTTGAATGCGTCCCAGAAGCGCGGCAACTCAGCGCGCGGCAGTCCCTCAAGTTGATGGCGGGCTGCATAGCTGTCGACCTGCGCGAACAAGCCGAAATAGTACAGTATCGACGGAATTGTCGCAGCCAGGGCGACGTCCGAATAACCCGTATTCAGAAACTGAGCCATGACGAATGCGGTGGCTCCGAGAACCGGAGGCGCTAGGACAGCGCCGGTAGAGGCGCATGCTTCGACCGCTGCGGAATAGGACGGTGTGAATCCTGTTTTCTTCATCGCCGGGATCGTCATCGTGCCTGCGGTGAGGACGTTCGACACGATGCTTCCGCCGACCGTGCCGAGAAGACCGCTTGCGAAGACGCAGACCTTGGCAGCACCGCCGCGGAACGTTCCGCACAGCGCAAATGCGATGTTGATGAAGAATTTCCCGGCACCGGTCATCATCAGCGCCGTGCCGAACACCAGAAAGCCGATCACCGTGTCCGCAAATGCCTGGATCGGAATGCCGAGCAGGCTTTCGCCGGAAAGCATGTGATAGGCAGTTGTCTGCTCAAGCGTGGACTGTGTGCCCCGGAACGGTCCCAGCCACTTTGCATCGGCGAACAGCGGATAGAGTGTAAAAGGGAATACGCTCAGAAGCAGGCTCCAGCCGCCGGTGCGGCGCAACGCTTCCATGAGAACGAACCACATCACCAAACCGGCGGCGATTACGTTTCGTGGTGCTCCCTCGAACTCCCAGCCGAGCGCTGCTGCCTTGCGAATGTTCATCATCAGCCAGATCGCGGCGGCGCACGTTAGTACGAACAGCAAGGCGTCGTACCAGGGGATGCGATCGAGCGGCGCTTTACTAGAGCCGGGAAAGATCAGGAATGTGAACGGCAGCATCAAAGCAATAAGCAGATAAAAATATTCGGTGTTGAGCTGCGTGAAATCCATGAAGAAACGCAGCGAGAATTGCTGATTGATGCACAGGAAGATCGTTGCGGCTGTTGCAACCAGCAACGCCCAGCGCCATGCCCCGCGCAGGGTCCTTACGCGGGTGACCTCGGATTCCTGAAGATCAGCAACAGCGGCATGCGGATCGCTGATCTGGATTGTCTCTGGCGTGGCTGTTCCGGCAACCGCAGTCGATGCGGATGCCGGAGCGCCTTTGTTGTCGGACGTGGCTGTCATGGTCGATCCCGGATTAAATGGTAGCGCCGTCCGTTATGCAGAGATCGAGATCGCTAGTCTTCAAAACCATTCGGCAGATTGGCTTTGGCGAGCGCCGCTTTACGTGCAGCCATCCAGCCGGAGAGGAATGGGGCCGGTTCTCCCGGTGCGCTTGCGGTGTTGTAGGCTTTCCATGCGTCAGCGAGAACGCCCTGCCGCTTGATCAGGTCGTTGTTGTATTTCTCGTCGGCGTCGGTCCAGTTGCCGGCTTCCTTCAGAGCCTTGGCCGCGCCGGGATGGAACGGAATGACCCACTGCTTGGTCTGACGCTTGGCTTCAAGGCCGGTCGCGCCGGGGGCGGAATCCTTGTAGGCATCGTATCCGTCGATCATCGCCTTGGTGATGGAGTAGACCTGATCCACCGGCTGCGTCGCGTAAGTGGTCGCGATCGGATAGGGATAGGTGGCTAATTGTTGAGGCTTGGAAGCTTCGATGGCTGCGCCGCATGTCGTCACGTGGGGGTTGAAGAACGCACCGACCTTCTTGACGCGCTCCCAGGCCGCCTTGTCTTCCGGCGGAAGTGGCGGCCAGACCAGGCCGCGCGGCGAGTTCTCAACCTCCTTCGCTGGACCTGTCACCGTGGAGGCGAATGCACCATCGGCATCGTTGTTGACGAGGCCTTTCCACATCGCGCCGTAGCTCGCGAATTCAACGATCTTCACGTCTTTCTGCGTGAGTCCGCCATAAGCGATGATCGCGAGGGCGTTCTGGTTCAGCGCAGGTGAGCCGACAACGAAGCCGAGGCGTTTGCCGCGGAAATCCTTCCATTCCTTGACGCCGGCGTCCTTCGTCACGCCGACCGACAGGCCGTTACAGTCGACCGTCGAGAGGGTCATCTGCAGCGCTTGCGGGCCCCATTCCTTGACGCCGAATTCGAACACGCCTTCCTGCGCAAAAT
This sequence comes from Pseudomonadota bacterium, assembly GCA_040387615.1. Taxonomy (GTDB): domain Bacteria; phylum Pseudomonadota; class Alphaproteobacteria; order Rhizobiales; family Xanthobacteraceae; genus Afipia. The sequence goes on along the minus strand of JAZKDK010000008.1, from coordinate 50,354 downwards.
AAACGCCAGTGCCCATCCAAGCCAGCACCGCGCGATTCGCGCGCAGCGGGGCGAGACGTGCCACATCGTTACCGGCGGGCAGCACGCGCACGTCGGAGCCGTACTTGTCCTTCATCATCTTGCCGACGCCAACGGCGATGTTGAAGCCCGACGTGCCGGTGTCGTAGGCGGTGAACGCCATCGTCGGCGCTAGTTTGACCTCCTGCGCCAGCACCGGCGAAAGCGCCGTGCTCGCAAGAACCAGTGCTGCAACCGCAGTGATATGCCGTGTCATAAAGTATCCCTCCCATTTGCTTTCGCTGTGCGAAATGCATTTTTGATTTTGCCGGATCATGTCATCGTGCAGGCACCAGCGCAACGCCTGCAAGCCTACTAAGGTGGACTAGACAGTTTGTCGCGGAGACGTCGTGCATCATGCTTCGAGCGTGGCGATCGTCTGTCCCTCAGCCACGACGTCATCGACGCTGACGAGAATCGATTTGATTTTTCCAGCGGCAGGCGAGGGAACGGGAATTTCCATCTTCATGGCTTCGACGAAGACGACGTCGTCACCGACTCCGACACTGCCGCCTGTGCTCGCTGCAATCGCGCAAACGCGCCCGGCAACCTCGGTGACGATCTTGATCTCTGCCATTGATTCCCCCATCCGCTCTGTGCAGGGCATGCACGCGCGGCTTGTTGTTGTGACGAAAGATTGCCCGAGGTAGCGTGTTCCGCAAGGGGAAACTTTATTCCGCAGAACAGAACAAGAGTGTTCGCGGTGCGTACGCCAAGGAGTGATGATGAACTGGAAGCCTGAACTCGATGAACTCGCGCGGCGTGAAGCGTTTGCGAAAGAGATGGGCGGCGCAGACAAGGTCAAGCGACAGCATGATCAAGGGCGGCTCACTGTACGTGAGCGCATCGACAAACTGGTCGATCCGAAAAGCTTTCACGAGATGGGAGCGATTTCAGGCACCGCAGAGTATGACGACAAGAATGAGCTGAAGACGCTCACTCCGGCCAACTGCGTGTTCGGCCGCGGCAAGATCGACAAGCGCCCCGTTGTCGTCGTCGGTGATGACTTCACCGTTCGCGGGGGATCGGCGGATGCGTCGATCTCCGCGAAGCCGACGATGGCCGAGCAGATGGCGCACGATTTCCGGATGCCGATTATCCGCGTGATCGAAGGATCGGGCGGCGGCGGCTCGGTCAAGACTATTGAGACGAAAGGTGCTGCGAATCTGCCGGGCGGCGTCGGTGGTACAACCTGGTACTGGTACACGACAGCAAACATGGCGCGTGTGCCTGTCGTGGGTCTCGGCCTTGGCTCGGTTGCTGGTCTTGGCGCAGCGCGCCTCGCAGCCAGTCATTATTCAGTCATGACCAAATCATCTGCGATGTTCGTCGCGGGTCCGCCGGTGGTCGCGCGTCTCGGACAATCGCTCAACAAGCAGGAGCTTGGCGGCTGGCAAATTCAAACCAAGGCGGGCGGTGTCGATCATGCGGTCGATACCGAGGAAGAAGCGTTCGCGTGCGCGCGAAAATTTCTGTCCTACTTGCCGTCGTCCGTGTTTGACCTGCCGCCGGCCACGCCTTGCGATGACGATACGGAGCGCACCGACGAGGCGTTGCTCAACATCGTGCCGCGCAGCCGCAAGCAGATCTACAAGATGCGGCCCATCATCGAGTCGGTTGTCGATAAGGGATCGTTCTTCGAGATGGGCCAGAATTTTGGCCGCTCGGTGATCGCCGGGTTCGCGCGGTTTGATGGCCGCGCGGTGCTGCTGCTGGCAAGCGATCCTTACATCTATGGAGGATCATGGACCGCCGAAGCCTGCCAGAAGGTGGTGCGCTTCGTTGATCTCGCGGAAACCTTCCATCTTCCGGTGGTCTACCTGATGGATTGCCCGGGCTTCATGATCGGGCTTGAGGCTGAAAAGGCCGCGACGATCCGGCATGGCGTACGGGCGATGACCGCCGTCAATCAAACGACCGTGCCGTGGTGCACGATCATCGTTCGCAACTCCTTTGGTGTTGCGGGCGTGGTACATCAGCCGGCAGGCCGGTTCTCGATGCGCTATGCATGGCCATCGGCGTACTGGGGGTCGCTGCCGCTCGAGGGCGGCATCGAGGCTGCTTACCGCGCCGACATCGATGCTGCTGAAGACCCCAAGGCAAAGCTGGCCGAGATTGAGGACCGGCTGAACAAGCTGAGGTCGCCGTTTCGCTCGGCCGAGAAATTCTGGGTCGAGGAGATCATCGATCCGCGCAAGACCCGTTCGCTGATTTGCGAGTTCGCGCGACTGGCGGAGCCGCTGCGCACGCCGGGCGTCGCGAAGATGGCGATGCGGCCGTGATGACCTATCAAGGACCGCAAACATAAAGTTCGTCATGGCCGGGCTTGTCCCGGCCATCCACGTCTTTCCTTACAGCGTCGCGGGCAAGACGTGGATCACCGGGACAAGCCCGGTGATGACGACTGAGTACGTTGAGGCTCCGCGCCTAATTTCGTCGGTGCTATCGCCCGTCCTCTAAAATCATCGCCGCGCCTTTCTCCGCGATCATCGCGGTGGGTGTGTTGGTGTTGCCCGATGTAATGGTCGGCATCACCGACGCGTCAACCACGCGCAGCCCCTTGAGGCCGTGAAAGCGCAGGCGTTCATCGACCACGGCAAGCGGATCGCTCGACGTACCCATCTTCGCGGTGCCGACCGGATGAAAGATCGTGGTGCCGATGTCGCCGGCGGCTTTCGCCAATGAGGTATCGTCATCACCGACGGACGGGCCGGGGAGATATTCCTGCGGATGATAGGCCGCGAGTGCGTGCTGTTTCATTAGTCGCCGCGTCACGCGGATGGCATCGGCGGCGACCTGACGATCTTCCGGCGTCGACAGGTAGTTTGGCGCGATCGAAGGCGCCTGATCCGGTGCATCGGACTTGATACGGATGGTGCCGCGCGAGGTGGGCCGCAGATTGCAGGCGGCGATGGTGATGGCCGGAAAGCGGTGGAGAGGTTCGCCGAACTTGTCGAGCGACAACGGCTGGACGTGAAACTGGATGTTGGCGCGGTCCTGCCGTGTATCGGATCGCGTGAAGATGCCAAGTTGCGATGGCGCCATGGTCAACGGTCCGCGCCGCCGCAGAAGATAGTCGACGCCCATCCAGCCGCGCCGGAACAGATTGTAATAAGTCTCGTTCAACGTGCGCACGCCTTCGACTTTATAGATCGCGCGCTGCTGCAGATGGTCCTGCAAATTGCGGCCGACGCCCTGACGATCCAGCACGGTTTCGATGCCGAGCGGCGACAGCCATTCCTGCGGCCCGATGCCGGAGCGATGCAGAACCTGCGTCGATCCGATCGAGCCTGAACACAGGATCACTTCGCCTGATGTGCGGGCTTCGATGGTTTCGCCGTTTTGGCTGAAACGCACGCCGACAGCGCGTCCGTTTTCGACGATGACCTTGTCGACCAGCACGTTGGTTTCGAGGCGCAGGTTCGGCCGCGACAGCGCGGGCTTTAGGAATCCGCGCGCAGAGGACCAGCGGCGTCCGCGTTTCTGGTTGACGTGGAAGTATCCGATGCCTTCGTTGTCGCCGGTATTGAAATCCGGCGTCTTGCGGATGCCCATTTCGTGCGCGGCTTCTCCGACGGCATCCAGCACTTTCCATGACAGGCGGGGTGCTTCAATCCGCCAGCCGCCGCCGGTGCCGTGATGCTCGCTCTCGCCAAGAAAATGATCTTCAAGTTTCTTGAATGCGGGCAGCACATCGTCCCAGCCCCAGCCGTTCAGCCCAAGCTGCCGCCAGTGATCGTAATCGGCGGCCTGTCCGCGCATCGAGATCATGGCGTTGATCGCGGATGATCCGCCGATCACCTTGCCGCGTGGATAGGCCAGCGCGCGGCCGTTGAGCCCGGCTTCCGGTTCGGTCTTGAACATCCAGTCGGAGCGGGGATTGCCGATGGCGAACAGATAGCCGACCGGGATATGAAACCAGATCCAGTTGTCCTTGCCGCCCGCTTCGAGAATCAGCACGCGCTTGCGGGGATCTGCCGAGAGGCGATTGGCAACGATGCAACCGGCGGTGCCGGCACCGACGACGATGTAGTCGAAATCCCCTTCGAGACGTTTCACCATTCCTTGTCCTGCGTTTCTCTATTCAAATTCGACACTTTTCTTCTTATGGCCCCGGCCGGGGTTCGCTGTACAGTGTGGTTCCGTGCAATTCCCGTTTGCGCGGATGTTGGGTCCCCTGCGGGCTCATGCTAGCTTTTGTCGTCTTGATCCTGTGAGGTTACCGCCGTGCCCATCCTCAACCGCATCGCCGATCTGCAACCCGAAATCATGGGCTGGCGCCGCGATCTGCACGCGCATCCGGAGTTGATGTACGATGTGCATCGCACTGCGGCATTCGTTGCCGATCGCCTGCGGGAATTCGGCTGCGATGAAGTTGCGACGGGTCTCGGACGCACCGGTGTTGTTGGCGTTATCAAGGGGCGAAAGCCCGTCAACGGCGGCGACCTGAAAGCCATCGGCCTGCGCGCCGACATGGACGCGCTGCCGATCGAGGAAGAAACCGGCGTTGCCTATAGCTCGACCGTGCCCGGCAAGATGCACGCCTGCGGCCACGACGGTCATACCGCGATGCTGCTGGGGGCTGCCCGTTATCTCGCCGAGACGCGGAATTTCGCGGGCGACGCGGTGATGATTTTCCAGCCCGCCGAAGAGGGCGGTGCAGGGGCCGAGGCCATGATCAAGGACGGTCTGATGGACCGTTTCAAGATTGAGCAGGTCTACGGCATGCACAACAGTCCGGGCATGCCGATTGGTACATTTGCGACTCGCGTCGGGCCTGCGATGGCGGCGACGGATCACATCAACATTCACATCGAAGGTTTAGGCGGGCACGCGGCGCGTCCGCACAAGAGCATCGACTCGGTGCTGGTCGGCGCGCAGTTAATCACCGCCTTGCAGTCGATTGTCTCCCGCAGCGTTGATCCTCTCGACGCAGCGGTGATTTCGATCTGCGAGTTCCATGCCGGGAACGCCCGCAACGTGATCCCACAGACCGCTGAACTGTTCGGCACGGCGCGCACGCTGACGCCAGAGGTGCGTGACCTGATCGAGCAGCGGGTGCGTGAGGTCGTAAATGGTGTCGCGCAGCTCTCGGGTGCGAAGATCACGCTCGATTACGAACGCAGCTATCCAGTACTGGTCAATCATCCTGCCGAAACCGGCATTGCCGCACGGGTCGCGGCCGATATCGCAGGCGAGGGCAATGTCAGTTCAGAGATCCCGCCGGTGATGGGCGCGGAAGATTTCGCCTATATGCTGGAAGCGCGGCCGGGCGCCTTCATCTTTATCGGCAACGGCGACAGCGCAGGGCTTCATCACCCGGCCTATAACTTCAATGATGACGCCATCATCTATGGCTCATCCTACTGGATCAAACTGGTCGAGACCCAGCTCGCCGGCTGATTGGTTCGGAACCATGGTCACCACATCGCGTTGGGAGGCGGGAATGATCCCGTCAAACATCGCGGAGTGGGACATGGCAACAAAGAAATCAGCGAAAAAGTCAGCCAAAAAATCAGCGAAAAAATCAGTCAGGAAATCGGCACCAAAGCGAATAGCAGCCAAACGAGCTGCGCCGAACGACAAGGATCTCAATGATCTGTTTCACGACACGCTGAAGGACATCTACTTCGCCGAGAAGCAGATCCTGAAAGCGTTGCCGAAAATGGCCAAGGCGGCCCAGTCAGCGGATTTAAGCGCCGCATTCAAAAAGCACCACACCGAAACCGAAGGTCAGGTGGATCGCCTCGAGCAGGTGTTCGCATTGATAGACAAGCCCGCGAAGGCCAAAACCTGTGACGCGATCATGGGAATCCTCGACGAGGGCAAGGAGATCATGGGTGACTATAAGGGCACCGAAGCCCTCGATGCCGGACTGCTCGCGGCAGCGCAGGCGGTCGAGCACTACGAAATCGCGCGCTATGGAACTCTGAAGGCGTGGGCAACCAAGCTCGGTATGACCGAAGCGGTTCGTCTGCTCGATGAAACGCTGCAGCAGGAATACAACGCCGACGAGACGCTGACGACTCTCGCACTGGCCGAGGTCAATACAGAAGCAATGGCGGCTTGAGAGCAGGTTGATTGGTGACCGGTCCATCGGCTGCGGGGCAGCCGGTGGACTTTTGTCTTTCAAGATTGCTGCAATTCCCACCATCACCGAACTGGGGGAAGGTTCGCCCCTTGTACTGCATTGATTTTGTTCGAGAAAATTGAATGGAAAAGGCTGATTGACTCCCGGTCGTCTATTAGCTTTATATTAGAACATATCATGAACAAATAGGGTCGTCATTCGTTCAATCAGCTGCGGATGACGAGCCAGAATGTCGGGAGCGGCGCATGACCGGCGCGCGCATGAACACGCTTGCGTCCCTGCGGGGGACCATCGGCTGCCTGGAGGGTGACGCCAGTGGGCTTTCGCGCGTGGCGCTCGGCCATGCCGAGGCTGACGCCCTGTTGCAGGGTGGGCTGGTGCGCGGCGCGCTGCATGAGGTGTTCGCCGAAGGCGGCCGCCACGGCGCTGCGGCGACGGGGTTCATTGCAGGCCTCGCCCATCGCCTCGCCGGGCGGCGGCCGCTGGTCTGGGTCCGGCAGGATTTTGCGGAACGGGAATCCGGCGCGCTGTCGATGAGCGGTCTGCAGGAACTCGGTCTCGATCCACGCCTGCTGGTGACGGTGCGGGCCACAGATGCCGAGACAGCGCTGCGCGCAGCAGCCGATGCGCTCGCCTGCGACGCGCTGGGTGCGGTGGTGCTGGATGTCTGGGGCGAGGTGCGCCAGCTCGATCTGGTGACGAGCCGCAGGCTCACGCTGGCCGCGCGTGCCTCGAATGTTGCGTGCCTGGTGCTGCGCACGGCGGCGACGCCGTCTGCCAGCACAGCGGAGACGCGCTGGGCGGTGCGCTCAGCGCCATCATCGTCCGCGATGGAGGCATGGGGCGCGCCACTACTCGACGCGCAGCTTGTTCGCAACCGTCACGGCCAGACCGGACGATGGATCATGGAGTGGAAATGTGATGAGGGCCTCTTCCGTGAAGGCGCGGCTTATCCTCAGCCTGTGGCTGCCGCGCCTGCCGACCGACCGATTGAAGCGCCAGCTTTCGGGGCAAGACGCCGCGCCGGATGACGCATATCCCTGCGTTGTCGTCGCAAAACTCAACAACGCGCTGCAGATCTTGGCGCTGAACGATGCCGCGGCCGACATCGGCCTTGAGATTGGGCTGCCGCTGGCGAACGCGCGGGCGGTCTGTCCCGATGTGCAGGTGTTCGACGCCGACGAGACGGCGGACAGAAACCTGCTGGAAGCTGTCGCCGACTGGTGCGACCGCTTCACGCCGCTGGTGGCGCTCGATCCGTCTTATGGCCTGTTTCTTGACATTAGCGGCTGCGCGCACCTGTTCGGCGGCGAGGCCACGATGCTGCGTGCGGTCTGTGACTCGCTTGATCGGCAGGGCTTCGCCGTCAATGCGGCGATTGCGAGTACGCCGATTTGCGCGCGGACCCTGACGCGGGCGACGCACAGTTGCATCGTGCCGGATGGTGAGGAAGCGCGTGCCGTCGGGCCGCTACCGGTGTTCGCGCTTGGCGCCGATGATGCGATCACGCGGGGGTTACGGCGCGCCGGCTTGAAGACCATCGGCGATGTGGCGTTGCGTGCACCACACGAAATCTCTGCACGGTTCGGGGCGGAGTTCACCAGCCTGTTGCAGCAGGCGCTGGGGCAGGGCGATGCGCCGATCAGCCCGCGCAAGCCGCTGCCGGATTTCATGGTGGAGAAGCGTTTCGCTGAACCGGTCGCCACCAACAACGTGATCGCGGCCATCTTGTCGGGTCTCGCGCAGATGCTGGTCGCGGCGATGGACAAGCAGGGTAAGGGCGCGCGGCGGCTGGAGGCGAGTTTCTTCCGCACCGACGGCGCGGTACGCACCATCGCGGTGGAAACCGGACAGCCTGTCACCAGGGTCAATGTCGTCGATCGACTGTTTCGCGAGCGGCTGGACGCGCTGGCCGATCCGCTCGATCCCGGCTTCGGTTTTGATCTTATCCGTCTCTCTGCAAGCCGCGTCGAGATCGTGGTGCAGGAGCAGCGCGACTTCGACACGCGTGCGCAGGATAACGATGAAGTCGCAGCATTGGTCGATCGTCTTGCCGCGCGCATCGGCGGCAAGCGTGTCGTGATGCATCTGCCGCTGGATACACACATTCCGGAACGCGCCGTCATTGCCGTGCCCGCGCAGCAGAATCTTGCTGCGGCTTCTGTTGCCGAATGGCCTGTGCGCGCCGAGGCCGAGCCGCCACTACGCCCGCTGCGTCTGTTCGAGCGGCCCGAGGAAATCGAAGTTATGGCCGCGGCTGTTCCTGACGGACATCCGCCGCGATTCAAATGGCGTCGCGCGACCCATGCGGTGGTACGGGCGGAAGGCCCCGAACGCATTGCGATGGAGTGGTGGCGGCACAAGGAAGAAGCCCTGACGCGAGATTATTTCCGTGTCGAGGATGCGGAAGGCATGCGCTTCTGGATTTATCGCGACGGCCTCTACAGCGAACCTGTCTCTGAAAAGGACGAGCCCGTTCCGCCCAAATGGTTCGTGCACGGGCTGTTCGCATGAAAGCCACCGACTACGCGGAAATCGGCATTACGACGAACTTCTCGTTTCTGCGTGGCGGTTCACAGCCGCAGGAATATGTGCAGCAGGCCAGCGAGCTTCTTTTGCCGGCGATTGGAATTGCCGATCGCAATACGCTGGCCGGTGTCGTCCGCGCTTACAAGGAACTCGAAAATCCCGAGGTCACATGCAAACCGAAGCTGCTGATCGGTTCGCGTCTGGTGTTCATGGACGGGACGCCCGACATTCTGGTCTATCCCCGCGACCGCGCCGCCTATGGGCGGCTGTGCCAGTTGCTGACGCGCGGCAAGCTTGTGGCCGGAAAGGGCGAGTGTCATCTCACATTCGATGATCTGCTGGATTTTTCTGAAGGGCAGATGCTCGTAGTGACACTGCCGCATCGCTTTGACGTCACGGCGATCCTGACGGTTCTCGATCGGTTGAAGCGCAGTCGTGCCGATGGAGTCTGGCTTGCGGCGAGCCTGTTGTATCGGGGCGATGACAGGCGGCGTTTGGCGAAACTCCAGCGCATCGCTTCAACGGCCCGCATTCCGCTGCTCGCGACCAACGAGGTGCTTTATCATCACCCGGCGCGCCGCCCCTTGCAGGATGTCCTGACCTGCATTCGGGAAAAGACCACGATCATGAGTGTCGGCAAACGGCTCGAAGCCAATGCCGAGCGGCATCTGAAGCCCGGCTATGAGATGGCACGCTTGTTTCGCGATTACCCGGACGCGATTGCTGAAACCATGCGCTTTGCAGAGCGCATCAGCTTCACGCTCGACGAGTTGAAATATCAGTACCCGGATGAACCGGTGCCGCCGGGCAAGACGGGGCAACGGCATCTCGAAGACCTGACATGGGCAGGCGTCGACAAATATTTCCCCAAAGGGATCGATGACAAGCTGCACGGCACGTTGAACAAGGAACTCAGGCTGATTGAGAAGCTTGGATACGCGCATTATTTTCTGACGGTTCACGACATCGTCCTTTATGCTCGCAGTCAGAACATCCTTTGTCAGGGGCGAGGATCGGCAGCGAACTCTGCCGTCTGCTACGTGCTTGGCATCACTTCGGTGAATCCCGCCGAGACGGATGTGCTGTTCGAGCGCTTTATTTCCGAGGAACGGCTGGAGCCGCCGGATATCGACGTCGATTTCGAGCATTCGCGGCGCGAAGAGGTGATGCAATATGTCTACCGGCGTTACGGCCGCCATCGCGCGGCGATTGTGGCCACCGTCATTCATTATCGCCCGCGCAGCGCTATTCGCGATGTCGGCAAAGCTCTGGGATTGACGGAGGATGTCACCGCTGCGCTGGCGGATACCGTGTGGGGAAGCTGGGGGACAGACGTCAGCGACTCTCAGATCAGGCAGGCAGGCTTCGATCCGCAAAACGGGATGATCCGCCGCGCTGTCGAACTCGCCGTCGAACTGATCGAATTTCCGCGGCACCTGTCGCAGCACGTCGGCGGCTTCGTGCTGACGCAGGACCGGCTCGACACCTACGTGCCCATCGGCAACGCGGCAATGGACGACCGCACCTTTATCGAATGGGACAAGGACGACATAGACACCTTGAAAATGATGAAGGTCGATGTGCTGGCGCTCGGCATGCTGACCTGCATTCGCAAGTGCTTTGATCTGATCGCCGATCACAAAGGAAAGCGTTATCAACTCTCGGACATCAAGTCGGAGAACGAAGACAGCGATAACGTGTTCGACATGCTGTGCAAGGGCGAATCTCTCGGCGTCTTCCAGGTTGAGAGCCGCGCGCAAATGAACATGCTGCCGCGTCTAAAACCGCGTACGTTCTACGATCTGGTGATCGAGGTCGCCATCGTGCGGCCCGGCCCGATCCAGGGCAACATGGTGCATCCCTATCTGAAGCGCAGAAAGATGAAACCGGAGGAGATCGAATATCCTTATCCGAAAGGGGGCAACAAAAACGAACTGAAGCAGGTGCTGCACAAGACACTTGGCGTGCCGCTGTTTCAGGAGCAGGCAATGCGCATTGCGATGGAGGCCGCAGAATTCACACCAGAGGAAGCCAATGGCTTGCGACGCGCGATGGCGACGTTCCGAAATGTTGGGACCATGCCTAAGTTCGAAAGGCGTATGGTCGATCGCATGATCGCCCGTGGCTACGATCCTGAATTTGCGGTGAGTTGCTTTGACCAGATCAAAGGGTTCGGCAGCTATGGCTTCCCCGAAAGCCACGCGGCTGCTTTCGCCCAGCTTGTCTATGTGTCGTCCTGGCTCAAGCATTATCATCCGGATGCATTTTGCTGTGGCCTGCTGAATTCGCAGCCGATGGGATTTTACGCGCCGGCTCAGATCGTCGGGGATGCGCGCAAGAATGGCGTCGAGGTGCGCGAAATCGATGTGTCGTTCAGCTTTGGACAGAACACCCTGGAAGAGAGGTCTGGAGATTATTGCGCCGTGCGGCTCGGTTTTCGTCAGATCGACGGCTTTGAGGTGTTCGATGTCGATGACAGGCTTCCCGAGAAATTCGGCAAGGTAGTCAAGAAACCGCGCGAAGATTACTGGGATCAACGGATTGTCGCCGCACGGGCGCGAAAACCCTTTGCCTCGCTGGAGGATTTCGCCCGCGAGACACGCTTGCCGAAACGCGCACTCATTCTGCTTGCCGATGCCGATGCGTTCCGCTCGATCGGCCTTGACCGTCGCGACGCTCTGTGGACGGTGCGGCGTCTGCCGGACGATGTTCCGCTGCCACTGTTCACCGCAGCCGCGGCGCGCGAGCAGCCCGATGAGGACGCACAACCGTTGCCTGCGATGCCGCTGCCGGAGCAGGTGGTGGCGGATTATCAGACCCTCAGGCTGTCATTGAAGGGGCATCCGATGGAATTCCTCCGGCCGATGTTTACGGAGGAGGGCGTGGTGGCGTGTGAGGCGATTGGACATGCCCGCGACAGGCAACGCGTCCGTTGCGCCGGTGTTGTGCTGGTGCGGCAGCGGCCGGGCAGCGCCAAGGGCGTCGTCTTTATGACGCTGGAGGACGAGACCGGCATCGCCAACATCGTGGTGTGGCCCAATGTGATGGAAAAATTCCGCAAGGAAGTGATGGGCGCGCGGCTGATCGAGGTGCAGGGGACCATTCAGAGCAGTCCGGAGAAGGTAGTCCATCTGGTGGCCGAGCGTTTGTTCGATCGGTCCCATGATCTGATGAACCTCGCCAACGATGCACTCGGTCGAAAGCATCCGATCCCTCCCGGTGCGGATGTGATCGAACCGCTGGAAGATGATCGCCGCGCGCATCCTGACAATCCTGCGCAGAAGGTGCGCCATCCGCGCAATGTACGTATTCTGCCGCGCTCGCGGGATTTCCACTGAACATCCTTGAAGCCACGCATTTTCGGCGCGATGCTCCCCGGCATTCTGCCGGAGGCGTTCATGCAATCACCTCGCGAAATTCTCTCTGACCTCTGGGCCCTCGGCGGTGGTGAACCGTCCGCACTCGATGCCGTCACGCTGACGGGAAGCGAGCCCATGCTGCCGTCGTCATTTCGCGTCGGTGCCGCGTCGCAGGTCACGATTGCAGCAGCCGGTCTTGCCGCTGCGGAAATATGGAAAGCCCGGAGCGGTGAGGCGCAAGGCATTTCCGTCGACATGACGCATGCGGCGGTCGAGTGCCGGAGCGAGCGTTATCTGCGCGTCGATGACAAGCCGCCGCCGCCGGCATGGGACGCCATCGCTGGTGTCTACAAAACCGGCGACGGACGCTTTGTCCGTCTCCACACCAACTTTCCGCATCATCGCGACAACGTCTGCAAGGTCTTGAACTGCAAACCGGAACGCGACGACGTGCAGCGTGCGCTGATGCAATGGAATGGTGAGGAATTCGAAACCGCCGCCTATGCCGGCGGCTGTGTCGTCTCGCTGATGCGCTCCCATGACGAATGGTCCGCGCATCCGCAAACGCAGGCGATCGCGCAATTGCCGCTGATTCAGATCGAGAAGATTGGCGACGCTGCGCCGAGATCTTGGCCAAACGGGAATCGTCCGCTGGTGGGATTGCGCGTTCTCGATCTGTCGCGCGTCATCGCGGGCCCGGTCGCGGGCCGCACGTGGGCTGCCCACGGCGCCGACGTCATGCTCATTTCCTCGCCGAACCTGCCGTCGATCCCGTGGCTGGTCATCGATACCGGGCGAGGCAAGCTGACGGCTTTCGCCGATCTCAAGACGGGGCAGGGCCGGGACGCCCTGCGCGGTCTGCTGGCGTCGGCGGACATTTTCTCTCAGGGCTATCGCCCCCAATCCATCGCAGCACTCGGCTTTTCGCCGGAGGATGCGGCACGGATCAATCCGGGCATCGTCTATGTCTCGTTGAGCGCTTATGGGCATGCCGGGCCATGGGCCGGGCGCCGCGGCTTCGATTCACTGGTGCAAACCTCGACCGGGTTCAATGACGCGGAAGGCAAGGCGGCCGGGGTCGAAGGACCGAAGGAGTTGCCGATGCAGATTCTCGATTATGCCACCGGCTATCTGATGGCGTTCGGCGCGATGATGGCGCGGCTGCGACAGGCCAGTGAGGGCGGAAGCTGGCATGTCCGGGTTTCGCTGGCGCAGACCGGGCGCTGGCTGTGGAATCTCGGCAGGCTCGAAGGGGGCCTCGCCACGGCGGACCTCGCGGCGGGCGATGTTTTGCCGTTTATCGAGCAAAGCGCTTCGGGATTTGGTGCACTGCGGGGCGTCCGTCACGCCGCCGTGATGTCGGCAACACCAGCATTTTGGGAGCGTCCGGCGATGCCGCTCGGTTCCAGCAAGGCTGAGTGGCCGTCACGGCCCTGACGTTAACCGAAAATAATGTCCATCTCGTCGGTTTTCGATTGTCCTGAGAGGGAAAGTGGCACTATTAGCTCACAGGCTGCGTCAGCCCGTCGCAGGGATTGTTGATCGTCGAATGATTGAAAAGACAACCAGACTGAGCGCCTTGATTGCCCGAGGTCGCGCCGTGTCGCGGCAGCAACTGGCTGTGGGCGCTGGCCTTGCCGTTCTCGCAGGCGCCGCTGCGTTTGGCCTGATGGGTGTGTCCGGAGCGCCAAAAAATCATTCAGATGTATCGAGCCAATCGCGGAAGGGGCTGCTGCGCTATACGCCGACGGCCGCTGAATGGGCCAGTCTGACGGTGCAGCCTGTGGTGGAGCGGGCTTTCCGCGCTGAGCACGTCACCGAAGGCAAGATCGCGGTCGATGAGGATCGCTCCACGCCAGTGTTCTCGCCTTATGCCGGCCGTGTCACCAAGCTTCTGGCGCGTCCCGGCGACAAGGTCACGCAGGGTCAGTCGCTGTTCGTCATCGAGGCTGCGGACAATGTACAGGCACAGAACGATTTCATCACCGCATCGACCGCGTTAAACAAGGCGACGTCGCAGCTCGAACTGGCGCAGATCCAGGACAAGCGCGCCCGCGATCTTTATGAGGGCAAGGCTGCGCCGCTGAAGGACTATCAGCAGTCGCAGGCAGCGCTGACCTCCGCACAGAACGACATGCGCTCCGCCACCACAGCGCTGGAGGCTGCACGCAACCGCCTGCGCATTCTCGGCCTGACCGAAGAGGCAATTACTGCTTTTCAGGAGAAGGGCAGCATCAATCGTGAAACGACGATTTTCTCGCCGATCGCCGGCACGGTGGTGCAGCGCAAAGTCGGTCCGGGACAATACGTCAACGCAGGTGCGAGCGACCCCGTGTTCGTCGTCGGCGATCTATCGACGGTCTGGCTGACGGCGTTTGTGCGTGAGACTGAAGCGCCCGCCATCGAGGTCGGGCAGGAGATCATGTTCAGCGTTCTCGCATTTCCGGACCGCACCTTGAGCGCGCGCATCAATTACGTTTCGGCTGCGATCGATCCGGCCTCACGCCGGCTGATGGTGCGCGCGACCATCGACAATCCGGGCGGCGCGCTGAAGCCGGAAATGTTTGCCAATGTCACGATTTACTCCGCAGGTGACCGCGCCGCGGTTGGTGTGCCGAAGCAGGCCTTGATCTACGAAGGCGATCAGGTGCGGGTCTGGGTGGTGCGCGACGACAAATCCATCGAGCTGCGCCAGATCAAGATCGGCCTCGCCAATGGCGATCTGGTCGAAGTAAAGAGCAATTTGTCCCCTGGCGAGCACATCGTCACCAAGGGCAGCCTGTTCATCGATCGCGCCGCATCCGGAAGCTAGTCCGGTCCGTGTCTTTCCCTGACGTCATCCGCTCTCGCTGAAAGACCCGGTCTCGATGGATCGTCTTGTTGCTCTCGCCGTCAATCGCCGCTTCCTCATGGTGGCGCTGTTTGCCATGACGATGATAGGCGGCGTGATTGCATTCCAGCAACTCAACATCGAAGCCTACCCGGATCCGACCCCACCGATGGTCGATATCGTAACGCAGAGTCCCGGCCTGTCGGCGGAGGAGATCGAGCGTTACATCACGATCCCGATCGAGACGCAGGTTGCGGGCCTCAAGAACCTGCGCACCATTCGCACCATTTCGCTCTATGGCCTCTCGGACGTCAAACTTCAGTTCTCGTTCGATTACACCTATGACGAAGCCTTGCAGCAGGTGCTTAACCGCCTGTCGCAGCTGAGTCCGTTGCCCGGTAACGTGCAGCCGCAGATTTCGCCGCTGAGTCCGATCGGTGAAATCTTCCGCTACCGGCTGGTCGGTCCGCCGAACTACAGCGTGCTCGATCTGAAGACGTTGCAGGACTGGGTGTTGCAACGCCGCTTCCGCAGCGTACCCGGTGTGATCGACGTCACAAGCTGGGGCGGCAAGACCAAGACCTATGAGCTTCAGGTCGATTTCAACAAGTTGATCGCCTATGGCCTGACGCTGCCGCAATTGTTGCAGGCCGTCGGCAACGCCAACATCAATGTCGGCGGCAACACGGTGAACATCGGTGCGCAATCCGCCGTGGTGCGCGGTGTCGGTCTGATCCGCTCCATCGACGATCTTGCGACCACGATGATCGCGCAAAGCGGCGGGAATCCTGTCCTGGTCCGCGACGTCGCCAATGTCACGGTCGGCGAGAAACCGCGTCTCGGTATCGCCGGCATGAACATGGACGACGATATCGTTCAGGGCATCGTGCTGATGCGCAGGGGCGAGCAAAGCTCGCCAACGATTGCGCGTGTGGAACAGTTGGTCACGTCGATCAACAAATCGAGCATCCTGCCGCCCGGCGTGCGGATCGAGCGCATTTATGATCGCAAGGATCTGATCGATACCACGACGCACACCGTACTGCACAACATGGTGGTCGGCATCATCCTGATCGTGCTGCTGCAATGGATGTTCCTCGGCAATCTGCGCAGCGCGGTGATCGTGGGTGCGACCATTCCGTTCGCGCTGTTCTTCGCCGTGATCATCATGGTGTTGCGCGGCGAATCCGCCAATTTGCTGTCGGTCGGTGCTATCGACTTTGGCCTGATCGTGGACGGCACGGTCATCATGGTGGAAGCGATTTTCCGCAGATTGTCGCAGACGACCGAACTGTCTGCGTCCGAAGAGAGCGCGATTTCGCCGGATACAATCATGGGCATGAAGACCCATGCCATTCTCAGCGCGTCGGCGGACGTGTCGCGTTCGATTTTCTTTGCGGCAGCGATCATCATCGCGGCATTTCTGCCCTTGTTTACGCTCAGCGGCGTCGAAGGCCATATTTTCGGACCGATGGCGAAAACCTACGCCTATGCGTTGGCTGGCGGGCTGATCGCGACGTTCACGATTACACCGGCGCTGAGCGCGATCATTCTTCCCGCGCATATTCAGGAGACCGAAACCCGTGTCATGCGCTGGCTTCACCGTATCTATATGCCGCTGCTGCAGTGGGCAGTTGGTAACCGGCGGATCGTGATGACCGTCGCCAGTGGGCTGGTCGTTCTCACGTTTGTTGCGATACGAATGCTCGGGCTCGAATTTCTGCCGAAGCTGGAGGAGGGCAACCTGTGGATTCGCGCCACGCTGCCGCCGACCATTTCACTTGAAGAGGGAAATTCCTACGTCAACGAAATGCGCAAAGTCATTCGTGCGCGACCGGAAGTGGAATCGGTGGTGTCGCAGCATGGACGGCCTGATGACGGCACCGACGCCGCGGGACTGTTCAACGCGGAATTCTTCGCGCCATTGAAGCCCGTAAGTGAATGGCCCGGTTCACGCGACAAGGACGAACTCACGAGCGAGCTGCTGACTCAATTGCAGAAGAAATTTCCCGGCGTCGAGTTCAATTTCTCGCAGTACCTGCAGGATAACGTCGCCGAAGCAGTCTCTGGCGTAAAAGGCGAGAACTCGATCAAGCTTTATGGCAATGATCTCGTCGAACTGACCAACACGGCCAACAAAATCAAGTCGGTGCTCTCCACCGTCAAGGGTGTGACCGATCTATCGGTGTTCACCTCGCTGGGGCAGCCGACGATCCAGATCGACATCGATCGCGCGCGGGCGGCGCGTTACGGTCTCTCGCCGGGCGATATCAATGCGACTATTCGCGTTGCCATCGGCGGCGACAGCGCCGGCGATCTGTACGAACCCGGCAGCGACCGTCATTTCCCGATCATCGTCCGTCTTGCGCCGGAGTATCGCAAAAGCGCCGAAGCGATTCACAATCTGCGGATTGGCGCGCAGGGGCCGAACGGGATTCAACAGGTTCCCTTGTCCGAAGTGGCGTCGATCAAACTGGTCTCGGGCGCGGCTTATATCTATCGCGAGCAGCAGGAGCGTTACCTGCCGATCAAATTCTCGGTGCGTGAACGCGACCTCGGCAGCGCCATCAAGGAGGCGCAGGACAAGGTTGCCGAGCAGGTTCAGCTTCCTCCCGGTTCGCGCATGGAATGGGTCGGCGAGTTCGGCAACCTTCAGGATGCGATCAAGCGGCTGTCCGTCGTCGTGCCCATCAGTCTTGCGCTAATCGCTATTCTGTTGTGGTTCAACTTCGGATCGATGGCGGACACCCTGCTGGCGATGAGCGTGATCCCGATGGCGATCCTCGGCGGCGTCCTCGGGCTGCTGTTCAGCGGAACGCCGTTCAGCGTGTCCGCCGCGATCGGATTCATCGCGTTGATGGGCATTGCCGTGATGGACGGCATCATCATTCTGTCGCAATACAATCAGCTCATCGACGAAGGCTATGAACGGATCAAGGCCGTGATCCGAACCGGAGAGCTGCAACTGCGGCCGGTGCTGATGACCTGCGTTGTCGCAGGCATCGGCCTGTTGCCGGCGGCGATGTCAGCTGGCATTGGATCCCAGGTGCAGAAGCCGCTTGCGGTGGTGGTGGTGACGGGCATGGCGCTGGCGCCGCTGGTCATCCTGATCACGCTGCCGGTGCTGATCTCGATCTTCTCGCGCAGGGTGCGCTGAGAGCGCTATCGTCCGGACGGGGTGCGCACGCCGTGCCAGGCGTCCCGCACCTGATGGTAGTGAACCTGGGGCAGATAATCCGGCGTGTTGAGGCCGAGCGTGCGGACATCGAGACGGCCAATTGCGCTCAGAAGTGTATAGGACGCGATCACGCGATCGCGCTGCGCCAGAATCTGGCGGGAGCGTGCAGCGGTGAGATCCTGCTGGGAATTGAGCACGTCGATGGTGGTGCGCTGTCCGGCCTGCGCTTCACGCCGGACTCCCTGTAGCGCGATGTTCGCCGACTTCACTTCTGCTTCGGCGGCGGCCAGCGCGACCTTGGTGCCTTCGCTGCTGATCCATGCGCTGATCGCTGCGGTACGCGCCTGATTTCTCACTTGCTCCAGAACGAGCCGGCTTTGCACGGCGATCTCTTTCGCCTGACGCGTCTGCGAGGCGGCCGTGCCGCCGTCGTAGATTGGCAGGGTGAGGGCTCCGATCACGGACGCCTGGTCTGCGCGCTTGGTGCCGAGATTAGGATCGCTGTCAGCGCTGCGGTTGACGTTGCCTTGCACGTTGACCTGCGGCATCAGGCTGCTTTCGGCAACGCTGATGGTCGTGGTTGCGACATCGACGTCATAGGTCGCTGCGATCACGGCCGGATTGTCGCGGATCGACGTATCGATAGCTTCCTGTCGGCTGCGCGGCACGAAGCGGTCGACGGTCTGCGCCGCCGCAAGGCTGCCGGGCGGGTTACCGATCACCTGCGCGTAGATCGCACGGCTGGTCTCAAGCGCGACTTCAGCCGCATTGAGGTCCGCAAGGCCGCGGCTCAACCGTGCATCCGCCTGGGCCGTGTCGGTTGGTGTGACATCACCCGCGTCGAGGCGCTTTTTCGTAATGCCGAGCGTTTCGCGCAGGAAGGAGACGTTGCCGCGCTGGGTCTCGACCAGTGCCTGATTGGAGATGACGTTCATGTAGGCGGTTACGGCGTCCAGCAGCACGCCCTGACCGGCGTTGCGCAAGGCCTCGCGGCCCGACAGCACCTGAAACTCGGCGACCCGAACGCTGCTCGCGGTCTTGAAGCCGTTAAACAGGTTTTGTGTGACGGTCACACCGATGGTCCACGGCTTCAGCGTGGCGGTCTGAATGGTATTGTCCAAAAGCAGATTGCGAACCGGTTGCAACCCCGCGCTGAGACTCGCGACGATCTGCGGGCGGTAGCCTGCAAGCGCCTGGGGCACGTTTTCGTCTGTGGCGCGCTGTTGGGCGCGGCTGGCGTTGATCTGCGGATTGGACTGGTAGGCGCTGATCAGGGCTTCGTTCAGGGTCTCGGCGTGCGCTTGAGCCGCGAATCCGGCGGACAGCACAATGCCGATCGCGGCGTTCGACGCGCGAAAACGCCAGACTTCGCCAAATCCTGAAGCACGCCGAACCATCGTTTCCCGCAACAATTCAAGATCACAGCCGCGGTGGGATTGCACCAATCCGAAACCAGCACGCTTCATTCGTACACTGTTTAGAGGCCCATGTTGGTCCGGGCAAACCTTCAGACACAGAAAATCGCCGACTGTGACCCTGTACACCGGTTTGTTATCGGGCCGGGGCGTATTTGCTTGACCGATCAACGCCCTATGATGAAATTGAAGGCAGGCAAGCCATCCGAGCGTAATCCCCCGCGCGGCCCCGGCGGCCTCCTGCGCCGTGGATCGACAATCATTCGATGCCAAGAATTTTTTCCGACCCAGAGGCGATCGCGGACGACGTCATTCGCGAGGTCGGAAAGAGGCTGGTGGTCGGTCTGCCGCTGGGTCTCGGCAAGGCCAACCACATCGTCAACGCGCTGTTTCGGCGCGCGGCAAGCGATCGTTCGATCCATTTGACCATTTTCACGGCTCTCACGCTGGAGAAGCCCACACCGTCGGCCGATATCGAGCGGCGGTTTATATCGCCTGTGATCGACCGGCTGTTCGGCGGATACCCCGATCTCGACTATGCTAGGGCGCTCCATGCGAAGGCCCTGCCGCCGAACATCGAGGTCATCGAGTTCTTTTTCCTCGCGGGCAAATGGCTCGGCAAGGCCTATCCGCAGCAGCACTACATCTCGGCCAACTATACCCACGCATCGTCCTATCTGCTGACGCGCGGCGTCAACGTGATCGCTCAACTTGTCGCCAAGCGCGTGGTCGACGGCCAGACGCGCTACAGTCTGAGCAGCAACACCGACACCACGCTCGATCTCATGAAGGCGCGGGCGGAGGGGCGCATTTCCTTCAAGATCGTCGGACAGGTGAACTCCGAACTGCCATTCATGCCGGGGCAGGGGGATCTGGCGGCGGATGAATTTCACGCGGTGCTGGACAGCCCGGGGACGGACTTCCCGCTGTTCGCTCCGCCGTCGGAGCCGATCTCCGACACGAAATATGCAATCGGGCTTCACTCCGCCGGACTGGTGCGCGACGGGGGCACGCTGCAAATCGGCATCGGGCAGGTCGGGGATGCGCTGGCGCAAGGCCTGATCGTTCGTCATCGCGACAACGCGGCTTATCGCGAAATCATGGCGCGGCTGGCCCCGGCGCAACCGCTCCGTGAAGCGGCACCGTTCATGACGGGTCTCTACGGCGTCAGCGAAATGTTCTTCGAGGCGTTTCTGGCGCTGATCGATGCCGGCGTGTTGAAGCGCAGGGTCGACGGCGCATTGCTGCATGCAGCGTTCTTTCTCGGCCCGAAGTCGTTTTACCGGACCCTGCGCGAGATGACGCCCGAACAGATCGATCGCATCCAGATGGTGCCGGTATCGTTCACCAACCAGTTGTATGGCGATGAGGACGCGAAACGGCGCGCGCGTGTCGACGCGCGGTTTGTCAACAATGCGATGATGGCAACGCTGATGGGCGCTGCGATCTCAGATGGCCTCGACAACGGTCAGGTCGTGAGCGGCGTCGGCGGGCAGTACAATTTCGTGGCGCAGGCGTTTGCGCTCGAAGGTGCGCGCTCGATGCTGACGCTGGAATCGACGCGAGGCTCCGGCAAGACATCGGCGTCGAACATCCGCTGGTCTTACGGCCACACCACGATCCCGCGTCATCTGCGTGATGTCATCGTCACCGAGTACGGTGTTGCCGATCTCTGGGGAAAGTCCGATGCCGAGGTCATTGCGGCGATGTTGTGCGTTGCGGATTCGCGTTTTCAAGTCGAGCTGATGCGGCAGGCCAAGGACGCAGGGAAGCTGCCGGCGAGCTACGAAATTCCCGCCGCCCATCGCGAGAATTTTCCGGATCGCATAGCTGCTGCTTTGAAGCCGTCGCGCGACGCGAGGTTACTGCCGATGTTTCCATTCGGCAGCGATTTTACGGATGTTGAACAGCGGCTAATTCCGGCGTTGCAAATTCTGAAAGAAGCCGCCGCCAGCAAGCTCAATCTGCTTGAGCTTGCCTGGCAGGGGTTTCGTGCGGGGCCGCCAGACGCGGAAACCGCGGCTGGTCTCGCCCGGTTGCAGCTTGATCGGCCGCAGTCATTTTCGGACCGGCTTTACCGGGTGCTGGTCACTGCCGCTTTCGCCCGGAGCCGGAATTAGCGGTTCTTGAAGTTCGGCTTCCGCTTCTCGATGAAAGCAGCCATGCCTTCGGCGCGATCCGCGAGCGCAAACGTCGCGTGGAACAGATCGCCTTCGACGTTC
This sequence comes from Pseudomonadota bacterium, assembly GCA_040387615.1. Taxonomy (GTDB): domain Bacteria; phylum Pseudomonadota; class Alphaproteobacteria; order Rhizobiales; family Xanthobacteraceae; genus Afipia. The sequence continues at coordinate 28,673 of JAZKDK010000008.1, read as the reverse complement.
ATGCCTTCGGCCAAAGACGTTTCAAGGGCGCGGTTGACGGCGCTCTTTGCCATCGCAGCGACCGGCTGCGACATGGCGGCGATCTTTTCCGCGATCGCCAGTACCTCTTCCATCAGCTTGTCGGCCGGAAAAATGCGGCTGACGAGGCCTGAGCGCTCAGCCTCCGCCGCATCCATCATGCGTCCGGTCAGGCACAGGTCCATCGCTTTTGATTTTCCGACGGCGCGGGTGAGGCGTTGAGTACCGCCAAGGCCCGGAATGGTGCCGAGGGTGATTTCCGGCTGCCCGAACTTGGCAGTGTCGGATGCGATGATGATGTCGCACATCATGGCGAGCTCACAGCCGCCGCCGAGTGCATAGCCGCTGACCGCAGCAATGGTCGGCTTTTTACAGGTCGCGACGCGGTCACCACCAATATCCATGAAATCCTGGCTGAACATATCGATGAACTGCTTCGGCTGCATTTCCTTGATGTCGGCTCCGGCAGCGAACGCCTTTTCGTTGCCAGTAACGACGATGCAACCGATGGTATCGTCTTCTTCGAGGTCGTCGATGGCCGAGGCGATTTCGCTGAAGACATCGAACGAGAGGGCATTGAGCATTTTGGGCCGGTTGATCTGCACGATGCCAACCGCGCCCTTGCTTTCAACGATGATGTGTTCGAATGCCGTCATGTTTCGCCCCTTGAAGGATGTCTGAAATCAGCGCGTGGCGCCGTTGGCCGCAATGTGCCTTCCGGGGCCTGTCTCTGCAAGACCAGCGATGCTGGGGCGATCGTTACCAATCCAACAAAAACGCCGGTTCGCGGGGCGCGGACCGGCGTTTGCGTCTGATGCAGAAGGTGTTTGCGTCAGGCGATCAGCAAGCGGGCTGCCGATGCCAGCGTCAGCAGGCTTCCAAAGGCGATGAAGATCTTGCCGATCAGCGAGGTGTTGCTCCAGGGATCGCTGTCGTCGGTCTTGAATACGGGCTTATCTCCCGTCGAGACCGGCCGCAGGATCTTGTTGCTGGGGGCTGATGTTGGCGGCGGGGACGCAGCAGCCGGAGCTGGAGCGTTGAGATCTTGCGCCACCGCGGCGTCTGCCGTCGCTGCGCGGTCGGCGTCGGTCAACTGGTCAGCGGCTGCGAGTTGCGTGCGGGCCACAACGTCGGTGCTATCGAGGGCGGCAATATTCCGTGCTTCGTCATCCGCCAACGCCTGGGCGCGGGCATTGGCCACCGACACCGGCAATTCGTTCTTGCTCGCATGGGCCACGACCCTGTTCTCAGCGGGTGGCTTATCGGCAAATTTCTGCGCGAGGACTTTGGTTTTCGACGCAACCTTGGACGCCGTTGACGCCGTTCTTTTTGCGTGCCGTGCCTGGGCTGTTCGGGATTTCTTCGCGGCGTGAGCGCGCTGCTTCTTGAATTTCGACAGGACGATCGGACGATCGGCGGCGGCTACGCTGGTCTTCGCGGCCTTCGCTGTCTTGGCGGTTGATTTGGCAGCCGTTGCGGGCTCGCCCGAAAAGCTCATCCAGATTCCGGCAGCAGCGACCATGGCCGCTAATCCTGCACTTCTTAACCGCATGGCAATTTCCCCTTTTGCCAGAGCTCCCAGCACAGGGAACAGACCGGTGCGGAATGGCCACAGGACGGCAGAAAAAGGGAATCTTGTGATCTTTTGCCCTAAAAAGGCCCAGAGCAGATATTCGAGGATCAGGCTGCGAGGTTCCCGAATGACCTTGCTCACGATTGCGTGATTGCAATTCCTGTCTGTAACACTTTAGGAACAGGAGCGAATTGCCTGATAGGAGCGCGCGTGCGCGGACGTGAAGACGAGTGGACCGATCTGATGCGATCGGCCAATGCCGGGGACAACGCCGCATATCATCGTCTCCTCAGGGCCGTGACACCGGTCCTGAGAGCGGGGGCGCGTCGCGGTCTGGCGCGGGCCGGTCAGCCGGTCGACCAATCCGAGGACATCGTGCAGGACATTTTATTCGCGGTGCATCTGAAGCGGCATACCTGGGATCCGAACGCCCCGTTCGCGCCATGGCTGTTCGCGATTGCCCGCAACAAACTGATCGACGCCCTGCGCCGCCGTGGCCGCCGGATCTTCGTCAACATTGACGACTTTTCGGAGACCTTGGCAGGTGCGCCGGTCGAGGAGAGCGTTCCGGCCAGCGAGGTCACAACCCACCTCAACGGGTTGCCGAAGCGGCAGCGGGACGTGCTGCAATTGATCGCCGTCGACAGCGCCTCGATCAAGGAGACGGCGGCAAAGCTTTCAATGACCGAGGGTGCGGTGCGCGTGGCATTGCATCGGGGGCTGACGGGCCTCGCAAGCAAACTGCGGAAAGAGTGACCATGGATACCAATGATCTTATCCGTACGCTCGCCGCCGACAACGACGTCCACGAACGCCCTGTCGGCAATCTGCTGCTGGTTGGGCTGGTGCTCGCGGTGCCGGTCTCGACCGCGCTGTTCCTTGCCGGGCTTGGTGTGCGGTCCGACGTTATGACCGCCATGCGTAATCCGTTCTTCGATCTGAAGTTCGTGATCACCATGGCGCTGGCCGTGGCCGCCATCGCTATCAGCCTGCATCTGTCGCGGCCGGAAGCCTCGCTCGGACGTTGGGCGTGGCTGTTGGCCATTCCGGTCGGATTGCTCGGCATCGGTATGATGAGCGAGATGATGATGCCGAATCGCGCGCCGATGGCGACGCGGATGATGGGCTCCAACTCGAAGGTCTGCCTGATAGCTATCCCGCTGCTGTCATTGCCGGTGCTGGCGGCCGCTTTGCTGGCGTTGCGGCGCGGTGCTCCGTCGCGGCCGGCTCTGGCCGGCGCGTTCGCCGGGCTGCTGTCGGCGGGACTGGCCGCGACGCTTTATGCTGCGCATTGCACTGACGATTCGCCGTTGTTCGTGGCGACCTGGTACACGATTGCAATCGGACTTGTCACCGCGATTGGCGCGCTCGCAGGATCACGTGTCCTGAGATTCTAGTTTCGCGAAGCGGTCGCAGTCGATCTCAAGCCGGCTCGGTCTGCGCGGTGTCCTGTCGCATCCGGTAGAAACGCAACACCTGCTGGGCAGTTGACGGGCGCAGCATATCGTAGCTCGACTTGTGATCGTCGATATTCTCGATCTCGGTTTCCGATGTGCCACCGCCCAGTTCAAGTACGAGCTTGAGCGACATCCACGACAGCCCGGCGACCTTGGCGAGGACCATCAATCCTTCGGATCGCGACTCGATCATCATGTTTTCGACCGTCGCGACCGGGACGTTCGCAGATATCGCGAGCGCCGCGCTGGTTTCTTCGAACCGTCCAGCGGCGGCAAACTCGGCAATCTGCCTTTCGTCAAGGCGTCCGTCGTCAGAGAGAGATTTCACAAGCCGATAAGCATTGGCTGCTTTCTCGCCACCTGCTCCGTGATCGACGTTGAGGGCTGCCTGCTTGACGGCCTCCGAGATATCATCTGCTGCGCGCGGGTTGGCGGCCTGGAGCCGCGCCCGTACGGAGTCCGACGCTCTTGCGATCAGCTTGAGATAATGCGGTCTCGGAATTCCGCGTCTTGTTCCAAGGGATGTCGTCAGTTCATCATTGCCCTCTGCGCGCGAAACAAGCTCTGTGAAGCCCTTGTCCGAGAATTCCGCACCCGGATTGTTGACCGCGCTCTCGACGACTTCGTCATTGCCGCGTTCGACCAGGACGTCGGTCACCGCGTTGCTCAGGACTTTGCGTTTGGAAATCGCCAGCAAATGGCCCTGGCTCTTGCTGCGGGCGTTTGCGATCAGCATATCGTCATTCAGTCTTTCGGAATGCGACAGAACTGGTGCGGCAATTTCGATCTCGTCATCGAAGGCCAGCGTATAGATCAGACGCGGCGGGGCCTTGGGCACGGGCGCGAGGCGGTTTGCGAGCAGTGACTTGGCGGACGTCTCGATTTCCTCAATCAGGCAATGAAAGACGTCATCGAAAACATCGATTTGCTCGTCGGAATAATCCGCGGCGCCGTACAGAAAGAGGTCGGTGACCCGGCGCAATGTTTCCACGCGGCGCGCTACCGTGCCGTGCGCGAGAGCATTTTGCAGTTCATTGAGAAGATTTGCCGGCCGCGCTGTTGGTCTCGAGCTCATGACTTTCTGTCCTGGAAACGCCGAAGCAAGAAATGCCAGCCAGGTTCTTGGCTGACGGAAATGTAAACTAGGCTGCGACAACTCGATTTCGCCCCATGTCTTTGGCCTGATAGAGAAGCTGGTCGGCACGGGCGAGAATGCTGTCCGCAGTGTCATCCGCGCGAAGCGTGGCCAGGCCTGCCGACATTGTGACGCTCATGTCCTGTGAAATCGCGCTCCAGTCGAGGACCGCGACGATCCCGCGCAGCCGGTCGACGGTGCGCAGTGCGGCGCCGTCCGACGTCTCCGGAAGAATGAGCAGAAATTCCTCCCCGCCGTAGCGACCGAACTTGTCGATGCTGCGAATGTTGGCGAATACGGTGATGGCAAAAGCCCGCAGCGCCTCGTCGCCGGCGGGGTGGCCAAAGCGGTCGTTGATCCGTTTGAACCAGTCGAGGTCGATCAGGGCGACGGCGCAGGGGATGTTGCTGCGCCGGGCGCGGATGATTTCCTCGTCGAGCGTCTGCATGATGGAGCGGCGGTTGAGCGATCCGGTCAATTCGTCTAGTTCGGCGAGTTCTTCAATACGCTGATAGGCTTTCTTCAGTTCAACGCCGCGCCTGTAGAGAGATTCGTGCAGCGAACTGCTGAACAACCCGACGACCATGCCGCGCCCAAGCACCAGAATGAAAACCAGCATGGTCGCGAAGCGCTCCAGCGGCGTGCCGGTGGGCATGCCGATGGGTTTGTCAGTCAGGAGAAACAGGATCGTCAGGCCGACGGAGGCCATCGTCCACCCGATGATGGTTTGACGGGGGGTGGAACGCAGCGCGCCAAACGTGAAGACCAGGAAAATCGAGCAGAGGAACAGGCTGCCGACTTCCGGCGCGAAGTAGATGAACAACAGCATGATCGACAGGCTGATGCTGGTTTGCTGTGAAATGAAGTAGTGGTCCCGGAACCGGTCGTTCACCTTGGCTTCGGATATCGCGATGTACACCGCGACGGACAGCAGCCCGCAGGCAGCGTAGGCTGGCGCGATCACGAAACTGGTGGCGCCTGCGTAGGCGTAGATCAGCAGGATCGTGGCATCGATCATGTAGCTGACGCCGGTCATATCCAGCATCTGCCGCCGCTGCTTTGCGCGGCGTGCGAGAACCTCTGGTGACAATTCGCTCTCGACGGCCGAATGCTTTCGGTCGAGACCGCCTATCAGGGATACGGGGGCCGATGACGTTGCGCCGCGCATGAACTCGCCGTGAAGGGAATGCAATGCGGGACTGTAGGCGGGAAAGCCTTTAGGTTTGGTATCATTGGGAGGGGCTGAAATGCCCCGACGCTCCCGTCGCCAAGAAACACTGGGATTAAGGTAAATTGATACCGGTTTCTGCCAAAAAGGCCGAGTGACTTGCCCTTGTTCATGAATCAGGGGCATTTTGCGCTTCGCCAATCCGGACAATTTCGGGAAATCGCGAAGATTTTCACTGATTTGATCGAACCCCTTTCCAGTCGCGCGCGACCAACCTTGCGAGACGGCCATTGAGTGCAACCCACGCGACGTCGGACGAGGTTCTGATCGGTCGCATCGCCCAAGGTGACCGGCTCGCCATGCAGGTGCTTTACGGAAGGCACCATGTACGGGTGTTCCGCTTCTCGCTGCGGCTCGTTCGAAACGAGTCCATCGCGGAAGATCTCATCAGTGAGGTTTTCCTCGATGTGTGGCGTCAGGCCGGCAAGTTTGAGGGCCGGTCTGCTGTCTCTACGTGGTTGCTGGCTATCACCCGGTTCAAGGCCCTGTCCGCCCTCCGCAAGAGGAAGGACGCGGAACTGGACGACGAGACGGCTGCCGCGATCGAGGACACGTCCGATAATCCGGAGGTCACTGCCGCCAAGAAGGATACGAGTAACGCATTGCGGAATTGCCTGACCGCACTTTCGCCAGAACATCGGGAGATCGTCGATCTCGTCTACTACCACGAGAAGTCTGTGGAAGAGGTAGCCGAAATCGTTGGCATCCCGGAGAACACGGTGAAGACGCGTCTGTTTTACGCGCGAAAGAAATTGGCCGAGTTGCTCAAGGCAGCCGGCATAGAGCGAGGTTGGCCATGACTTCAGCAAGCAAGCCTGCCACGAGCAAGCAAACCGATCGTGAGCCCACCGAGATCGAGGCTCTGTTGCCGTTCCATGCTGCGGGCACGCTCAACCTGCGCGACGCTCGCCGTGTCGATGAGGCGCTCGCCAACGATCCCGATCTGGCGCGGCAGTATGCGGCGATCCAGGACGAATATGCTGAAACCATCCTGCTGAACGAGAGCCTCGGCGCGCCGTCCTCGCGAGCCATGCAGAAGCTGTTCGCCGCCATCGATGCCGAGCCGGCGCGAAAGGGCGCGGCGTTCAACCCCGTAATGCGTATCGCAGGGTTCTTCTCCAGCCTGTCCCCGCGGACGCTGGCTTATGCAGGCGTCGCCGGTGCGGTGTTGGTCCTGCTGCAGGCGGGCGTGATCGGAACCGTGCTGGTGAAGGATCGCGCGGGCGGTAACTTCCAGACGGCCGCGTTCCCGGCGCAGTCGACGGCAGGAACGTTTGGTCTGATCCGCTTTGCACCCGATGCCAAGGCCGACGACATCACGCAATTGCTCAATAACTACAACGCATCCATCGTTTCCGGTCCGAAGGCTGGCATGTTCCGCGTTCAGTTCGGCGACAAGGCCCTGTCGAAGCAGGACGCGGCGCAATTGATGACGCGGCTTCAGGCGGAAAAGATTGTCGGCCTCGTGGTGAGCGCCGACTAGTCTTTGGGGCGGAGAGAGACATGATCCGCGCCGCACTGGCGCGCTCATGAACTTGCGAGGACGCCAGATGATTAAGACAGGCAACAGCAAGGGCAAATTGACCCGAAAGGGTCGCCTCATGCGATCCGTGCGGTCGATCGCGATCGCTGTGGTGGTTCTGAATCTCGCAGTTCCACAGGCGTTCGCCCAGTACAGCGGCATGAGCATGCGCACCGGGCCCAGCATGAATGTGGGACCGCGTATCAATATCAATCCGACGATACGTTACTCGCCGAACATTCAGTACGACGGATACAACGATCCCGGGCCGCGTCCCCGCATCATGCGGAATCTGGATCAGGGGCCGCCCGATGATGTTTCGCCGCGCCGCCGTCCGGTCAAGGCAAAGTCTACGCCCGCTGCCATCGACGGCACCTACGTCGCGAAGGAAGTGCTGATCGAGATCGCGGGTAACCCGACAGACGCGCAGGCTGATATGCTTGCGCGGCGTCATCGCTTGACGCGGGTCCAGTCGCAAAATTTTCCGCTGACCAACAGCACGTTTTTTCGCTGGCGGATAACTGACTTACGCTCGGTCGATACGGTGGTGCGCGAGCTGGTTGCCGGTGGCAACGTCAAGGCGGCGCAGCGCAACAACATCTTCAAGCTTCAACAGAGCACGACCGCTGCAGCTGCAAAATCCGAGGGCGATCCGCTGCAATATGCGCTCGCCAAAATGCGCCTGCCCGAAGCGCACGCGCTCTCGGTCGGTGCTGATGTGACAATCGCAGTGATCGATTCCGGGATCGACGTCACCCATCCAGAACTGGCCGGTGTGATCACCGGCACGTTTGATGCGCTCAACAATGGTGAAGGATCGCATCCTCACGGCACCAGCATTGCGGGCGTCATTGCCGCCCATGCACGCCTGATGGGAACGGCGCCGTCATCGCACCTGCTGGCGATCCGGGCGTTCGGCTCCCAGAAGAGCGGTGCGGAAAGCACGTCTTTCCTGATCCTCAAGAGTCTCGACTACGCGCTCGCAAAAAATGCGAAGGTCATCAATATGAGCTTCGCGGGCCCGCACGATCCGGCGATGGAGCGCGGGCTCGCCGCGGCCGCCGCCAAGGGTGTCGTTCTGGTGGCTGCTGCCGGTAACGCAGGCGCGAAGTCGCCGCCGCTTTATCCGGCGGCGGACCGTAACGTGATCGCCGTGACGGCGACCGACCAGTCGGATCGGCTGTTCGCCCAGTCGAATCGCGGCAGCTATGTCGCGATCTCCGCGCCTGGCGTGGACATCCTGTCGCCAGCTCCTGACGGCAAGTATCAAATGTCGTCGGGCACCTCGCTGTCCGCGGCCTATGTCAGTGGCGTGGCGGCGCTGATCATCGCGCGCAATCCTGAGATTTCATCTGCTGACGTTCGCGCGACGTTGATGTCGACGGCGCGGGATCTTGGGCCGAAGGGCCGCGACGATCAGTTCGGCGCGGGGCAGGCCGATGCGTTCAGCGCTGTTTCGGCCGTCGTACCTGCACCGGTGGCTGCCGCATCGGACAGCTCTTCCAAACGCTGACTGCGTAATTTACAGGATTAATTGAGCGGCTATGGGCGATCCGGGGAGGGCGCGGGCCGCTTTCATCCGAATTTTGCTGCGAAATGTATTTTTGTGAAAGACACTGCGGCATGCAGAATCGATTTGGGCGAACTGGATTTGTGACGCGTGCGGCCCTGATCTTGGGTTTCGTTTTTTGTCCCGCATTGCTTCACGCGCAGTCGCTCGAAGACAAGATCGGCACCGCGCTGCAGGCCAGGAAACCGTTGACGCGCAGTGCTACGCCCGATCCCAAAGCCGAGGCCGAGAAGCAGGTCGTCGATCGTTTGCGGACCCGCTCGATCAGTGTTGAACCCGCTCAGCCGCCGACTGCCGATGAACGGGCGCAAATCGCGGACATCGCGCGCGACAAGCCGGCCATCGATCTCGAAATCCTGTTCGAATACAACTCAGCCGACATCAGCCCGAAAGCAGTCCCGGCTCTGGATTCGCTCGGCCATGCATTGTCGCGGCAGGATTTGAAGGGGACGGTGTTTTTCATCAACGGTCATACCGATGCTGCGGGTAGCGCGGACTACAACCAGATGCTGTCGCAACGCCGCGCGAATTCGGTGCGGCGTGTTCTGATCGAGAAATACAGGCTCGCTCCCGATACCCTGATCGCGGCAGGCTTTGGCAAGGAGCAACTCAGGAATCCGGCCAGTCCGCTTGGCGAGGAGAACCGCCGCGTGCAAATCGTTAACACAGCCGTCCAGGCTACAGTGGAACGTTGATTGTCTGAACCCGTCCAGCTGCTGACGCGACCAATTCGGGACGTTGATGGCCAAACCAATGGTTTTGAGGGGACATATTTGATGAGCGGGTTTGGGGAGGTTGCTCTGCGTGCGTTCGGCATCGCGGTGGCGGCGGGGGTGGTTCTCGGCATCGCCGGACCGTCGATCGCGCAGGATGCGAAGCCGAAGGATACGGCTGCGGTGGCAACCGTGATCGTTCCACCGACTGACCCGATCGCGAAAGCCGCGTTCAATGTCCTCGACGCGCACTGCGCACGTTGTCATCAGCAGGGCAAACTGGTCGATCGCGAGCGGCCTGCGAAGAACTTCGGCAATGTTCTCAAGCTCGATGAGCTTGCCACCAACCCGCATTACATCCTGCCGGGAAATCCGCTTGGCTCGAAGTTATTCCGCCAGATTGTCGATAAGGAGATGCCTTACGACATCTACTACGAGGGCTCGTCGCATGCGCCGCCTTCGGAGGCCGATCTCAAGGCGCTTGAGAACTGGGTCAGTGCGCTCGGCACCAAGGCTGTCGCCAGTTGCGAAACTCACAAGTTCATCACGCCAGACAACATGGTGTCCTTCATGGTGTCGGATATCGACAAGCAGAGGCCGCAACGCCGGGCGACGACGCGCTACCTGACGCTGACCCATCTCATCAATATCTGCGTCGATCCGGCTGCGATGAAAGTCTATCAGCAGGCTGCGGTGAAATTCCTCAACTCGCTGAGCCGTTCGTCCGACGTGGTCAAGCTGGAAACGATTGATCCAGAAGGCAGCATCCTGCGTTTCAACCTTCTCGATCTCGGCTGGAAACCCGCCGACTGGGATAACGTGATCTCGGTCTATCCCTACAATGCCGTACCGGATTCCGAGTCCAGCCGCACGCTTGCTTCCGGCACGGCGACGCCGATGCCGTATGTGCGCGCCGACTGGTTCGTGTTCACCGCGTCGCAGCCGCCGCTCTATGATGTGCTGCTGCAACTGCCGAATACTTTCCAGCAGCTTGCGAGAGAGCAGGGCGTCGACGTCGAGGGAAATATCCGCAACTTCGTCGCGCAGCGTGCGGCATTTCAGCGGTCCGGGGTCAGCCAGAACAATCGCCTGATCGAACGGCATCCCTCGCGCAGCGGATTTTTCTGGACCTCGTATGACTTCGCCGGCAACCGCGACCGTCAGAGCCTATTCGACTTCCCGCTCGGTCCGAGCGGGCCGAACGCTTTCCATCACGACGGCGGCGAGACGATCTTCAGCCTGCCGAACGGCTTTCAGGCCTATTACCTGAATACGGCGAAGGGCGACCGGATCGACAAAGGGCCGACCGCCATCGTGCGCGATCCGTCGCGCAAGGATTTCTCGGTGACCAACGGCATTTCCTGTATGGGCTGCCACGATCAGGGCATGCGCAAGGCCAAGGACGATGTTCGTGAACTGGTCCTCAAGGGACGGGTATTTCCGAAAGATGTTCGTGACGCCGTGGAAGGATTGTATCCGCCGCACGACAAGATGGACGCGTTGATCGAAGACGACGCGAAGCGGTTTGCGGATGCGATGAAGCGCGCCGGGCTCGATTCGACGCTGAAGCTGAACGGTATCGAGATGATCAATGCGTTGGCCAAACGTTACGAGGACGATCTCGATTTGACGCTGGCGGCGTCAGAGCTTGGCCTCAAGAAGTCCGAGTTCAATGAGGGCGTCGCGGATGTCGATCAGAAGTACCGGCCCCTGGTCCGGCGGCTGGCGCAGGGAGCGGTTCCGCGCGACCAGTTCGAGGTCTCGTTCCGCGGGATCGCGCCGGACCTCACGGATCTCAAGGTCGTTGCCATCAGACAGTCGCGACCGGCCCAGCCGGTGGCGCAGCCAATCCGCAACAGCGATGATCTGTCCCTGACATCGGACCGCGACAGCTATCGGCTTGGCGATACCCCGGTCTTTACCGTCGTGGCGCCGCGCGACTGCTTCCTGACCCTGACGGACATCGACGAACGGGGAGAGGGCACTGTGCTGCTGCCGAACACCTTTCAACGGGACAATTTCATCAAGGCCGGGGTACCGATTCAATTCCCCGGTGCCGGTGCGCCATTCCAATTCCGGATGAAGGACAAGGGGATTGAGACCGTGACCGCCGTGTGTGCCACCCAGGTGGGGGGCGGCGACCGCATCCAGCACGACTTCAACAAGAACCAGTTCACGCCGGTACCGAATTACACCCAGACTCTGGCGCGCTCCATTGCGGTCGAATCCGTCAGGCCCGGTACGCCCTCTGTCGCTGGGACGACGAATACCGGCACGGCTGCGGTCTCTGGCCGTGAACCGCCGCCGGCGAGTTCGCGGACCTCGCTCCGCGCGGCGATCCGGCTTCAGGTGCGTTAGTCTTAACCGGCGGTCCATCCGTCGGTCACGAAAGTTGCATGTATCTGTGGCAGAGGTTGAGATACGTATTGTGCTTGTTGTGAAGCTTGAGCGATTCGTTGCGTTTGCGTGATTTTCTGAACGTGCTTTTTCAGCGGTTTTTCTTGGAATCGAAATGGCCAATTCCGGCAATACCGAACGTGGGCGAAATGTCATAGCGCGCTGGCGCATGCTGGCGGAGCGACGACTTCAGTATCTGATCGAACTTTACGAGACAGGCCGCTGGAAGGTCTATTACAAGGAGCCGGAATTCCTGAAGGTTATACAGGAAGCCCGGGTGGCGTTGGCGACATGGGAGCAGCTTGCACCTCCCGATCCGGTTCAGGACAAGCCGGCCGAGGTTGCCATCGCGCAAGCGGAGAACGCCGCCATTCCGCCATCGCCATTCACCCAAATGCCGTTAACGAACGGCGTTGAGGCCAAGCACGATTTGCGGGAAGCGTGACGTTGCATCTGCGCCGAGGTCGGTGGTCACCGTCTTGGCATGATCGAGCCCGACGATCGCGGAACCCCTCGATCCTGAAATCAGGTTGTTGCTGACCAGTGCCGTGCCGGCGCCGGGCACCACCGACACGCCGACCCCGACGAAGGCGTTGCGCACCACGTTGCCGGTGATGGTCACGTCGCGCAGATATTTTCCCCAACCGGCCATGATTCCGAACGAAGGTGCGTTCTCGATCACGTTACCGGTGACGGCTGCGTCCGCTTCCACGACGATGCCAATGCCTGCGTCATCGTCTGGCGCGGTGCCGATCGGACGTTTCGGCAGCATGTTCCTGATGACGTTGCCATGGACGGTTACCATACGGCCGCCTTCGTTGAAGTTGGCCACCGATACGCCGACAGCACAGATGTCGACGGTGTTGTTGGCGATGACTGCGCCTTCGAATGCGAACTCCGAGTAGAGCGCGACTTCGCGGACGTTGCTGACGCTGTTGCCGGTGATCTGGATGTTCGATGCCGAGTTGCCGCGCACGGCGGAATAGTCGCAGTTGCGGATGCGGTTGCCGCTGACAATGACGTTGCCGGCGCGGAACGCATTGATGGCGTTGCCGTGCTGGCCGGAGCCGCCGGGACCTGCCTTGATGTCATCGATACGGTTGTTGACGACGATGGTGCCGTCATCGCCGATCGTATGACGCAGGATTTCGATGCCGTTGTCTGACGCGTCCTGAATGGTGTTCTGCGCGACCAGCAACCCAAACGCGTCGAAGGATGTGAACGCCGTGTTCGCCGTTTTGCGGATTGTGTTGCCGATGACCTCACCCGCGATGCTTTCGAACCAGATGCCGTTGCCGCCGCTCCCGATGATGTCGCAGTCCTGGACATGGACATCGAGGCCATTCTCGAAATGCACCAGCCCGCGCCGGTTGGCGAGCTTGATTCCGGAGCCGTCGAGCGTGAGGCCGGTGAGGGCGATGCCGCTCGCGCCTACGCTGCCGACAAGCGACGCTCCACCGGTGAATTGAAGAACCGTTGAGCCGCGGACGCCGACAAGCCGGGCGCCGTTCGGCAGCTTCAACGCGCCGGTGCGATAGGTGCCGGGCGGCAGCGCCAGCGGCACTTGAGCGTTGGATGATTCATTGATGGCGCGCTGAAGGGCGCGGGTCTGGTCGTCGGGGCTGTTTGGCCGCACGCCGTATTGCGTGGCATCACGTCCGAGCGTCGATGTCAGCGGCGCGGCGCGCGCAGGCTCAGGCGCGGTTGCCAGCGCACCAGCAGCCGCTCCGGCGGCAGTGGCGTTAATGAGATTGCGGCGGCTGATGTCCATGCGGCGGCCCGATCGGTCTGATTGCGTTTCCGAACCGGAATCGCATCCTAAGACCTAATGCAGGAATGCAGCGAACGACGCCCGCGCGCGCGGGTTCGCGCACGATTGTCGATGGTAGGGTTAATGGAATCGCGCCGGAGAAACGGTCAAATCGGCGCGTTGTGCGGCGTGAACAGGCGGCCTTTTTCCACCACGAACACGACAGCAAGCGCCACCACCGAACTCAGCAACGCACCGATCGCGAGCGGAACCAGCGTGCCGTCATAGTATAGGCCGATCGCGGAACCGATCGCGATTCCAATCAGCGTCGTGATCGATCCAAATAGCGACGAGGCGGTTCCGGCGATATGTCCCTGAGGCTCCATCGCCAGCGCGGCAAAATTGGAAAACATCAGTCCGAATGTAAACAGGCTGGCTGCGGCAAGGGTCATGAACAAGGCGAGCGAAAGCCATCCGGCGAGGGCCGCAGTCAGCATGACGATGGCGATGGCCAGTTGGCCGACGAGGGCGATATGCGAGATCATGCGCATGCCGTAGCGGCCGACAATGCGCGAATTCAAGAAGCCGGCGACGGCGATCCCGATCGCGATCGCGGCGAAGGCGAGCGGGAAGTAGTGGCCAAGTCCGTAGATGCCCGTGAAGATCTGCTGCGACGACAGGACGTAGCCGAACAGAATTCCCTGCACGCTGCCGGCGGCGAGCGCGTAGCCGAATGTCTGCCGGTTCTTGATCGCTTGAAGGAAGTTGTTTGCGACGTCGCCGACGGCAAGAGACTTGCGCCCGCTGAGAGGCAGTGTTTCCGGCAGGCGAATGATGATCCAGCTTAGCGTCAGCACACCATAAACCAGCAGGACAACGAAAATGCCGTGCCATTCTGCGGCGAGCATGATCGCCTGTCCAAACGATGGCGCAATCACCGGCACCGAAATGAAGATCATCATGGCCAGCGACATCACGCTCGCCATGCGGCGGCCGCTGTAGCAATCCCGCACGATGGATGTGGCGATCACCCGCGCCGCCGCGGTGCTCAATCCTTGCAGTCCGCGCGCAAGCAGCAGCGTCTCGAAAGATGGCGCGATAATCGCGAGCAGACTGGCGATGCCGTAGATGATCAGTCCGCCGAGCAGGATCGGCCGCCGCCCGAAGCGATCCGCCAGCGGCCCGATGATGAACTGGCCGGCTCCAAAGCCGGTCAGGAACACCGACAGGACGGCCTGCACCCGGTTGGCGTTGTCAATGTGGAATGCCGAGGCCACGTTCGGGAGGGCCGGCAGCATCAGGTCCATGGCGAGCGGGTTGAGCGCCATGATCGCGGCAACGATGGCCACGAACTCGCGGAAGCCCATCGGGCGATGGGTGGATGAAACCCAAGCGTTGGCAATGGTATCGGTCATGAAGAAATCGCTCGTGCAGAGGAGTTCTTCATTTAGGCTGCTATATTGCGACGCACAATGCCGCTTCCCGAATAGCTGCCAGCCGGATTTGCGGTTGGAAAATCAGTCTGCCTGATCTCGCGCCACACGCCGCGCGAGACTTGCCATCTCCATGAGCATCGCTTCGCCGACGTCCACCAATTGCTCGAATGTCACCCGGTTCGGTGAGCCGGCGGGACGCTGCGCCGGACCACGCGGCACTAGCGGAACATGGACAAAAGCGGCGAGGCGGGGACCGGCTTTCCTTTGGGCATGATCTTCTCCGAAAACCGGTTCCCGCTTTTTGGAATCATGCCGCGCATGGGTGGCCTCGATGGCACGCCAGCTCAGATAGTTGCAGAGGTAGTATCCAGCGTTCAGTGAGGCGCGGGCGTCTACGCCGGTCCGTTGCGCGGCGCGCAGTAGCCGGAGGGTGTGCGGTCCGAAACGGCGCGTCGAATCCGGGCTGCGCACGATGGTCCGGCTGCGAACCTGGGTATGTTCGGCATCGGGCCATATCTGGGTGACGGTGTTGCGCGCGCGGGTCTCGATGCGGACGAAAGGCGTGCGTGTCGCGAGTCCGAACATCAGCAGTGCATCAGGCCGATGGGTTGCGATCAGCGCAGGCAATTCGCGGTCAACCGCGCTGTAAGTCACCGGGAAAACGTGTCCGATCCGCTCGACGTCGTCGAGTGCTGAGCGGCGCAAGCGCAGCAGCCGCTCGACCAGCTTTTCAGTCGGATTGTAGGGAGCGCCTGGGAAGGGCTGAAAGCCGGTGACGAGAATGCGCGGCTTGTCGCCCATCACTAGTGTCCTGAATCCGAAGTTCGCCTCATTTGCAGCGCGTTCCATAGCGAACTTCGGATTCAAAAGGACACTAGAAAATAACAATTCTAGTGTGGTTTTGGTTCGCAAGTCCGTAAATGGGCGTGCTGAGTAAATATTACGGACTCGCGAACCACCACACTAGTCCAACAGTGCAGCGACCGTCTCGGCCGCGACCGCGGGCGTCATACGGCCGTTGGCAACGGCGGCTTCGGTTTGCTTCACTTTGGCGCGGATCGCCGGATCGGATCGCAGCCGCGCGTGCAGTCGGTCTTCCAGAATGGTCCACATCCACTTGACCTGCTGGTGACGCCGCCGGGTCTCAAAGTCACCCGACGCGATCATCGCGGTGCGATGTGCGAGGACTTTCTCCCACACGGCCGCGATCCCATCGCCGGTCAGTGCAGAATAGGTGAGGACCGGCGGAAACCAGTGTTCGGAGCGCGGTGCGAGAATGTGAAGCGCGGCGTTATACTCGGCAGCCGCTGCTTTCGCGCGCTTGAGGTTATCGCCGTCGGCCTTGTTGACGGCGATCATGTCGGCAAGCTCGACAAGACCCTTCTTGATGCCTTGCAGTTCATCGCCTGCGCCCGGCAGCATCAGCGCCAGGAAGAAATCCGTCATGTCGCAGACGGCCGTTTCCGACTGACCGATGCCGACGGTCTCCACCAGCACCACATCGAAGCCGGCGGCTTCGCACAACAGCATCGCTTCGCGCGTTTTTGCAGCGACGCCGCCGAGGGTGCCTGATGACGGAGAAGGGCGGATGAACGCATTGTCCTCGGCGGAAAGCAGCGCCATTCGTGTCTTGTCGCCGAGGATCGAGCCACCGGTGCGCGCCGAAGACGGATCGACCGCCAGCACCGCGACCTTGTGGCCCTTGCCTATCAGCGTCATGCCGAGCGCATCGATGGTGGTGGATTTGCCGACACCCGGTGAACCGGTGATGCCGACACGGATTGCGTTGCCCGTCAGCGGCAGCAGCTCCTGAACCAGATCGCGCGCCTGTGCCTGATGGTCGGCACGGCGGCTTTCGATCAGGGTAATCGCGCGCGCCAACGCGGCGCGATCGCCCGAGCGGAGATCTGCAGCGAGGCGGGACGTCGCGCTATTGGAGTTCATCGTGTGAGCCGGCATGGGCGAAACTGTTCCACCCGTCGTTCACTCCGCCGCTTCGCTGGAGTGCCCGAGCCGAACCTTGAGCTTGCGGATCAGTTCTTCCGCGGCGTCCGCGATCACCGTGCCCGGCGGGAAGATCGCCTCCGCGCCGGCCTTGTAGAGCGCATCGTAATCCTGCGGCGGGATCACGCCGCCGATAATGATCATGATGTCCTCGCGGCCGCGCTTCTTGAGCGCTTCCTTCAATTCCGGGACGGCGGTGAGATGCGCTGCCGCGAGCGACGACAGGCCGAGCATGTGAACGTCGTTCTCGACGGCCTGCCGCGCGGCTTCATCGGCGGTAGCAAACAGCGGCCCGATGTCAACGTCAAAGCCGACGTCGGCGAAGGCCGAAGCGATGACTTTTTGCCCGCGATCATGGCCATCCTGACCGATTTTGGCGACCAGAATGCGCGGGCGGCGGCCTTCCGCATCTTCGAATGCATCGATGAGAGCCTGAAGTTTCTCGACCCGGTCGGACATGGTGGCGGCCTCGCGCTTATAAACGCCGGTAATGGATTTGATTTCGGCGCGATGACGGCCGAACACTTTTTCCATCGCATCGGAAATTTCGCCGACGGTGGCCTTGGCGCGGGCAGCATCGATGGCCAGCGCCAGCAGGTTGCCGTTACCTTCGCCAGCGCTGCGCGTCAGTGCGGCAAGGGCCGCATCGACGTCGGCCTGTTTGCGTTCGGAGCGGAGGCGCGCCAGCTTGTCGATCTGCAGGCGGCGCACGGTGGAATTTTCCACTTTGAGCACGTCGATGGCGGCTTCATTCTCGGGCTTGTACTTGTTGACGCCGATCACGGCCTGTTTGCCGGCGTCGATCCGCGCCTGCGTCTTGGCCGAGGCTTCCTCGATCCGTAGTTTTGGAACACCGGCCTCGATGGCCTTCGCCATGCCGCCGAGTTCTTCGACTTCCTGAATATGTGCCCAGGCCTTGGCGGCGAGGTCATGCGTTAGCCGTTCGACATAATAGGAACCACCCCACGGATCGATGATCCGCGTCGTGCCGCTTTCCTGCTGCAGGAACAATTGTGTGTTGCGGGCGATGCGCGCGGAGAAATCCGTCGGCAACGCCAGCGCTTCGTCGAGCGCGTTGGTGTGCAGCGACTGGGTATGACCTTGCGTAGCGGCCATTGCCTCGATGTTGGTGCGAACCACGTTGTTGAATACATCTTGCGCGGTGAGCGACCAGCCCGAGGTCTGACAATGCGTGCGCAGCGACAGCGAGCGCGGGTCCTTCGGATTGAACGGCTTCAGAAGCTTGGCCCACAGCAGCCGGGCCGCGCGCATCTTGGCGACTTCCATAAAGAAGTTCATGCCGATCGCCCAGAAGAAGGACAGCCGGGGCGCGAAGCGATCGACATCGAGCCCGGCGGCCAATCCGGCGCGGAGGTACTCGACGCCGTCCGCGAGTGTATAGGCGAGTTCGAGATCCTGCGTCGCGCCGGCTTCCTGCATGTGGTAGCCGGAGATGGAAATCGAGTTGTATTTCGGCATCTTCTGCGACGTGTACGCGAAGATATCGGAGATGATGCGCATCGATGGCGTCGGCGGATAGATGTAGGTGTTGCGTACCATGAATTCTTTGAGAATGTCGTTCTGAATGGTGCCCGACAGTTTCTCCGGCGGTACGCCCTGTTCCTCGGCGGCAGCCACAAACAGCGCAAGGATCGGCAGCACCGCGCCGTTCATGGTCATCGACACGCTCATCTGATCGAGCGGAATTCCGGCGAACAGCGTGCGCATATCATAGATGGAATCGATCGCCACGCCTGCCATACCGACGTCGCCGGAGACGCGGGGATGATCGGAGTCGTAGCCGCGATGGGTAGCGAGATCGAACGCAACCGAGAGGCCCTTCTGGCCCGCCGCGAGGTTGCGGCGATAGAAGGCGTTTGAATCTTCCGCCGTCGAGAAGCCAGCGTACTGGCGCACGGTCCACGGCTGGTTGACATACATGGTCGGGTAGGGGCCGCGCAGATAGGGTGCGATGCCGGGCCAGGTATCGAGGAAGTCGATCCCCTTGAGGTCAGCTTCGCTAAAGTCCGGTTTCACCAGAATGCCTTCGGGCGTCAGCCACGGCGCAGCGTTGCTTTCGCCGCTCATAACGGCGGCGGGCTCGAATGCAACATCTGCAAAATTCGGAATGCGGGTCATTCTGCTGTCTCAGGTTTGCGCGCAATCATCGCGGCGACGCGCTGCTACGTATTATGATCGGGATGCTGGTAGCTGACAATGCTGCCGGCTTCGGCAGAACCGGCGGCTTCCGAGCTGGTTTTGCCGGGAAGGTTGTGCAGATGGCTGATCCAGGCAAGTTTCGATTCAACGCCGATTTGATAGGTCGGAATGACATGATCCGGCCGATCGAAAGCACCAGTCAGCAACTCGATTGCCGTACCGTCAACCTTGCGATAGCTCAGCGGCGTTCCGCAGGCCGCGCAAAAATCGCGCTCCGCCATCGATGAAGAACGAAACGTCGCTGGCGTACCGCGCGTCCACGCGAAGTCGCCATGCGGTATTTCAACAAATGATGCGAACGGCCCAGCCACCGCCTTCTGGCACATTCGGCAGTGGCAAACGCTGATCCGTCCTGGCTTGGTGTAGGACGCAAAACGCACCGCGCCACATTGGCAACCGCCGGTCAGAACAGGAACTCGTTCCTTCATGGCATCTACCTAATGAGTTCATAGGCAGCTTTAAGTGTCGCGACGGCATCGCCACCGGCGACTATGAAGCCGGTGACGCCTGCCTCGCGCAAGGCGGCTTCCAGTTCCCCCGGACGGCCTGCCAGATAGATATGCTTCGCGTCCGCGGCGTGAAGGGCCTTTGCGGCGGCCTCTGCACCCGCGGCATAGACCTTGTCGGATGAACAGAGGCAGACGAGGGCTGCACCGGAAGTCGTGAAAGCCGAGGCGAGCGCCGCCGGATCGGAAAAGCCGTCGTTGCCCATGGCTTCAATGCCGCCGGTCTCAAAGAAGCTCTTTGCGAACGTCGCCCGCGCGGTGAAGTCTGCTGGCGTGCCGAGATTGGCGAGGAACACCGCCGGGCGTTTGCCGGATTTCTCCAGCATTTGATCCGAGAGGTCGCGAAGTTTCTCGAACGGTGCGGCCAGACGTATGGGTGCGAGCGCATCAAACGTCGTGACGATCTCATCCGACGACGGCAGGATCGCGGACTTTACATCGAGCACCGCGGGCTTTTTCTCGTTCAGGTTCGGGAATTCGCTGGCCCCGGTCAGAACGTCCTTGCGTCTGGCGATGTTGACGTCGCGCGCGGTGCGCACGGCAGCGACTTTCGATTGAATGACATTTTTCTCAAGCGCGGCAAACGGGCCGCCGGCCTTCTCGATCTCCTGAAACTGCGCCCAGGCGGCTTCGCAGAGTTGTCTGGTCAGCGTTTCGATGCCGCCCGATCCGGCGGCCGGGTCCGACACCTTGTCGAGATTGGATTCTTCCAGCAGCACAAGCTGGGTGTTTCGCGCGACACGCCGGGCGAAAGCATCCGGCAGTCCGAGCGCCAGTGTATGTGGCAGGACGCTGATGCTGTTGGCGCCGCCGAGTCCCGCGGAGAACGCGGCGATGGTCGCACGCAGCATGTTCACGTCGGGATCGCGTTGCGTCAGCATCCGCCATGAGGTCTCCGCTACAACGAACATCGGTTCGGGTGTGAGGCCACAGCTTTGTTCAATGCGCGCCCACAACTGCCGCAGCGCACGGAATTTCGCCATCGTGAGAAACTGGTCGGCATCGGCACTGAGGCGCGCGTAGATCATTCGTCGGGCGTCGTCGAGCGCGATGCCCGCAGCTTCCAGCGCGCGCAGATAAGTGACACCAACGGCGATGACGTAAGCGAGTTCCTGCGCTTCCGAGCCGCCCGCATCGTGAATCACCCGGCCGTCGGCCGGCGCGAAGGGGCCGCGAAAGCCGGTCTTCGCAAGTTGAGCGATCTTGCCGCCGAACACTTTCGCGATTGAATCCCAACTGCCATGGCTGCTCCCGCGCACGCCGCCGCCGCCGATAGGATCGAGGCCGAAGCGGACATTGACGGTGGAGGGCGCGATCTTGCGCGCGGCTAGCAATTCGGCGAGGTGCTGCCCCACGTCGCGCGATTGCGGGCTGATCTCGAATTCAATGCCGATGCCTGCGTCGAGGTACACACCGTCGAGTGCACGCGCCAGCGCTTCCTTGGTCGGTGGCAAACCAAAGCCCCGCGCGCCGTTGGCGCCCGCGAAGACGATGGTCAGACCTGTCGCGCCGTTCTCCAGATCGTGAAGAGCCTGGACGTTGGCAATCGCAGCATCCGGATGATCCACGCGCTGCATGATCTGCCACGGCGCACCGGCAACGCGGGCGGGAATGGCCGTCGCATTGCGCGCGCGCTCATAGATCGGATCGATCCGCAGCCCGTCGTAGGTTTTGCCAACCAGCTTTTCGAACGGCGCACCCTTCAGGACGCCGTCGGCCAGCTTCCGCCAGTCGTCGCGGGAGGCAGGAGCGAAGTCGGCCGCGAGCGGCAGATTGTCGGTTTCAGTGGTCATTCAGAGGGTTAGCTCCCAGAAAATATGCTTAGTTGATCTGAAAATGACACGCGGCGGCGCGCAAGCCAAATGGTTGTTTCAGGCGTTTACTGCAGATCAGGCAGGCGTTCGATGCCATCTGACGAGAGGCGGGTGAGAGCCTGACGCGGAGTCTGTCCCGCGATCGGACGGTCTGGCGCGATCTCCGCCAGCGGCACCAGTACGAAGGCCCGTTCGAACAGGCGAGGATGCGGCAGCGTCAATTCCGGCTTGTCGAGGCGAACATCGTCATAGGCGATCATGTCGAGGTCCAGCGTGCGCGGCCCCCAACGACGCTCGCGGGCCCGGTCACGGCCGAATTTCTTTTCGATCTTGTGCAGTGTGAACAGCAATGCATGCGGATCAAGGCTGGTTTCGATCTCGATACAGGCATTGACGAACGGCTCCTGATGCTCGTTGCCCCAAGGCGGCGTCGCGTAATCCGAAGAGCGTGCGATCAGGGCAGCCTGCGTCATGCCGCAAATATTGGCGATGGCCTTCACGAAGGTCGCGCGGACATCTCCGACATTGCCGCCGAGGGCGATCAGGACACTCGCCATGTCAGGCCCGCGTGCGTGTGATAACGACGCCGACGTCGTCGAAAATCGCTGCGATTGGCGCATGCGGCTTGTGGACCGTCACTTTCACGGCGCTGACGCGGGTAAAAGCAGCAAGGATCGATTCCGCCACAGCACCTGCTGCACGTTCCAGCAGGTAGTAGTTGTGGCCCTTGAAGGCCGCGCTTGCGGTCGCGACCACGTCCGAATAGGACACCGTGTCGGCGAGTTTGTCGGTGCGGGAGGACTCCGCGAGATCGATCGACAGTTCAAGGTCGATCACGAACCGCTGGCCGACCTCGGCTTCATGATCCATGACGCCATGACGGGCGTGGATCAAAAGGCCCTTGATGAAAATCACGTCGCTCATCGCTTGTCCTCGATTGCCGATGCCACGCGCAAGGCCTGCACCGTTTCCGCCACGTCATGCGCACGGATGATTTTGGCCCCACGCTGTGCCGCCAGCAGGTGTGCCGCAATGGAGCCGCCGATCCGCTGATCCGGTTCGGACGGTGATACGGCGGAGATAAATCGTTTGCGCGAGGCTCCGACCAGCAACGGCAGGCCGAACTGGCTGAGGTCGTCGAGCCGGGCGAGCGCAGTCATGCTCTGCTCGGGAGTTTTGCCGAAGCCGATGCCGGGGTCGAGTACGATGTGCCCAGGCGAGATGTTCGCTTTGATCGCAATGTCGAGCGAGCGCGAGAAGAACGCGATCATATCCTGCACGATATCGATGGCAGGATCGACGCTGTCGCGATTGTGCATGATAACCACTGGCGCATCATGATCAGCGATCACCCGCGCCATGTCCGGATCGCGCTGCAGACCCCAGACATCGTTGGCAATGGCTGCGCCGTTGCTCAGCGCCCACGCAGCCACCGGTGCCTTCATGGTATCGATTGAGACCGGGATGCCAAGGGTGGCAACCGCGGGCAGGATATTCCGTAAACGCTGTAATTCCTCGTCGGCCGTGACCGGCTTCGAGCCGTAAGGCCGAGTCGACTCCGCGCCAACATCGAGGATGCCGGCACCCTCTGCGATCATCCGTTTGGCTTGCGCAAGGGCAAGTTCGGGCTCGATGAACCGGCCGCCGTCGGAGAACGAATCCGGGGTGACATTCAGCACGCCCATAACCACCGGAAGGTGACGCGCAAACAGGTCCCGCAGCACCTGATGAAGCTGCGTGGCAGCCGGATTTGATCGGGGCGGGGCGGCCATCATGCGGTGGCTTTGCGCGGTCCCTGCTGGCGAGTCAAGCGATGGCGGAGCGGGCTGTGGCCCAAGGGGCTTCGCGTAGCCATCGCAACCGGGGCTGTGGGCCGTTTCAGTAGGAAATCTTCAACGGCAGCTTGCGGGCACGCTGGATCAATTCGGCGACGGATTTGTCGGACGGAAGGACCTGGACCAGCTTGCGTTTGTCGTTGGCTTCCTTCATGGCCTGCGCCAGCCGCTGGGGATTGCGCTGCACGAACTCGCGCACGGTCACGACACCAGCCGCACGCAGCAGTTCGGCCTTGGCCTTGCCCATCCCCTTGATGCGCATGCAGTCTGCGATGTTCGCCCAAGCCAATAATTGCTGCTCGCTAAGGCCAGTCTTCGCCGCGAGCAATTTCCGGCCCTTTGGGGTGCTGGCATTGTCAAGCAACGCAGCGGTCGTGCGAATACCTTGTGCCTTGAGCTTGGCCTGGGCGTGCGCGCCAAGGCCGTCAATTTTCGAGAGAGGATACGCTGAAAGAGGATTGGACATGATACTCGAACTTGAAAATGAATTTTACGCGAACTTGGAAAGGCCAGGCGTTTCGGCAATGATCGCACGCATCCCGTCCGCACCAATTTTGTCGCGGCCGAACCTGAAGAGTTCACGCGCCAGGTTCTGAATCTCGCTCATTCCGAGGCCCAACCCCATCAGCTTGGCGCCAAGCGCCATGATGCCACCGCCGAGCATACCCGCGAGCCCGCCGCCGGAACCAGCAGCTGTGATCGCGTCTTCTGCGCCCGGAATCTGCTCGATCAGCGAACGCACCTGTTCAGCCGGCCCCTCCTTGCGAAGGAACCCAAGCATAGCGCCGACGGCCTTTTCAGCCACAGCGTTGTCAATGCCGGCTTTTGCAGCCAGCTCGCCAATGAATTCGCCCATTAGAATGCCCCGTGCCTCCGGTTGCGTACCGGATTTTCGTTTGTGATTTTATCTTGAGCGCGTGCGTTGCGAATTACAAGCGATCACGCTTTTTGAAACCGCAGTTAGCGCAATCGATCGTGAAGTGTTGCAACCGTGCAAGAATCAACGCCGATTTCGCGATCATTTGCCGTGCCAAAGGTGACAAATTGGTTAGCGCAACTTCGATCTACGTAGCGAACGCAAATTCGTTTCAATCCATCGGCCGATTTTGATGCGGTGCGCATTGACGGGATGCCGAGAGAAATTGACGGCGTGGAGCAAGAATTCACTCAGTCGCACGGCGGAACGACATATATATAACGTCATGCATAATGCAGCGCGGCATTGGCTGGTGCGGGCAATGCGTCCTGCGGGTTGACCGGCGGGTTCCATACTGCAAGATCACACATCATGCGCCGCGTTTCGATAGCGGGGCAATCCAGAGTCTGCACGAGGCGAGAGATGGCAAAGAGGGCGTCCAAAAATGCTTCTGACAAGGCCGCATCGGTGGTGGCGCCGGTTGGCGCGGGAAGCGCTGCATCCGCCGATACCGACAAGACGATCTTCATCGGACGGGGCGATGAGCCGGCATTCCTGACGCTCGGACTTGCAAACCGGCACGGTCTTGTCACGGGCGCCACCGGCACCGGCAAGACAGTTTCGCTTCAGGTCATGGCCGAGGGCTTTGCGCGTGCGGGCGTTTCGGTCTTCGCCGCTGACATCAAGGGCGATCTGTCAGGCATCGCTGAGGTAGGCGAGGCCAAGGATTTCATTCTCAGCCGCGCCAAGACCATGGGACTGGATTTCAAGCCGGACCAGTTTTCGACTGTGTTTTGGGACGTATTCGGCGAACAGGGCCATCCGGTGCGCGCCACCGTCTCGGAAATGGGACCATTGCTGCTGTCGCGCATGCTCGATCTCAACGACGTGCAGGAGGGTGTGCTCAACGTCGCTTTCAAGGTCGCTGACGAAGGCGGCCTTCCGCTGGTCGACTTCAAGGATTTGCGCGCAATTCTGGATGCCATATCCCCCGCCGACGGGAAGAAGAATGGGGACGACACGAGCGAGGCCATTCTAGAGCTCAAACGGGCAGCGCAGAAGTTCGGCAATGTCACGAAACAGACCATCGGTACCATCCAACGCCAGCTTCTGGTGCTGCAGAATCAGGGCGGTGAGCAGTTTTTCGGTGAGCCGGCGCTACAATTGAAGGACTTCATGCGCACCGACGCCAATGGCCGGGGCATGGTCAACATCCTGGTCGCTGACAAGCTCATGCAGAGCCCGCGGCTGTACGCGACGTTCCTTCTCTGGATGTTGTCTGAATTGTTCGAAGAATTACCCGAAGTCGGCGACCCGCCGCAGCCGAAGCTCGTGTTCTTTTTTGACGAGGCGCATCTTCTCTTTACCGATGCTCCGAAAGCGCTGCTCGACAAGATCGAGCAGGTCGTGCGGCTCATTCGTTCAAAGGGCGTCGGCGTCTACTTCGTAACGCAAAATCCCATCGACGTGCCGGACAGGGTGCTTGCCCAGCTCGGCAACCGGGTTCAGCACGCGCTGCGCGCGTTCACGCCGCGCGACCAGAAAGCCGTTCAGGCGGCCGCACAGACATTCAGGCCGAACCCCAAGCTCGATACCGCTCAGGTGATTACCGAACTGGGCAAGGGCGAGGCTTTGGTGTCGTTTCTGGAAGGCAACGGCACGCCGGCCATGGTCGAGCGCGTCATGATCCGCCCGCCAACTGCGCGGATCGGGCCGATCACGCCAGAAGAGCGCAAGGCGATCCTGGCGGCGAGCCCTGTGCGGGGCAAATACGACACCACCATCGATTCCGAATCCGCCTTTGAGATGCTGCGCGAACGCCTCACCCAGACCGCAGCTCCGGCCGCAGAAAGTTCGGAAGGCGGAGTGCTGGGCCAGCTTGGTTCGATCGTCGGATCCATTTTCGGTACGACGCGACCACGCGGCCAGAAGCTGTCGACCGGGCAGGTCATCGCGCGCGACGTCACGCGCTCGGTCACAAACAAGGTTGCCGGTAGCGTTGCGGCCAGCCTCGGTAAGTCGGTGGCCGGTTCGATCGGAGGATCGATCGGCCGCTCTATCGTGCGTGGTGCGCTTGGCGGGCTGCTGCGACGATAGCTATCACGCGTTTCGTCGCCCTTCGCCGTGTCATCCGGATTTGAGGAACAGTACGCCATGTCCGTCACGCCCCAACTCGCCGCCGTTCTCGACCATATCGACAAGGATTTCGACAAGAGTCTCGAGCGGTTGTTCACGTTGCTCCGGATCAAGTCGATTTCGGCCGATCCTGCTTTTACGGATGATTGCAAAAAGGCGGCGGATCACCTCGCAGCCGATATCGCATCCATCGGTTTTGCGACCGATGTGCGCCCGACCGCCGGTCATCCGGCCATCGTCGGCAAGAGCAATGGCAGCGCGGGCGCGCACGTGCTGTTCTATGGCCATTACGACGTGCAGCCGGTCGATCCGCTCGACCTGTGGCATCGGCCGCCGTTCGAGCCGGTCGTGACCGATCACGCGGATGGCCGCAAGATCATCGTCGCGCGCGGCGCCGAGGACGACAAGGGCCAGTTGATGACCTTTGTTGAGGCCTGCCGGGCCTGGAAGAACGTGACCGGATCGCTGCCGCTGAATGTGACGATCCTGATCGAGGGCGAAGAAGAAATCGGCTCGAAGAACTTCGGCCCCTTCCTCGACAAGCACAAGAAAGACCTCACCGCCGACTTCGTGCTGGTCTGCGACACCGGCATGTGGGACCAGAACACGCCCGCAATCACGACCTCGTTGCGCGGCCTCGTCTATGACGAGGTAAAGATCAAGGCGGCAAACCGCGATCTGCATTCGGGCATCTTCGGTGGCGGCGCGCAAAACCCGATCCGTGTGCTGACGCGCATTCTGGGAAGCCTGCACGACGAGAACGGTCGCATCACCATTCCGGGTTTTTACGACGGGGTGAAGGATCTGCCGCCCGACATTCTGGCGCAGTGGAAAAATCTCAATCTGTCGCCGGAAACCTTCCTGAAGCCGATCGGTCTGTCGGTTCCTGCCGGTGAAAAAGACCGGTTGCTGATCGAGCAGGTGTCGTCGCGTCCGGCCTGCGATATCAATGGCATCGTTGGCGGATATACGGGCGAAGGCTCCAAGACGGTTATTCCGGCGGAGGCTTCTGCAAAGGTTTCATTCCGTTTGGTCGAAGGCCAGCAGCCGGAAAAAATCCGCAAAGCCTTCCGCGATTTTGTCACCTCGCGCTTGCCCGCGGACTGCACCGCCGAGTTCATCGATCATGCCGGTGCGCCGGCTATCGCGCTCGACTGGGGCATGAAGCCGCTGGCGGCGGCGAAGCGCGCGCTGACCGACGAATGGGGCAAGGATGCGCTCCTGATCGGGTCAGGCGCGTCGATTCCAATTGTCGCGGATTTCAAGAAGACGCTGGGGCTGGAAACGGTGCTGATCGGGTTCGGGCTTGAAGATGACAACATCCATTCGCCGAATGAGAAATACGACCTGAAGAGCTTCCACAAGGGCATCCGCTCATGGGCGCGGATTCTCGCGGCATTCGCGGATACGCCGCGCTAGCCGAAGCAATCGCCGAATACAAAAACGCCGCCCGGAATTGGGCGGCGTTTTTTATTCCGGGTCAGTGTAGAGGCTGACGGATCAATTTCTATAGCTGGAGTCGATCCTGTCAAGCTTTCGCAGCAGCGGCGGCCAGACCAGCTTGGTCGAACGCAAATCCGAGCGCACCGGATCGGTCACCAGCTTTTCGTTCTTCTCGATCACGAGCTTGTCGACCGGGTAGGCGGTCGGTCCCAGCATGCGGGTGCGGACCTGCATCGTGCAGGCACGCTCGAGGTGGTACATACGCTCGAACGCCGAGGCGACCGAACGGCCGACGGTCAGCGTGCCGTGGTTGCGCAGCAGAAGATGGTTCTTCTGGCCGAGGTCTTTCTGGATGCGCGGACGCTCGTCATGATCCAGCGCGATACCTTCGTAGTCGTGATAGGCGAGGTCGCCGGTGACAAGCTGCGCGGTCTGGTTCAGCGGCAGAAGGCCTTCCATGCAGCTTGCGACAGCGGTGCCGTCCGCGGTGTGGAGGTGCATCACGCAGCCGGCATCTTCGCGCACTTCATGAACGGCGGAGTGAATGGTGAAGCCTGCCGGATTGATGCTGTAATCGCTCTCGCTGAGCTGATTGCCACCGAGATCCACCTTCACGAGACTCGATGCGGTGATTTCGTCAAACATCAGCCCGTAGGGATTGATCAGGAAGTGATGTTCCGGACCGGGGACCCGTGCCGAGATGTGCGTGTCGACGAGATCGTCCCAGCCGTAGAGTGCGACGAGGCGGTAGCAGGCCGCGAGGTTGACCCGCTGCTCCCATTCCGCGTCAGACATGGTGGATTTAACTTCCGTGAGGCGTGCTTCGGCCGGCGACATGGTGCTTCTCCCGCGTTTTATTGATCTTTCGTGCCTAGTGGTCCGATTCTAACATTCGCATCCCATTTCAGCAGGCATTCTTGCGAATGTGAGAATCGACGGACCACCAGCAAATATAAGTTTCTAGTGGAGTTTTGGATTTGACATTCGCTTTACGGACTCG
>JAZKDK010000007.1:0-64592 GCA_040387615.1 Pseudomonadota bacterium | reverse complement strand
CCTTCAATGGCCGCTGGAATGCACACAGCACCGCGCCCAGCGCCAGCGCGGCGGTGGAGATCCTGAGCGCATAGGACAGGCCCATCACGTCGGTGATGGCGCCGGTGACGAACGGACCCAGCGTCTGGCCAAGGCCGAAGGTGATGGTCATGACGCCGATCACTTTGGCCCATGCATCCGGCGGATAGTTCAACCGTGTGAACACGGTGGTCGCGGCCACCACCGGAAAGAACGACAGGCCGAACACGAAGGCCGACGCCACCAGCAGCATCGGCGATGTGCCGAGCAGCGCGATGAATGTGCCGAGACAAGTGACCGCGATCATGATCGCGACGGTGGTGCCGCTGTCGCCGCGCGCCATCAGCCCGCGCCACAGCCACGATCCCGCGAACGACATCAATCCGATCAGGCACCAGAACGCGCTCTGCGCCACCGCGCCGCCGCCGCCGTCGCGCACATAGGCGATCATGAAAGTCATGTAGGCGATGTAGCCCGCGCCGAACAGGAAATAGCCGGCAAGATAAAACGCGATCGGACGCAATGCGACCGGAGTTGTGCTGACCGACGTTTCGTTTGCGGCAACGTCGATTGGGTTGAGCATCAGCGGGATCATCATCAGCGCCGAGATGATGGTCAGCGCCACCCACACGATCCACCACGAGCCGGGACCGAAATACTGCAGCAAAAACGGTGCGGCCAGTCCCGACACGATCAGGCCGGTGCCCGGGCCGGTGTAGAACAGGTTGAGCAGCAGCGCCGATTTCGCGGGCCGCGTTTGCGCGATGGTTGCGGCCAGCGTGCCGCCGCCGACGAAAGTTGTCGCCGCGCCGAGGCCCGACAGCAGGCGTCCGAAACCGAACACGAGCACGTTGCCCGACAGTGCGCAGATCGCCAGCGACACGACGCAGGCCAGCGCGCCGATCCAGACCGAGCGGAACACGCCGACGCGGCGGATGAAGGAGGCTGCACCCAGCGCGCCCGCGAGATAACCAATGGCGTTGATGGTGTTCATGAAGCCGGCGGTCGAATACGACCAGCCGAGCGAATCGCGCATGTCAGGCAGAACCAGCGTGTAGCCGAACCTGCCGATGCCGAGCCCGATGGCAGGCGCCAGCGCGAGGATCAGGATCATGCGCATCGGGCGCGCGAAAGGGACTGGGGAATCGGGGGACGTCACAGGATGGCTCCGGCAGGTGCGGCACATTGGCAGTTTCGGTGAGGCTTGGCCAATCACGAGCGGGCAATGGTGTCTTGCCAATTCTGCAAGGGCGATTTAGCAAGTCCGCGCTTTCTCTTGTCATGCCCGGGCTTGACCCGGGCATCCAACTTTTCAAGAAGGATGGATTGCCGGGTCAAGCCCGGCAATGACGACAAACAATCGATCGAGGTATCATCATGGCATCGCACAAACTCCTCCTTCTCCCCGGCGACGGCATCGGCACCGAAGTGATGGCGGAGGTGAAGCGCATTATCGATTGGCTCGGCAAGCGCGGCATCGCCAAGTTCGAGACCGAGACCGGTCTGGTCGGCGGATCGAGCTATGACGCCGACAAGGTGGCGATCACCGATGCCACCATGGCGCGCGCGCAGGCCGCTGACGCCGTGATCTTCGGCGCGGTCGGCGGACCGAAGTGGGCGGATGTTCCTTATGAAGCGCGCCCCGAAGCGGGCCTGCTGCGGCTGCGCAAGGACATGGCGCTGTTCGCCAACCTGCGCCCGGCGATCTGCTACCCGGCGCTGGCGGAATCCTCCAGCCTTAAGAAAGAAGTCGTCGAAGGCCTCGACATCATGATCGTGCGCGAACTGACCGGCGGCGTGTACTTTGGCGAGCCGAAGACCATCACCGATCTCGGCAACGGCCAGAAGCGCGCCGTCGATACCCAGGTTTACGACACCTATGAGATCGAGCGCATTTCGCGCGTCGCTTTCGACCTCGCGCGCAAGCGTCGCAACAAGATGACGTCGATGGAAAAGCACAACGTCATGAAGAGCGGCGTGTTGTGGAAGGAAGTCGTGACGCAGGTTCATGCGCGCGAGTACAAGGATGTCGAGCTTGAGCATCAGCTCGCCGACGCGGGCGGCATGCAGCTCGTGCGCTGGCCGAAGCAGTTCGACGTCATTGTCACCGACAACCTGTTCGGCGACATGCTTTCCGATATCGCCGCGATGCTCACCGGCTCGCTCGGCATGCTGCCGTCGGCCTCATTGGGCGAGACCGATCCGAAGACCAAGAAGCGCAAGGCGCTGTACGAGCCGGTGCACGGTTCGGCGCCGGACATCGCCGGCAAGGGCATGGCCAATCCGATCGCGATGATCGCATCGTTCGTGATGGCGCTGCGCTATTCGTTCGATCTGCAGAAGGAAGCCGACATGATCGACGCGGCGATCGCCGCCACGCTGGCCAAGGGTCTGCGCACCGCCGACCTCAAGGCGGACGGCGCGAAGATCGTCTCGACGTCGCAGATGGGCGAGGCGATCGTCGCAGAACTGGATGCGCTGGCGGGGTAAGGCAAACTAGTAGTTGCCGCCGTTTTTAACGCAAGCCTCGATCCGGGAGAACGATCCCAGCATTGCCGTAGGGTTGTGCTTGAAGCCTGGTGGCGCAGTTGAATGCGCAATCGCCTTTGCGTTGCAGGTTGCGTAGAGCGCTTCGACGCTCTTACCCGTGGGCTTCTCGGAAGGTTTGGTCGCGGGTTTGTCTGTCGGGGCTTCCTCCCGCTTCGCCACCGGCGGAGCGGGTTTTTTCTTCACCTCGATCTTCTCGCAGGTGTTGTCGTCGCCGACCTCAAAGCCGGCGCGGCAGGTAATCCTGGTGCAGCGATCGCCGTCGGCCTTGTAGCCGTGCTCGCAGGTCAGCGGACAGATCCGGCCCTGCCTGCTCTTCACGGCGTCAAGCGAATCGGCGGACGCCACTTTCACGTCGAGCTTCATGCCGGCGTTCTTGTTGAACAGCTCCATCGCTTTCTGGGCGGCGGACGTCCACGCGTCGCTGGCTGCCGCTGTGTTGCATCCGACGCGGCGCAACTCGATCTGAAGTTGCTTCGGAATATCGGCGACCACGACCGGCGCATCCGGTTTCGGCGCTGACTGGTCCGGCGTCAGCGACGCCACCGGACCGACAGGCTTGTCGTCCTTCGCCCTCTGTTCTGTGGCTTTCTTGTCAGCCGCAACACGTGCAGCGTCGGCCATCTTGGCGTCGTCGGCGGCTTTTTTCTCGGCTGCGACACGCGCCTGCTGCTCGGCCTTTGCAAGCGCGGCGGCCTTGACCTTCTCTGCCTCGGCAAGCTTGGCGTCTTCCGCCTTCTTCGCAAGCTCAGCCGCGACACGCTGCTGCTCGGCCTTCCTTGCCAGTTCTGCGGCTTTCTCTTGCGTGGCTTTCTTCGCCCCCTCAACGGCAAGCTGCACCTGCTCGTCCTGCGCAGCCTTCGCCTTTTCGGTGGCCGCGAGACGCGCTTCTTCCGCCTTGAGTTTGTTGCGCTGGGCCTGCGCCAGCTTGGCGTAGAAGCTGTCGGGATAGGTCGCGATAAAGTAATCCCACACCTCGCGCGTGCCGACCCGTTCGGCGAGCTCGTAGTCGCGGCGCACGGCTGCATTCGCATCGGTCTGCGGCGCTGCGGCGGGGGCAACGGCGACGGCCGGCACCAGCGACACGTCGTTGCCGCCAAGCGAGCCGTAAACGAATGGCTCCTGCTTGTTGCTCGTCGCCTTCAGCACGTCATCGCGTACGAAGCCGAAAGCCTTGCGCAGATCGAGGCCGGGTTTGGTCATGTGCTTGACCAGCGCCGTGGCGAACGGACTGTTCTTGCCTTCGCCGTCGGAGGCCGTTGAGCCCGCCTTCGCGGCAAACGCGACCAGCGTGTTCGGATTTGTCGGTTCGACCTTCGCAAGTCCGCGGCTGACCGCGCGCGAGCCGATGGTGCGCTTCATCGTCTTGTTGAACGGATTGTCGCGGCAGGCATCGAGAATGACGAGGCGAAGCTGTTTGGCGGGATCGGCTGCGACAATGAAGCGCTCCAGCGGAAAGGCTTCATCGAGAACGTCTGTATCAATTTCAAGCTTCGCATCGACAGGGATCAGATAGTTGCTGCCCTCAAGCTCGATGCCATGGCCCGCGTAATAGATCACCGCCACGTCGGCATCGCGGACCTTGTTGCCGAACTCGCGCAGCGCGCGCTTCATCTCGATGCCGGACAGATTCGATTTGGTATCGACGATGTCGAAACCGGCTTTGGTCAGGATAGCCGCGATGGCGGCGGCATCGTTGGAAGGGTTGGTGAGTGGTGCGACGTTTTGATAGTCGGAATTGCCGATCACCAGCGCCACGCGCTTCTCGGCGAGCGCCGGCGTCAGCGCGGCGGCCAGTATCGTCCATACGAGGATCGAAAGCCGTATGCGCAAAGCAGACCCCCGAAAATCAAAAGTTCTGAAAAACAAAAAAATATGACGAAAAGTCTAAGCTCAGGGTCGGTGGGCGCAAGGGCTAAAGTGCGCGCCTGTGGCCGGAGAGCGGGGACCGAGCGGTTCCGGGGCCCTTTGGCGCCGGACACGATTTCGCCCTTTCGGGTGAAGTCCGTCACCGGTTCGCCTTATGCAAATCCGCATAAAAATGCCCGGCTCCGGCCGGGCATTTTCGTTTCAACAGGTCTGTGAAAAATCAGTAGAGCGGGAACGGGAATGGCGTGCCGGTGTCCCACTGGTCGCCGAGCGGGCGGCGGCTGGTGTACAGCCGGTCGATCTGCTGGCCATAGGAATAGCCGGGCGGGAAGGCGTAGTCGGTGAACTTGCGCTCGCCGGGAACGACCTCGGTGCCGGCGTCGAGCCAGGAGCGGCGCGTCACGTAAACGCGCGTCCGGCCGCGCTGGTAGGACGAATTGACCGCTTTACGCGGCGGGCCGTCATAGGTCGGGTCATCCTGAACGGTGCGCTTCCGGGTCTGGGCATCGGCAGCGGTAACGCCGAATCCAGCGGTCACAATCGCGGCCGTAGCCAGCAATATCGCCAGTGTTTTCGCGCCCGGGTACTTCAAAGCCATTGAATCCTCGTCACATTCCCAATTGCGTCGCACCATACCCGTTTCCGGCAGTCTCCCACAAGGACCAATGGGCCACACTCGCCCGAGGATCGTCGCTCCCATAATCAAGATAGGGACGGGACCGGTGCGATTCCAGCCTTCAGAGCCGGCGGGGCGGACGCGGCGGGCGGGTATCGGTGGTTTGTGACACCGGCTCGGCACTGCAACGCGGGGACCGCTTCATTCGTTCCTCGAAGAATGTCTGCGCGGCTGCCGTGGGCAGCACGCCCTTCAGGCTGATGCGGTCGATCATGCAGGCCAGCGTGTGGAAGTTCGGACGCGCGCCGCTGGCTTCGCAGTACCAGCCTTTGAGGTACACGGCAGTGGTGTCGAAGCGGCTCAGATAGGACACGCAGAGCTTGGTCTGGCCATCGGAGTTGATCTGGAAGTTCGCGGCGCGGACCGGGCCGAAGCGCGTCTCGAGATCGTAATAGGTCGTTGCTCTGCCCATGCCCGTATACGCCGAACGCAGCAGCGGCCGCAGACTGGACATTTCCGAGGAATAGTCACGGATCACCGGCGTGTCCGGATTGGACGGCATGTTGACCACGAGCGTGAAGTCGGTGTTGCGATCGTAAACCTGGCCGTATTGCAGGACTTCCTGCCAGCCCGCGTTGAATCGCGCAGAATTGGCAGTTGATGATAACCGGCTGAGTTCGGAGGCGGTGATCTGGAAAGACGCCTTGGTGGTCACGCCCGATGGCTGACCGAAGAAACTCGACAGGCTTACAAGCCCTACGGCGATAAGCGCAAAAACCACGGTCCCCGCGATATAGAAGGAATAGCGGATAGCCCTGCCGGCGTGGGTGCTGACGATCGCCAAATGATTTTGATCGAAGGACATTTCAAAGTTCCCGTCTTGATCGTCTCAATCTTGCGTGACCGTGCCGCGCAACTGCGGAGCCTCGCTGGAGGCGATCCATGTCGTCGGTACGATTGTCATCGTGTTGCAGGTGTGGCGCTTGAGTTCGGCGCGCGCGAACAACTCGGCCATTTTCGGGTCATTGCCGGCCGACAACAGGATCAGCCGGTTCAGGGTGCAGCCCACGAAGGCGCGCTGGGCGGCCGCTGTATCGGCCTGACAGGCCCATCCGCTGATCCGGACGCTTGGGGCCGTGAAAGTCTTGGCAAAGCCCAGACAGGCCTCCTTGCCGGGCAGGGCGGCCCCGCTGAAACGGATCAGGGGGACGCGGCCGAATTTGGTGTCGATAAAGCCGGCAGGTTCGGTGCCGTCGGTCACTCGCCCGGCCATCCGGGATGCAACATCGGCGTCGGCGGCGCTAAATGCATCCAGCTCGCCGCCGGGGCGGTAAATCTCCACCTCCGCGGTCGGCGGTTCGCCCGTTGTCGCGGCCCAGCGCAAAATATCCTTGCGGCCGCCTTCGGGGTGCCGGAGAATCTCGTAAGCGTTTGGCCTGTCTGATAAATCCAGCTTGCTGACGGCAAAAGCCGGATGCGGGCGGCTGGCCAGCGTCCAGCCGGGGACGGATGGAAGTCCGGTATTGGCAGCGACCGGCACAGCCGAGACCAGATCCACCGCGATAACGGCCAGCGCGGCGAGGCCGCAGACATAAGCCAGAATCCGGACCGCCACAGCGCTGCATTCGTCGGCAAAGCTGCGCAACGCCGGATGGATGCCGGAGGCATCCTGAAGGGGCTGATCGAGCAGGATCGGGTTCATATATGACTCTTGGCGGACGTTCTGTTCCGGTCATAGAACGGGAACGAGCTTCCGCCGTGGCCACGGTCGCAAGACCTCCTGCCACTTGACGTCCGACCTGCCCCCGCAGTTGCTTCTGCGTTGTATTTGGGCCGTTTTTCGCATAGAAGCGCTCCCTCTTCCCTTCCGCAGGCGGCGGTGGCGAAGCATTTTTCTTCGGAGAGTCAACGATGGGTTACAAGGTTGCGCTAGTTGGAGCGACCGGCAACGTGGGCCGGGAAATGCTCAACATTCTGGACGAACGCAAGTTTCCGGCTGACGAGGTGGTCGCACTGGCCTCCCGCCGCAGCATGGGCGTCGAAGTGTCCTATGGCGACCGCACCCTGAAATGCAAAGCGCTGGAGCACTACGATTTCAGCGACGTCGACATCTGCCTGATGTCGGCCGGCGGAGCCGTGTCCAAGGAGTGGTCGCCGAAGATCGCGGCGGCGGGCGCTGTCGTGATCGACAACTCATCGACGTGGCGGATGGATCCCGACGTACCGTTGATCGTGCCTGAAGTGAATGCGGATGCTGTTGCCGGCTTCACCAAGAAGGGCATCATCGCCAATCCGAACTGCTCGACGGCGCAACTCGTGGTGGCGCTGAAGCCGCTGCACGACAAGGCAGTGATCAAGCGCGTGGTGGTTGCGACCTATCAGTCGGTGTCCGGTGCCGGCAAGGATGCGATGGACGAATTGTTCTCGCAGACCAAGGCCGTCTACACCAACAGCGAGCTGATCAATAATAAATTCCCGAAGCGTATCGCCTTCAACGTCATCCCGCAGATCGACGTCTTCATGGAGGATGGCTACACGAAGGAAGAGTGGAAGATGATGATGGAGACCAAGAAGATTCTTGATCCCAAAATCAAAATGTCCGCGACCTGCGTGCGCGTGCCGGTATTCGTCGGGCATTCCGAAGCCGTCAACATCGAATTCGAGAATCCGATCTCGGCGGACGAAGCTCGCGACATCCTGCGCACCGCTCCGGGCTGTCTCGTGATCGACAAGCGCGAACCTGGCGGTTACGTCACGCCGTACGAAGCCGCCGGTGAGGACGCGACCTATATCAGCCGCATCCGCGAGGACGCGACGGTGGAGAACGGTCTCGTGCTGTGGTGCGTATCGGACAATCTACGCAAGGGCGCCGCGCTGAACGCGATCCAGATCGCTGAATGCCTGGTCAATCGCAAGCTGCTGCAGCCTAAAAAGAAAGCAGCCTGAGCGTTAGTCAGGACACAGGGCCGGGGGCCAGGATGACGAACGAGCCATCTGAGCACCGGCCCGCCGCAGCCGAGTATCAGCCGAATCCTGCGCTCAAGCGCGGCGAGAAGGCGTTCGAGACCGTGCTGTTCAACAGCCGCTGGCTGATGGCGCCGTTCTATCTCGGTCTCGTCGTCAGCCTCGTTGTGCTGCTGTTCAAATTCGTCCTGCTGCTGATCGAGTTCGTGCTGCACGCGCCGGCGGCGAAGGAATCCGATATCATTCTCGGTGTGCTGTCGCTGATCGACGTGTCGCTCACCGGCAATCTGATCCTGATCGTGGTGTTCTCTGGTTACGAGAACTTCGTTTCACGGATCGATCCGCGTGGCCATCCCGACTGGCCGGAATGGATGACCAAGGTGGATTTCGCGGGGCTGAAGCAAAAATTGCTGGCGTCGATCGTCGCGATCTCGGCGATTCAGGTGCTGAAGGCGTTCATGAATATCGATGTGGCGTTCGACGCCCAGAAGCTCGGCTGGCTCGCCGGTATCCATCTCGTGTTCGTCGTCTCGACGCTGCTGATCGTGTGGTCGGACAAGCTCGGCGGTCACGGCGCCGCAGACAAGGCCGGCCACTAGCCGGTCAATCTCACTGGCTTGTTAAGGACGGCTGGTAGACGCGGCTGAATTCGTTTGTGCTCTGGTCAACGATGGACAGCGACCCTTCGGCCACGCCGAAATAAGCGCCGTGGAGTTGCAACTCGCCGCTTTCGACGCGGTTCTTTACGAAGGGAAACGTCATCAGGTTTTCAAGGCTGCGCAGAATCGCCGCCTTCTCGATACGCGTCACGAACTGCTGCATGGTTTCGTGGTCGCGCTGTTCGACCTTCTCGCCCGGCTTGACGAACATCGACATCCATTTGCCGATGAAATCGCCCGGAGACAGCGGCGCGCTCTTGTCGACGAAAGCGCGGATGCCGCCACACTGCGCGTGGCCCAGCACCACGATGTGCTTTATCCGCAGCACCTGATTTGCATATTCCAGCGCCGCCGATACGCCGTGCGCGTTGCCGTCAGGCTGGAAGACGGGCACCAGGTTGGCGACGTTGCGCGCCACGAAGAGTTCGCCCGGTCCGGCGTCGAAAATCACTTCCGGCGACACGCGGGAATCGCAGCAGCCAATCACCATGACTTCCGGCGACTGGCCGATTTGCGACAATTCGCGGTAGCGCGATTGTTCGGTGGGCAGGCGCTGGGTGACAAAGGTCTGGTAGCCGGCGAGCAGGTGTTCGGGAAACGGTGTCATGGCTGGCCTCGCAAAATCTTTCCGGTTGGCTAGCCTAGGTGCGCCGCCGGAACAAGCCTTTCGGCAACGGGGCCGAAGTGCTACTCAAGCTGCTTCCCCAATGGAAACCCAATCATGATCCGTCCGCGCCGCAGCGTCTTGTTCATGCCAGGCTCGAATGCACGGGCGCTCGACAAGGCGCGGAACCTTCCTTCCGACGGCGTCATTCTGGATCTTGAGGATTCGGTGGCGCCCGATGCCAAGCCGATGGC
The DNA here is from genome assembly GCA_040387615.1 of Pseudomonadota bacterium. Classification (GTDB taxonomy): domain Bacteria; phylum Pseudomonadota; class Alphaproteobacteria; order Rhizobiales; family Xanthobacteraceae; genus Afipia. Next base: position 55,061 of record JAZKDK010000007.1, on the reverse strand, counting down.
ACGCGGTCAGATCGCAGAAGCCGTCGCGGCCAAGGGTTTCGGCAAGCGGGAAATCATTATCCGCATCAACAATCTGGATTCGCCGTGGTGGCAGGACGATCTGGCGATGGCCGCCGCCGCGCAGCCTGACGGAATTCTGGTGCCGAAAGTCTCACACCCCGATGATGTGAAAAAGCTGGAGGAGCGGCTGCGTGCGCTCAAGGCCGCTCCTGCAATTTCCCTCTGGGCCATGATCGAGAGCCCGATCGCGGTTCTGTCCGCGCAGCAGATCGCGGCCACGGCGCGCGAAGGCGACAAGCGGCTGGCCGGCTTCATCATGGGGCCGAACGACATCGCGCGCGAAACGCGGATGCGGATGCTGCCGGGACGTGCGGCGATGCTGCCGCTGTTTGCACATTGCATTCTGGCCGCGCGGGCCGCCGGCATCGAGATTCTCGACGGCCCCTACAACGACATCAACGATGTTGCAGGCTTCGCGAAGGAATGCGCGCAGGGCCGCGACATGGGCTTTGACGGCAAGACGCTGATTCACCCCGGGCAAATCGATGCGGCCAACGCAGCCTACACGCCGCCCGCCGAGGAGATCGTCCGCGCACGCAAGATCATGGGCGTGTTCGACCTGCCGGAGAACGCGAACAAGGGCGTGGTTCAGCTCGATGGCCAGATGGTCGAGCGGCTGCACGTCGAGATGGCGAAGCGCACCATCGGGATCGCCGATGCAATCGCGGCTTTGAAGGCAACGTAGCTGAGCACGCGGCCGTGCGCACATCCTCGGTGTCATTGCCGGACTTGATCCGGCAATCCATCTGAAACCACTTCATGAATTGATGGATACGCGGATCAAGTCCGCGTATGACGCGTCATTGTTTGGCTAGATCGCGGTCTAAAACGACGATCTTACAGCCAAGGCCGCTCGGCTTTTTCCTTTGCCTCGAACACGTCGATCGACTTGGCCTTCTCCATCGTGAGGCCGATGTCGTCGAGGCCATTCAGCATGCAGTGCTTGCGAAACGGATCGAGCTCGAACTTGATCGTGCCGCCGTCGGGACCGCGGATTTCCTGCTTCTCAAGGTCGATGGTCAGCGTGGCATTGGCACCGCGATCCGCATCGTCGAACAGCTTGTCGAGTTCGTCCTGCGACACGCGGATCGGCAGGATTCCGTTCTTGAAACAGTTGTTGTAGAAAATGTCGCCGAACGAGGTCGAGATAATGCAGCGGATGCCGAAGTCACCGAGCGCCCATGGCGCGTGCTCGCGGCTCGATCCGCAGCCGAAATTGTCGCCGGCCACGAGAATCTTGGCGTTGCGGTACGATGGCTTGTTGAGGACGAAATCCGGGTTCTCGCTGCCATCGTCCTTGTAGCGCTGCTCGGAAAACAGTCCCTTGCCGAGGCCGGTGCGCTTAATGGTCTTGAGATACTGCTTCGGGATGATCATGTCGGTATCGACATTGATGATCTTCAGCGGCGCGGCAACGCCTTCGAGTGTCGTAAACTTGTCCATGATGTTCCCGTGAACCGGATGTAATTCGAGCTGTTCTAAATATACCATGACTGCCGTCAAGGCTATGCACTGAGGGAGGACACATCATGAACGCCATGCACGGTCGGTCCTTGCTGAAAGGGGCCCTTTTGGCGGCGGGGATCGTCTTGCTGATGCCGTCCGGTGACGCCCGGGCCGAGATGTGGTGCCGTCGGGATTTCGATCGCAACAATCCGGTCTGTGTGTTCAGCAGCGCACGGGATTGTATCCGGGCCGCAGGTATCATGGGCGGCGTCTGCGAGCGTGAGCCGTTGGGGCGTGCCAGCGCGGCGAAACCATGCAAGCCGTCGCACGAGGCTGGTGCTGCCAGGAAACGCCGTGCTGCGGATACCGTGGTCTGCGACGCGAGTTAAGTCACCGAGGCCTCGATGCCCTCCATGTCGTCGTCGGACAGACCGAAATGGTGCCCGATCTCATGCACCAGAACATGGGTGATGATGTGGCCCAGTGTCTCGTCGTTCTCGGCCCAGTAATCGAGGATCGGGCGGCGATAGAGCCAGACCATGTTCGGCATGGGAGCAACGTCGCTGCTTGAACGAAACGGCAGGCCGACGCCCTGAAACAGCCCGAGCAGATCGAATTCGCTCTCGGCCTTCATTTCCTCGAGAACTTCCTCCGAGGGGAAATCATCGATTTGGATAATGACACCCTCGCACAGAGCGCGGAAATGCTCCGGCAGCCGCGCGAACGCGTCGTGCGCGATGGCTTCCATGTCGGCAAGGGTGGGGGATTTCGCGGTGGGCCACATCGGCCCTGTTTAGAAGGCTTGGCCGCCGGGGCCAAGAGGCGATGAAGGGTGATCAAGGGGCGATGAAGACGCAGCCGGACTGCCGAAGACTCGCCTGTTGACGCGCGCGCCCTGATCGGAGACTTTGCCGCCGGTCGATTGAAAAGAATACGGGACGGCACTTCATGACGCGGGCAGCGACTTCAGCCATTTTCATGGGTCTCTTCGCAGGTCTGGTCATTCTGGCGCTTCCAGCGAGCGCGCAGGCGCAATCGACGGTGTCTCATGTCAAGGCAACCGGTCATGGGCTCACCGCGGAAGAATTTTCTGCCCAGAGCCGTGAGGTCGTTCGACGCACACCGCGTCGTGTTCGGATTTATCGCGGCTCAAACTATCCCGGCCCGAATTCCAAGCGCGTCTGCAATGCCCACTACGAGCAGGAATACCGCCCCAGCGGAATCGTGATCGTGCCGCGCATGAACTGCTACTGGAGCGGTTAGGTGTTAGGTCCGACTGGGTCAGTTCGTTTTTTTCTGAACATGCCGATCGCGCCAACGGCAAATGGCCACGCCGCATAATCCATAGACAACGACAGTCGTCGCGACTGACGTAAGTATTTGCCGTCGCGCTTTACGCGCGCGCGGCAATGCGCGTCTGTCAAAGCGTTCATCAATGCGGCGCGGACATTCAGGACGTATTCACGTCGCTCTTCCTAGCCTGACATCAAGCGAATTCAGGTGAAGGTAACGCGATGCGCCGGAGTTCGTTTGAGACTTGCACATCAAGGAGAGTGTTCATGAAGATGAATGTCAGAACGATTTTCGGACTTGCGGCCGTCGCTGGTTTGCTTGCGGTGACCGCGCCGGCCGACCGCGCGCAGGCCATGTCACTGATCAATCCGGGCTCCAGTTCGGCGGCGAAACAGGCTTCCGAGACCGTGGCAACGGATGTGCACTGGCGCCGGCATCATCATTATCGCGGGCATCGTCATCACGGTTGGCATGGTCATCACGGCTGGCACCGGCGGCACCATGGCTGGCACGGACACCATGGCGGGCACGGGCATCGCCACTGGTATCGCCGCCACTGGTCCTGATTGACGCTTCGGTCGGGGTCGCAGCATGATCAGGGATCGGTGAAGATCGATGTCATGATCTTGCTGCAAACCCGACGTCATCTTGGTCCCGGGCAAGGCTGCTCCGGCAGCCTGGCCCGGGTTGCGCAGTCAGTGACGATGCCGTTGGCGGATGGGTGAACGGAAATCGGTGATGCGCGTTATCTTCAACGTGTCGAGCAACGATCGGAGGAGAACTGAAATGAAAAAGCTTGTGGGAGCCGCGGCGGTTGCTGCCGCTCTTTCATTGGCCGGCTGGATGTCGCTCGTGCCCGCGAGCGCTGCGCCGCCGGTCTCGCCTGGCCAGAACGCGCGACTGGCCGATGAAGCCAAGCCGACGGATGTCAGCGCGCGCCGCCGCTACTACCGGCGCTACGGTTATTATGGACCGCGTTACTACAGACCGTATTACCGGCCGTATTATCGCCCCTACTACAGACCGTATTACGGCTACGGTTATGGCTATCGGCCGTATCGTCCCTATTATCGGCCGGCCTACTATCGGCCTTATGGCTACGGCTATCCGTACGGAGGATATGGCTACGGCCGTGGTTATGGCTACGGCGGTCCCCGTTTCTTTGGGCCCGGCATCGGCATCGGCTTCGGCTGGTAGTCCGGACGAAACGTAAAAAGAAACAGGCGCCCGAAAGGGACGCCTGTTTTTTTGATCGATCGTTACTGTTGCGGCTGGCTCAGGTCGCGTGCCACTCGCGGATATCGACGAAGTGCCCAGCGATGGCCGCGGCTGCCGCCATTGCGGGCGACACAAGATGGGTGCGGCCCTTGAAGCCCTGACGGCCTTCGAAGTTGCGGTTCGATGTCGAGGCGCAGCGTTCTTCCGGCGCCAGCTTGTCGGGATTCATCGCAAGACACATCGAGCAGCCCGGCTCGCGCCATTCGAAACCGGCCTTGATGAAGATCTTGTCCAGCCCTTCGGCTTCGGCCTGCTCTTTCACGAGGCCCGAGCCCGGGACGATCATCGCATTGAGGTTGCCGTTCACCGTGTGGCCCGCGACGACCTTTGCGGCCGCGCGCAGATCCTCGATGCGTCCGTTGGTGCAGGAGCCGATGAAGATGCGATCGAGCTTGATGTCGGTGATCTTGGTGCCGGCCTTCAGCCCCATGTAGTCGAGCGCGCGCTGCTTCGACAAACGCTTGGCTTCGTCCGCAATCTTTGCAGGATCCGGCACGAAGCCCGAGATCGACACGACGTCCTCAGGGGAGGTGCCCCAGGTCACGATCGGCGGCAGCTTCGCCGCGTCCAGCCTGATCTCGTGATCGAAGTGAGCGCCTTCGTCGGTGCGCAGCGTCTGCCAGTAGCGCAGGCCGGCTTCCCACGCTTCGCCCTTCGGCGCCATCGGGCGGCCCTTCAGGAATTCGTAGGCCTTCTCGTCGGGCGCAATGAGGCCCGCGCGCGCGCCGCCTTCGATCGACATGTTGCAGACCGTCATACGGCCTTCCATCGACAGCGAGCGGATCGCGTCGCCGGCGTATTCGAGCACATAGCCGGTGCCACCTGCGGTGCCGATCTCGCCGATGATCGCGAGGATGATATCCTTCGCGGTGACGCCGTCGGGCAATGTGCCGTCGACGGTGGCGCGCATGTTCTTGGCTTTCTTCTGGATCAGCGTCTGGGTGGCGAGCACATGCTCGACCTCCGACGTGCCGATGCCATGCGCCAGTGCGCCGAATGCGCCGTGCGTCGAGGTGTGGCTGTCGCCGCAGACGATCGTGCTGCCGGGCAGCGTGAATCCCTGCTCCGGGCCGATGACGTGCACGATGCCCTGACGCTTGTCATGCTCGTTGAAATATTCGACGCCGAATTCACGCGCGTTCTCGGCCAGCGTCGCGATCTGCTCGGCGCTTTCCGGATCGGGATTGGGCTTGGAGCGATCGGTAGTCGGAACGTTGTGGTCCACGACGGCGAGCGTTTTCTGCGGCGCACGAACCTTGCGGCCGGTGGTGCGCAATCCTTCGAACGCCTGTGGCGAGGTGACCTCGTGGACGAGATGGCGGTCGATATAGAGCAGGCAGGTGCCGTCGGGCTGCTCATCAACCAGATGGTCGTTCCAGATCTTGTCGTAGAGAGTTGTCGCTTTGGCCATTTTCGTCGTCCGATTTAACTGCCCGGATGGGTGTTTAGGGGGGCCTTTGGGCCGCCGGTAGCACAGGCGGCCTTTTTACTCGCTTAACTTTCAAGGGGAAAGTATCCTGACGAGATAATAGCTTACGCAGGATGGCACAATGTCTCCACGCCCGCCGGTTGCTCCGTATCTCACCGTTTCACCAGCCGCCGGCGCGATTGCGTTCTACACCGCCGCCTTCGACGCCAAACAGAAGGCGCTGATGCCGGCGATGGATGGGCTGCGCATTCTGCACTGCGAACTCGAGATCAACGGCGGCGCGCTGTTTCTCTCCGACGCGTTTCCGGAATTCGGCACCGCGCGCACGCCCCTGCCTGGGGAACCCGTTACCATGTCGGTCAGTCTCGAATTCGAAACGGGCGAACAGGTGGATGAGGTGTTCACGCGCGCCACCAAATTAGGCGCAAAAGGCGAAGTGACGCCGACCTACTCGTTCTGGGGCACGCGAACTGCAATCGTGCGCGATCCGTTCGGTCATCGCTGGATCATGAACGGGCCGCTCAAGCAGAAATAGGCGCTGCCGAAATCAATTTCGCAAACAAAAAGCGCGGCGATGCGCCGCGCTTTTACGTAAATTATCAAGCGCAGCGCGATTACTCGCCCGAAGCGGCCTTGAGCGTTTCTTTTTCGCGATTGTCCTGCTTCTCGACAATGCGCGCCGACTTGCCGCGCAGACCGCGCAGGTAATACAGCTTGGCGCGACGCACCTTGCCGCGGCGCACGAGCTTGATCGAGTCGATCATCGGCGAGTAGATAGGGAACACGCGCTCCACGCCTTCGCCGTAAGAGATCTTGCGGACGGTGAAGCTCTCGTGGATGCCACCTCCGTTGCGGCCGATGCAAACGCCTTCATAAGCCTGCACGCGCGAACGCTCACCTTCGACAACCTTGACGTTGACGATCACGGTGTCGCCCGGACCGAAATCAGGAATCGTCTTTCCGGCGGAAAGCTTTTCCAGCTGTTCCTTGTCGATTTCTTGAATGATGTTCATCACAAAACTCCATCGGCGGCGCGCCCGGAAGGGGCTGCGCGGAAATTCGTATCCAGCATCTGCACGGATTGGCCGGTCGTATACGCCATAGCCGCCCCGTTGTCACCCTTTCGTCGTGTCTTTTCGTGACCTTGGCACGACGACGTTCTGAGCGATTTTGGCGGCCCAGAGGTCCGGCCGCCGGGTTTTGGTCAGGGCTTCGGCCTCCGCCTGCCGCCAGGCCTCGATTCGGGCATGATCGCCCGACACCAGCACGTCCGGAATCGTCCGGCCCTCAAAATCCTGCGGACGGGTATACTGGGGGTATTCAAGTAGTCCATCCGAGAAACTCTCGTCGGTTCCGGAGCTTAGCTTGCCCATGACGCCCGGTAGAAGCCGCACGCAGGCATCCAGAAGGGCCAGCGCCGCGATTTCGCCCCCGGAGAGCACATAGTCCCCGATGGACACTTCCTCGAGCCCACGGGCTTCAATGACCCGCTGATCGACGCCCTCGAATCGCCCGCAGACGATCAGCGGCCCGGGGCCCGCCGCGAGTTCCATCACCTTCTTCTGGGTCAACGGGGCGCCACGCGGGCTCATCAGGAGGCGCGGCCTGTCCGGAGCAATGTCGGCGGCGTCGATGGCCGTGGCCAGCACGTCGGCGCGCAGCACCATGCCGGGTCCGCCGCCGGCCGGGGTGTCGTCGACGCTGCGGTGTTTGTCGGTGGCGGCGTCGCGAATGTCGCGCGCATCAAGCGCCCACAGGTTCGATGCCAGGGCCTTCCCCGCAAGGCTGATGCCGAGCGGGCCTGGAAACATCTCCGGAAACAGCGTGAGCACCGTGGCGCGCCACATGGGTCGGGTATCCCGTTCAGATATCCGCATCGCGCGGAGAATCGCCTTCGATCTCTTGCGGCATCACGATCACCACATGGCCGCCGGCGAGATCGACTGTCGGCACCACTGCATCGGTGAAGGGCAGCAGCAAGGTCGGGCCCTGCGGCGGCGCAATCTCGATAATGTCGCCCGCGCCGAAATTATGGATGGCGAACACCTTGCCGATCTCGGCGCCCGCGGGATCGAGCGCGCGCAGTCCGATCAGGTCGGCGTGGTAATATTCGCCTTCGTCGGTCCCGGGAAGTTGATCGCGATCGATGTAAAGCTCAAGGCCATTGATGCGTTCGGCATCTTCGCGCGTCGAGATGCCCTTGAGCACCGCGACCAGATGATCCTTGGCGACGCGGGCGCGCACCACCTCAAACTGACGCGCGCCGTCCTTGGTCGAGAGCGGGCCATAATCGATCACCGCCATCGGATCTTCGGTGAACGGCCACAGCCTCACCTCGCCGCGCACACCGTGCGCGGCGCCGATTCTTGCAACGCAGATCAGCGCTGCTTTTGTCATGAAAACTTACGCCTTGGCGGCGGCTTCGGCGGCAGCCTTGCGCTCCTTGCGCGGAACGGCCTTCTCCGGATTCTTGCGCGGTGCGCGCTTGGCAACGCCTGCGGCGTCGAGGAAGCGCATCACGCGGTCCGACGGCTGCGCGCCCTTGGCGAGCCAGGCCTTGACCTTCTCCATGTCGAGCTTGAGGCGGGTCTCATTGTCCTTCGGCAGCAGCGGGTTGAAATGGCCGAGACGCTCGATGAAGCGGCCATCGCGCGGAAAGCGCGAGTCGGCGACGACGACGTGATAGACCGGGCGCTTCTTGGTGCCTGCGCGGGCGAGGCGGATAACGACTGACATTTATTTCTCCATTGGTGTGTTTGAATTTCGTGAAAACTGTTTCGGCTATTTCTTCTTGCCGATCCCCGGAAATCCGCCGAGGCCCGGCAGTGTTGGTTTTCCAAGACCGGGAAGGCCTGGGAAATCTTTCGGCAGCGATGGCGCGCCTTGCGGAATTCCGCCGGGCATCTTCGCAGCTAATTCTTTCATCGCGTCGGCCGACGGCATTCCGTTGCCGCCGAAGCCCATCGCCTGCGCCATGCCCGCCAGCGGGCCGCGCTTGCCCTGACCCATGGCCTTCATCATGTCGGCCATGTTCCGGTGCATCTTGAGCAGCTTGTTGACTTCCTCGACCTTGAGGCCGGCGCCGGCGGCAATGCGTTTTTTGCGGCTGGCCTTGAGGATGTCGGGATTCTTGCGCTCGTCGCGCGTCATGGAATCGATCACCGCCATCTGACGCTTCACGACCTTGTCGTCGAGATTCGCGGCAGCGATCTGGTTCTTCATCTTGGCGATGCCGGGCATCATGCCCATCAGCCCGCCGAGGCCGCCCATGGTCTGCATCTGCGCAAGCTGATCGCGCAGGTCGGCAAGATCGAACTTGCCCTTGCGCATCTTCTCGGCGACGCGCGCGGCCTTCTCGGCGTCGATATGCGCCGCCGCCTTCTCGACGAGGGAGACGACGTCGCCCATGCCGAGGATACGGCCCGCGATCCGCGAGGGATGGAAGTCTTCCAGCGCGTCGGTCTTTTCGCCGGTGCCGATCAGCTTGATCGGCTTGCCGGTAACGGCGCGCATCGACAGGGCCGCGCCGCCGCGTCCGTCGCCATCCACGCGCGTCAGCACGATGCCGGTGAGGCCCACGCGCTGATCGAAGGCGCGCGCCAGATTGACGGCGTCCTGACCGGTCAGCGAATCGGCGACCAGCAGCACTTCATGAGGGTTAGCGGCGGTTTTCACCTCCGCGGCTTCCGTCATCATCTCTTCGTCGAGGGTGGTGCGGCCCGCGGTGTCGAGCAGCACGATGTCGTAGCCGCCGAGCTTGCCGGCCTGCAGCGCGCGCTGCGCGATCTGCACCGGCTTCTGGCCTGCGACGATGGGCAGCGTTTCGACCGACAGATCGCGGCCAAGCACGGCGAGCTGTTCCTGCGCGGCCGGGCGATAGACGTCGAGCGACGCCATCAGAACTTTTTTCTTGTCGCGCTGGGTCAGCCGGCGCGCCAGCTTCGCGGTGGTGGTGGTTTTGCCGGAGCCCTGCAGACCGACCATCATGATCGCGACCGGCGCAGGCGCATTGAGATCGATTTGCTGGCCGTCGGAGCCCAGCGTTGCGACCAGTTCGTCGTGGACGATCTTGACGACCATCTGGCCGGGGGTCACCGACTTCACGACGGTGGCGCCGATCGCCTGCTCGCGGACCTTGTCGATGAACGAGCGCACCACGTCGAGCGCGACGTCGGCCTCGAGCAGCGCGCGGCGCACCTCGCGCATGGCCGCATCGACATCGGCTTCCGACAGCGCACCGCGCCGCGTCAGCCGATCGAGAATGCCTCCAAGCTTTTCCGACAGATTGTCGAACATCGCCGCACTGTATCCCGTTGCTCATGTCCCGGTTGGGACGTGAAATTCCAAACACCTTTACGCCCGAGGGCGCACAGCGCTGTCGGGCGTTGGCCTCCGGCATCCAGTGCCGGGCGGCGGGTCGAAAAGAACGTCTTTTCGAGAAGTGTCGGGGTTAAAACCCCCACAGCCCGAAAAGTCAAGAAAGGACCGAAAAAGGCTGATTCTGGGGCGGGTTGCAGTGTACCTTCCGGGAACCTAACTGTTGCCCCGATGGGCCGTTTCGGGCCTGTGGGACCCCATGAAAGTCACCCGCCGCCGTGTTTTTGGTCTGCTTGCCGGCGCCGCGGTCGCCGTAGGGCTGCCGTCTGTCTGGATCTCTCGCATGAAAACCTATGCCGGTCCGCTGTCCGATCATTTCGACGGCACCTATTTTTTCGACCCCGATGGATCGCCGCCGAAGAAGCTCTGGGAGGTGCTGCGCTGGCAGATCACCAAACAGGCCGCAAAATGGCCGGAGCGCGTGCCGTCGCCCTATGCCGATACGCCGCCGCCGCAGGTCACCGGAGAGAAGGTGCGATTTTCCTATGTCGGCCACGCAAGCTGGCTGATCCAGACCGCCGGCCTCAACATCCTGGTCGATCCGGTGTGGTCTGAACGCGCATCGCCGGTGAGCTTCGCAGGGCCGAAGCGGGTCAACGATCCCGGTATCGACTTCGACAAGCTGCCGCCGATCGACGTGGTGCTGGTGTCGCATGGACACTACGATCATCTCGACGCCAGAACGCTTTCAAAGCTCGCCGCGAAATTTTCGCCGCGCGTGATCACACCGCTCGGCAACGATGTGACCATGGCATCGAACGACACGGCGATCCGCGCCGAAGCCTTTGACTGGAACGAGCGGGTCGAGATTGGTAACGGCGTTGCCGTCACACTGGTGGCGACGCGCCACTGGACCGCGCGCGGGTTGTTCGATCGCAACAAGGCGCTGTGGGCGAGCTTCGTGCTGGAGACACCGGCCGGAAAACTCTACCTCGTCGCCGATTCCGGCTATGGCACCGGGGCGCATTTCCGCCGCGTTCGCGATGCGCATGGCCCGCTGCGTGCAGCGATCCTGCCCATCGGTGCTTACGAGCCGCGCTGGTTCATGCGCGAGATGCACATGAACCCCGAAGATGCCGTGAAGGCGCTGGCCGATTGCGGAGCCGAGATGGCGCTCGCACATCATCACGGCACGTTTCAGCTGACCGATGAGGCCATCGACGCGCCGGTCAACGATCTGGCGGCGGCGCTCGATGCGGCGGGCGTGGCGCGCGACAAATTCGTTGCGCTCAAGCCCGGTCAGGTGTTCGAGATCTAGCGGGAGTTACTTCTGCTTGATCTCGTAGGACACTCTGACCGAGACGCGCAGCGTTTCCTGACCCTGCGCCACCGGTGCGGATGCGGCCATGTCCGCCGCCATCTTGCGATATGGCATCGGGCCCGGCGCGGTTTCTTCCGAGATGCTGATCGGCGCGCCGAGCGTGATATTCGCGGCCTTGGCGTAGATCTCAGCTTTGCGCCGCGCATCCGCGACGGCCTCGGAGCGCGCGTCGTCCAATAGCTTCGAGGCTTTCGACACCATGAAGCTGATGCCGCTGATCTCGTTGGCACCCGCGCTCACCAGCACGTCGATGGTGTCGGCGACTTTGGTGATGTCGCGAATGGTGACGGTGACGCGGTTGCTCGCCCGGTAGCCGACGATCAGGAACGGTGCATTGGCATTGCGGTTCGGCGCGCTTTGTGGCGACAGCGACAGGCGCGAGGTCTGGATATCCTTTTCGGCAAGGCCTGAGTTTTTCAGCGCCTGCAGGACGCCGCCCATCGCCTTGTTGTTGGCTTCGGAGGCTTCGCGTGCGGTCTTTGCTTCGGTGGTGACGCCGCTGTCGACCTGCGCCAGGTCCGGCGGCACGGAGATCGAAGCTTCGCCGGTGACCGAAACCGTTGGCGGCAGTGTTTGTCCAAACGCAGACGTGGCCATGGCGGCAAGGGCTATCGCGGCGATGGCGGTGCGGGCACGCATTCTGAAAACTCCAGATTCGATTTGAGCGGTAGTATTACTTGACTGGCAGGTCTTACTTGAGCGGAACGAACACGTTGATGACGAGTTTGTCTTCTGTCGTCGTCAGCGGGTCGGTGACGTATTCCTCGATGAACGTGTCCTTGGCTTCCTGCTTTTTGTCGTCGAGGTGGTTGGTGATCGCCTCGTAGGTATTGTCCATGTTGTCGTACGAGCCGCGATGGACGAATTTCAGCGTCGGGCCTTCGGGCGATGTGCCGACGCTCATGCCGCGGGCGAGATTCTTCGGATCCTGATCAACCGGGATTTCGGCCTGATAGGTGAAGCCTGCATCGTCGGTCGAGGTGTAGACGATCAGGGACGATCCCGCAGGCTTGATGCCCTGCTTGTCGAGAAATCCCGAGAGCGTTCTCAGCGACCCCACCAGCGTTTCGAAAGCATTATCCCAGGTCGCGCTGCCTTTCAGGATCACGACTTTTTTGGCGGTCAGGGTCTGTTGTTCGCCGAACGGATCGGCGGTTTTCACACTTGGTGCTGCGGGTGCCGCCGGAGCCTCTACCGCAGGAGCCGGCGGGGTTGCAGGGGGCGCTGCGGGTGTTTGCGCGGTGGCCGGCGGGGTTTCCGCCGCGGGGGCGGGTGGAGTTGCCGGGGTTGCCGTTGAGGCAGGCGGGATAGGCGCGACCGGTGTTGTCGTCTCAGACGCTGCCGGTGCCACCGAAGGCGCAGGCGGGACCGCCGGTAAGACCGCCGTGGCCGTTGTGTTGGACGGCGGCGACTGGGCCGGCCCCGTCACCGATCCCATCGGCATTTTGGTCCAGACCGCGGCGGCGACGACCAGCGCCAAGGCGACCAGGATGGCAACACGGGTATTACTCATTCGATGGTCTCCGAGGCGTCAGCGGGGGGATAAACTTGTCCGGCGGCGAAGCGGGCACAGGTTATCACGAACCGTCGCGGACTGGCATGCGTTGGAAACTGGGCAATCGCGAGGCATGATTCCGGTCAGGCCGTGCTCTGGCCAAGTCGCTCTGCATTCGCCATATAGGCTGGGATCATGAGCACGCTCGCCAACCATAGCTTCGCCAAGATGAACGGCATCGGCAACGAGATCGTGGTTGTCGATCTGCGCGATTCGGCAGGGACTGTCACGCCCGGCGAGGCCCGCGCGGTCGCGTCGCCTGCAGGCGTGCCCTACGACCAGTTGATGGTGCTGCATCCGCCGCGCGTTCAAGGCACCAGCGCCTTCATTCGCATTTACAACAATGACGGTTCCGAGGCCGCGGCCTGCGGCAACGGCATGCGCTGCGTCGCTCGGCAGGTGTTCGAGGAAACCGGCAAGACCGCGCTGACTTTCGAGACCCGTGCAGGTCTTCTGAATTGTTGGCAGGGACCGTCGCCCGATCTTTATACCGTCGACATGGGTGTGCCGAAGTTCGGCTGGCAGGATATTCCGCTGGCGGAGGAATTCCGCGACACGCGCTATATCGAATTGCAGATCGGGCCGATCGATGCGCCGATCCTGCATTCGCCGTCGGTCGTCAGCATGGGCAATCCGCACGCGGTCTTCTGGGTTGATGACATCGAGGCCTACGATCTCGAACGGTTCGGCCCGCTGCTTGAAAATCACCCGATCTTTCCGGATCGCGCCAACATCACGCTCGCGCACATCGTCGACCGCGAGCATATCGTGATGCGCACGTGGGAACGCGGCGCGGGCCTGACCAAGGCCTGCGGTTCGGCGGCGTGCGCGACCGCGGTTGCGGCGGCGCGGCTGAAGCGCACTGAGCGCACCGTTCACATGACGCTGCCCGGCGGCGACCTCACCATCGAATGGCGTGCGCCGGACGATCACGTCCTGATGACCGGGCCTGCGGCCTTCGAGTTCGAAGGGCGTTTCGATCCGGCGCTGTTCGCTACTAGCGTCGCCTGAGATGGGCGTCGACGTCGTCACCTTCGGCTGCCGGCTGAACGCGTTCGAATCGGACGTGATCCGGCGTGAGGCGGAAAGCGCGGGCCTTCAGGACACCATCGTCGTCAATACCTGCGCGGTCACCAACGAGGCGGTCGCCCAGGCCCGCCAGAACATTCGCAAGCTCCGGCGCGAGAGGCCGGATGCGCGCATCGTGGTTACGGGCTGCGCGGCGCAGACCCAGACGCAGATGTTCGCGCAGATGAGCGAAGTCGATCGCGTGCTGGGCAATGACGACAAGATGCGGAGCGCCGCGTGGCGCGAGACCCGCGCAGCGTTCGAGGCGCCGGGCGAAAAGATCGCCGTGTCCGACATCATGGCCGTCACCGAGATGGCGCCGCATCTGGCCGCGGGCTTCCAGCATGGGCTGCCGCGTGTCTTCGTGCAGGTGCAGAACGGCTGCGACCATCGCTGCACGTTCTGCATTATCCCTTATGGTCGCGGCAATTCACGCTCCGTTGCGATGGGCGCCGTGGTGGATCAAGTGCGTGCGCTGACCGAAGCGGGTCACGCCGAGATCGTGCTGACCGGCGTGGATCTGACCAGTTATGGCGCGGATTTGCCGGGCGCGCCCAGGCTTGGGCAGCTTACCAAGCAGATCCTGAAGCACGTTCCGGACCTGAAGCGGCTGCGGATTTCATCGATCGATTCCATCGAGGCCGATCGCGACCTGCTCGACGTCATCGCGACCGACGAGCGGTTGATGCCGCATCTGCATCTGTCGCTGCAGGCCGGCGACGATCTCATTCTCAAGCGCATGAAGCGGCGGCATTCGCGCGCCGATGCCATCGATTTCTGCCGACAGGTACGTCGGCTGCGGCCGGACATTGCGTTCGGCGCCGACATTATCGCGGGCTTCCCGACTGAGACCGAAGAGATGTTCGCGCGCTCGCAGGACCTCGTGGACGAGTGCGATCTGACATTCCTTCATGTGTTTCCCTATTCACCACGTCCCGGCACGCCGGCGGCGCGGATGCCGCAGGTCGATGGCCGCGTGATCAAGGATCGCGCGCGGCGGCTGCGTGCAAGCGGAGAGGTTGCATTGCGCCGACGGCTTGCATCGGACGTTGGAACCACGCGCGATGTCCTGATCGAAAGCGCGACGCAGGGACGTACAGAACATTTTGTCCCGGTCGCGGTGGCCGGCGGTGTACAAGGCGCTGTGCGCACGCTCTGGATTACCGGTCACGACGGCGCGCGCCTGATTGCGTAAATTTTACGCTGGGCGATCGCCGCCTTGTTATCTTCAAATTACATTGCAATTGATGTAATGAAGTTACCATGTATCAAGGCTGCGTCCGCAAAAGCGTGAGACGTCTTTCAGAGCAGCAGCCTTCGTGGTCTTTGCACAGCATCTGACACCCGAGGAGAAATTCATGTCACTCGATTCCGATGTGATCGTTGATCGCCGCAGGATTCGCCGCAAGCTGACGTTCTGGCGCGTGGTGGCGGCGCTGGGCGTCATTGCCGCAGTGGTCGCGGTCGCAGTAGTGGCGTCGCCTTCGGCGCGCACCGCGATCTCGGGGTCGAATGCGATCGCGCGGGTGAAGATCGACGGATTGATTCGCAGCGACCAGACACGCGTCGAAGCGCTGGAGCGGCTCGAGAATTCATCTGCGGTGGCAGTCATCGTCCATATTAACTCACCCGGTGGCACGACCGCCGGTTCAGAACAACTCTTTGATGCACTGACCCGCCTCAAGGCGAAGAAGCCGATGGTCGTGGTGGTGGAAGGTCTCGCCGCGTCGGGCGGATATATCGCCGCATTGGCATCGGACCAGATCATCGCCCAGCAAACCTCGCTGGTCGGTTCGATCGGCGTGCTGTTCCAGATTCCTAATGTGTCGGATCTGCTCAAGACCGTCGGCGTCAAGGTCGAGGAAGTGAAGTCGTCGCCTCTCAAGGCTGCGCCCAACGGCTACGAGCCGACCAGTCCTGAAGCGCGCGCCGCGCTCGATGCGCTGGTGAAGGATTCCTATGCCTGGTTTCGCGGTCTTGTGAAGGATCGCCGTGGCATGGATGACGCAACGTTGCAGACCGTGGCGGATGGCCGGGTGTTCACTGGCCGTCAGGCGGTGGGCCTCAAGCTGGTCGATCAGCTTGGCGACGAGAAAACCGCCGTCGCGTGGCTGGTTGCACAAAAGAAGGTCGGCGCAGGGGTGCCGGTGAAGGATTTCAAACTCTCTCCGCGCTTCGGCGACATGACTTTTCTGCGGGCAACCGCGTCAGTCGCTCTCGATGCAATGGGGCTTGGGGCGCTTTCGCGCCAGTTTGAGCAGTCCGGCGTCAGTCAGGCCGTCGATCGCTTTGGCCTCGATGGCATGCTCGCGCTTTGGCATCCATCAGCTGCAAACTGAGTGTGATGAATCCGGTTTCAGTGGTTCTTCACCGCATTGCGGTGACGGGACCAACAACGAATTCCGGCATTTGTCACGCGATTTAGCCTTGTCACACTTTGAATTAGCGACTTGACAGTCCAAGGCTTTTTCAAGGAAATGACTAACCGCACGTCACGGGCCCCATACTCAATGATCAAATCCGAACTCGTTCAGCGCATCGCCGAGCATAACCCGCACCTCTATCAGCGGGATGTCGAGAACATCGTGAACGCAATTCTCGACGAAATCGTTGCAGCGCTCGCACGTGGCGATCGCGTGGAACTGCGTGGTTTCGGGGCTTTTTCGGTCAAGCACCGCCCCGCGCGCGCAGGCCGCAATCCGCGCACTGGCGCGCATGTACCTGTCGAGCAGAAGAGCGTGCCGTTCTTCAAGACCGGCAAGGAAATGCGCGAGCGGCTCAACCGCGACGAGGCGGCGAACCCGGTCGCGGCGACCTGAACCGACCGGCCGTATAAGAATTCCAGAGTGCGGTCGCTGAAATTTGCGAACCGCCTGTGTCGCGAGGACGCCATGCTCCGGAAAATTTTCAACGTCCTGGTGATCCTGCCGCTTGCAATCCTGTTCGTCGTGTTCGCGGTTGCGAACCGCCACGTCGTCACGCTGTCGTTCGATCCTTTCAACTCCAGCGACCCTGCTCTCGGCGTCTCGCTGCCGCTGTTTGTTGTCATCATCGTCGTCGCCATGTTCGGGGTCATCGCCGGTGGCGTCGCGACCTGGTTCGGCCAGCGCCACTGGCGCCGTGCGGCCCGGTTGCATGAGGCGGATGCGCGCCACGCCCGTGCCGAATTGGCGGCCCAGCGTGAGCGGGTACAGGCCAGGGCCGCCGGCGAGGGGCAGGTTCCGGCGCTCAGCCCCGGTCTGGCCCCGCAATATGTGGCCATCGGGCGAGACAAGCACGGCGCGGCGTTGTAGAACCCGCCGATCACCCCAAAGCCTGCGGCCCGACGCTCTGAACACCGGCCTATGGCGGAATGCGCCCAGAGACCATGTCACTTGCGGTAAAAATTTGCGGCCTGTCCACGCGCGAGACCCTTGAGGTCGCGCTGGATGCTGGTGCCGACATGGTGGGCTTCGTGTTCTTCGAGGCCTCGCCCCGCCACGTCACGCTGGGCACCGCCCGCGAACTCGGACGGCTGGTGAAGGGCCGCGCCATCAAGGCGGCGCTGACGGTCGATGCCGACGACGCCACGCTCGAGAACTGCATCGACGCCCTGCAGCCCGGGCTGCTGCAGCTTCACGGCTCCGAGAGCGTCGCGCGGGTTCGCGACATCAAGCAGAAATTCGGACTGCCGGTGATGAAGGTGCTGTCCGTCGCGACAGTCGCAGACCTCGCGGGGCTGCCGGGCTACGCCGCTGTGGCGGACCGCATCCTGTTCGATGCGCGCGCGCCGAAGGACGCCACCCGTCCCGGTGGTCTCGGTGTGCCGTTCGATTGGCACCTGCTTGAAGATATCAAATTGACGATCCCGTTCATGGTGGGCGGCGGGCTGAACGCCGCTAACGTCGCCGAGGCGATCCGCGTGACCCGTGCCGGCGGTGTCGATGTGTCGTCCGGCGTGGAAAGCGCGCCGGGCGTGAAAGATCCCGATATGATCCGTGCCTTCATTCGCGCCGCGCGCGAAGCTGAGCGTGCGACGACCCCTTCGAAGATTGCGAGCAGCGTATGACTTTGCCTCTCCCCAATTCCTTCCGTTCCGGCCCCGACGAGCGCGGGCACTTCGGCATTTTCGGCGGCCGTTACGTCGCCGAAACGCTGATGCCGCTGATCCTCGATCTGGAAAAGGCCTATGCGGACGCCAAGGCCGATCCGTCGTTTCAGAAGGAAATGAACGGCTACCTCAAGGACTATGTCGGCCGGCCGTCGCCGCTGTATTTCGCCGAGCGTCTTACCGAGTATCTCGGCGGCGCGAAAATTTATTTCAAGCGCGAAGAGCTGAACCACACCGGCTCGCACAAGGTCAACAACGTGCTCGGCCAGATCATGGTCGCGCGCCGCATGGGCAAGAAGCGTATCATCGCCGAGACTGGCGCGGGCCAGCACGGCGTCGCCACCGCCACGCTGTGCGCGCGTTTCGGGCTCGAATGCATCGTCTACATGGGCGCGGTCGACGTCGAGCGGCAGCAGCCGAACGTGATCCGCATGGAAATGCTCGGCGCGAAGGTCGTGCCGGTGCAGGTCGGTGCGCGCACGCTGAAGGATGCGATGAATGAAGCGATGCGCGACTGGGTAACCAATGTTGCTGACACGTTTTATTGCATCGGCACAGTTGCCGGTCCGCATCCGTATCCGATGATGGTGCGCGATTTTCAGTCGATCATCGGCACCGAGACCCGCGCGCAGATGCTGGAGGCCGAAGATCGCCTGCCGGATTCGCTGATCGCCTGCATTGGCGGCGGCTCCAATGCGATGGGCCTGTTTCATCCGTTCCTGGACGATCCGGGCATCGAGATTTTCGGCGTCGAGGCGGCGGGGCATGGCCTCACCAATCTCCATGCCGCGTCGATCGCCGGCGGGCGTCCCGGCGTGCTTCACGGCAACCGCACCTATCTTCTGATGGATGACGACGGCCAGATCCAGGAAGGTCACTCGATCTCCGCAGGCCTCGACTATCCCGGCATTGGGCCGGAGCATTCATGGCTGCACGAAACCGGCCGCGTCACGTATCTCTCGGCCACTGACGAGGAAGCGCTCGCTGCTTTCCAGATGCTGTCGCGGCTTGAAGGGATCATTCCCGCGCTGGAGCCCGCGCATGCCATTGCGAAGGTGATGGAACTCGCCCCAAAGCGGCCCAGGGATCACCTGATGGTGGTCAACCTGTCCGGCCGTGGCGACAAGGACGTGCCGCAGGTCGGCGACATTCTCAAAGGTAAAAAGAAGTGACCACGCGCATCGACACACGTTTCGCCGAACTGAAGAAGGAAGGCCGCGCCGCCTTCGTCACCTTCTTGATGTGCGGCGACCCGGATCTGGCGACCTCGCTCGAGATCATCAAGGCGCTGCCGAAGGCCGGCGCCGACATCATCGAACTCGGCATGCCATTCACCGATCCGATGGCCGACGGCCCCGCGATTCAGGCCGCGGGCCTGCGCGCACTGAAGGCTGGAACCACGCTGAAGAAAACGCTCGGTGTGGTGCGCGACTTCCGCAAGGGCGATGCGGCGACGCCGATCGTGCTGATGGGTTACTACAATCCGATCTACATCTACGGAGTCGACAAATTCCTGGCCGATGCGAAATCCGCCGGCGTGGACGGCTTGATCATCGTCGATCTTCCGCCCGAAGAAGATACCGAGCTTTGTATTCCAGCAATGAAGGCCGGGCTGAACTTCATTCGTCTCGCCACGCCGACGACGGACGACAAGCGGTTGCCTGCCGTGCTCGCGAACACCTCGGGCTTTGTCTACTACGTCTCGATCACCGGCATCACCGGCTCCGCCAGCGCCGATACCGCGCAGGTGTCGTCAGCGGTCGCGCGCATCAAGCGCCATACCCGGTTGCCAGTGTGCGTCGGTTTCGGCATCCGGACACCGGAGGCCGCTGCGGAAATCGCGCAGGTGGCGAATGGTGCTGTGGTCGGCTCGGCATTGATCGATGCCTTGCGTGCGACGCTTGATTCGGAGGGCCGCGCCACGGCGAAAACGGTTCCTGCGGTCGCGGATCTCGCAGCAGCGCTGGCGCAGGGCGTGCGCGGCGCAAAACAGGCGGCGGAATAACGCGCCTGCCAAGAGCTATATTTGGGCAAAGCCGGGTTGCCGGTCTTCGCCCCGACGTCCATATATCCACTTCACCGAGGCGGAGCCCGTCATGAATTGGTTGACCAATGTTGTCCGGCCGAAGATTCGCAGCATCCTCAAGCGCGAAACGCCGGAGAATCTCTGGATCAAGTGTCCGGATTCCGGGCAGCTCGTATTCTACAAGGATGTCGAACAGAACCAGTTCGTCATTCCCGGCTCGAACTATCACATGCGCATGGGCGCGGCAGCGCGGCTGAAGTCGATCTTTGACAACGAGACTTGGTACGATGTGGCACTTCCCGAAGTGACTCCTGACCCGTTGAAGTTTCGCGACGAGCGCAAGTATGCCGACCGCATCAAGGATGCGCGCACCAAAACCGGCATGAATGACGCCGTGAAGGTCGGTTACGGCAAGCTCGAAGGCAACGCCGTCGTGGTCGCCGTACAGGATTTCGATTTTATGGGCGGTTCGCTCGGCATGGCCGCCGGTGAGGCCGTCGTGAAGGGCCTTGAACTCGCTGTTGAGAAAAAATCGCCCTTCATCATCTTCGCGGCCTCTGGCGGCGCGCGGATGCAGGAAGGTATTCTCTCGCTGATGCAGATGCCGCGCACAACGGTCGCGATCCAGATGCTGCGTGAAATTGGGCAACCCTACATCGTGGTGTTGACCAATCCGACCACTGGCGGTGTCACCGCCTCCTACGCCATGCTGGGCGATGTTCATATCGCCGAGCCGGGCGCGCTGATCGGCTTTGCCGGTGCGCGCGTGATCGAGCAGACCATCCGTGAAAAGCTTCCCGAAGGTTTCCAGCGCGCCGAGTACCTCAAGGAACACGGCATGGTGGACATGGTGGTCCATCGCCACGACCTGCGTGCGACATTGGGGCGTCTCTGCCGCCTGCTGACCAAGGCGCCGGCGGCCGAAGGCTTCGCCGCCGCGCCGTTGCCGCCCGACGTACCTGCGGTCGCGTCCCCGGCGTGACGTCGCCCGCGGCCCAACCGTCGCCGTCCTACGACGACATTCTTGCGCGCCTCGCATCGCTGCATCCCAAGCGCATCGATCTTACGCTCGATCGGATGTGGCGGATTCTCAAGCGCCTCGATCATCCCGAGCGCCGCATTCCGCCTGTCATTCATGTCGCAGGGACCAACGGCAAGGGCTCGACCGTGGCGTTCCTGCGCGCCATTCTCGAAGCGGCCGGCCTGCGCGTGCATGTTTACACCTCGCCACATCTGGTGCGCTTCAACGAACGCTTTCGTCTGGGCAAGGTCGGCGGCGGCGTCCTCGTCACCGACGATCAATTGCGCGAGGCGCTCGATCACTGCGAGCGCGTCAATGGCGGCGAGACGATCACGATCTTTGAAATTGAAACCGCTGCGGCGTTTCATCTGTTTGCCGAACATCCGGCGGATGTGGTGCTGCTGGAGGTTGGTCTTGGCGGCAGGCTCGATGCCACCAATGTGATCGATGCGCCGCTGGCCAGCGTCATCACGCCGATCGGCATGGACCACATCGAATTCCTCGGCGATACGCTGACCAGGATCGCAACCGAGAAAGCTGGCATTATCAAGAAGGGCGTGCCGGTGATCTCCGCCGAGCAGCCGCCGGAAGCAATTGCGGTGATCGAGCAGATCGCGAAGCGCGCCCGCGCGCCGCTGCATGCGGCGACCGAAGGCTGGCATGTCAATATCGAGCACGGGCGGCTGGTCTATTCGGACGAGCGAGGTCTGCTCGATCTGTCCGCGCCGCGGCTGTTCGGGCGGCATCAGTTCGACAATGCCGGGCTCGCGATTGCCACGCTGCGCGCCATCGAAACCCTGAAGCTTGAGCCGTCTGCGTTCGAGCAGGGCATCGCCCGCGCCGAATGGCCGGCGCGGATGCAGCGGCTGACGTCAGGCGCGCTGGTTGCGGCGGCTCCGCATGATTCCGAAATCTGGCTCGACGGCGGGCACAATCCTGACGGCGGCCGCGTGGTCGCAGCCGCACTGGGCGATCTCGAGGAGCGGGTGTCGCGCCCGCTGGTCGTGATCGCGGGCATGATGGGCAACAAGGACGCTGGCGGCTTTCTCGCCAATTTTTCGGGGCTGACACGGCATATCATCGCGGTGAAAATTCCCGATCAGGACAATGCGATGGCGCCTGACGTGCTGGCCGATGCCGCCCGGCAGCTCGGCATGCGGGTCGAGACGGCTTTGAGCGTGGAAGCGGCGCTCCGATCGGTTGCGAAGCTTGCTTATGAGGTGCCGCCGCGCATTCTCATCACCGGCTCGCTGTATCTGGCGGGGCATGTGCTGACCGAGAACGGGACGCTGCCGCAGTAAATTGGAAGTCTTGTCATGCGCTTTGCTGCCATCGCGGATGTTCACGGCAATTTTCTTGCGCTGGAAGCGGTGATCGCAGACATCCGCGCGCAGCAGATCGACAGAATCGTCAATCTTGGCGACATGGCGAGCGGGCCGCTCGATGCGCGACGGGCCATGGACATGTTGATGGCGCTCGATGCCGTCCATGTTCTCGGCAATCACGATCGCTATCTGATCGAGAAGAAGCCCGAAGAGATGGGGTCGTGGGATCGGCCTGCGCACGCGCAACTCGACGCGGAGCATCTTGAGTGGCTGCGTCGTGTTCCATCCACGCAGGTATTCGAGGATGCGGTTTTTCTCTGCCATGCGACTCCTGCCAATGACGAAACGTACTGGCTCGAAACCGTGCACCCGGACGGCACCGTTCGCATGTCGGCGATCGCAGATATCGAACAGGCGGCAGCGGGCATCACGCAATCGCTGATCCTGTGCGGGCATACCCACATCCAGCGCGCCATCCGGCTTCGTGACGGCCGCATGGTTGTAAATCCCGGCAGCGTGGGATCGCCCGGCTATCGCGACATCGTGCCGTTTCGACATGTCATGGAGGCCGGTTCGCCGGATGCTCGCTATGCGATCCTGGAACAGCGAGCAGGCCAATGGCACGTGACGTTCCGCCATGTGCCGTACGATCACGACGCGATGGCGGCGCTGGCGCGCCAAAACGGTCACGCGGATCTTGCGAACGCGCTCGCGACGGGATGGATCAAGTAGAGTTCCGCCCAAACAAAAACGGCCAGCTTGCGCCAGCCGTTTTCAAAACCTCTCTGAAAGCGCGATCAGACCGCCGCGGTGATCCACTGCTGCAGCTTGGCCTTCGGTGCCGCGCCGACCTGACGCGAGGCCATTTCGCCGCCCTTGAAAATCATAAGGGTGGGGATCGACATCACGCCGTACCTCGACGCTGTCTTCGGGCTCTCGTCGACGTTGAGCTTCACGATCTTGACCTTGTCGCCCATGACGCCGGCGATCTCGTCGAGCGCAGGCGCGATCATGCGGCACGGGCCGCACCATTCCGCCCAGAAATCAACCACGACCGGGCCCTCTGCCTTGAGAACTTCAGCGTCAAAATCGTTGTCCGAAACCTTACCCACACTCATGTGATCTGCCTCATTGGATGAAAGGCGCGGGGTCTGTTTGAAAGAATCGCGCGCAAGAAACGTAGGACCAACCTATGAATGCCCCCCTGCGGGGTCAAGGCTGGTCACCGCGACGTGTTCCATTGGCGGCGGTCCGGTCTGGACCGGGAATAGGCTCCGATTCAAGGGGTTAGCCCTTCCCGCGACAAAGGCAGGCGACGGGCAGGTCTCAGGAGGCCAGCGATTGCAGCTCTGCGTCCAGCGCGGAGGCAGGAATTTCCATCATGGCGGCGGTTTCTGTCCACAGCAGTGCACAGCGCACTTTCCGTCCGGGATAAAGCCGCTGCAGCACGTCGCGATAAAGCGCGAGCTGCCTCACATAGGCCTGCGGTGCCTCGGAAGCCGAACGCGGCGGCGCATGATTGGTCTTGTAGTCGACGATCAGGACATCGTCCGGTGTCACCACCAGCCGGTCGATCTGGCCAGACACGAGCGCGGGCGAACGTCCGCGCCGCGCCACGCGGCCTGCGATCGAGACTTCAGCGCGGCTCCCTTCCGCAAACAGCGGCGCGAAGGCGGGTGTCTCGATCAGCGCGATCACTTGCTGTGCGAGTGCGGCGCGTTCGTCGTCTGAAAACAGCTGCTTCGCGTTGCGCTGAAGGAAATCGCGCGCAGCGCCCTCGCGCCGCGCAGTAGCAACATCGGGGAGCGATTGCAGCAGCCGATGGACCAGTGTCCCGCGCCTCAACGCCCGCTCCCGCGCGATGCGGGATTCGTCAGTGAGGACCGCGCGGCCTTCCGCATCGGCCTCGGATGAATCGGAGGGGCGCAGCAGGATGTCGGCGGGCATTTCCTTGGGCGCAGGAGTTTTCAGCCAGCCCGGAAATTGCGCGAGCGCCAGCATCTCCTGAATCGGTGCGGCGGTCTCTGCCGGCGGTTGGGCATCCTCGATATGCTCATAGCGCTTCACAGGGCCGAAGCCGGTTTCAATGATCTCGCATTGCAGGCCTGAGTCTGTGTCCGCGAGGCCCTTTTGAATGAGATCGTACCAGGACAGTTGCCTCACGGATCTCATGTTGCCCGGAAGGACGCCGCCGACGATCAGGCGATCCGCGGCGCGCGTCATCGCGACATATAGCAGCCGTCGGTATTCGTCTTCGGTTTCGTCCTTCATCACGGTGCGCGCGGCCGCGACCACAGGAAGATCATACGCCTTCTTGCCGGCCCAGAGCACAACCGCCGGCGCGTTCGGCGCAGCGTTGCCCCGCGGCATGCGGATGAGGTTCATTCGCTGGGTGTCCGCTGGTGACGTGGTGGTGTCAACGAGGAACACCACAGGCGCTTCAAGACCCTTCGCGCCATGAACAGTCATCACGCGCACCTCGTCGCGCGCGATTTCCATGTCGCGTTTGACTTCGGTATCGGCGGCGCGCAACCACGCCATGAAGCCCTGCAACGAGGCTGGCGCTTTCCGTTCATAGGTCAGCGCCAGTTCGAGAAACTCATCGATGGCGTCGTCGGCCTCAGGGCCCAGCCGCTTGAGAATGCGCGCACGGCCGCGGTCGCCGCCGAGCAGCCAGGCGTAGAACGAAAACGGAGTCTCCTGCGCAAACCGCTTCTCGTAATTCTCCAGCCGGTTCAGCGCGTCCGCGATCTTGCTATTGTCCGGCGCGTGTTCGTTAAGCGCGTCGCGCAGCGTGCCTTTACGATGCGGTGCAAGGATTTGAAGGTCGTCGTCGTCGAGGCCGAACAGTGGACTTTTCAGCGTCACGGCGAGCGCCAGATCGTCACGCGGTAGCAAGAGCGCATCGGCAAGGTTCATCAGATCGATGACCGCGATGTGCTCGGTCAGCTTCAGCCGGTCGGCGCCGGCGACGGGGATACCGGCATGCTTAAGCGCCTGAATGATCGCGTCGAAGGCGCGACCGCGCCGCCGCACCAGCACCAGCATGTCGCCGTAACGCAGCGGGCGGCGCTTGTCGCGCGGGCCGGTCATGGTCCGTGTCGCGATCAGCGATTTGATCTCGTTCTGAGCCCGCCGTGCCAGCCGCACCTCGGGACTGGTCTCGGCAATGGAGTCGAACGCCGCGCGCCAGCCCTCAACGTCGTCGCGGGCATCAGGAACCTCGATCTCCCACAGATCGACCAGTGCGGGGGCTGCGTCCTGCAGCGCCATGTGGGGCGGCATCCCGTCGAGATCGGTGGTGATGCTCTTGTAGATCTCGGATGTCTTGAAAGTGCTCGCGACCGCCTGCAGCACGCCTTCGCCGGAACGGAATGAATAGGTGAACGACACCGGATCGAATCGCAGGCCGGCGGCTTCAAACCGTTCCTTCATCTCGCGGCGGCGATGGTCGAACTCGCGCGGCGCGGCTCCCTGGAACGAGAAGATCGATTGCTTCTCGTCGCCGACAGCAAAAATCGTACGCTTGACGCCGTCGCGCGCGCCTGCGCCCGAGGTGAATTCGGAGGTGAGCCGCTCGATGATGTCCCATTGCCGCGGGCTGGTATCCTGCGCCTCGTCGATCAGGACGTGATCGATGCCGCGGTCGAGCTTGAAATGCACCCAGCCGGACGACACGTTGGTCAGCATGTCGTAGGTTTTGTCGATCAGATCGTCGTAGTCGAGCAGGCCTCGCTCCTGCTTCTCGCGCCGGTAGTTTGCTGCGGCGGCAGTGGCGATCATAAACAGGGCGAGGGCGCGGTCGCGCTGCATGACCGCGCGTCGTTTTTCATCCAGTTGAAGAACACGCGCCTGCTCTGTATCCATCCGCGCCGCCAGCGAAGAATGCACCTTCGCGAGCGCCTTGGTCATCAGGGTTTTGCGAGGTCCCGTGACGCCTTTCACTTCCGTCAGAAAGATATCGAGATAGGCCTCGACCCGGGTGCGGTCGGTAAGACCGTAGGCAATCCGGAAGCGCTCGGCCTGCGTGACATCGGCCGCGCTGCCGCCATCGAGCGCTGCTGCGACCGCCTGCCACTCGCTGCAAGGCAGGTTCGGCCCATCGACAATCTCCCGCTCGACGTCCTCGATACGTACGTCGGCGCTAACTCCGAGAGCCTGCGTGACTTGCGCCAGCGCAACCTCAAAGCTGCCGGCGCTGTCCGACCATTTGATGAAATGGTCCCGGCTCAGACACGCCTCGCGCACCACGTCCTTGAAGGTCACGTCGGCGGCGGCGGACATTGCAATGTTGAGCGCTCGTCCGGCTGCGCTGTCGGGTGCGCGGGCAGCCTCCAGCAGCACGGCGAGATTAGCGCGCTCCATCATTTCGTTCTGGTCGCGATCATCGAGCACCGCGAAGCGTGCGGGCACGTTGGCCTCGAACGGAAACTGCTGGAGCAGCCGGGTGCAGAGCGCGTGAATGGTCTGCACTTTCAGCCCGCCGGGAGTCTCGAGCGCGCCGGCAAACAGTTTACGTGCGCGCAAACGAGCATCTGCGGTGGCCGCGGGCGCGCCGATCGCGCGGATCGCTTCGTCAAGCTCGCGGTCGGGGAGCGTGACCCAGCGCCCCAGCGTCTCGAACACGCGCTGTGCCATATTGGCGGCGGCCGCCTTGGTGAAAGTGATGCAGAGAATTTTCTCAGGCGGGACGCCGGTGAGCAGCAGCCGGATGACGCGGTTGACCAGCACATGGGTCTTGCCCGATCCGGCATTGGCCGCGACGAAGGCGGATGCATCGGGGTTCGACGCGCGCGCCTGCGCGTCGCGCACGGCGTCGGGGATGTTCTTGCGCGGAGAACTCATTCCTCGTCGTCCCCCATGCCGCCGGCGGACCATTCCTTGATACGCGCGAGGTTGTCGTAATTGCCGTAGCGGTTCTCCCACATCGGCAGGACGACGGAGCGATAGGGCGTGTCCTGATTCTCGAATTTGCGAATCAGGCCTTCGAGTTCTTGCAGGGCTTCGTCGGCCGCTTCGTCGGGCGGTTGCGCGGTATCACCCTTGTTGATCTTCAGTTCCAGAACCGTCGCCTTGCCTGGCGGGTTGTTGCCGCTGAGCCGGACGTAAACGAGTTCGCTGACCGATGCGCTGGCGGGGATGTTGTCGAAACCGCCGCGGCGCAGGATGGCCGCCTCCAGTGTGAGCTGGGGCGACAGGCCGAGGCGCACCTGTTTTGCGCTCGGCGGCTGGCCGATCTTGTAATCGAGGATCGCATAGCTGTTGCCGGTGCGATGCTCGATGCGGTCGGCCCGTGCCGAGAGCCTGAACGTGCGACCATTGTCCAGGCGGATGGGAATCTCGCCGCGGATTTCGGCTTCCACGCGGACAACGTTCGTCCGGCGTCGGGCTTCCCAGCCTGCGAACCAGTCGGCGATGCGCAGGAATCGCGGCCACCACAGTGCGCGCGCCTCGGGGCGCTCCATCAACGGCGCAAAGTGCGTGCTGCCGATCTCGCGCAAGGCACCGGCAACGTCATCCGGAAGCCCGGTCGCGAAGCGGGCCGTGAATTCTCCCAGCGCCTCGTGAATGGCCGATCCGCGATCCGCTGCGGTTAGCGGCATGTCTACCGGATCGAGCGGGGTCAGCTTGAGAATGCGCTTGGCGTAGATTGTATAAGGATCGCGCAGCCAGTCCTCGATTTCGGTGACCGACATGGTGAGCGGGCGGAGCGCGACACCCGGCCTCGGCTCCGGACGCGGCATTGGCACGACATTGTCGGGCCGGTCGAGTTCGTTGGCGTAGTGGACATAGGTGTTGCCCCTGTCCTTGACGCGCGCCCAACGGTCTTTTCCCGCCACGGCTTCCATCCGGTGCAGGAAGCGCGAGGCAACCGCAGGGGCGCCGCCGACTTTCGCCGCGCGCGACAGGATCACATCGCGGGTGCCGAGCAATTGCGCGAAGTCATGCGCCGACAGACCGATGCGTCGTTCGGGCAGATCGAGCCCGAGCTGATGGCGCATCGGCCGGCTCAGCCACGGATCGACGCGCGGTGCCGGCGGCCACACGCCCTCGACAAGCCCGCCGAGAATCACACGGTCGCATTCGGTGAGACGCGCTTCGAGCGGGCCATAGATACGAAGCGATGCCACCGACTGCGGCCGGCGTACGATGCGGTCGCCGAATGCAGTCTGAAACACATCCGGGTAGTCGCGAGGGGCGAGCGTCAAGCCGCTTGGCGCAGGCTTGTCGTCGTCGGATACGCCACTGGTCTGAAACAGGTCATCGAAAGCCTTCGACAACCCGCTGCCGTCGGAGTCCTCGAAGGCGAGAGCGACGCCCTTGTCATCGTCCGACAGGCGCTTGAGCACATCGTAGTGACGCGCCGCATAGTCGATTAGGTCGTGCGGCTTGCCCGGCCGCAGCTCTTCGAGTGGTTTGAAGGCCGCTTCAAGATTTGTGATCAGCGCCTGCACAGCGTCGAGCGACACATCGTCGAGCTGCGCGCGGGGCTCTGAGCGGTGGATCGCGGACGGTTCCTTGCGTCGCAGTTTCGCAAGCTCGGCGCGGAAGCGCGTGAAATCCCGCGCTAGTCCCTCGCTGCCGGCGGCGGGCCGCGTGCCGCGCAGCAACGCCAGTTCGAGGTCGCCGATGGCTTTGGTGAAAGCGCCGCGCGCCTGCCCGAGCCGGAACAGCGGATGCTTCAGCAGCGCCAGCAGGGATGGAGGTGCAAGTTCTTCCGCGACGGTTTGGGCCGCGAGCCGCGCAAAGATTCCAGCCGACGTATCCATCAGAGAATCGCCGCCGGAATCGTCGAAGGCGAGATTCCATCGGCCGAGCGATGCCATCACGCGGCGCGCCAGCGCGCGGTCCGGCGTGACCAGCGCGGCGGTGAGATTGTGTTCGCGCGCCTCGCGCATCGCCACTGCGATGGTCAGGGCTTCCATCTCGGGATTGGCGGCTTCGATCAGAGCCAGACCTTCGGTGCCGGACGCGATGCGCTGCGCGATCTTCTTGTCGGCCAGCTGCGTGTGCCACTTTTCGCTCGATGTCGCGGGGCGCATGGTCTCGGACGCCAGCACCTCGCGGCCATGAGCCATGGGTATGGTGAGTGGCTCGACGTCCCTGCGCTTGATCCCAAAGCGCGCGAGCAGTCCGTGCAATGCGAATTGCGGATGGCTCCAGGCCGCTGGTGTCGTAAGGATGTCGCCGGCGTTCACGGCGCCGCCGATCGATTCCCATGCCGCGTCATCGAGATCGGTGTCGAGGCCGGGCAGCACCACGGCGCCTTGTGGCAGTTGCGCGATGGCCTGCAGGAATTTCGCTGTGGCCGGCATCGATCCGGTGGAGCCTGCGGCGATCACCGGGCCTTTTTGAGTGGTCGCGAGCCGCCTTGCTTCCGCGGCGATCAGCATGTCGCGCCGCGCCGCAGGTTCGATACGTTCGATCTGCGCGAGATAGGCGGGCCAGGTTTCTTTTGCGATCTTCAGGAACTTCAGCGTGTGCTGCCAGTAGATGTCGAGTTCGTCCGGCACGATGCCATCGAGCGCGTCCCAGCCGACGCCACGGGTCACCATGTCGTCCATCAGCCGCGCAAGGTCGCTGGCCAGCGACAGCGTCGACGCGGGGCTGCCGACGACGAGCGATGCCGGTTGCAGTTTGGCCCAGGCGGCGACCAGTCGCGCCAGCGTCAGCCTGCGTTCGAGGTCGTCCAGCTTCGGCGGCAGAACGGATGTCTCCGAACCGCCCAACTGCCCGTCGTCGGAGAATTCCAGTTCATCCTCATCGACGCTGCCCAGCGCAACGATGCGCGGCAGCACGACGGCATCGGTTTGCAGCACATCGAGAAACACCTCGCGCGCCATGCGGCCTGCACGCCGCGTCGGCAGATAGAGCGTGGCGTCCGCCAGCCGTTCGGGATTTGCGCGCGCGTCAAATCCCGCGATGAGCCGGCCATCGACAAGCGCCGAGATCACCGTGTGAAGAAACGGCGCAGATGGAGGGACGTTGAAAACGCGCATGAAAATTCCGATTCGGGATCGGCATCATGGCATGTGAAGGGTAGGTGAGGGGAGTCTTGCGTGAGAGTGGATTTGGAAGCGCTTTTTGACACATCCGCTCCTACCTAAGCGTGCGTTAAGCCACGCTGGCGAGCAGGGCTTCTTCCGCGGCCTGGACGGCATCGGGCGTGCCGACATGCATCCAGAGGCCATCGAGCCGCAATCCGAACAGCCGTTCCTGTTCGTTGGCGGCGTCGAACATCTTTGTCAGAGAGAATTCCCCCGTTGGCGAATTCTTGAAAATCGCGGGCGACATGATGGCGGCGCCGGCGTAGACGAACGGCACCACCTGATGCTCCTTGCGCTTGCGCAGGGCGCCGTCGGTCAGCATCGCGTAGTCGCCGGACCCGGCATAGCCGATGCTGTTCGCGGTCGGCGCCATCAGCAGCAGAATATCCATCCGCTCCGGATCGAACGCTTCTGCAAGACGAAGCAGGTTGGGATGCACGCCGTCGATCCACATCGTATCGGCGTTCAGATGATAGAACGGGGCGTCGCCGAGCAGCGGCAGCGCTTTCACCACGCCGCCCCCGGTGCCGAGCACGACATCGCGCTCGTCGGAGATCACAACACGCGGCGTCTGCCGCGCTTTGACATGCTGCACGATCTGGTCGGGAAGATAGTGCACATTGACCACGGCCGTGGTCACGCCGACGTCCGCAAGCCGGTCGAGCACATGGTCGAGCAGCGGCTTGCCGGCAACCGGCACCAGCGGTTTTGGCATCTTGTCCGTCAGCGGCCGCATGCGAATACCGAGACCGGCTGCGAGGACCATGGCTGAAACGGGTTTGGTGGGCATACTGGTGTGTATCTCAACTGGCCCGCGGCGGCCGGTGGGGCCGCTCACGAAAACGGGCGGATGCCGAGCATAGCATCCGAATCGGCACCGCGCGCGCCGGCGGCTCAGGCTGTAATGACACTTTATGACAGCGTTGCGACTGAGGGGCCGGAGGGGAGTTCATCGGCCTCAGCGTCAGACTTCCACAACCTGCGAGCCCGAAGGACGGCGGGAAGGCTTCTTCTTGGCATCGGGTTTCAGGAAGCCCGCACCGATCTGCTCGCCATTGACCCAGGCGAGTTCGCAGCGGCGGTAGGCCAGACCGGTCGAGGACAGCAGCAGGAAAAATTCCTTGAGGTTCAGGCCTTCGACGGAGCCTTCGACGGTCAGCTTCGCGCCGGTTTCGGAAATATCCTCAACCAGACAATTACGCCGCCACGTCCCGTCAATGCCCATCAGGTGAGCTGCAAAACCGCGCTCGAAAACCACGCGGTCGCCCACACGTCGTTCCGCTGCCATGAAATATTACTCCGCTCGCAATTATCGATCGTTCGCGTTGCATCGCCGGGGCTGCGCTGCACAGTCGTCGGAACCCAAATTATGGGCTGGCTGACTAACAACCGGTAAAGGCAGCGCCTCGAAATGGCAGCTTTTGGTCAGGCCGCGGGCGGTGGGACGTGGGCCGTACACCATTCACGGAATATTTCGAGCGACGGATGGGCGAGGGCGCGGTTGAGGTATGTCCACACCCGCGGCTGATGCCGCAGATACTGCGGCTTGCCGTCACGCCTGTTAAGGCGGGCGAAGGTGCCGAGCAGCCGCGTATTCCGCTGCGCGGACATGATCGCGTACTGCTGGACGAACGCTGCGGGATCGAAAGCCGGATCGGCGGTCCGCCGTTCCTTGGCGTAGCGGGTCAGCATCGCGATCTCGATGCTTTCGGGTACGTCGATCCGCGCATCCTGCAACAGCGAGACCAGATCGTAGGCGGCCGGGCCCATGACGGCGTCCTGAAAATCCAGCAGGCCAACGCGCCCGATGTCCCTGCGGTGCGCGAGCCAGATCAGGTTGGGCGAATGGAAGTCGCGCAGCATCCAGGTCTTTGGCGTATCCGCGAGCTTCGTCAACAGATCGCTCCAGATCAGCAGAAAGTCCGCCTGCATGTTGCTGGTTAGCGTTACGCCCTTGTCGGGCAGATACCATTCCGGCATCAGTCCGACCTCGGTCATCATTGCGGCGTCGTCGAACGGCGGTAAGGTGTAGTCGAGGTGCGGCGCAAGCGGCAGCACATCGGGCAGTTGTTCCTGATGGAAGGCTGCCAGCATATCCACCGCGGCCTGATAGCGCTCGGCGATCGGCTTCGGTGGCTCGCCTTCGATGAAGAGATCGCCGCCGAAGTCCTCCGTAATAAGGAAGCCGTCGTCTAGATCGGCGTGATGAATCGCCGGCGCTGAATAGCCGCGCTCGCGCAGCCCATTAGCGATGGCGACGAACGGCCTGACATCCTCGGCGAGATGGACCGCCTCGCTGTAGGATTTTCCGTCGTACAGCGCCGGTCCGTCGGGACGGCGCGGCGAGTTCATCAGGATGGTCGATTGATCGCCCTTGATCAGCCGCGCGTAAGATCGCGTCGAGGCATCGCCGGGCATGCGCTGGCGTTTGGCCTCCAGGCTGCCTGCAATCTCGAGAAAGCGCCGCAGCGCGGCCAGTCGCTCGACTTTCCCGGTTAGCTTGCCGTATCCCGTGATTTCGGCGGCGCGCGCACCGGTGCCGAGTGACGGCCGATGGCTGAATGCGATGTCGATCCGGTCCGGCGGCAGCATCCGAGGCGCGCGCTCGGGCCATTCGATCAACGCCACAGTGCCGTCCGGAAGCGGCGACAACCCGATTTCTTCCAGTTCGTCCGGATCGTTGACGCGATAAAGATCGGCATGCAGCAGCGGGAAGGGCGGTAGATCGTAAGTCTGCGCCAGCGTGAACGTGGGGCTCGGCACTTCCAGATCGTCGTCCTGCGCAAGGTAGCGGATCAGCGCGCGCGCGGCAGCGGTTTTGCCGGCGCCAAGATCGCCCGACAGGGTGACGACGTCGCCCGCACTCAGCAACAGTGCGAGGTCTGCCATCAACTGGCCGGTGGCGATCTCATTCGCCAGCGCGGCATGGAATGTTGAGGGATCGCTCATTCAGCAGCATTGCGAAAGGTCTGGTCGACGGGGAATTCGCAGGTCACCGTCGTGCCTTTGCCGACCACCGAGTCGACATGGACCTTGCCGCCGTGCAGCTCGACAAAGGACCGCACCAGCGACAGACCAAGGCCTGCGCCGCGATGTCGCGATCCGTTGGCATGGCTCTCGAACCAGTCGAACACCTTGTCCTTGACCTCTTCCGGAATACCGGGGCCAGAGTCGGAGACAGAAAACACCACGCTGGCGTTGCTGCGCCGGGCGCGCAGGGCCACTGCGCTGTTCGGCGGCGAGAAGCCGACGGCGTTGGCCAGCAGGTTGTAAAGCACCTGGACGATGCGGCGCTCGTCGGCGACGAAATCGCCGATGGCAGGATCGATCTGGACATCGAGCCGGATATTCTCGCGGGCGAGACGATCCTGAATGCCGGCGGTCGCCTCGTCGACGGTCTTGCGCAAATCCACCGGACCGAGATTGAGCTTCATCGCGCCGGCATCGATGGTGGCGAGATCGAGAATGTTGTTGCTGATGGCGAGCAGCGCATCGGTCGAGGTGGTGATGTAGCCCAGATACTCGCTCTGCTTCGGCGTCATTGGCCCGGTCGACGGATCGCCGAGGAAATGCGCGAAGCCGATGATCGACGTCAGCGGCGCGCGCAGTTCGTAGGACATGTGATGAACGAAGTCGATCTTCATCTGGTCGGCGGCTTCGAGCGCTTCGTTGCGCTCGCGAAGCGCGCGCTCGACGTTCACAGTGTCGGTGACGTCCTGGAAGGTCAGCATGGTCGCGCCGTCGGGCAGCGGCATGGTGGTGCAGTCGATGACGCTGCCGTCCTTGCGCTCGAGCTTGAGCGGAACCGAAATGCGGTCGTCGATGCCGGTGATCGCGGCCCGCAGGGTCTGCCAGGTTGCGTCGTCGTCGAACAATGGCCGGCACCACTGTTCGATGGCTTCGATGTGCGGCTGCTGCGCCAGCGCTTCCGGGGACAGTTTCCACATCCGCGCGAAAGGCGGATTGAACAGCTGCGCGCGGCCGTTGCTGCCGAACACGGCGACGGCTTCCGCCAGATTGTCCAGTGTTTCGCGCTGGACGCGGATCAGGCCGTCGTTCTGCCGCGCGAGCTTCAGGCTTTCGGTGACATCGTCAAACAGGTAGG
Organism: Pseudomonadota bacterium; assembly: GCA_040387615.1. Classification (GTDB taxonomy): domain Bacteria; phylum Pseudomonadota; class Alphaproteobacteria; order Rhizobiales; family Xanthobacteraceae; genus Afipia. The sequence goes on along the minus strand of JAZKDK010000007.1, from coordinate 20,619 downwards.
TGACGCCGCCTTCGGGATTGGGTGCGGTGACGACGCTGAGTGCGCGGCCGTCCGGCAGATACCACGTGTCCTTGGCGGGCTCGATGGCGCGGTAGGCCTCGAACAGCTTGTTCTTCCAGGCGCGGAAATCCGACTGCTCGGGAATCTTGCGGGCGACACGGAGCTTGTCGAGCACGCTGGAATCATCGGGGTTGTCGTCGAGGAACGCGCGGTCGAAGTCCCAGAGCCGGCGGTAGGAATCGTTGTAGAATGTCAGCCGCCGGGAGGCGTCGAACACCGCCACGCCTGACGACAGCTGATCGAGCATGCGGCGATGAGCTTCCGCCATTCGTTCCAGCGCGGCGCGCAGGCTGGCGGCTTCAGTCGCATCGACCGCGATCCCGGCGCTGCCGCCCGCCACGTTGAGGGCGTGAATGTCGAAGATGCGGCGCTGACCGCCGGTCACAATCGGCACGCGTGCTTCGAAGGCCTTTCTGTCCGCAAGCGCCCGCGCCATGTTGGCGCGATCGTCGTGATCCAGCAGTTCAAGATTGCGCTCAATGGCGTCGGAGACCGAGGCTGCATCGGTTGCTTGCGCGTAGGCGGCATTGGCGAAGCTGAGCGCGCCGTTGCTGCGGCGAGCCCAGACCGGCAGCGGGACGGCCTCGGCGAATGCGCGCAGGGCACCGGTTTCCTCGAGCAGATGATTGTGCCGGATGTTAAGCTCGGCGAGTTCCATCCTCACCCCGGAGAGTTCACGGATACGGACGATGGCCTGCCCGCCGATCGCGCGGCCCATTGCCTCGATGGTGCGCCCGGCTGCCGTCGACAGATTGAGTTGAAAGCCTTCGCCTGCCTCACGCAGGTTGTCGATGGCGTGATCCATCGTAAGCGCCTGTTCCGGAAGCAGCCAGCTTCCGAAGGCGAGGAGCCGCTGCGGGCTGAACGGGTCAGCGCCTAGCGGCATCAGCATGGCGACGTCGCCGCTGATGTCGGGGCGGTCTTCGCCCGCCGTCCATGAGATCAACACCTGCGGCTCTGCGAACAGCAGCGCACGAAAGCGATCCGCCTCAAGCTGCAGCGCCTGATTGTCCGACAGCAGGCGCGATTCAATGTGTGCAGCGCGCAGCCGGGTGCGCATCAGCAGGATGGCTGCGACCACAGAAAATCCAAGGACCGCGGCCGCGACGCTCAGCGCGGCAATTTCCTGCCGGTCGATGGTTGCGATGAGTGACAGCGCGTTCTGGAGGACATCGTCGCGCGCGAAAGCGGGCGCGATGCCGAGCAGGGCCGCCGCACCAAGGCCGACCGCGCCTCCGCGCACAATCGAAGTGCACGACAGCAAGGTCCGCCGCATCCCCTCGATCACGCCTGACATGATCTATCCCAACTGCCGCACACGAATCGAACGACAATATCCTCAACAGGAGTCGCCGGGTAAGAGTCCAGACCGTGAACGTGAATCGCACTGCAAAATAATGGCTGCGTGAGCGATTGTGCGGTGCGATTCGCGCCCTTCGCGAGGATCGATCTACCGCCCGGTGGAACCAAATCCGCCGCTGCCGCGATCGGTGGACGACAGCGATGCAACTGCCACCAGATTTGCCTGCGTCACCGCGGCGATGACAAGCTGGGCGATGCGTTCCCCGCGCCGGATCGTGAATGGCGCGTCGCCATGATTGATCAAAAGCACCGAAACTTCGCCACGATAATCGGCGTCCACCGTGCCCGGCGAATTGAGAACGGTGACGCCGTGCTTGAGGGCGAGCCCAGAACGCGGCCGCACCTGCGCTTCATGACCCGGCGGCACCGCGATCATCAGTCCGGTCGGCACCAGCGCGCGTTGCCCCGGCTGCAGCGTCAGCGGCTTGTCCTCGGGAACCGCGGCCAGCAGATCGAGGCCCGCGGCATGCGCGGTCTGATAGGCCGGCAGTGCGAGGCCTTCAGCATGAGGCAGGCGCTGGATCTCGACGGTGATGGCGGTCATCATGAAAGCTATTGTCCTATGGTGTCGGCGATCTTTGCGACAAGCGCGTCGGCGACTTCCTCTTTCGTCATCACCGGCCAGGAATCAACCGCGATATGGGTTTTATCCCTCGTGAGTATATGGACAGTGTTGCGGTCGCCGCCCATCACGCCGGACGCAGGCGACACATCGTTGGCGACGATCCAGTCGCATTGCTTGCGCTTCAGTTTGGATGTCGCGTTGGCGATCAGATTCTGGGTTTCGGCCGCGAAGCCGATCACGAGTTGTGGCCGGTTTTGCTGGCGTTTCGACACCGTCGCCAGAATATCGGGATTCTCCACCAGCTGCAGGGGCGGCATGCCGCTTGCGGTTTTCTTGATTTTCTGCTCGCCGACATTGGCAACGCGCCAGTCGGCCACGGCGGCGGCGAAGATCGCGATGTCCGCCGGCAATGCGGCTTCGACTTGCGCAAGCATGTCGCGCGCTGACTCCACGCGGATGACGCGGACGCCGGCGGGGTCGTCGAGATCGACGGGACCCGAAATCAGCGTCACGTCCGCACCTGCGTCGGCTGCGGATGCCGCGATGGCATAACCCTGCTTGCCGGAAGAGCGGTTGGCGATATAGCGCACCGGATCAATCGGCTCGTGGGTCGGGCCTGCGGTGATCAGGATCTTCTTTCCTATAAGCGGTCCTGTGTGCGGCGGGCGCAGCATCGCCTCTGCCGCGACGGCAATTTCGGTCGGCTCCGACATGCGGCCCATGCCGGCCTCGTTGGCTTCGGCCATCTCGCCGGAATTCGGACCGGTGAAGGAGACGCCGTCGCGCGCGAGCTGCGCGACGTTGCGCTTGGTGGCGGCATTGGCCCACATCAGCGGGTTCATCGCGGGCGCAACCAGTACAGGTCGATTGCTCGCCAGCAGGATCGCGGTGGCGAGGTCATCCGCCTGGCCCTGCGCCATCTTGGCCATCAGGTCGGCGGTGGCAGGCGCGACGATAATCAGGTCCGTATCACGGGCAAGGCGGATGTGCCCGGCGTCGAACTCGCTCTGGGCATCGAACAAATCCGTGTAGCAGCGCTCGTCGGCCAGTGCCCCTGCGGTGAGCGGGGTCACGAACTGCTGCGCGGCGCGCGTCATCACGCAGCGGACATGGATGCCGCGCTCCTTCAGGCGGCGGATCAGGTCGAGTGCCTTGTAGGCGGCGATGCCGCCGCCGATGATCAGCGTGACGCGCGGAAGGTCGGTGGCGGAATGCGTACGGGTCCGGTGCGGCTGGGCCGGAGTATTTCGGGCGGGGCTGGGCAGGGCCTTGGCCGGCACCTCGGCAGCATCGCGCAGGATCATCCGGACCTCATCCTCGACCGAACGGCCCGCCTTGGCGGCGCGCAGCCGGAGACTGGCTTTAAGGGCTTCATCAAGTTTGCGGACGGTCAGGCTGGCCATGACATGCTCCTAAACGAGCATCATTCATAGCAAATGATTGCATTGCAATCAAACCATGATTGCAATGCAATCACTTTAGCGAATGGACCAGAGAATCCCGATAAACGTCAGCGCTATCACCCACAGCGCCGCCGTTTGCCAGCGGGTGCGCTTCGCCTCGGCCTTGCCGATGGCAGCGATGGTTTCAGGCGACAGCACCAGTCCGTCGCGGGTCATCTGGTCGAACTGGTTCAGCACGGCGACCGAGCGCGCGGCAATCGCCGGCAGGCCGGCCAGCACTTTGCCGAGGTCGCCCGCGCCGTGCACGACGCCTTCGATCTGGCCGAGCGGGCCGAGATTGCGCGCGATCCATTCGCGCACCACGGGATCGGCGGTGGTCCAGATGTCGAGCTTGGGGTCGAAGCCGCGCGCCACGCCTTCCACGACGACCATGGTTTTCTGCAGCATGATCAGTTCAGGCCGCGTGCGCATGTCGAACAGGCCGGTGACTTCGAGCAGCAGCGACAGCAGTTTCGCCATCGAGATTTCGTCGGCGGCGCGGTTGTGGATTGGTTCGCCGATGGCGCGGATGGCCTGCGCGAAATTCTCCACCGAGTGGTGCGCGGGCACGTAGCCCGCCTCGAAATGCACTTCAGCGACGCGGCGATAGTCGCGGGTGATGAAGCCCAGCAGAATTTCTGCGAGGAAGCGGCGCTCCTTCAGGCCGAGCCGTCCCATGATGCCGAAATCGACCGCGACCAGCCGTCCGGTATCATCGACGAACAGGTTGCCCGGATGCATGTCGGCGTGAAAGAAGCCGTCGCGCAGCGCGTGACGCAGGAAGTTCTGGATCACCTTGCGGCCGAGATCCGGCAGGTCGATCTGCGCGGCTTCAAGCTTGGCGCGATCGTTCAGCGCGATGCCGTCGATCCATTCCATCGTCAGCACGTGATGACTGGTGCGGTCCCAGTCCACCGTCGGAATCCGGAATTCGTGATCGTCCTTGGTGTTCTCCGCCATCTCGGAGAGCGCGGCCGCTTCCAGCCGCAGGTCCATTTCCATTGCGACCGACCGCGACAGCGTATCGACGATCTCGATTGGGCGCAGTCGCCGTGCCTCGACAGAAATCGCTTCGATCTTTCGTGCCGCGAACATGAAATCACTGAGGTCATGGCGGAAACGACCGCCGACATTCGGTCGCAGCACCTTCACGGCAACGGTCGTGCGGACGCCGTCCTTTTCCACTTCGGCGCGATGGACCTGTGCGATGGAAGCGGCAGCGACCGACTCGCCGAAGCTCGCAAACACCTCCGACACAGGCTTATCGAACGCGGTAACAACCACGGCTTCCGCCTGCGCCTGCGGAAACGGCGGCAGGCGGTCCTGCAGATTCTCCAGATCGCGCGCCATCGTGATGCCGACCACGTCGGGCCGGGTGGCGAGAAACTGGCCGAGCTTCACATATGTCGGACCGAGCCGCGTCAGCGCGCGGGACAGTCGTCCGCTGGTGGCTGCGCCGCGCCGCTCGATCAGCCGCGCCATGCGGACCGCGAACTGCGCCTGCGGCGGCATGGTGGATGGATCGGCGAAGCCGAACACGCCTTCGCGCGCGAACACGTAGCCTGCGCGTGCCAGTCTCAGGGTATGAGTGAGAGCAGAAATCACAAACGCCAGCCTGAATGGAGCGCGACGATACCGCCGGACATGATGTCGTATTTGACGCGCGAAAAACCGGCGGCGCGCATCATGTCGGCGAAGGCGGCAGGCTTCGGAAACTGCCGGATCGATTCGACCAGATAGCGATAGGATTCCGCGTCGCCGGTGACCGCGCGGCCAAGCTGCGGGATCACGTTGAACGAAAACAGATCGTAGATCCGATCGAGGCCGGGCACATCGACCGACGAGAATTCCAGACATAAAAACCGCGAGCCGGGCTTCAGCACGCGATACGCCTCGCTGAGCGCGAGTGGAATCCGCGGCACGTTGCGGATGCCGAACGCGATGGTGTAGGCGTCGAAGCTCTTGTCCGGAAAGGCCAGTTCCTCCGCATTGCCTTCGACAAACAACACCTGATGGTCGAGATGCTGCGCTACTGCGCGCTCGCGGCCGACGGCAAGCATCTCGCCATTGATGTCGCAGACGGTGGCCTGAAATCCCTGGCCTGCGGCCTTGGCTGCGCGGAAGGAAATATCGCCGGTACCGCCGGCCACATCGAGCAGCGCGAATGGCGCATCCGAGCGCGGCGGGTTGAGCGCGGTAATCATCGCCTCTTTCCAGAGCCGATGCATGCCGCCCGACATCAGGTCGTTCATCAGGTCGTAGCGCTTCGCCACGCTGTGAAACACCTCGTTCACCAGCGTTTGCTTCTCGCCAAGCTCCACGTCCCGGAAGCCGAAATGCGTCGTTCCGTCAGGCCGTACCATACTCTTCCAATCCAGCGACTTTTTGCGGCGGGACCATAGCGTGTCGCGCCGCAGCGCGCTACATACCCTGACGGAAAGCGCGGACCGGAAGGTTAATGCGCAGATTGACCAGTGTGGTGGTTCGCAAGTCCGCATCATGTCTTCGGTGCGTTCTTTTGCGGGCTTGCGAACCAAAACCACACTAGAATCTATAGTTTCTAGTGTCCGTTTGAATCCGAAGTTCGCTCTCGCGGGTGCTGCAAAATGAAGCGAACTTCGGATTCAGGACACTAGGGGGTTGCCAATGCCGATCACCTTCAGCCGGGTCATTCCCACCCTGCGGATGTTCGATATCGCCAAGGCGCGCGAATTCTATCTCGATTATCTCGGCTTCAAGGTCGATTTCGAGCATCGTTTCGAGCCGGCATTGCCGCTGTTCATGGGGATTTCGCGCGGCGGGATCCAGCTTTACCTCAGTGAACATCATGGGGACGGTTCGCCGGGCGTGCACATTACCGTCGAGACGGTTGGACTTGCCGAGTACCACGCCGAACTTGCGGCAAAGGGCTACAACTACATGCGCCCGGGCCTCGAGAAGCAGCCGTGGGGTGCAACTACTTTGACCGTGTACGATCCATTCTCCAATCACATCACCTTCAGCGAAGCTGATAAGGCCTCGGCGTGAGCATGTCCGGTGCCTGAATTACCAGAGGTTGAAACTGTTCGCCGCGGCTTGCAGCCGGTGATGGAGGGGCAGCGGATCGCGCGCGTCGAGACCCGCCGCGCCGGTTTGCGATTTCCCTTCCAGAAGGATTTCGTCGCACGCCTAGAAGGCAAAGTGGTTAGCGGTCTCGGCCGGCGCGCAAAATATCTGATGGCCGACATGGAAAGCGGCGACGTGCTGCTGATGCATCTCGGCATGTCGGGATCGTTTCGCGTCACGCTTCCCGAAGGCGAGAGCACGCCAGGCGACTTTCACTATCCGCGCAGCGAAAACCGGACCCACGATCACGTGGTGTTCCACATGACGTCTGGCGCCATGATCTCGTTCAACGATCCGCGCCGCTTCGGCTACATGAAAATCGTGCCGCGCACGGGGATGGATGCCGAACCGCTGCTGCGCGGTCTCGGACCTGAACCGCTCGGCAACGAATTCGACGCCGCGATGCTGGCGCAATCCTGCGTGGGCAAGAAAACGTCACTGAAAGCTGCGCTGCTCGATCAGCGCGTGGTGGCAGGTCTCGGCAACATCTATGTCTGCGAAGCGCTGTTCCGCTCGCATCTGTCGCCGAAACGGCAGGCCTCGACACTGGCCGATCGCAAAGGCGGGCCAACCGATCATGCCAAGCGTCTGGTCGGTTCGATCCACACCGTGCTGAACGCGGCGATCAAGGCCGGCGGCTCGTCGCTGCGCGATCATCGCCAGACCGATGGTGAGCTTGGCTATTTCCAGCATTCGTTTCTGGTCTATGACCGCGAAGGCGAGCCCTGCAAGACGCCGAAGTGCAAAGGCACAGTGAAGCGGTTCACGCAGGGCGGCCGGTCCACGTTCTGGTGCCCGACCTGCCAGAAGTGAAGGTTCAACATCTCAGATCGTCATGCGCGGGCTTGACCCGCGCATCCATCTGTAGAGAATTTTCAAAAAGGATGGATTGCCGGGTAAGCCCGGCAATGACGAATTGTGATTTCCGCCACCGTTGACTTGCTTACGCAAGCCTGCCGCGGGCCAAAATCCCCGCGCGGACGAAATGTCAAAAGGGTGACGAACTCCGACGCATAAGGCCGGATGGTGACGAAGCCGTGCGAGCTTCCCTTGCTCGCTTAGAGCGGGTTGATGGCAATGCAATCACACCTGTCCCGCCGCCATCGACGGATTACTTCCGCACGCACACCAGCCGTAGCACCGAGGCCTTTGCATCGGCCGCGCCTGAGGCGGGCGTCACGCCTTTAGCTTTGAGAAAATCGCGCACCGAATCCGCTGGCACAAGCAACGCCTGTGACGGCAGCGGCGTTCCCGCCGGTCCTGCCACGACTGCGGGCTTGAGCCGCGTGAGGCCTGCGAACTTTCCGTCACTATCGATCGCTGCCGCGCCGGAAAAGCCAACGGCGGGCTCGGGCGACAGTGTCATGTCGGTGCCGTTGAGCGCGGCAACGGCGGCGACGCTGGTGACGGCATTGCGTCCGCCCTGATTTTGCGGATCGGCAATGCCGGTGAGATTGACATTCGGTTTTGTCGCGCCGTTGCCGGACATCGCCAACGGCTTCAGTCCGGTTGCGCCGTAGATGCGCAGCAGCGCCAGTTCGCGCGTCTCGTCGTCGGCGATGCGAGCGGCGTTGCCATAACCCGGCACGGCAATCGTCATGCAGCCGTCGGTGGCCTGGCGGTCCGCGACGATCGCGCCGTCGGCGCTGACGATGATGCCGGTGGAGTACTCGACCTTCTTGCGCGGCGGCGGGCCAGCCTGCGCGATGCCGTTGCCGGGGAACGGATTGTAGGCGCTCGACATCGCCACCGTGACCGGGATCATGGTGCCTTCGGTGGCCTGATCGTAGAGGATGGTGAGAATGCGGACTTCATCGTTGCGCGTTTGCCCGCGGATATAGAATTTCTTCAGGCCTTGCGATCCCGACAGCACGAAGAAATCGGGTTTCACTACGCTGTAGTCGGCCTTGCGCGCGTTCAGTTTCTTCTCGCTGGCGGCGACTGTCGCAGTGGTCGCGCCGGCTTCCTTGCGGCGTGCGTATTCGATCTGGATGGTGCCGGTGGCGGACGACCATTTGGTGCCGCTGACGTCGCTGACGATCAGCGGCACCAGTTTCGACGGCAGGCCGATGCGTGCGCCGCTGGTGGCGTCGCTGACGACCTTCCAGCCGACATTGTCCTGCAATTTCTTTGCGGCCGCTGTGAGCGCACCGCGCTCTTGCGCGTTCAGCACGCCGGTTTCCTTGGCGCCGTGGTCTTTCTGGAAGGCTTTGATGGCGGACACCATCCGGTCGCTGGCCTCGCCGTTGATCACGCCGTTGTAGAGGCTGACCCAGGCGAGATCCGACTGGATCGCAAGGCGCTCGGCTTGCTCCATCGCCTTGGCGGTATCGACCGGGGTTTGCACCGCCGGGCGGATCGGCACCGTCGTTACCGGCTTCGGCTTGATCTGCGCCGGCGCTTGGTTGGGCTGCGGCGCTTGCTTGGCCTGCGGCGGCTGCTTGGCGGCCGGGGTCTGCGCCACCGCGGTGCCGAGCGTGGCAGCCATCATCAGCGCGAGGGCGAACGGCAGTTTCATGAACGGTCTCATTGCTGGTAATAAGCGCACCTGAGCATAGAGCATGATCCCAAAACCGGTACCGGTTTTCGGGCATCAGGCTGGAGTAGCGATCGTTTGTCCACGACAGCAGTGCTGTGGTTCGACCGATGCGGAAAAATAGCTGACGCGAGAGTGATGAAACCGGGATGCTGACATCTGAAGAGCTGGAACGCTATGCGCGTCATATCGTGTTGCGGGAGGTCGGCGGCCCCGGTCAGGCCGCGCTGAAGGCGTCGCGGGTGCTGGTGATAGGGGCAGGCGGCCTCGGCGCGCCGGCCCTGATGTATCTGGCTGCGGCGGGCGTCGGCACGCTCGGGGTGGTCGATGACGACACAGTGTCGTTGTCGAATCTGCAGCGGCAGATCATTCACGCGACGCCCGATGTCGGCCGTCCGAAAGTGGACAGCGCGGGCGACAGGATTCTCACGCTCAATCCGCACGTCACGCTGCGCACCCATGCGGTGCGGCTGAACGCGGCGAATGCGCTGGATCTGATCGGCGGTTACGATGTGGTGGTCGACGGCTCCGATAATTTCGCCACGCGCTATCTGGTCTCGGATGCGTGTTATCTCGCGAAGACAACGCTGATCGCCGGTGCGCTTGGTGTGTTCGACGCCTCGCTGACCACGATCCGCGCGCACGGGAGCGATGCGAACGGCAATATGAACCCGACCTATCGCTGCCTGTTTCCGGAAGCGCCGCCGCCGGGCACGACGCCGACCTGCGAGGAAGCCGGCGTGCTCGGCGCGCTGGCCGGCGTGCTCGGTTCGATGATGGCGCTGGAGGCGATCCGCGAGATCGTCGGGTTCGGCGAAGGCCTGGTGGGCCGTCTGGTGATGATCGATGCGCGCGCCATGCGCTTCGAGACGCTGCGTTATGCCCGCGATCCGTTAAATCCGCTGAACGGCGACACGCCGACGATTACGGATCTGTCGGCGCACAAATAGCACTTCGGTATTTCAGTCACGAGGTCCGCGCTTCAACCACGAAGTCGTCCCCGCCAACGGGTCCGGCTTCGCCGGCCCGATGACAGGCTCCGGCGGGGACCCATACTCCCTGGAGGGAATGGTGTGGGAGCGCTCGCTCTTTAAATTGCGAGTGTAGGGGTTATGGGTCCCCGCCTTCGCGGGGACGACGAGAGATAAAAACCCGATCGGTCGCAAACTAGAAGCGTAACTACGCGACGCCGGGCAGCACGCGATCGGGCGGCTTGTGGCCGTCGAGGAAGGTGCGGATGTTGATCATCACCTTCTCGCCCATCTCGACGCGGCCCTCGAGAGTCGCCGATCCCATATGCGGCAGCAGCACGACCTTGCCGGCTTTGGCGAGCCGCACCAGCTTCGGATTGACCGCAGGCTCGTTTTCGAAAACGTCGAGCGCAGCACCCGCGATCTCGCCGTCCTCGATCAGCTTGGTCAGTGTCGCTTCGTCGATCACCTCGCCGCGCGCGGTGTTGATGACGTAGGCGTCTTTCCGGATCAGCTTCAGCCGCCGCGCCGACAACAAATGAAACGTTGCGGGTGTGTGCGGGCAGTTCACCGAGATGAAATCCATCCGCGCCAGCATCTGGTCGAGGCTGTCCCAATAGGTTGCGCCCAACTCTTCCTCGATCTGCGGCGCGACCGGGCGGCGGTTGTGATAGTGGATTTGCAGCCCGAAGGCATGGGCGCGGCGCGCCAGCGCCTGACCGATGCGGCCCATCCCGATGATGCCGAGGCGTTTGCCGCCGATGCGATGGCCCAGCATCCAGGTCGGCGACCAGCCCGGCCAATCCTTGCCTTCGGTCAGGATCGATGCGCCCTCGATCAGCCGGCGCGGCACGGCGAGTAGCAGCGCCATGGTCATGTCGGCGGTGTCTTCGGTCAGAACCTTTGGCGTGTTGGTGACCATGATGCCGCGCGCAAGCGCCGCAGCCACATCGATGTTGTCGACACCGTTGCCGAAATTCGCGATCAGCTTGAGGCGGACATCCGGTTGGTCGAGAATCTCGGCGGTGATCTCATCGGAGACGGTCGGCACCAGAATGTCAGCGGTGCGAACAGCTTCGGCGAGCTGCGCCGGGGTCATCGGCGTGTCATCGAGATTGAGCCGGGTATCGAAAAGCTCGCGCATGCGCGTTTCTGTGCTGTCAGGCAGCTTGCGCGTGACCACCACCAGAGGCTTTTTCTTACCCGAAACCATTCTCCAGAGGCCCTTCGATCGTAAGTGGAGACACCGTTTCCGGACGCTTTGGCCCGGCCGTTCAGTTCACATTAACCGGCCTGTTCGAAGGTAGGAATTCGTTGCCGGTCCGGTGAGCTTTTCGCAGCTTTTCAGGCGCTTGGCCCTCGGTCCCTCTCTAGCAGAAGGCCGCGCCAAGACAAGAACCCCGGGGCCCCAAGGCCCTCCAAAGGTTCCTGAAAGCGCGGTCAGGATGCGCGAGGGCATCACGGATGGCAGGGAGCGGCATGGGGACCGCACGAAGGAACGTTGTTATGGGATTTGTTCGAAATTTCGCGTCGCTTGCGGTGGGGTGTGCGATCTGGGTCGCATCATGCGCGACCGGTCTTGCCGCCAAGGACAAGGATGCGGTGGCGACCGCGAGCGGACTGCCGGTGCCGCGGTATGTCAGCCTGAAGTCCGACCACGTCAATGTCCGCGCCGGTCCCACCAAGGATCAGGACGTCACCTGGATCTACACGCGTTCCGGCCTGCCGGTGGAAATTACCGCGGAGTTCGAGAACTGGCGGCGCGTGCGCGATTCGGAAGGTGCGGAGGGGTGGGTCTACCATTCGCTGCTGTCGGGCAGGCGCACGGCGGTCGTCACCATGAAGAACAAGGACGACCTCGCCCCCGTTCGTGACCGTGCCGATCCCAACAGCGCAATCGCGGCCAAGCTTCAGGCCGGCGTCGTTGCCACTGTGAAGCGCTGCAATGACGGCTGGTGCCGGATCAGCGGCAGCGGCTTTGATGGCTGGATCGAGCAGCAGCGGCTGTGGGGCGTCTATGCCGACGAGAAGGTGAATTGAGATTCGCTGTAGACAGCGCCAAATCGAAATGAAAACGGCCGGGCAAACCCGGCCGTTTTTCGTTTGAATAACGAAACTTGATGTCTTCAGCGCTTCTTGCGCAGGCGCACGACCATGTCGATGCGGCTGATTTCGTAGCCTTCCGGCACGTCGGGCATCTTCTGCAGCACGAGGTTTGGGTCGGGAATGTCGACCAGCTCGTGGTTGCCTTCCATGTAGAAGTGGTGATGCGCGCTGGTGTTGGTGTCGAAATAGGTCTTGGTGCCGTCGACGCTGACCTGACGCAGCAGGCCGGCTTCGGTGAGCTGGTTCAGCGTGTTGTAAACGGTGGCGAGCGACACCGGCACCTTGGCGTGGGTCGCTTCCTCGTAGAGCATTTCGGCGGTCAGGTGGCGTCCGCCCTTGCCGAACAGCAGCCAGCCCAGCGCCATGCGCTGACGGGTTGGACGCAGGCCGACCGATTGCAACATTTCGTTGACGTCATGCCACGGACATCCGGTGAGCGCCGGAGCGTGACCATGGTGGCCATGCGGCTCATCGTGCTTGCGCTCGGTGGTTACAACGTCATCCATCAGTTCACTCATACGCATAGGGGGCGGCACACATCCGCCCGCTGGAAAGAACAGTTGGCAGGACTATAGGAAAGGATGCAGTTACATGCAAGTTTTTCGCAACTGGCGAGCGGCGTTTTGAGGTTAAAATGGCTCCGAATCGGGCTGTTACGGCCACTTTGACCCCCGGTGTGCCTATGTTAGAGGACCGGCAAGGTTGCCGCAGGACCGGCATGCCAAAATAAGGGATCCAGATGAAAGACCGCCAGAACAGCTACTCCTATGAAGATCTCCTGGCCTGTGGCCGTGGTGAGCTGTTCGGAGCGGGCAATGCCCAGCTGCCCCTGCCGCCCATGCTGATGTTCGACCGGATCAGCGAGATCACCGAGGCTGGCGGCGAGTACGGCAAGGGCCTGATCCGCGCCGAGCTCGATGTGAAGCCGGATCTCTGGTTTTTCGGCTGCCATTTCAAAGGCGATCCGGTGATGCCGGGCTGCCTCGGGCTTGATGCGCTGTGGCAAATGGTCGGCTTTTTTCTTGGCTGGTCCGGTGGTCTTGGTCGCGGGCGGGCGCTCGGTCTGAGCGAACTCAAGTTCGCCGGTCAGGTTCTGCCGCATGTCACTAAGGTCGTGTACACTATCGACATCAAGCGTGTGATGCGTTCGAAGCTCTGGCTCGGCATTGCCGACGGCACGCTTTCGGCCGATGGCGAGATTTTCTATCGCGCCAAGGATTTGAAAGTTGGCTTGCTCCCGCGAGATGCCGCATTGCAGCCGGGAACATGATGCAGGATTGATAGGCTCACGAGAATTGAGCTTCGAAATGGCCGGACGCAAGACCGGCGGGGTAGTCGAAGGCGCGGACATCAAGCGCAGCAACTAAAGGCGAGGGATCATGCGGCGAGTTGTGGTCACGGGGATGGGCATTGTCTCTTCCATCGGAAACAACACTCAGGAAGTGCTTGCGAGTCTCTACGAGGCCAAGCCCGGCATCACGCGCGCCGAAGAATATGCGAAACTCGGCTTCCGTTCGCAGGTTCAGGGTGCGCCGACGCTCAACCCTGCCGATGTCATCGACCGCCGTGCCATGCGCTTTCTGGGCGAGGGTGCTGCGTGGAATCACATCGCGATGGAGCAGGCGATTCAGGATTCGGGCCTCGAGGCCTCGGACGTGTCCAACGAACGCACCGGCATCATCATGGGCTCCGGCGGTCCGTCCGCCCGCACCATCGTCGAGGCCGCCGACATCACCCGCACAAAGGGACCGAAGCGTGTCGGCCCGTTCGCCGTCCCGAAGGCGATGTCGTCGACCGCATCCGCGACGCTGGCGACCTGGTTCAAGATCAAGGGCGTGAATTATTCGATCTCGTCGGCCTGCGCGACGTCGAACCACTGCATCGGCAATGCCTACGAGACCATCCAGATCGGCAAGCAGGACATCATTTTCGCCGGCGGCTGCGAAGAACTCGACTGGTCGCTTTCGGTGCTGTTCGACGCGATGGGCGCGATGTCGTCGAAATATAACGACACACCCGCCACGGCCTCGCGCGCTTATGACGTCAGCCGCGACGGCTTCGTGATCGCAGGCGGCGCTGGTGTCGTCGTGCTCGAAGAGTTGGAGCATGCCAAGGCGCGCGGCGCGCGCATTTATGGCGAAATCGTCGGCTACGGCGCGACGTCCGATGGCTACGACATGGTTGCGCCGTCGGGCGAAGGCGCCGAGCGCTGCATGAAAATGGCGATGGCGACCGTCAACACCAGGATCGACTACATCAATCCGCATGCGACATCGACGCCGGCGGGCGATCCGCCGGAAATCAACGCGATCCGCAATGTGTTCGGCACCGGCGACAAATGCCCGCCGATCTCCGCGACGAAGTCGCTGACCGGACACTCGCTGGGCGCGACAGGCGTGCAGGAAGCGATCTATTCGCTGCTGATGATGAACAACGGCTTTATCTGCGAAAGCGCGAACATCACCGAACTCGATCCGGTGTTCGCCGACATGCCGATCGTGCGCAAGCGCATCGACAACGCCAAGATCGGGGCGGTGCTGTCGAACTCGTTCGGCTTTGGCGGCACCAACGCGACGCTGGTGTTCAAGCGTCTCGACGCATGAGCTTGATTATTGGTATTTTGTTTATCCGATGACCGTCATGCCCGGGCTTGTCCCGGGCATCCACGTCTTCAGGATCGTTCTTTAAGGCGTGGATGGCCGGGACAAGCCCGGGCATGACGACAGAGGAAATCCGAACATGTCTGGACTGATGCAAGGCAAGCGCGGGCTCATCATGGGCGTCGCCAACGATCACTCGATCGCATGGGGCATCGCGAAAGCGCTTCATGCTCAGGGTGCAGAGCTTGCTTTCACCTATCAGGGTGATGCACTGGGCAAGCGCGTCAAGCCGCTGGCGGAATCGCTGAACGCGCCGCTGATTCTCCCGTGCGACGTCGAGGATATCGCCAGCGTCGATGCGACCTTCGCCGCGATGAAGGAGAAGTGGGGCACGATCGATTTCCTGGTTCATGCCATCGGCTTCTCCGACAAGAACGAACTCAAGGGCCGCTACGCCGACACCACCCGCGCGAATTTCTCGCGCACCATGGTGATCTCGTGCTTCTCCTTCACCGAAGTCGCCAAGCGCGCCTCGGAAATGATGCCGAACGGCGGCTCGATCGTGACGCTGACCTTCGGCGGATCGACCCGCGTCATGCCGAATTACAACGTGATGGGCGTGGCCAAGGCGGCGCTGGAGGCATCGACGCGCTACCTCGCGGCGGATTTCGGCCGCAACGGCATTCGCGTCAATGCGATTTCAGCGGGTCCGGTGCGCACGCTGGCCGGCTCGGGCATTGGCGATTCGCGCGCGATGTTTGCGTTCCAGCAGAAGCATTCGCCGCTGGGACGGGGCGTGACGCTTGACGAACTCGGCGGCACCGCCCTCTATCTGCTGTCGGATCTGTCCGGCGGCGTGACCGGCGAAGTTCACTTCGTCGATTCCGGCTACAACATCATCTCGATGCCGCATCCGGATGCGCTGAAGGCGGAAGCGGACAAGCCGACGGATTAGCTGATCTGTCATTGCCGGGCTTGACCCGGCAATCCATCGCCTTGGTCAAGTGTGTTTTCTTTTTGGATGGATGCGCGGGTCATAGGCGAGCGAAAGCGACGCCGTTCTACGAACGGCTATGCCGCGCATGACGCTGTGAGCATCTCACCCCGCCGCAATCACCGTCGCGCGCTGAAATGCGGGGCGTGCCGAACAGGCGTCGATGTAGCGGTCGAATGACGGCCGCGTCGGCACCATCTTGAACAGTTTGATCGCGAAGTTCAGTCCTGAGCCGATCATGATGTCGGCGGCGGAGAACGTATCGCCCAGCAGGAACGGGCCCTTTTCAAGCGCAGCGTCGAGGACATCGAACACCTGCGTCGCGCTGCCCCAGGCTGCGGTTGAGGTCGGCACGTCGATCTTGGTGAAGATCTGGATGATCGCCGGCTCGATGCAGCTCGGCGCGAAGAACAGCCATTGCAGATATTTTCCGCGGCGCGGATCGCCGATGGGCGGCGCCAGCTTCGCTTCAGGGTAGCGATCCGCAACATAGGCGCAGATCGCGGAGGCTTCCGCGATGGACACGTCGCCGTCCTTCAGCGCCGGCACTTTGCCCATCGGATTGACCGCGAGAAATTCCGGAGTCTTCTGCGCACCGGTGGAGATGTCCGTCAGGACCCGCTCGTAAGGCTGGCCGGTTTCTTCCATCAGCCAGAGGCCGGAGAAGGAGCGCGAGCGCGGCGACCAGTAAAGTTTCATCATTCTCAATCCTCCCTGTTTTTTTGCGTTATAGCCAATTCGTAGCAAGATTATCTCTCGGTGACGATCCATAGAAAAAGCCCCCGCGATGCGATCGCGGGGGCTTTGTTCGTTGTGCCGTCAGGCGGAGCGGATCATTCCGCGGCTTGCAGCGTTTTGGCCTGATCGGCGAGATCGAAGCGGTCGGCGTTCATCACCTTGACCCATGCCTTGACGAAGTCCTTCACGAACTTCTCCTTCGAGTCTGCGGATGCATAGACTTCCGCGAGAGCACGAAGTTGCGAATGCGAACCGAAGACGAGGTCGGCGCGGGTGCCGGTCCACTTCACCTCGTTCGTCTTCCGGTCGCGGCCTTCGTACACGTCGCCGGCCAGCTGCCACTTCGTGCCCATGTCGAGCAGGTTGACGAAGAAGTCGTTCGTCAGCGTCTCGGGCGTCTTGGTGAAAACACCGTGCAGGGACTGCCCGGCATTTGCGCCCAGAACGCGCAGGCCGCCGACAAGAACCGTCATTTCCGGAGCGGTCAGCGTCAGCAACTGCGCGCGATCCACCAGAAACACCTCGGCCGGCGCGGCAGGTTTGCCCTTGAGGTAGTTACGGAAGCCATCCGCGACCGGCTCCATCACGGCAAAGGACTCCACATCGGTCTGTTTCTGCGAAGCGTCTGCACGTCCCGGAGAGAAGGGAACGGTCACATTGACGCCGGCATCCTTCGCGGCTTTTTCGACTGCCGCACTGCCGCCAAGAACGATCAGGTCGGCAAGCGAGACTTCCTTGTCGCCGGACTGCGATGCGTTGAACTCCTTCCGGATTCGTTCGAGCGTCTGCAACACCTTGGCAAGTTGAGCCGGCTGGTTGACCTCCCAATCCTTCTGTGGCGAGAGACGGATGCGCGCGCCGTTGGCGCCGCCGCGCTTGTCGCCGCCACGGAAGGTGGAGGCCGAAGCCCATGCCGTGCTGACCAGTTCAGACACGGTGAGGCCCGAGGCCAGCAGCTTGGCCTTGAGCGCGGCAATGTCGGAGTCGTCGATCAAGGTGTGATCGACCTCGGGGATCGGATCCTGCCAGATCAGTTCTTCGTTGGGCACTTCCGGGCCCAGGTAGCGTGCGCGAGGGCCCATGTCGCGATGGGTCAGCTTGAACCAGGCGCGGGCGAAGGCCTCGGCGAAGGCCTGCGGATTTTCCAGGAAGCGGCGCGAGATTTTCTCGTAGGCCGGGTCCTGACGCAGCGACAGATCGGTGGTCAGCATGGTCGGCTTGTGCTTCTTCGACGGATCGTGCGCGTCGGGGATGACATCCTCGGCGTCCTTGGCCTCCCACTGGATGGCACCGCCGGGGCTGCGGGTCTGCACCCATTCGTACTTGAACAGGTTCTCGAAGAAGTGGTTGCTCCACTGCGCAGGCGTTTGCGTCCAGGTGACTTCAATGCCGCTGCCGACAGCGTCCGCACCGAATCCGGTGCCGTAGTTGCTTGTCCAGCCGAGGCCCTGCTCTTCCAGAGCGCCGCCTTCAGGGGCCGGTCCCTTGTGGGACTCGGGTGCGGCGCCGTGAGTCTTGCCGAAGGTGTGACCGCCGCCGATCAGCGCCACGGTTTCCTCGTCGTTCATCGCCATGCGCTTGAAAGTCTCGCGGATGAATCTGGCGGCGGACACCGGATCGCCGTTGGCGCCGGGGCCTTCCGGATTGACGTAGATCAGGCCCATCTCGGTGGCACCGAGCGGATTGTCGAATTCCTCAAGCGTTCGGTGCTTCAGCCATTCGGTCTCGGAGCCCCAGTTGACGTCCTGATCCGGCTCCCAGACATCCTCACGGCCGGCAGCGAAACCGAACGTGCGGAAACCCATGGTCTCCAGCGCCACGTTGCCGGTGAGGATCAACAGGTCGGCCCAGGAGATTTTCTGGCCATACTTCTGCTTGATCGGCCACAGCAGGCGGCGCGACTTGTCGATGTTGACGTTGTCCGGCCAGGAGTTGAGCGGAGCGAAACGCTGCTGACCGCGACCGCCGCCGCCGCGACCGTCAGCGAGACGATAGGTGCCGGCGGCGTGCCAGGACATGCGGATAAACTGCGGACCGTAGTTGCCGAAGTCGGCCGGCCACCAGTCCTGCGAATCCGTCATCAGCTTGCGCAGGTCATTCTTCAGCGCTTCGTAGTCGAGCTTCTTGAACTCTTCGCTGTAGTCGAATGTCTGATCCAGCGGATCGGATTTGGACGAATGCTGCTGCAGAATGTCGAGCCGCAACTGGTTCGGCCACCAGTCACGGTTGGTCCTGCCGCCGCCGTGTACGACCGGGCATTTGCCGGCGCCCTTGTCATCGGTTTTTGCGTCCATGTTTTTTCTCCGATCTTTCTGTGATTTTGGTTCGCGGTTTGCTCCGCCCACGCCGGAGGGGTTTCCTGCCGAGACCCGTTTTCTTTCTGAAGTCTCGAATTTGACCGATGAAATGCGCTCGCTGTCGCAAGCGCGTTTCGGCATGGGCGTCCGTACCGTAGGGAACCGTCCGGCAGAACTTTGGAAGAATTCCAGCATCAGGTCCAGTCGGATTTTCTTTGCAGCCAGATAAGTTATTCTGATCGTTCGGCCGTCGCCGGATGCGGTCTGGCGTGCATTCGCACATTGGTGTGACGCCAGTGCAGTCCCGATTCGTGGCCTGATCGGCGCGGCGGCCTGTTATCTCTCGCTTCGGAACGACAAAGGACGGCTGAAAAGCCGCCCTTTGTTTTGAAATTGATCTGCTTCGAGATTTATACGCCGAGTGTTCCGGCTTTCGCAGCGGCATAGCGCTCGGAAATCTTCGCCCAGTTCACCGTGTTCCACCACGCCTTGAGATAGTCGGCGCGGCGATTTTGATAGTTGAGGTAGTAGGCGTGCTCCCAGACGTCGTTGCCCATCAAGACGCGCTTGCCGTCCATGATCGGCGAATCCTGATTGGGGCGGGTCTCAATAGCGAGCTTGCCCGCCTTGGTGACCGTCACGAACACCCAGCCGGAGCCGAACTGGCGGCCACCGGCTGCGTTGAAATCGGTCTGGAATTTCTCAAGGCCGCCGAGATCGCTGGTGATCGCTGCCAGCACCTCGCCGTCCGGCTGGCCGCCGTTCGCGCCCATGATCTCCCAGAACATGGTGTGGTTGGCATGGCCGCCGAGGTTGTTGCGAACCGTGAACTTGATCGAGTCATCGAGCGCGTTGATGTTGCCGAGGATGTTCTCGATCGGCATCGTGCCAAGTTGCGGATTGGTCTTGGCGACGGTGTTCAAGTTGGCGACATAGGCTGCGTGATGTTTGCCGTGGTGGATTTCCATGGTCTTTGCGTCGATATGCGGCTCGAACACATTCGTTGCGTAAGGCAGCGGCGGCAGAACGAACGGGCCAGCCGCCGGAGCGGCAGCCGGGGCTGCTGCAGGTGCGGCGGGGGCAGCTTGGGCGAAAAGGACACGGGGCGCGGCCGCCATCGCCGCCACACCCGCGGCTGCGGTCAAAAGATGACGGCGAGAGATCGATGACATGAGATTTCTCCTCGGTTCAATGTGGCGGTGCTCAGGAAATCCGGTTGGTCGGCATCAGGCAAAGGCGAATCCACAGGCGGACCCGGCTCCTCTAAACTACGCCAACCTATGCGATGTTGTTTCATATGTTTTGTCGCAGCAAGTTGACGCGGCGTTGTTGCGATTTAGTTGCAACTGCGGGCAGGTCGGTGGCCGGCGTATCCTCACGCAATAAAAAAGGGCGGCTGAAAAGCCGCCCTTTTTGTAGCAATTTGTCTCGGAGCTTACTCCGCGGCTGAAACGCCTTCGGCCTTTTGCTTGGCTTCGAGGTCTTCGCCGGTTTCCTGATCGACCACCTTCATCGACAGGCGAACCTTGCCGCGATCGTCGAGACCGAGCAGCTTGACCTTGACCTTGTCGCCTTCCTTGACGACGTCGGAGGTCTTCTGCACGCGGTTGGCGGCGAGCTGGCTGATGTGAACCAGACCGTCCTTCGGTCCGAAGAAGTTCACGAACGCGCCGAACTCCATGACCTTGACGATGGTGCCGTCATAGATCTGGCCGACTTCCGGATCGGAGGTGATCGACTTGATCCACTTGATCGCCGCGCGGATCGATTCACCGTTGGCAGACGCCACCTTCACGGTGCCGTCGTCCTCGATGTTGATCTTGGCGCCGGTCTTTTCGACGAT
>JAZKDK010000006.1:0-9771 GCA_040387615.1 Pseudomonadota bacterium | reverse complement strand
TCAACTGGGACCCGGTCGACATGACCGTGCTCGCCAACGAGCAGGTGATCGACGGACGCGGCTGGCGTTCCGGTGCTGTGGTAGAACAGCGCGAGATGAACCAGTGGGTCTTCAAGATCACGAAGTACTCGCAGGACCTGCTTGACGCGCTGGACACACTCGATCGCTGGCCCGACAAAGTTCGGCTGATGCAGCGCAACTGGATCGGCCGCTCCGAAGGCCTGCTGATCCGTTTCGCGCTCGATCCCGCGACCGCTCCGAACGGCGAGAACGAACTCAAGGTTTTCACGACGCGGCCCGACACGCTGTTCGGCGCCAAATTCATGGCGATTGCGGCCGATCATCCGCTGGCGCAGGCGGCGGCTGCGAAGAATCCGAAGCTCGCCGAATTCATCGCCGAGACCAAACGTCAGGGCACCGCGCAGGAAATCATCGACACTGCCGAGAAGCAGGGCTTCGACACCGGCATCAAGGCGATCCATCCGTTCGATCCGGACTGGAAGCTGCCGGTCTATGTCGCCAACTTCGTTTTGATGGAATACGGCACCGGCGCGATTTTCGGCTGCCCCGCGCACGATCAGCGCGACCTCGATTTCGTGAACAAGTACGATCTTGGCAACACGCCCGTCGTGTGTCCCGAAGGCCAGGATCCGAAGACGTTTGTCATCACGGATACCGCCTATGACGGCGAAGGCCGCATGATCAGTTCGCGCTTCCTCGATGGCATGACCATCGAAGAAGCGAAGGAAGACGTCGCAAAGCGCCTTGAGGCCGCAACGCGCGGCAATACGCCGGTCGGCGAGCGGCAAGTCAACTTTCGCCTGCGTGACTGGGGTATTTCGCGTCAACGCTATTGGGGTTGCCCGATCCCCGTCATCCATTGCCCCAAGTGCGATGTGGTTCCGGTGCCGGACTCCGATTTGCCAGTTGTGTTGCCGGAGGATGTGACCTTCGACAAGCCCGGCAATGCGCTCGATCATCATCCCACCTGGAAACACGTCACCTGTCCGCAATGCGGCGGCAAGGCCACGCGCGAAACCGACACGATGGATACGTTCGTCGATTCGTCGTGGTATTTCGCGCGCTTCACCGATCCGTGGAACGAGAACGCGCCGACCACGCCGAAGGTCGCGAACCACATGATGCCGGTCGATCAGTATATCGGCGGCGTCGAGCACGCGATTCTGCATCTGCTGTATTCGCGCTTCTTCACCCGCGCGATGAAGGCGACGGGACATGTCGCCATGGACGAGCCGTTCGCCGGCATGTTCACGCAGGGCATGGTGGTGCACGAAACCTACAAGAAGCAGGACGGCACCTTTGCTTCACCTGCCGAAATCAACATCGAGACCGTCGGCGACAAGCGACGCGCGACATTGCTGACGACGAAAGAATCCGTCGAGATCGGCTCGATCGAGAAGATGTCGAAGTCGAAGCGCAACACCGTCGATCCCGACGACATCATCGGCACCTACGGCGCCGACACCGCGCGCTGGTTCATGCTGTCCGACTCGCCGCCCGACCGCGACGTGATCTGGAGCGAAGAAGGCGTTCAGGGCGCCAGCCGCTTCGTGCAGCGGGTCTGGCGGCTGGTGAATGCCGCCGTTCCGCATTTGCCGAAACTCGGTACGCCCGCGGGCGACGATGGTCCCGAGGAAGCGCTGGCGCTGCGCCGCATCGCTCACCGCACCCTCGCGGATATTTCGACCTCGATCGAGCGGCTGCGTTTCAACACCGCGATCGCAAAGCTCTATGCCTTCGTCGGGGCGCTGGCGGACGTCGTCGAAGGGCCGGCGAAGTCGCTTGAAACCAACCCGGCCGTTGCCGCCGCTGCCCGTGAGGCCTTCGACATCCTGGCCCGGCTGATTTCGCCGATGATGCCGCATCTGGCCGAGCAGTGCTGGCAGGTGCTGGGTCATTCCGGGCTGGTCTCCGAGGCCAAATGGCCCCAAATCGAGCCCAAACTGCTGATCGATGACACAATTACGCTGCCCGTGCAGGTTAATGGCAAGAAACGCGCGGATGTCACGGTGGCCCGAAATGCTTCGAACGAGGAAATTGAGGCTGCCGTTTTGACACTCGATGCAGTAAAATCGACCTTGGACGGGAAATCCCCCCGAAAAGTCATCATCGTTCCGCAGAGGATCGTGAATGTCGTGGTTTGATACGCGCATCGCAGCCCGGCTTGTGGCCGTGGCCGCCCTTGCGGCCCTGACGGCCGGGTGCTTCCAGCCGATGTATGGCGAGCGCAGCGCGAGCGGCGGATCGGCACTGCGGGAGAAGCTGCAAGGCGTCGAGGTTCCTCCGCTCAACCTGCCCAACGGTTCGCGCGAGGCGCGGCTTGGCGTCGAGATTCGCAACTCGCTCATGTTCAGCATGTATGGCAGTGCCGTCGGCGGCCCGCAGACCCACCGCCTCCTGATGCGCATCAGCACCTCGCGGCTGTCGATCATCGTCGACCCCACCACCGCTCGGCCTGACATCGAGAACTACGGCATCGATGTGACCTATGAGCTGAAGGACAACACCACCGACAAGACGGTGCTGACCGGAACGACGTTCTCGCGCGTGTCCTACGACATTCCGGGACAGGCGCAGCGTTTCGCCCGTTCGCGCGGACTGCGTGACGCGGAGGACCGCGCCGCCAAGGTCATCGCTGACAACATCAATCAGCGCCTCGCATCGTTCTTCATTGCCGGCACCTGATCGACAATCGAGATAATTGTGGTCGCGCTTCGCGGGAAAGAAATCGACGCGTTTCTGGCCCGGCCCGATCCGTCGCGGCCGATCATCCTGCTTTATGGTCCGGATACCGGCCTTGTGCGTGAGCGGGCCGACGCGTTGATGGCCTCTGCCGTCGACGATCCGAACGATCCATTTTCACTGGTGCGCATGGACGGCGACGAACTCGCCGCCGAGCCGTCGCGCCTTGTCGAAGAAGCCATGACGGTGCCGCTGTTCGGCGGCCGCCGGGCGATCCGGATCAGGGCGGGGTCTCGCAGTTTCGCAAGCGGCATCGATACGCTTGCGGAGATGCAGCCGAAGGATTGCCGTATCGTGATCGAGGCCGGCGAATTGCGCCCGGACGCTCCCTTGCGAAAAGCGTGCGAGAAAGCCAAGTCCGCCGTCGCCATCGCCTGCTATGCGGACACCGAGCGCGATCTCGCCAGGCTGATCGACGACGAACTGCGCGCGTCGAATCTAAAAATCGCGCCCGACGCGCGCGCGGCATTGACCTCGCTGCTCGGCGGCGACCGTCAGGCGTCGCGCAACGAAATTCGCAAAGTCGCGCTTTATGCCCATGGCCAGCGCGAGGTGACGCTGGACGATGTGGTCGCGATCGTCACCGATGCCTCGGGTCTGGCGCTTGATCCCATCGTCGATAATGCCTTTGCCGGGCGCGCCGCCGACGTCGAAACCATGTTCACCAAGGCGATGGCGGCCGGGACTTATCCGGGCCTGATCATCATGTCGGCGCAGCGCCACGCAGCCCTGCTGCACAAGGCGCGGCTGTCGATCGAAGAAGGCCGCAGCGAACTCGACGCGCTCGACAGCGGATTTCCGCGGCTGCATTTCTCGCGCAAATCGCTGGTCGAGACGGCGCTGCGAAACACCAGCGCGGAGCGCATGGCGCGGGTCATGGCGCAATTGGCCGACGCCGCGTTCGACATGCGCAAACAGTCATCGCTGGCTGAAATCATCGCGCAGCGTGCGCTGCTCGCGATTGCCGTCAATGCGCGGCGACGGGGCTAATCCCTCATTTTTGCAAGTTTTTTACTTGCCCGCTTCGAGCCGTCGCAAAATCTCGTCGAGCTGATCGAGATCGGTGTACTTGATCTGCACCGTGCCGCCGGGATTGCGGTGATCGACACTCACTTTCAGGCCGAGCACATCACTGACGCGCTTTTCAAGTGCGATGGTGTCGGGATCTTTTGCAGGTGTTGCGCCGCGCGCTTTCTGCGGCTTGCGCTCCGGCACACCTTCTTCGTGTGCGAGCGCTTCGGTCTGACGCACGTTCAGACCTTCCTCAACGATACGCTTCGCGGCCGCCGCGGCATCCGGCAGATTGATCAACGCCCGCGCGTGTCCGGCGGACAACTTGCCTTCGGCGATATAGGCCTGAACCTGATCCGGCAGTTTGGTCAGACGCATCATGTTGGCGACATGGCTGCGGCTCTTGCCGACGATCTTCGCAATGTCTTCCTGGCTGCGTTTGAACTCGGCGGCGAGCGCGTGATAGCCCTGCGCCTCTTCCATCGCGTTCAGGTCCGAACGCTGCACGTTCTCGATGATCGCGATCTCGAGCGCGTCGCTGTCGTTCACTTCCACAGTAACGACCGGCACATCATGCAGACCGGCGCGCTGCGACGCGCGCCAGCGCCGTTCACCCGCGATGATTTCAAAACGGTCCGTCGTACCCTTTACCGACCGCACCACGATCGGCTGAATCACGCCGTGCTGTTTGATCGAGGCCGACAGCTCATCGAGTTCGGTATCGGAAAACGTGCGGCGCGGATTGCGTGGATTGGCTTTCAGAAATTCAATCGGAACGCGGCGCGGCGTGCGCGACGGACGATCGACGTGAGCGGCTTCACCGCCGACATCGCCAATCAGACTTGCAAGACCGCGACCCAATCGCGAACGCTCGTCGGCCATTGCCGTCTCCCCTGCACTCAACCCACGCACTCCCGACATCGCTTCAACCTGATCTCAACTGCTCAGAAAAAACAGTCAGTGCGAACGCAGTTCACGCTCGCGCTGAATCACTTCGGTCGCGAGTTTCAGATACGCATCGCTGCCGACGCATTTGAGATCGTAAACCAGCACCGGCTTGCCGTAGGACGGCGCTTCGGAAATGCGCACGTTGCGCGGGATCATGGTGTTGTAGACCTTGGCGCCCATGAACTGCCGCACGTCGGCGACAACCTGGTTCGACAGGTTGTTACGCGAGTCGAACATCGTCAGCACGATGCCGTGAATCGACAGCGTCGGATTGAGCGTCGAGCGCACCTGCTCCACTGTCTGCAGCAACTGCGACAGACCTTCGAGCGCAAAGAACTCACACTGCAACGGCACGAGAATCGCGTGCGACGCGGCCATGGCGTTGACGGTGATGAGATTGAGCGATGGCGGACAATCGACCAGCACATAGGTGTAGTCGGTGTCGGGTGCGACGTTGACGTTGAGTTCGGCAATTGCATCACGCAGACGAAACGCGCGGTCGCGCGTGGTGCCGAGCTCAAGTTCAAGACCTGACAGATCCATGGTCGACGCCGCGATGTGCAGGCGAGGGACCGCGGTCGGGATGATCGCCTCGCGCAGCTTGGCTTCGCCGATCAGCACGTCATAGGTCGAGCAGTTGCGATTGCGCCGGTCGATACCGAGACCGGTGGAGGCATTGCCCTGCGGATCGAGATCGACGATCAGCACCCGCTCGCCGATGGCGGCGAGTGCGGTTCCGAGATTGATGGCGGTCGTGGTCTTGCCGACGCCGCCCTTCTGATTGGCGAGCGCCAGAATCCGGGGATGACCCTGCTGGGCTGTCGCGCCGGTCTCGTGTTGAAAAATTCCGTCGATGCCAACCATGTGCCTGGCCATGCCTTGTTGTTGCTGGACGGTTATCGCCGCTCAATCGTATTGAGTTCGACGATCCAGCCGTGTCCGCCGGTGCGACTGGGATGAAGAAGAGGCTCTATATTCCAGTATTTAGTAGCTTCCGTCAATTCGGCCTCTACATCTTGTCCCTTCAGGAACAAGGCTTTGGTGCCTTGCTGCACCAAAGGTGCAGCAAA
This sequence comes from Pseudomonadota bacterium, assembly GCA_040387615.1. Lineage (GTDB taxonomy): Bacteria > Pseudomonadota > Alphaproteobacteria > Rhizobiales > Xanthobacteraceae > Afipia. Next base: position 3,979 of record JAZKDK010000006.1, on the reverse strand, counting down.
ACCCAGCAACATATGTAGTGGAGCAACTGCGCGGGCAGTGATGCAATCGACCGGCGTCCGCGAACTATCCACATAATCCCCGATGTCAGCGAGGACAACTGAACCGGCAGCGCCGGTTACCCGCAGCGCTTCGCGAAGAAACGCGGCCTTCTTGGCATTGCGCTCCACAAGCAGGACGCTCGCGCCGTCATGCTCGGCCATCGCACAGGCCAGCACCACACCGGGGAAACCACCACCGCTGCCAAAGTCGAGCCAGCGCCGGGCGTTCGGGGCCAGATCCAGAAGCTGAAGCGAATCGGAGATGTGCCGGGTCCAGAGCTGCGGAAGCGTGGAGGGCGCAATCAGATTGGTCTTGGCCTGCCATTCGACCAGCAGACTGACATAGCGGTCGAGCCGCGCCTCTGTTTCACGTGAAACAGGGGTCAGCGCCAAAGCCGCAGCTTTGTCCGAGGCTGGAATAGAGACGAGGGCCGGCTTGGCCATGCGATCCGCCTATGCCGAAGCTGCGGAGGATCGGCGCGCCTCGCGGCGCAGATAGGCCGCCAGAATGGCCAGTGCCGCCGGGGTCATGGCCTCGATCCGGCCGGCCTGCCCGATGGTCCGGGGCCGGACCGTCTCAAGCTTGTGCCGCGCCTCGTTCGAGAGGCCCGGAACGACGCTGTAATCGACATCGGTCAGAACCAGCCCCTCGTCGCGGCGGAACGCCTGCACATCGGCGGCCTGGCGGGCGAGATAGACGTCGTACTTGGCGTCGATTTCCAGATGGACCGCGATCTTTGGGTCGATGGCGTTGAGCTGCGGCCAGATCGATGTGACGTTCGCCCATTCAACCTCAGGGTAAGCCAGCATTTCGAACGCCGTGCGGCGCTGACCGTCGTGATTGAGCATCAGGCCGTGCTTTGCGGCCTCGTTCGGTGTCACCGAGAGCGATTTTGCCAACAATTTCACGGTGTTAAGTGCTTCCATCTTCGCGGCATGCCGCCCTGCCCGCTCTGCGCCGACGCACCCAAGCGCAATCCCCCGGTCGGTCAGGCGCTGATCGGCATTGTCCGCGCGGAGGGTCAAGCGATACTCCGCCCGAGAGGTGAACATGCGGTACGGCTCGGTGATCCCGCGCGACGTCAGATCGTCGATCATCACGCCGAGATAGCCGTCGGCACGGTCGAACACGACCGGTTCGCTCCCCCCGGCCAAAATCGCAGCGTTCAATCCAGCCACCAGCCCCTGCGCTCCGGCTTCTTCGTAGCCGGTGGTGCCATTGATCTGTCCGGCCAGGAAAAGCCCCGGCACGCGCTTGGTCTGGAGGGTCGGATGGAGTTCGCGGGGATCGACGTGGTCGTATTCGATAGCGTAGCCCGGACGGACCATTTTCACGTGCTCAAGGCCGGGAATGGTCGCCAGAATGGCTTGCTGGACCTCTTCCGGCAGCGAAGTGGAGATGCCGTTGGGATAAACCGTGGTGTCGTCGAGCCCTTCCGGCTCCAGAAAGATCTGATGCCCGTCGCGGTCGCCGAACCGGACGATCTTGTCCTCGATCGACGGGCAATAGCGCGGCCCAGAACTCTTGATCTGGCCGGAATACATCGGCGAGCGATGGACATTGGCCCGGATGACATCATGGGTCGCGTTGGTGGTCCGGGTGATGCCGCATTCGATCTGTGGGGTCGAAATCCGGTCGGTCAGCACCGAAAACGGCTCGATCGGATCGTCACCGGGCTGCATTTCGACCGCGGACCAGTCGATGGTCGAACCATCGAGCCGTGGCGGCGTTCCGGTCTTAAGGCGGCCCAGCGTAAAGCCGGCGCGCTCGAAAGATTTTGAGAGACCCATTGCCGGGGCCTCTCCAACCCGTCCGGCGGGCCAATTCTTCTCACCGAGGTGGATCAGGCCACGCAAAAAGGTCCCGGTAGTTATAACCACCGCGCCAACGGCGAACTCCCGGCCATCGGCCAGGCGAATCCCGCAAATTCGGCCCGCCGAGAGCAAAAGCTCGTCGGCTTCGCCCTCGATCACGGTCAGATTGGGTGTTTCCCGGATTTCAGCCTGCATCGCAACCGCATAAAGCTTGCGATCGATCTGGGCGCGGGGGCCGCGCACTGCGGGACCCTTACGCCGGTTCAGAACACGGAACTGGATGCCGCCGCGATCGGCGACCCGGCCCATCAGGCCGTCGAGAGCGTCAATTTCCCGGACCAGATGGCCCTTTCCAAGACCACCGATGGCCGGGTTGCAGGACATCGCCCCGACGGTCGCAAACTGGTGGGTGACCAGCGCGGTTTTTGCGCCCATGCGCGCAGACGCCGCCGCAGCTTCGCAGCCGGCGTGGCCTCCCCCAATCACGATGACATCGAATATCTGCATCGGCAGACTTCTATCGCTTTGGTACGAAAGCTGAAAGACGGAAATGAGTTCCGGATGTTTCACGTGAAACAAATCGCCAAGTTGACTTTGTTTCACGTGAAACAGGGTCATTGGCCTATCTGGAACCGCCGTGGCCCACTGGCCTACTTTCCAGCTTACTTGCCAATGCAGAACTCACGGAAAATGACATCAAGGATGTCTTCAACATCCACCAGGCCGGTCAACCGGCCCAATGAATGAATCGCGATTCGTAGTTCTTCCGCCAAAAGTTCGTCGCCCTTGTCGACCGAGCGCCCCGCCCGGTCCAGTGCTGCGACCGTCTCCCTCAACAAGGTGCGGTGCCGGACCCGGCTGACCAGCGCCATTTCGCCCGACCCGAAATAATCCTGCGCATAGGTCACGAGCGCTGCCACCAGCTCGGACACGCCGTCACCGCGCGATGCAGAAATATCGAACTGCGCCTTCGCCGCGCCGCCGCCCTTCCCGCCCGCCAGATCGACCTTGTTGCGGACGATCCAGACTGGCGCATGGTCGTCTTCATTCTGCGGCGACGGCGCGGTCCTGTCGTTGGCGTCGACAAGCCACAGCACCAGATCCGATGTGCGCGCACGATCGCGCGCGCGGCGGACACCTTCCTGCTCGACCGGATCGTGGGTGTCACGCACGCCCGCGGTGTCGATCACCGTCACCGGATAGCCGTCGAGATCGAGATGCACTTCGATGATGTCGCGCGTGGTGCCGGCGTGCGGCGACACAATCGCAGCCTCGCGCCGCGCCAGGCGATTAAGCAACGTCGATTTGCCGGCATTCGGCGGACCGGCAATCGCAACCGTCAGGCCTTCGCGCAAACGTTCACTTTGGGCCGATAAACTAAGGGTTTCTTCGATTTCTGATTTCAGCGCGGCGATCTTGCTCAACGCCGGCGCAACCAATTCAGCCGAAACATCGCCCTCGTCCGAGAAATCGATACCCGCTTCGATCAGCGCCGATGCTTCGATGATCTGCTGCCGCCAATTCTCGGCTTTTGCACCCAGCAATCCTTTCAGATGCCGCAACGCCTGACGCCGCTGACGATCGGTATCGGCGTGAATCAGATCGTCAAGGCCTTCGGCTTCGGTGAGATCGAGCTTGCCGTTCTCGAACGCGCGTCTGGTAAATTCGCCCGGCTCAGCCGGACGCAAGCCGTCGATGGCACCGAGTGCATCGAACATCGCAGCGATCACCGCGCGGCCGCCGTGAACATGAAACTCGGCGACGTCTTCACCGGTGGCACTGTGCGGCGCCGGAAACCACAGCGTCACCGATTCGTCGATCACGCTGCCGTCGAGATCCCGCAGGGTCGTAAACTGGGCAAAACGAGGCGCGGGCAATTTTCCGCAAAGCCGCTCGACCGCTGTCCGGGTTTGCGGGCCGGACACGCGGATAATGGCAATGGCCGACGGCGCGCGGCCGGACGACAAGGCGAAGATGGTCTGATCGGGGGAATGCATGGCCTATTTGTCGGACACGGGCTGGACAGGCAATAAATATTCCTGAGCAATCGTTTGATCGGTCATGTTGCGACGCAGCATAGTGCGCACTGAGAGCGCAACACGGCCATGTTGCAACGCAATATGAA
>JAZKDK010000005.1:0-192361 GCA_040387615.1 Pseudomonadota bacterium | reverse complement strand
CCTCAATGGTGAGGCGGGACAGGCCGAACATAAGAGAGGTTCAGAACGCGGGGATATGCGTGCCCATCACGAAATGTTTCACGATGCCGCCAGAGATCGCTTCCATAGCCAGCCGCCCGCCAGAACGGCGGCGAGCATGCCGACAAGCTGAGCGGCAATGAATGCGGGCACGCCAGCGGGCGCAATTCCGGCGAATGTATCCGACAGCGAACGTGCAATCGTCACCGCCGGATTGGCGAAGGATGTCGAAGCGGTGAACCAGTACGCCGAAGTGATATAGAGCCCGACCGCGTAGGGCACGGCCGAGGGCGCGCGCGCCACGCATCCCAGAATCGTCAGTAGCAACCCGAACGTGGCTATGGCCTCTGCAAACAGTTGCCCGCCTCCCGACCGTACCGTGGCCGAGAACTGCCAGAGCGGCAGCTCAAACATCAGATGCGCGGCCCACACGCCCGCAATGCCGCCGATCACCTGCATCGCGATGTAAAGCGCGGCGGTGCTCCACGGCAGTTCGCCACGTATTGCAAAAGCAATCGAGACGGCGGGATTGAAGTGCGCGCCTGAGATCGGGCCGAAGATCAGGATCAGGACGACGAGGATCGCGCCGGTGGGCAAGGTGTTGCACAGGAGCGCGATGGCGCCGTTCCCGCCTGCGAGCCTTTGCGCCATGATCCCCGAGCCGACGACGGCCGCGAGCAGAAACGCCGTGCCGAGCCATTCGACGAAGGCGCGTTGCGCGAGCGAAGGCATCAGGTCGGCTCTGGCGCTTTCGTTGCACCCTCCATCTCGCCGATGTCCTTCAACTTGTTGCCGAGAGCGAGTTCGTCGATAGAATGGATTGGAAGAGCACTGAAAATTGCGATGCGCTGGTTGAGCAGCCGGTACGCCTCCTTGAAGGCAACCGCGATCTCGGCGGGCGTGCCCGTCGCTTCCGCCGGATCGGGAACGCCCCAATGCGCCGTCATCGGTTGACCCGGCCAGATCGGGCATGACTCCGCCGCGGCGCTGTCGCAGACGGTGAACACGAAATCGAATTTCGGCGCACCGGGCTGTATGAACTCGAGCCATGATTTCGACCGCAACTCCGCGGTCTCGTAGCCGAGACTTTTCAACAACCGGATTGTCTCCGGATGGATATTGCCCTTCGGCTGACTTCCGGCGCTATAGGCGCGGAACTTGCCCGCGCCGAGCTTGTTGAGAATCGCCTCGCTCAACACGGAGCGTGCGGAGTTGCCGGTGCAAAGGAAGAGTACGTTGTAGTTGTGGTCAGACACAGATGACTCCTAAGCAGAAACCTTGGTGCGCTTGCGCGCGGGTTTGCAGACGACAACAGGTGCGCACGCGACGGCGCCACCGCAGCAGTTGTCGGTGAGGTATCCGATCAGGCCGTTCATGGTGTCGAACTGCGCCGCGTAGATCATCGAGCGGCCATCGCGGCGAACCGTGACCAGTCCCGCTTCGCGCAACCGATCCAGATGAAACGTGAGGGCATTGGGAGACAGGCCCAGCTCCGCGGCAATCTCGCCCGCGGGCATCCCGTCAGCCCCCGCCTGCACCAGCAGGCGATAGGCATCCAGCCTGTTTTCCTGCGAAAGGGCGGCCAGCGCCGCCAGAATATCCGGCTTGTTCATATTTCAATGATTATTGAAATATTTTTTCCGGCACAAGAGATATTTCAACGATTGTTGAAATATATCGACATGCCCAAATAACGCGCTGGGCCGCAAGCGCGGCTAAAAGACCGGCCGCATATCCCCACAGCCCTATCCGCGATAAAGTTCCGGAATTGGGGGAATCGCGATGATACGACTGTCGATCCGGCGAAAAATCATGGGCATTGCGGTGACGCTCATCGTGCTGATGGCGGTCACCGCGATCCTGTCGATGGTGTCGGTCATGCAGGTCAGCGCGCGCCTCGAAGAGCTCACGACCAGCTACATCCCGGCTTACGGCAATCTGGCGCGGGCCAACATCCGCTCCGTCGAGCGATCGCTGGAATTGCGGCGGATGGTGATCGAGCGGATTCGCTCGCCATTCGGCAGCGACCGCCTGACGGCGATCCGCAATGTCTTCGAAGCCAAGGGCGCTGAAGTCGAGCAGGAAGCACAGGCCGCGCGGTCGCTGATTAACGGCCTGATCGAAAAGGGAGCGACCTTCAGCGACCCGACAGCGCTGGCCCGGCTCGACACGCGACTCGAGGCAGCGCTCAATGTCTCGCGCCGCCATCTCAACAGCGAGATCGAGCGAATGCTACCGCTGCTTGAAACCGGCGACACCAGGGCGATCGACGAGGGCCTTGCGAGAGTCGATGTCCTGCGCAACGAACTCAATCAGAGCCTCGATTCCATCCGGGCGGACATGTTTGCGCTGCTCCGCACGGAAGCCGATCACACCAGGCGGAAGCAGGCTCAGGTCACGATCATTGCCGCGATCCTGACAATGCTCGCCGCCATCATGGGGCTTGTGTTTTCCATGCTGGTCAGCGCCGGAGTGACACGCCCGGTCCGGAAACTGCTGGAGGGCGCCCGTGCTGTCGAAGCGGGACATCTTGGGGAAAAGCTGATCGTAACCACGCAGGACGAAATCGGCCAGCTCACCACCGCGTTCAACAGCATGGTCGAGCAGCTCCGCCTCAAGGAGCGTATCCGCGAAACCTTCGGCAAATATATCGATCCGCGTGTGGTCGAAGGACTGATCGACCGGCCTGCGCTGGCGTCGGACGGCCAGCGCCGCGTCATGACCGTGCTGTTCTGCGATGTGAAGGGTTTCAGCAGCACCAGCCGAGGGACAACGCCGCAAGGGCTGGTCAAGGTGATGAACCGCTATCTGTCGGCGATGTCCGGACCGATACGCGCGCATGAAGGCATCATCGACAAATATATCGGCGACGCCATCATGGCCTATTGGGGCCCTCCCTTCACCGCCGACGCGGATCAGGCACGGCTCGCCAGCATCGCCGCGCTCGATATGCTGGAGCTTATTCCGCAACTGCGCAATGAGCTTCCCGAACTGCTCGGCGTCCGCAATCTCCCGGCGCCGTTCGACATTCGCATCGGCATCGCCACCGGCGAAGTGCTGGTCGGCAGCATCGGCTCCGAATTGATGATGAGCTACACCGTGATGGGCGACACCGTGAATCTTGCATCGCGGCTGGAAGGCGCGAACAAGGCGTATGGCAGCCGCGTGCTGGTGTCCGAGGCGACCGTTGCGGGTGCCGCCGCCGACATTGAGGTCCGCGAGATCGACCGTATCGTGATGGTCGGTCAAACCGAACCGCAGGCGGTGTTCGAGATCATGGGCCGCAAGGGCGCGTTGACATCGGCCCAGACTGCCCTTCGCGATCATTTCTCTGATGGACTCGCCGCCTATCGCGCCCGGCGCTGGGACGACGCACGCCGCGCGTTCGCCGCAGCGCTTGCCGCCGTTTCCGATGACGGCCCATCGCTGACATTCATCAAGCGTCTCGATAACTTTACGTCGATCCCGCCCGGCGATGACTGGGACGGTGTCTGGCGGCTTGAGCAGAAATAGGTCTTTCACGCGCAACAGGAGTTAGCACCATGCCCTCCTCCGAGATCGACGCCATCCGCACGCTATTGACGGCGAAAGCCCGGCCGGTCGGCTGGGCGCAGCGGCGCGAGCGGCTGGACGAAATCGGCTCGGTGTGGCCGGTGGCCGATGACATCACACTGACAAGCGTCGATCTGAATGGCGTGCCCGGCGAATGGTCGCTCGCGCCCGGCAGCGACACCTCGCGCGTGCTGATGTTCTTCCACGGCGGCGGCTATTGCTCGGGTTCGATTACAAGCCATCGCCGCATGGTGACCGAAGCCGGACGCGCGGCGAAAATCCGGACGCTCGCGGTCGGCTATCGCCTCGCGCCGGAGCATCCGTTTCCCGCAGCACTCGACGACGCCATGACAGCGTGGCGATACTTGCGCAAGCAGGCCTATCTGCCGTCACAGATCGCCATCGGCGGCGACAGCGCGGGCGGCAACCTCACTGCCGTGCTGATCAACACGCTGCGCGAACAAAGCGAGCATCCGTCCTGCGCGTGGCTGGCCTCGCCCTGGACCGATCTCACCATGTCAGGTGGTTCGCTCGCGACCAAGGATGCCGTCGATCCGATCATCCACAAGGGCTATCTCGGCGAACTCGCCGACGCCTTCGTGCCTCCAGGAATTGCGCGCAACGATCCGCGCATCTCGCCGCTGTTTTCCGATCTGCACGGATTTCCGCCGACGCTGGTTCAGGTCGGTTCGCACGAAACGCTGCTCGACGACGCGACACGCTTTGCGGCGGCGCTGGGTGCCGCCGATGTCGATGTCACGCTGGAGGTGTGGCCGGAGATGATTCACGCGTGGCCATTGTGGAACGCGCATCTCGAGCCCGGCCGCCGCGCGCTCGCGAATGTGGGCGCGTTCATCCGCCGCCACATGTGAGCGGACTTACTTCTGCAACACCGTGTTGGGTTGGCCTTTCTCGACCATGTCGATGACCAGCAGCTTCACCGGCACTTTGCCCTTGTTGGCGCCGAAGTGCCACTGGTCGACCGCCTCGAGAATGAAGTCGCCGGTCTTGAAGGTCTCGGTCTTGCCGGTATCGACATTGGTCACCGCGATGGTCCCGGCCTGCACATAGGCATAACGCGGAAACGGATGCTTGTGCTTCGGCAGCACCGCGCCCGGCGGAATCTCGTAGGTCGAGACGATGACCTGCGCGTCCTTTTGCGGCAGCACGATGGGCTGACCGCTCGACGTCACCGTCGAGGACATGACCGGCTTGACCACGACCTTGCTTGTCGCTGGCTGGGTGTCGGCATAGAGCGGCGACGCGGCCAGCAGCAGGCCGAGCGCGAACGGAAGAGACTTCATCGGGGATTCCTCAAAAATTGCAGCGCTTACTTATACACCATCACGCCGTCATCGACCTTGCCGAGGCGGAGCGAGACGATATCGAGCGCGTAGTTCTGGTAGAGCTTCCACGGCCGCTTCGAGCCTTGCTTGGGCATCTTCGCCACCGAGCGCTGCACGTAGCCCGACGTGAAATCGAGCCAGTTCTCCTGTTTCACCTCGGGATCGGTGTTGCGCGGCGTGCACTGCTTGTAACCGCGCCTGTCCATGTAGTTGATCAGGCGGCAGACATACTCGCAGGTGAGATCGCATTTCAGCGTCCACGATGCGTTGGTGTAGCCGAACGACGACGCAAGATTCGGCACGTCGGAATACATCATGCCCTTGTAGTTCAGCGTGTTGGCGAAATCGACCGCGCGGCCATCGACGCTGACCTGCATGCCGCCGAGCACTTGCAGATTGAGACCGGTGGCGGTGACGATCAGGTCGGCGTCCAGTTCGCTGCCGTCGCTAAGGCGGATGCCCTTCGGCGTGAACGTCTCGATGGTGTTGGTCACCACAGACGCGCGGCCATCCTTGATCGATTTGAACAGATCGCCGTCCGGGACGAGACACAGCCGCTGCTGCCAGGGATTGTAGCGCGGCGTAAAATGCGTGCCGATGTCGTAATCCGACCCGAGCGCGTGGCGCACGCCGCCGAGGATCAACTGCTTGGCGCGTTCCGGTTTGCGGCGGCAGAGCTGGAAAAAATACATGCCGAACAACACATTGCGCCAGCGGATCAGGTGATAGGCAAGCTTCGCAGGCAGTTTTTCACGCAGCTTGTTGGCGAGCGCGTCTTCGGCAGGCCGCGCGACCACGTAGGTTGGCGAACGCTGCAGCATGGTGACATGCGCGGCGGTCTTGGCCATTTCCGGCACCAGGGTCACCGCGGTCGCGCCCGAACCGATCACCACCACGCGCTTGCCGGCGTAATCGATGTCGCCGGTCCACTTCTGCGGATGCGCGATGCGGCCCTTGAACTGATCGGCGCCGGGAAACTCCGGCGAATAGCCGCCTTCGTAAGAGTAGTAGCCGCTGCACATGAACAGGAAATTGCAGGTGAGCTGCGCGATCTCCTTCGCAGGCCCCCGTTCCACCTCCACCGTCCAGCGCGCATCTTTCGAGGACCATGACGCGCTTTTGACGTGGTGGTTGAACCGGATTTTCTGGTCGATACCGTTGTCGCGCGCGGTCTCGCGTACATAATTCAGAATGCGCGGCCCGTCGGCGATGGCCTTGGCTTCGGTCCACGGCTTGAACGAATAGCCGAGCGTGTACATGTCGCTGTCGGAGCGGATGCCAGGATAGCGGAACAGATCCCAGGTGCCGCCGATGCTCTCGCGCCCTTCGAGGATCGCGTAGCTTTTGCCGGGGCAATTCTTCTGCAGGTGATAACCGGCGCCGATACCCGACAGGCCCGCGCCGACGATCAGCACATCGAAGTGGTCGCTTTCTGCTTTGGTCTTGTCGAGCATTTCAGTCTCCCTGCCCGGATTTAACCGGCAAGCAGGGCAAAATGCCAATCCGATTTTGCGGCATCGGAGCACGCAACACCTTGTTTAAAACCGGTGCCCACCCTCGGGTCGCGCCCGAGGGCATGCTCTTCGGGATCATGCCGGCTTATTTGGGCATGATCTGATCCGAAAACCGGTGCCCACTTTTCGGGATCATGCCCAGACAGCAAAAAGCCCCATCATTTCTGACGGGGCCTAGTGGGCCGATTCTAACATTCGCATCATATTGCGGCGGACTTCCTTGCGAAGGTTAGAATCAAAGGCCCACTAGTAGCTATATTTCTAGTGGAGCTTTGGATTTGACATTCGCTTTGGAAAGCGCGGCAAAATGGAGCGAATGTCAAATCCGCTCCACTAGTGACGTCCGTTTCATTACATCCGTGAAACGAGCGAAAAGCTGGCTGCTGCGACCAGTACATCCGTGGATGCAGCGCCTGGCTCTTTTTCTTTAAGAAGGCTTGCGCGACAACCGGTGTCCGGCTGCCGCAATCAGGCCTTACAGAATCTGCAGGTTTTCTGCGCTGGTCTTGCCGCGCATCTTGTCAACCTTGGCTTCGTACGAAACCTTCTGTCCTTCGGCGAGGCCGGTCAGGCCAGCACGCTCGACAGCGCTGATGTGAACGAACACATCGGTGCCGCCATCGTTCGGCTGAATGAAACCAAAGCCCTTTTGGCCGTTGAACCACTTCACAGTACCAGTCGTCATAACAAACAATTCCTTTAGGCGCGTACATGCGCAGTTCCGCACGACGTCGCGCGGAGCATAATCCAATCTAGCGATGTCTTTGGGTAAGGAGCCGGAGGGGACCGAAAAGGTCCAAAGGGCGCTTTAACTAAAGCTGTGCCGCAGGTCGAATGCGAGGCTTGTAGCAGTTGTCGGCCCTAAAGCAACAACTCAATTGTGTTCGCGCAGCGGCGCTGGCATTTAATCGAGCAATGCCAGAGGCTTGGGAGTCGAAAATAGCTCAGCGGTGCAGCGGCATCTACAGCTTAACGTGCGGAGATATCCTTAATCCTCTGCAAGAAGATTCACTTCAACCAGCGAGGCATCCATGCCGACGTATCACTCACTGCGCCCGCAGGCCTGCTCGACGCCGCGAAGAAGGCCGCCATCGCCAAGGAGATCACGCGCGTCCACAACGCGGTGACGGGTGCTGCCGGTTCTTCGCGCAGGTGATCTACACGGATGTGGCCAAGGGCAATCACTTCATGGGCGACGCGCCGCTGAAGGCGGACCAGATCTTCGTGCACGGATTCATCCGCGCCGGACGCAGCGTGCCGGATCGCCAGAAGCTGGTGGTGGAGATGGTCGCTCGCTCGCCAAACTCTCCGGCCTACCGAAGCGCGACGTCTGGGTTTACGTCACCGAAATCCCTGCCCGGCAGATGGCGGAATACGGCCACGTACTGCCCGAGCCAGGCGACGAACAGATGTGGCTGGACGGACTGCCAGCGGAAGACCGCGCGTATATGCAGGGTGTGGGGACATGACTAACCGAGCGTTACCCCAGACGGCGGCGCGCGCTCTCCGCGTCGTCCCCGCGAAAGCGGGGACCCATAACCCCCGGCCGTGGTGATGGCGAAGAATAGAGTTGGCCCGGTATAGCGACAGCACTGATAGAACAAGGAGTATGGGTCCCCGCTTTCGCGGGGACGACATCGGAGGTGTGGCACGATCGCGCTCAACTATCCCCGATCAGGTTTACGGATAGCCAAGCAATTTTCTCTGATACAGCTACGCCGGGCGGGTTAATTCTTGCCGGAAAGCAACCGGCGATGCTCGAATTGCACTCTTTCTGCGATTAGGTTTTTAACGGTTATCGCGTCATTGGTTATGCGATGAGCGTTCTTCCTCTCAAACCGTGGATCAACAAAACCCGCAATGCAATTCTGTGGGTCGGCTTTGGCTGGCCTGTCGTCATTTACTTGATCAACTACTCGGCCGATCAAAGATCAATCGATTTCACGATAATCGGCGCTATGTTTCTGACAACGATTTTTGTGCCAGTTGCATTCGTAGTGGCGTTATTCATGCCGACCTATCAACTCCGAATTTTCGGCGTGCCACTCGCTTTGATCTTGGTTTTCTGGTGGGTGTCCAGTCAATCTGCAACCTACAAGGGCTTCAACCTCCCGCCTCCTATGATGCTTTGGATTGTCACTTTCACCGCGATCACTTTGCTTATTCCGCAACTTTCCTCCGTCGTCGCGTTTGTTGAGCGATTGTTCAGAAGAAACGCGTAGCCTCCTTCTCCCGCTACACCACCGCATTGCTCGGCGTCGGGCGGTCATGAATCTGCTGGCCAAACAGCGAGCCGACGAGTTCGACCACCGTGCGCGCGGTAAGGCCCCGGTTGGCAGCCGGTTCCCCTGGAACTTTGATAACGAACCGAAGTTCTTCCCTAATATGGAGCTCTGGCCTTTGTTTGGGGCGCCGTATTTACTGTTTGTCGTCATTCATTTGGATTTTGGACCCGCTAAGCGATGCCATCTGACGTTGCCTCTTCATCGACGACTAGTTCTATGAACGATGAACTGACTGCCGCAAGTCCAACGCTGGTTGGAAATGCGGATGTTCTGCGAGGCGTGCTCGCGGGTTGCGGCGACTGCATCAAAATCCTCGACCTTGATGGCCGCCTTCAGTTCATGAGCGACGGCGGAAAGCGCGTCATGGAAGTCGAAAACTTCTCACAACTGAAAGGCTGCCCCTGGCCGGACTTCTGGGAAGGCATCGGTAACATTGATGCCAGCCAGGCGGTTGCAACGGCAAAAGCTGGCGGTATCGGCCGATTCAAGGGAGCGGCAAACACCGCGAAAGGGAATCCCCGTTACTGGGATGTGCAGGTGTCCCCTATCGTCGATGACGCAGGCGAACCCACACACTTGCTCTCGATCTCTCGCGATATCACCGAAGAGTGGAGCGCCACGGAAGCGCTGAAGGATGCCATCGAGCAACAGGCCCTGCTCACGGCTGAATTACAGCATCGCATCAAGAATACACTCGCCATCGTCAGTGCGATCGCAAATCAAACAATGCGGGGCGAAAGCGTTCCCGATGCTCGCCAGGCCTTTTCAGCGCGCCTGTTTACGCTCAGTCACGCACACGACATCCTGACCCAGACGAGTTGGGTGGGTGCGCCGATTAAAGCCGTTGTGGAAGGCGCCTTAGCTCCGCACCGCACCGGGAAAGGGCATATTACTATCAGCGGCCCCGACATCGAGTTGTTGCCCAAGCAGGCGCTGGCCATAGCGCTCGCTGCTCACGAGCTTGCAACGAACGCAGTCAAATACGGAGCGCTTTCCACAAACGGCACGGTCAATGTTGAGTGGATGAATGACGTCATCGATGCCGAACCCCGCTTTCGTTTCATATGGACAGAAAGAGGCGGCCCGAAAGTCACCGAGCCGCTTCCGGCTGCGAAAGGATTCGGTTCGAGACTGATTTCGCGTCTGCTTGAGGGGGACTTCTCGGGCAAAGTCACCACGACCTATGCAGTGGACGGCCTTGTCTGCGAATTGAACGCGCCGCTCATCTCGCTGAAAGACAACGCTCCAGCTGTGTTAGAAACCTCATACTGAAGCTGGCTTCGTTCCCTACACCACAGCATTGCTCGGCGTCGGGCGATCATGGATCTGCTGGCCGAACAGGCTGCCGACCAGTTCGACCACCGTGCGCGCGGTGAGGCCGCGATTATCCAGAAACGGATTGAGCTCGACCAGATCGAGCGAACGCACCAGACCTGAATCCTGAAGCATCTCCATCACCAGATGCGCCTCGCGGTAGGTCGCCCCGCCCGAAACTGTAGTGCCGACGCCGGGGGCTGACACCGGATCGAGAAAATCCACATCGAGGCTGACATGGAGGACACCGCTGCGCGCCCTCACCCGCTCGATGAATTCGCGCATCAGCACGCCGACGCCGAACTCGTCGATCCTGCGCATGTCGGCGATCCACACGTCGCGCTTGCCGAGCAATTCCTTTTCCAGCTTGTCCACCGAGCGCAGACCGAACAGGCCGAGCTGGCGCGGCGCGATCGAGGACCGGTCACTCTGCGGCAGCAGATCGTCAAGCCCCGGCTCGCCGCACAGGAACGCGCCCGACATGCCGTGCATGTTGCCGGTGATGGTCGTCGCGGGCGTGTTGTAATCGGCATGGGCATCGAGCCAGAGCACGAACAGCTCGCGCCCCTGCGCGTGCCAGTGCCGCGCGACGCCGTTGACCGAACCCATCGACAGCGAATGATCGCCGCCGAGGAAAACCGGAATCGCGCCCGACTTCGCCATGGCGTAAGCGCGTTGGCTGGTCTCGCCAATCCAGGCCTTGATTTCGCGATAGTGCTTCGCGTTCGACGGCGGCGCTTCATCGCTGAACATGAGTTCGCGCGGCGACAGGTCGCCGTGATCCTTGACCGCGAACCCGAGGCTCTCCAGTAGCGGCGCGATGCCCGCTGTACGCAGCGCCGCCGGGCCCATCAGCGCGCCCTTCTGCGAGGCGCCCACTTCGATGGGCACACCGAGCAGCGAAATCGTCGTCGGATAGGCGTTTGAATCAGTCACGAGCAACCTCGCATCAGCGAATGAACCGGAAGCCTGCGCCATCTTATCGGGATTCGCGCACTGCGATACGCAAACGCCGAACGTTACGGAGCGGAACATAACAGCTTCGTGACCGTTGCCGCTCTTTAGGAGGAGGACAAGATGGCTGACGGTGGAAGTGGTGGAATTGGAATATTGGGCGTGATTGTGGGTGCCGTGATCGTTGTCGGCATTGGTTTCTTTTTTCTTCAGGGCGGAATGAAGGGCAAAAGCTCCGGGCCCAGCGTGACCATTACGGCGCCAGCAGCGCCCAGCAGCAAATAGTAAAAAAGCCCCGGAACAAATCCGGGGCTTTCTGTTTCGTGCTGTCATACGCGGGCTCGACCCGCGTATCCATCCTCTTCAAAAAGATGGATTGCCGGGTCAAGCCCGGCAATGACGGCCAGATCAATAGCGGTAGTGATCGCTCTTGAACGGGCCTTCCTGCTTCACGCCGATGTAGTCGGCCTGATCCTTGCGCAGCTCGGTGAGCTTGACGCCAATCTTGGCAAGATGGAGCCGCGCAACCTTCTCGTCGAGCGACTTCGGCAGCACGTACACTTCCTTCTTGTACTTGCCGTCCTTGTTGTTGGCCCACAGCTCGATCTGCGCCAGCGTCTGGTTGGTGAACGACGCCGACATCACGAAGGACGGATGGCCCATCGCGTTGCCGAGGTTCACAAGGCGGCCTTCCGACAGCATGATGATGCGGTGACCGTCGGGGAAGGTGATTTCGTCAACCTGCGGCTTGATGTTGTCCCACTTCAGGTTCTTCAGCGACGCGATCTGGATCTCGTTGTCGAAGTGGCCGATGTTGCAAACGATGGCGCGATCCTTCATCGCGCGCATGTGCTCGATGGTGATGATGTCCTTGTTGCCGGTCGCGGTGACGAAGATGTCGGCCTGCGGGGCGGCGTCTTCCATCGTCACGACCTGATAGCCTTCCATCGCCGCCTGCAGCGCGCAGATCGGATCGATTTCGGACACCATCACGCGACAGCCGGCCTGACGCAGCGAGGCCGCCGAACCCTTACCGACGTCGCCGAAGCCCGCAACCATCGCGACCTTGCCCGACATCATCACGTCGGTGCCGCGGCGAATGCCGTCGACCAGCGATTCACGGCAGCCATAGAGGTTATCGAACTTCGACTTGGTGACCGAATCGTTGACGTTGATGGCGGGCCACAGCAGCGTGCCGGCCTTCTGCATGTCGTACAGGCGATGCACGCCCGTGGTGGTCTCTTCCGAGACGCCCTTGATGCTGTCGGCGATCGCCTTGAAGTAACCCTTCGGCTTTTCCTTGAGCTGCTTCTTGAGCAGCGCGAAGAACACTTCTTCTTCCTCGGAGCCCGGCTTGTCGAGAAACGCGGTGTCGCCGTTCTCGGCGCGCAGGCCGAGGTGGACGTACATGGTGGCGTCGCCGCCGTCATCGAGGATCATGTTCGGATGACCGCCGCCGTGCCAGTCGAACAGCTTGGCGGTGTAGTCCCAGTAATCCTTCAGCGTTTCGCCCTTGATCGCGAACACCGGAATGCCGGCAGCTGCGATGGCGGCGGCTGCGTGGTCCTGCGTCGAGTAGATGTTGCAGGAGACCCAGCGGATGTCGGCGCCGAGCACCTTCAGCGTTTCGATCAGCACGCCGGTCTGAATCGTCATGTGCAGCGAGCCTGCGATGCGCGCGCCCTTCAGCGGCTGCTTCGGGCCGTATTCCTCGCGCGTCGCCATCAGGCCGGGCATTTCGGTCTCGGCCAGCGAGAGTTCCTTGCGGCCGAAATCGGCGAGGCCGATGTCTGCGACGATGTAGTCGTTGAAGCCTGCGGGGGCTTTCGCGGTGGCGGTGCTCATGTGGTTTTTCCTGCTCTTCTCCCTCTCCTCAATAACGGGGAGAGAGTTGGGGTGAGAGGCCGGACTCTGCCGACCGCGTGTGTCATTTAAATTTCGTCAGTCAAGCCCCTCACCCGCCGCGCTAAGCGCGACGAACTCTCCCCGCTTGCGGGGAGAGGTGAAGAGCGTCGTTGTTAAACCGCCTTCTTCAGCGTATCGGCGAGGTCGGTCTTTTCCCACGAGAAGCCGCCGTCGGCGTCCGGGGTGCGGCCAAAGTGGCCGTAAGCGGACGTGCGCGCGTAGATCGGCTTGTTGAGGTCGAGATGCTTGCGGATGCCGCGCGGCGTCAGGTCCATCGATTCCGCGACGGCCTTCTCGATCTTGTCGTCCGAGACTTTGCCGGTGCCGTGGGTGTCGATGTAGATCGACAGCGGACGCGCGACGCCGATGGCGTAAGCGAGCTGCAGCGTGCAGCGATCCGCAAGACCGGCCGCGACGACGTTCTTGGCGACATAGCGCGCCGCGTAAGCCGCCGAGCGGTCGACCTTGGTGGAGTCCTTGCCGGAGAACGCGCCGCCGCCGTGCGGAGCCGCGCCACCGTAGGTGTCGACAATGATCTTGCGGCCGGTGAGGCCTGCGTCGCCATCTGGACCGCCGATGTAGAACTTACCGGTCGGGTTGATGTGCCAGATGGTCTTGCCGTTGATCCAGCCTTCCGGCAGCGCCTTGCGGACGTAAGGCTCGACGCGCTCGCGCACCTGGTTCGAGGTCATGTCCTCGACGAGATGCTGATGCGACACGACGATCTCGCGCACGCCAACCGGCTTGCCGTTTTCGTACTGCACGGTGACCTGGCTCTTGGAGTCCGGGCCGAGCACCTTCTCGACGCCCGAGTGACGGGCTTCCGAAATCAGGCGCAGGATCTTGTGCGCGTAGTGGATCGGCGCCGGCATCAGTTCCGGGGTCTCGTTGGTGGCGTAACCGAACATGATGCCCTGGTCGCCCGCGCCCTCTTCCGCATTGGTCGGCTGCTTCGCATCGACGCCCTGCGCGATGTCGGCCGACTGCGGATGCAGCAGGATTTCAATGTCGGCGTTCTTCCAGTGGAAGCCGTCCTGCTCGTAGCCGATGTCCTTGATCGCGTTGCGGACAACCTGCTCGATGTGATCGTTGGTGACGGTGGAAGGTCCGCGCGTTTCACCCGCGATCACGACCTTGTTCGTCGTCGCCAGCGTTTCGCACGCGGCGCGGATGTCCCACGGATCGATTCCGGCCTTCGGGCCTTCACGGAAAAACAGATCGACGATCTCGTCCGAAATCCGGTCGCAAACCTTGTCCGGATGACCTTCAGAAACCGATTCACTTGTGAACAGATAAGACGCGCGCATCAACCAATCCCTTCCAGATGGGCCGCGGTCGGCCCGTTTGAATTTTCACCTAATTCTTTTCAATCTCGACGCCGTGAGATGACGTAGGATTCATCGTAAAACCAGAGGCCGTTGTGCCTGCGCAGCACGTCCCTGGTGGCATCGAGATAACGTCCGCTTTGCGTGACTTCGTCCAGGCGGTCGTCTTCGACCTGAGCGACATACACCGCCGCGTTCCATGCTGCAAAGGCCGTCGAGGTCCCGATCGGACCCATCACCTCGTTGGGCAACGCTTCCATATCGTATCGGAAGATCGAGCGGTTATCCGCATAGGCATTAAAGTTAAGATCGCGTCCCGCCGATCCCAGCTCGTATTTCACGGCGCGGAGTAGCTCATGGCGGCTGACCGCGAAAGGATTTTCTCCCGGCCATACCGACTGCACAATCTCCATCCCGGGATCGCGGCCGTAGGAGTGAATCCCGATCAGCCGGCCGCCGGCGCGCAGCGCGCGGGCCAATGGCGCAACAATCTTCTTGGCGCGGAAATTCAGCGACGATCTGGCGCGATACGGCTGGGAGGCGATCACCAGATCGAAATTTGCTTCGACCCGTCCTGCCCGCGGAATCATGGCATCGAGCAGGAACCGGTGATCCTCGCGATAGATCACGAGCGCGATCGGCCGCTCATAGACCGGCATGCCCGAGCGCGAGCTGACGGCGGCACGCCAATTCTCTTCCAAAAACGGCTGCAAATCGGCGATTTGTGTCTCGAATTCGCCGGAGGACGAGCCGCGCAGCGCAACCTCGCGCCAAATCATGCCGGCCGCGGCAGTCGGCGATTTCGGCGCCAGCCACGGCGCTTCGGCGTAGTTCATGTTGGTCAGGACGAAAACGGTCGCCGGATGCTCGAACAAACGGTCCGGCACCTTGTTCAGGGTTAGCCGCACGTCCTCGAGGCTGATTTCCTTGCCGGCGATATAGAATGGCATGTTGGGGAACCGGCTGTGCATCGCGCGCATCACCCGCGCCAGCACCGTTCCGTCGCCCACGCCTGCGTCGAAAACACGCAATGCGGGCGGCCGTGGATGGATGCTCCCCAACTCCAGCGCCACCCGGTCAGCGATCACCCGCTTTTCCGAGCAGGTGTGGACGAACAGCAGGTATTTCTGCCGGTTCTCGAAAAAGCGGAAGTTTCCGGTGGGATCGCGCTTTTCGATCGGCGGTTCCGGTACGGTCACGACCGGCACGCCATCGCCAAGAAAAGCCTGAATTCGTTCGAGCGTATCGACGGTGATGCGCTTGCCCTCGCGCAGCCGATGCACCAGCTTGCCGTCGTTCACCGCGCGGCGACCGAACGTCGATTCCGCCATTCCCGCCTGCCGGCAGTATTCGGAGATCTGGGCCAGGAGCTGGTCGTTTTTCATCAGACCGGTGGGCAGGGTTCGAGTGGGCTAAAATTTGTGGGCAGAACGATTTTGTGTCGGGCTTCCTACCATCTTCTGCCCACGATTGAAACCGCCATTCCCGGAAATCCCGTCCTTTAAAGTTAGAGCCTTTAAAATGGCGGCATCGGCAATCATTCACATGCGGATACCTGCCCTCCCGGGGATACCTGTCCCCGCCTCCTCATTTTCGAAGCCAGCATCATGCTCGTCAGATTTGCCGCATCGATTCTCTTTCTCTGTTTGCTGGCCTTCGGCGCAGCGGCGAATTCCGCAACGCCGACCGGCAAATGGCTGGCGGAAGATATCGACGGCGGCGGCGTCATCGACCGGCTGCAAACAACACTGGAGATTCGCGACGACGGCATCGTCAACGGCATGGGCGGCTGCAATCGCTATGCGGGCTCAGTGACGGTCAGCGGAAACACAATCAAGTTCCTGCCGATGGCCTCTACGCGCATGGCGTGCTCAGCCGCCGTGATGAGGCAGGAAGGCAAATTCCACAACACGCTGGAAAAAATAAGGACGTGGCGTATCGATCAGGCGCAGAAGAAACTTCTGTTGTTCGATGGCGGTGGCTTCGAAATGATGCGCCTCAGCCGGATGGACTAGCGCAACCGCACTGCGCCGCCACGACCTCGGCTGAAAGCCTCAGCTGAAATGCACGTCGCTGATATCGATGGAGACCATCAGCGGGTCGAGCGCGACGCGATGATCCGGTGCGCGCGTGTAAGCCAGCCGCTTTGACGGCAGCTTGATCCCGTCGGCCTCGATATAGTTGAACACATTCTGCGCCGCGTCGAATCCGCCTGAGACATCGACGTTGTAATCGTGCCGCCGCAGCAGAAAATCCTCGCCGAAGAAGAAGTCCTGAATGTCGCTGTGGGTGGCGATCGATTTGGGGAAGCGCGCACGGACCACACGCCACGTCTCGCTGCCCTCTCGCCACGGCTCGCGTTCTGAAACCTCGACGCCCTTCATCACGAGATGAAACGGCGTGGTCAGATACGTCCACAGGGCGTAGCCGTTGAAGTACGCACGATGCAGCGGTCCCCACGGCGTCAGCATCTCGTGTCCGTCGAACAACGCCCGCGGATCGCGGCGCTCGGCCACCACCGTTCCGTCGAGCTTTTCGATGGCGATGCGGTCCGGTGTGAAACTGGTGCGCTGGTCCGCGGCTCCGAACGGCGTGACCGAGGCGAACTCCTCATGCAGCGACACCGTCATGCGGCGCGGATTGGCGTCCTGCACCAGACCCTTCATCCCCCAAAGATCACCGCCTGACACAATGGTCGCTTCGACCTTCTGAAATGAATTCCAGCGCGCGATGCCGCCATGAGCGTTGATGATGTTGGTCAGCAGATCTTTCATGGCTCGCTCCATTGTCCAAGGCAGGATTAAAACCTACGCGGCGGAGAAGCCGGCCAAAATGACGTATTTGCCTCAAATCAGGCCATCGGGACAGGCGGATCAGCCTACCCCACTATCGGCCCTTTCCCCGTCCTTCAAAAAAATCTTTCGGGCGATGTCACATCCCGCCCCTGCTGCCTCGTCTTGATGGCGAAGGCGCAGAGAGAGTTTGAGGGCAACGGCGGCGAATGCGCCCAAAGCCCAACGCTTTCATGCAGTTCCGCCATCAACCGCCGCAGATCGCGGCCCAGACAGGAGGCCATTATGAAGATCGTCGTTATCGGAGGTTCCGGCCTGATCGGATCGCGTGTCGTCACCCAGCTGCGTCAGCGCGGCCACGATGTTCTGGCGGCGTCGCCGTCGACCGGCGTTAACACCGTCACCGGCGAGGGACTGAAAGAAGCATTCGCGGGCGCGGACGTCGTGGTCGACGTAGCGAACTCGCCGTCATTCGAGGCCGCAGCGGCGCTCGCCTTCTTCGAAGCGGCGGGCCGCAATATCTTCGCGGCGGAAAAAGCCGCCGGCGTGAAGCTTCACGTCGCGCTGTCGGTGGTCGGCACCGAGCGTCTGCTCGAGTTCGGCTACTTCGGCGCCAAGCTCGCGCAGGAACGCGCCATCGAAAATTCAGGCGTGCCCTACACCATCGTCCGCGCCACGCAGTTTTTCGAATTCGTCGGCGGCATCGCGCAGGAAGCGACGCAGGGACAGACCGTCCGTGTCTCGCCTGCGAAATTCCAGCCGATGGCGGCCGACGATGTTGCAGCCGCAGTCGCGGATGCAGCCCTCGGCCCCGCGCAGGGCATGGTCGAAACTGGTGGACCGGAAACTGTCCAGATGGATCAGCTCATCCGAAAATATCTGACCGCCAAGAACGATCGGAAAGAAGTGATCACCGATCCCGACGCACGCTACTTCGGAATCAAGCTCAACGATCGCTCGCTGACGCCGGAGACCGGCGCCCGCCGCGGCACAATCACATTCGATGAATGGCTGCGCCGCGACCAGACCAACGCGGCCGCGTAACCGCATCGCTGACTCAACAGGAGATCAAAATGTTCAAGACACTTCTCTGCTCCGCCGCCATCGGACTGCTGCTCGTCAGCGGAGCATCCGGCCACGACGCGGCCAACAACAAGGCGAAGGTCACGGTGGTTTTCGATCACGTGCTTCCGAACGTGAAAGGCAAAAGCCTGAAGGGCGTTCTGGTCGAGTACCAGCCCGGCGGTTCGTCGCCTGCGCACACGCATCCGATTTCGGCCTTCATCTACGCAACCGTCCTGAAGGGCGCGATCCGCAGCAAGGTGAACGATGGACCGGAGAAGACCTACCGCGCAGGCGAGAACTTCGCCGAGATGCCGGGCGACCGCCACGCAGTGAGCGCGAACGCGAGCGACACCGAACCGGCAAGCCTGCTCGCGGTGTTCGTTCTCGACACCGACGAGAAGGTTCTGACGACCGACATAAAATGAAACCAACCGAGAATCGAAGCAAACCTACCTAAAATGGAGACAATGATGATCCCCCGATTGGATAACGCCCACAAGTTTGCCCCCGATGCTATCAAGGCAATGACGGCGCTCGAAGCCGCCATCAAGAATAGCGGCCTCGAACACAACCTCATCGAACTCGTGAAATTTCGCGCGTCGCAGATCAACGGCTGTGCGTACTGTATCCATATGCATACGACCGATTTGCGCGCCCACGGTGAGAGCGAAATGAGGCTTTACATGCTGACCGCGTGGCGCGAATCTCCGCTTTACAGCTCACGCGAAAGAGCAGCTCTTGCATGGACGGAATCCCTGACGATGCTCGCGGCGACCGGGGCCCCGGACAGCGATTACGAATTGCTCAAGAGTGAATTCACCGAGCGCGAACAAGTGAACCTGACCATGCTGATCGGCGCCATCAACGTCTGGAACAGGTTGCAGGTCGGCTTCCGCGCGCTCCATCCGGTGGATGAGGCGAAGGACAGGCCTAATGTCGCTGCCTGACGACGGCACGCAGATATTCGAGACGCACCGGCCCCGGCTGGTGCGTCTCGCCTATCGCATGCTCGGCTCGGTCGCTGAGGCCGAGGACGTGGTGCAGGATGCCTGGCTGCGCTGGCAGAAAGCTGACCGCACGACGGTGGACACTCCGGCCTCCTTCCTGTCGCGCATCGTGACGCGGCTTTGCCTCGACGTGATGAAATCCGCCCGCTCCCGCCGCGAAACCTATGTCGGTTCGTGGCTGCCGGAGCCGATTATCGAGGAGCCGGATGAAATGGATCAGGACGATCTGACGCTGACGCTGATGCTCGCGCTGGAACGGCTGTCGCCGCTGGAGCGCGCGGCCTTCCTGCTGCACGACGTGTTCGGCGTTCCGCTGGACGAAGTCGCGGTGACCGTCGAGCGCGAACCTGCCGCCGTCCGCCAGCTCGCTGCGCGGGCGCGCAAGCATGTGCAGGAGTCACGCCCGCGCTATACCGTTGCGCGCGACGAAGGCAGCCGCATCGCCGAAGCTTTCTTCATCGCCTCGCGCAGCGGCGACACCAACGCCCTGCGCGCGATCCTCGCCCGGAACGTGGTGGTGCGTTCGGATGGCGGCGGCAAGGTTCACGCCTTCCTCAATCCGATTGCCGGACTGGACCGCGTGCTGCGTCTTTACGAGGGCCTGACGAAGAAGCTGGGCATCAAGCGGGACGGCTTCTTTCAGGCGATGCAGATCGACGGCCTGCCGGGTTACGTCAGCTACGAGCGCGATGACGTTTTCCAGACCACGGCGTTCGCCATCGAGGACGGAAAGATCACCGAGATCTACATCACCCGCAATCCCGAGAAGCTGCGCCACGTCGTGGAAGCTCTGAACATCTCCGGCTCCTCAGAAACCCATCACTGACACGCGCCGCAGCCAAAAGGCGAAACGGCGGCGAACTTCCGCGCAAAAGGCGGGATGGTGACGGCAATCGGCCGCACGGCCCATCGCACAGTTTGCGAAAAGACATCTGTTTTTCACCGCCCACCCAAATTGAACGCGGCCCGTTGCGCCGGATGGGACACTGGCAGCACCCGATATCCAAAAACTGCAGTTCTCGCCCGCAAGCATCTTAGCACTTTGCCAAGTTCCTCCGCTGTGCGAGGATGGAACTCTCGGCAACGCCCGATGACTGATCCAGTTTTTATTTTTGTTAGTTTGTTTATGACGAACATTCTTCGGGCGGAGGTTGCCTTTGAGCGAGTCACTACATCCAGCCGCACCGCATCACCTCCCGGGCTTCATCACCGCGCCCGGTGACACCGATGTTCTGATGGTGGCCGTGGGCATCATCCTGCTTGGCGCCATTCTGTTCGTTGGCAACATCTACCTGCAAATCCATTCGTTGCCGGAGCGGATGGCTCACAAATCGCAGAAGCTGCAGTTCGAGATCGTGGCCGTGCTCTGCCTGCTTGCGCTGTTTACGCACAATCACCTGTTCTGGGTGATCGCGCTGCTTCTTGCCCTGGTCGACTTGCCCGATTTCAGCACACCACTGCGCAGCATCGCAGGCTCCGTCCAGAAAATGGCCGGAATTCCGCCGGACCCCGATCCGTCCGAGCCGCCAGTTGAAACGACTCACACCGCTCCTGCGGATGCATCCGGCACGACGAAAGCCGCCGCCAGCAAGAGCGAGGTGCAAGGTCATGCTTGAGTTGATCCTGTGCTCGCTTCTGACGGTCTTTCCCGATTATCTCTATCGCCGCTATGCGCAAGGAAAGCGGATCGGCAAAGAGATCACGCTGTTCTCTGTCTGGTATGAACTGCGATGGGGCATCACCGCGTGCGTGATGCTGACCGTCGCCCTGATCACCATGATCTTCTACTTCCATCCATCGACCACCAGCGCGACCCTTTACTACAGAACGGTCCCGATCGTTCCGGAAACGATCGGGCGCGTCGCCGAGGTCCACGTCGAGTTCAGCGCGCCGGTGAAAAAAGACGAGGTCATCTTCAGGCTCGACAGCGCGAAGCAGCAAGCCGCGCTGGAAACCGCCCGCCGCAAGATCGCGGAAGTCGATGCGTCGCTGGTCGCGGCTCAGTCGGATGTCGTCAAGGCCGACGCCCAGATTCAGGAAGCCAAGAGCTCCTACCAGCAGGCGTCCGATGAACTCGACGTCAAGCGCGAGTTGCAGAAGCGCAATCCCGGCATCGTCCCCCAGCGCGACATCGAAAAGCTCGAGGTGGCCCTGACCGGACGCCAGGGCACGCTCGATGCCATCACCGCAGCGAAGCAATCCGCCGTGATCCGCGTCACAACACTTTTGCCCGCGGAAAAGGCAAGCGCTGAGGCCGCACTGGCCCAGGCGCAGGTTGATTTGGACAAGACCTACATTCGCGCAGGCGTCGCAGGCCGCGTCGAGCAGTTCACGCTGCGGCCGGGGGACGTGGTCAATCCCATGATGCGATCGGCCGGTGTCCTGATTCCGGAAGGTGCCGGAAAACGGGCTCTTGCAGCAGGATTCGGACAGATCGAAGCGCAGGTCATGAAAGTCGGCATGGTCGCCGAGGCCACCTGCATTTCGAAGCCATGGACCGTGATCCCAATGGTGATTACGAGCGTGCAGGATTATATCGCGGCGGGACAAGTTCGCGGCGGCGAACAACTCGTCGAAGCCCAGCAGGCCGTGAAACCGGGTTCAATTCTCGTCTTCATGGAGCCCATCTATAAGGGCGGCCTCGAGGGCGTGACGCCGGGCAGCAGCTGCATCGCGAATGCCTACACCAGCAACCACGACGTGATCTCCGCAAAGGAGACCGGCACGGGTAAGCGTATCTGGCTACATGCCGTTGATGCCGTTGGTATCGTTCATGCGATGCTGTTGCGGATTCAGGCGTTGCTGCTTCCGGTCAAGGCGCTGGTGTTGAGCGGACACTGAGCCTGACGCGAAGCATGCGTCGCCTACCCGGCGACGCGGAGACCCATATCGCGCGATGGCACACTCTCCTCGCCCGTCTTGGCGTGGGGCTGCGCGAGGTCCAGGCAATACTTTGCGGCCGTGCTAAGACGCGTCGCGACCGCATCTGCCCTCACGGTGTCCTTCGTCAAGGCGCGATTTTCCGCCATCCAGTAACAGATGAGAATGGTGGCTTGCGGCATCTTGCGGCGCAGCTTGCGCACGACATGACGGGTGTAGGCGGGACTTCCATCATCCAGCGCGGAAATGCAGACCAGCGCGACGCCCTCGCCGTCGAGACGGAAGATTCCGCTGTTTGCGATGTCCTCCTTTTTCGCGACACGCGCGCCGAGCCCGTGCTTCGACAGGATTTGCATGAGGATCCGTGCGGCGGCCTCGTCGAGATCGGTGCGTTCGGCGACGCATAGCACCGGGTGCTCCGCCTGCCATGCCGCGGGAAGGCCTTCGCGGATGACGAAGGGCAGTTCCGGCATCGGCACCGATGCATCGATGGCTGCTTCGGCTTCCGCATCGTCGGTATCGCCGGTACGGGCGTCGTCGTCCTCATCGGCGAGATCGTCGATCAATTCGATGACACTGTCGCGAATTTCAGCTAGGCGGGCGACCGGCAGGCGATCCCGCTTCAGGTCGTTCTGAGCGAGTTTCAGTCCCTTCAGCGCGACCTCTTCATAGTATTCCGAGAGCGTGCGCTCCTTCAGATATTCCTCGGCCTTCTCGACAGCTTCGCCAGGATCATTCGCAAGCATGCGCTGGTAGAAAATCTCAGGCGGCGACAGCGCAGGACGATCTCCCAGCAGGATGTCGAAAAACTTCAGGCTCTCCACATAGTGGCCCAGCACCACGAGACACACCGTCATGGGCGTCGCGAGCACGAGGCCAATCGGGCCCCACAGTGCGGTCCAGAATGTTGCAGACACCACCACAGCAAAGGGCGAGAGGCCGCTGCTACGGCCGAACAGCATAGGCTCGATGACATGACCCACCAGCACGTCGGTGAAGATGATAAGCCCGATGGTCCATACCAGCATCGACCAGCCAGGATCGACGGCAATTGCCAGCGTGAGGGGAAAGAACGCTGCGACGAACGCGCCGATATACGGCACGAAGCGCATGATGCCGGCGAGAATGCCCCACAGAATCGCGCTCGGCACGCCGATGACCGAGAGGCCAAGCCCGATCACGATGCCGAAGGCGGCGTTCAATCCAAGTTGCGACAGGAACAGGCGGCTGAGGCGTCTTGCGGCGTCATCGATGGCGGAGGTTGTCGCCTGCAGGTCGTGCGCGCCGACGAGCTTGATCAAGCGATTTCGCAGATCCTCGCGCTGAAACAGAATGAACACCACGAAGATCACGACCACGCCAACCGTCGCCAGCGGGCGCAGCAATGGCGCGATCAGCGATGCGATGTTTTCAAGCGCCGTCGGCGGCGGCGTCCGCACCTCGACCAGGAGCGGCTTGGCTTGATCCGGCTGCGTCGCCGGGCGCGGAGTCTCTGCGCCGACCTCCGGCTTGTTCAATTCCTTGCCGAGATCCTGCAAGACACTGGCCGCGCGTTCCAGCGGACCCGCCGCGGTCACGCTGCGCAGCGATGAAATCTTGTTCTGCATGGTCTGCTGATAGCCCGGCAGGCCTTCGGCGAGTTGCGTGACCTGCGAGGCGATCAGGCTTCCCAGCGCGAAAATCGCGAGAAAGGCCGCGACCACCACGATGGGCACCGCTGCGCCGCGCGGCACGCGCCAGCTTTCGAGGCGCTCAACCGGCGGGGCGAGAACGAAACTGAGGAGAATGGCGAGCGCGATGGGAACGAAGATTTCACGGCCAACGTAAAGGCCGGCGATGATAAGCGCGGCGATAATTGCCGCGGAAACGCCCGACCCCCGCGCGACCTGCGTCACGTCCGGGAGCGCCTTATCGTCGATGTTCAAGATCATGCTTCCCTTGCCGCAAACCGGCACAACTGCCCGCAGGTCAACGGTGGGCAGACAAAATAGTTCCGGAACGGCGCGCGGACGTGTGCGGTGACGGAGGCCGGCGAGTGGAGCGCGAACAGTCTTTTGTCGGCGTTACGAGGTCATGGCCTCAACGCCGCCCGTCAGGATTTGCCCCACACCTCGTTCGCCACATCCACCGTGAGCCGCAGCTTCGCCCACTGCTCGTCCTCGGTGAGGACGTTGCCCTCTTCCGTGGAGGCGAAGCCGCACTGCGGCGACAGCGCAAGCTGATCCAGCGGTACGAATTTCGCCGCTTCCGTCACGCGCTGCCTGATGTCGTCCTTGTTCTCAAGCGCGCCGGTCTTCGACGTGATCAGCCCGAGAACCACCATCTTGTTGCCCTTGGGCAGAAACCGCAGCGGCTCGAACCCGCCCGCGCGGTCGGAATCGTATTCGAGGAAATAGCCGTCATAGTTGACGCGCGACAACAGGATCTCCGCCACCGGCTCGTAGCCGCCGGATGAAATCCAGGTCGAACGGAAGTTGCCACGGCAAACGTGGGTGGTGATCGTCATGTCGGCCGGTCGTTCGGCAATCGCGTAGTTTATCACGCGGGCATAGACCGCCGGCAACGCGTCGGGGTCCTCGCCTCGCCCGCGCAGTTTCTCCCGCTGGTCCTCGGAACAAAGATAGGCCCACACCGTGTCATCGAATTGCAGATAGCGGCAGCCTGCGTCATAGAATGCCTGCACGGCCTTGCGATATGTTTTCGCCAGATCGATGAAGAAGTCATCGAGGTCGGGATAGACCTCCTGCGAGATCACGCGGCGGCCGCCGCGATAATGCAGCAGCGACGGCGACGGGATCGTCATCTTCGGCAGGATGCCGGCGAGATCGCACTTGTCCTTGAGCAGCTTGAAATGCTCGATCATCGGATGGCTGCCGGGGAAATCCAGCTTGCCGGTCACGCGGATGCTTTCGCCGCGCGTGGTGATCCCGTTGAACTGGATACCGTCGGTTTTGTGAAGCTCGCAGCCGTCGAGGTGTTTCAGGAAATCGAAATGCCACCACGAGCGGCGAAACTCGCCGTCGGTCGCAAGCATCAACCCGTTCTGCTTCTGCTTCTGGACGATCTTGCCGATTTCGAGCGACTCGACGCGTTGCAATTCTGCAGCCGTGATCTCGCCCTTGGCAAACCGCGCCCGCGCATCCTTGATCCGCTGCGGCCGCAACAGGCTCCCCACATGGTCGGCCCGAAACGGTGGCCTCGATTTCTGCATCATCTTCTCCGGATCGACTCCGACTCCGTGATCCTTGCGCGGTCACTACCACAATCCCGTCAGCAAGACCGAGCAACTTTTATGCATTACGGCGGTCGTCCCATGATACCGATTCGAGGTATGGAGGCGACCGGAACGAAATCCTGCCGGGGCGGTTGGTCAACGCCCCCTCCCGGAGATCGCTTCTCATGACCAAGACCGAATTCTTTCGCCTCCCCCACAACGCCTGCATCGTTGTCGGCGACGGGCGCAAAGCACTTTTCCTGCGCAACGAAGGCAGCGAGATCGCGCCGCGCCTGAAGACCGAGCAGGTTCTGCTGAACGACAATCCGCCGACGCGCGAACAGGGGTCCGATCAGCCGGGCCGTTCGTTCGCGAGCGTCGGCGCGCGGCGGAGCGCCATGGAGCAGACCGACTGGCAAGAGATCGGAGAACAGCGGTTTGCACGCACCATCGCGGACGCGCTGGAAAATCTCGCGCGCGATCGCACCATCCCCGGTTTCGTGATTGCCGCGCCACCGCGCACGCTGGCGGAACTGCGGCGCCTGCTCGATGCAAGCGTGAAGGACCGCATCATCGCCGAGATCGACAAGGACCTCACCGGCCATCCGGTCAAGGACATCGAGCGGCGTCTGTCAGCTGCCTAGTCGCAGCCAATACTAGTCGGTGAACACCACGGTCTTGCGCCCGTTGAGGATCACGCGGTCCTCAAGGTGATAGCGCATCGCGCGGGCGAGCACGCGCCGCTCGATGTCCGCGCCCTTGCGGACGAGGTCTTCCGGCGCATCACGGTGGCTGATGCGCTCGATGTCCTGCTCGATGATCGGACCTTCGTCGAGATCGCTGGTGACGTAATGCGCTGTCGCGCCGATCAGCTTGACGCCGCGCTCATGCGCCTGATGGTAGGGCTTGGCGCCCTTGAACCCCGGCAGGAACGAGTGGTGGATGTTGATGCAGCGCCCGGAGACCTTGCCGGCGAAATCCTCCGACAGCACCTGCATGTAACGCGCCAGCACCACGAGATCCGTCCTGGTGTCCTGAATGATTTTCCAGACCGCCGCTTCCTGCTCGTCCTTGGTGGCGCGCGTCACCGGCAGATGGTGAAACGGGATGCCTGCGAAATCGATCCCTATGTAAGTCTCCCGCGGATGATTGGAGACGATCGCGGTCGGCGTCATCGGCAGTTCGCCGCGCCGCCAGCGATAAAGAATGTCGGCGAGACAGTGGTCGAACTTCGACACCATCAGCAACACGCGCTGGTGCACGCTGCGGTCGCGCAATTGCCAGACCATGTCGAACGGCTTTGCCATCACGCCGAATCCGGCCTGAAGCGTCGGCAGATCCGCCTGTACACCGGGCGAATCGAAACTCACCCGCATGAAAAACCTGCCGGTCTCGATGTCGCTGTATTGCTGCGCGTCGAGAATGTTCTGCCCGTTGGCGAACAGGAAGGTGGAGACCGCCGACACGATGCCGGGACGATCCGGGCAGGACAGGGTCAGGACGAATTGCTGTGCGGACATGGGGGACACGTTTTGGAGGCCAGGATGTGGCCCCTCCTCTAACACTCATGCGAAACTTTCGCCAATGGTGACAGTGAAAGAATAGGGCCGCGCCACACGTCCTGCGTCGTCCCGGCGAATGCCGGGACCCATAACCACAGGATATGGTGATGCCGAAGGAAGGCTGCCCAACCATCGCGATAAACTTGATCACTCAGGGAGTATAGGTCCCGGTATTCGCCGGGACGACGATCATACATCGCGGCAAAACAGGCTGGCACATGGTGCCGTGTAGCCATAAGTTCAAGCTGACCCGTTCGACACCCGATGAAAGGTTGATATGGCAGGCAGGCTTGAAGGTTACCGGATCCTGATTCTGGAAACGCGCGAGGAAGCGCAGTTTTCGCGGCTGCTGCAGGAACAGGGCGCCAACGTGCTGCAATGTCCGATGTTCACCATTCACGACGCGCCGGACCCTGCCCCGGTCGAGGCATGGATTCGGCTGTTCATCCGCCAGCCGTTCGACGATCTGGTGCTGATGACCGGCGAAGGCCTGCGCCGCATGATGAAAGTCGCGCAGCGCATCGGCGTCGATCAGGATTTTATCGCGGCCATTGCCAAGGCGAAGCGATACGCACGCGGCCCGAAGCCGGTGCGGGCGCTGCGCGAGATCGGCCTCGAAGCCGACGTTCAGACCGAAACGCCGACATCGGAAGGCGTCGCCGCCATGCTGGCTCAGAAAAATATGACCGGACACCGCGTCGGGCTTCAGCTCTATCCCGACAAGGACCATAGCAAGCTGATCGCGGCGATCACTTCACTCGGCGCAACGGTCGACACCGTGTCGCCCTACATCTATGACGGACAGGCAGCGGACACCAACATCGTCGCAGCCATTGATGAAATGGCACAGCGGCGCGTCGATGCGATTGCACTGACGAGTTCAGGTCAGGTGCGGCGTTTGATCGATGTCGCGCGCGCGCACAACTGCGAAGACCAGTTGCGCGCGGGCCTTAAGCTGACGCCGGTGGCCTCGGTCGGTCCCGTCGTGTCGGATGAGTTGAAGGCCAACGGCCTGCACACCGACATTTATCCCGCCAACGATTCCTTCTTCATGAAGCCGCTGATCAGCGCCATGGCGCTTACACTGAACAAGACACCGCCACGCATGGCTCGACAAGTTTAGTTGTCATCACCGGGCTTGACCCGGTGATCCATCCTCTTCAAAAAATGCGTCTCTAAAAAGGTGGATGGCCGGGTCAAGCCCGGCCATGACAGCACTCATTTTGTTGCACCACACAATCGATAGGATCTTCGCTTTGCCGAACTTGCCGCTGACAGGGTTGCGCGTCGTTGAACTCGGATCGGGCGATACGCTCGGCTATTGCGGCAAATTGTTTGCGGATTTCGGCGCAGAGGTCATCAAGATCGAGCCGCAGGGCGGCGATCCCGGCCGCCGCATTCCGCCGCTTGCGGATGTGGGCTCCGGCCAGCGCGAGAGCCTCACCTTTGCGTGGCTCAACACCAATAAGAAGAGCATCACCGCCGATCCCGAAACACCGGCGGACGCGAATCGGATTCTCGAACTGCTCGCCGGTTCCGACCTGCTGCTCGATGCGCGGCATCCCGACGACATCGCCGCCTCGCAGATTTCGCATGATCGTCTGCGCAAGGCCGATCCGGGCCTCGCCATCACCGCGATGTCGTGGTTCGGCGAACACGGCCCATATCGCAATTATCTCGCCACCGATTCAGTGTGCCGCAGTCTCGCCGGGCTGGTGAAACTGGTCGGCCCGGTCGAAGGGCCACCCGTGTTGCCGCGCGACGGACAGATCGGCGTCATGGGCGGATTGACTGCGTTCATTCCGAGCCTTGCCGGACTCTACGGACATGCGCACGGCGCGCGCCGCTTCGCCGTCAACAACCTTGAAGCGATGCTGCATATCAGCGAGTTCGACACCGGGCTCGCGCTCGAGTCCGGCTTCACCCGTCCGCGTCCGGGCATCAACCGGTTCGGCCGCGGCTATCCGTCGGGCAACTTCGTCACCAGGCATGGCTGGCTCGGCGTCACCGTAGTCACACCCGCGCAATGGTCGGCGTTCTGCACCATGCTCGACATGCCAGAGTTGGGCGCCGATCCGAAATATTCGGCGACCATCGGCCGCTTCATGCATGCGGACGAATTGAAGGCGATCATCACGCCTGCGCTGCTGAAAAAGACCGCGATGGAATGGTTCGAGATGGGCATCGCGCTGCGGCTTCCGCTCGCGGTTGTGCCCGACATGAAGGAACTGCTCGAACAGGATGTGCATCGCGAGCGTGGCGTTTTCGGGCCGGTGGAGATCGGCACCGCATCGTTCGAGGGTCCGGTGCTGCCGCAATATCTCACGCGTTCACGGCCGAAGCCGAACGGACGCGCGCCGCTGGCCGGCGCGGACGACAAGGCTGCCCTGCCCACGCATCAACGCAACGCCACGCGCGCCGCGACTGCGACCGACGCGCTGCCGCTGAAGGGCCTGCGCATCATCGATCTCACCATGGGTTGGGCCGGGCCGACCGCGACGCGCCAGATGGGCGATCTCGGCGCAGACGTCATTAAAGTGGAGTCCTGTCAGTATCCCGACTGGTTTCGCGGCACCGATACGCGGCCGCCCTATCACGAGGAACGGACTTACGAGAAGACCTATTGGTTCCAGATGAACAACCGCAACAAGCGCGGCATCACGCTGGACCTCACCACCGAAGCCGGCCTCACGCTGCTCAAGCGCCTGATGAAGGACGCCGACGCGGTGATCGACAACTACGCCGCCGACGTGATGCCGCGCCTCGGCCTCGGCGTAAACGATATTCTCAAGATCAATCCACGTCTCATTGTCGTGACGATGCCTGCCTTCGGCATGACCGGAAAATGGAGCGGCGTGCGCGCCTATGGCTCGACGCTCGAACAGGCGTCGGGTTTGCCGTCGGTCACCGGCGGCCCGGACGATCCACCGGTGATGCTGCACGCGGCGATCGGCGATCCGATCGGCGGCCTCAATGGCGCAGCCGCGCTGCTGCTGGGCTTCATGCATCAGCGCAACACCGGCGAAGGCCAGCACATCGATCTGAGCCAGGTGGAATGCATGCTGCCGATGGTGGCGCCGTCGATCCTCGAACAGTCGGCCACCGGCGCAACCAGTCCTCGCATCGGCAACCGCCATCCGCAATACGTGCCGAACGGATGTTTTCCCACCCTCGGCATCGATCAGTGGATCACACTCTCTGTTCGCAGCGACGACGAGTGGCGCGCGCTGTGCGGCGTGATGCGGCGCGCAGATCTCGCGGCCAATCCTGAATTCACGACCGCCGAAGGCCGGCGCAGGCATGAAGATTCCATCGAGGTCGCGATCCGGCACTGGCTCGCCGATGTGCGTCCCGACATCGCGATGGTGACATTGCAGAGGGCCGGTGTGCCCGCGGGCATCGCCAAGCTGCCACAGGATCTCGCGTCCGATCCGCATTTGCTGAAGACGGGACACTGGCAGCCGAGCGACCGGCCCTTCATGGGCCCGCATCTGTTGCCGTCGGTGGCCTATCGCGAAGGCAACAGCGAGTTGCCTTATCCGATCGTGAATGTCGCGCCGACGCTCGGCCAGCACAATCATGAAGTGTTACGCGAGGTGCTCGGCCTCACTGAGGCCGAGATCGCGGAGCTTGCACGAACGGAGATTATCGGCACCGAGGCGACGTTGCCGAAGCCGAAAAAGAAAAAGAGCGACGGCAAGACCGCGAGTGCGGCGAGTTAAAGACCGCAGTTCCGGTCGTCCCGGCGAAAGCCGGGACCCATACTTCCCTGCCGTTATGATTGAAACGAGGAACCGGCAACTCGTCTTCAACACATCCTTCGGTGGTTATGGGTCCCGGCTTTCGCCGGGACGACCCTTGTGCGGAATTTCCCGCTCCGTCGGACGCCGTCGCCCTTCGAGGCTTGCGGCTTCGCCGCTGCGCACCTCAGGGTGACGGCTAAAGTCAGCTACCCACGAACTGCATCACCACCTCGCGGCTGTGCGGCCGGGTCCGGTGCTCGATCAGATAGATCGCCTGCCAGGTGCCGAGCGCCATTGCGCCGTCGAGAACCGGAATTTGCAGGCTGCTGCACGTCAGCATGGTTTTGATGTGCGCCGGCATGTCATCCGGGCCCTCAATGGTGTGACGCCAGCCGCCGTCGGCAGGTGCAAGCCGCCGCAATGACGTGATCAGATCCGCCAGCACATCGGGATCGGCATTTTCCTGAATGGTCAGGGATGCCGACGTATGCCGGATGAACAGGCTCACGGCTCCCGTCGTGCCGCCGGTCTTCTGCAGGAATCGAGCGACCTCCGCGGTGATGTCGATGAACCCCTCGCCTCTGGTCGGCACTGTGAGCACCGAGGTGGCGATGGTCTCGACGTCGGTCGAAAGAACGGGCGTCTGTTTCATGTTTGTTTTCTTGGCGTCATTGTCGCTCACAGCCGTGCGATTGTCTCAGCATCGAGTTCGCCTTCATAGTATTTTCGAAGCGCTGCGGCGAAGTCCGCATTGTCGGCAGCGATCTTTGCGAACAGCGTCATCGACGATTTGAACTTCATATCGTCGGGCGAACCCAAAATCGCGTGAATGTCCTTGCCAGCGACCGCATTCACCAGCCGCGTGCATTCGCGCAGCCGTGGCCCGAGCACCGGGTGATCCAGATAGGCCACAGCCTCCGCGCGCGAGCCGATGGAATATTTCTGCGCCATCGCGCTGAACCCGAGGCCTTCGATTTGCGGAAAGATGAACCACATCCAGTGGCTTTGTTTCCGGCCCGCACGCAGTTCCGATACGACGCGCGAGTACACCGGCGCTTGCGCCGAGACGAACCGCTCAAGATCGAAGATATCGCTCATCTGTTCCCATGCCGGATGCGCAAGGATATCGCGGAACCTTGACCTGCCGGGAGGGTTTATTCCTCGAAACCAAAGGAGGTTCCCATGAAGCTCTTATTCGCATTCCTGGTCGCCATCGGCGGTCTCGCGATCCCCGCAGCCGCTATCGCAGCACCCCCTGTCGGCGCGACGTCGCCGTCAACAGCGTCAGCGGACGACAAGGCCTTCTGCGTCCGCACCAAGGGCGACGTCAGCCGACCCGGCGACTGCATGTTTGCGTCCTACAATGAGTGCAGGCAATCGGGCGCGTCGGTCTATGGCGAATGCTATCGCAACCCGCGCTCTGCAAACGCCAGACAGATTCGTAAAGACACCGCACCGTCGTCACAATAAATCCGGAAGGCTTCCGCCGTAACAGCCTTTACTGCTGTTCCTTGAGGAAGGCGGCGTAAGCACGCTTCATGCCCTCATCGAGCGAGGTCGTGGCCCGCCATCCGAAATTGGCGAGCTTGCCGACGTCGAGCAGCTTGCGCGGCGTTCCGTCCGGCTTCGACGTATCGAACGCGATCTCGCCGGTGTAGCCGACGGTCCGGGCGACCACGCGGGCGAAATCGGCGATGGAAATATCCTCGCCGGTCCCGACATTGATGAGACCGCCCTCGGAATAGTTTTTCATCAGATGGACCGAGGCGTCGGCCATGTCGTCGACATAGAGAAACTCGCGCCGCGGCGTGCCGGTGCCCCACACCACGACTTCGCGCGCGCCGGTTTCCTTCGCTTCGTGAAAGCGGCGGATCAACGCCGCAACGACGTGGCTGTATTCGGGATGATAGTTGTCGCCGGGCCCGTAGAGATTGGTCGGCATGATGCTGATGAAGTCGCTGCCATACTGGGCGCGATACGCCTCCGCCATCTTGACGCCGGCGATCTTGGCGATCGCATAAGGCTCGTTGGTCGGCTCGAGCGTATCGGTCAGCAGCGAATCTTCGCGCAGCGGCTGCGGAGCGAGCTTCGGATAGATGCACGAGGAGCCAAGAAACAGCAGCTTCTCGACGCCGTGCACATGCGCGGCATGGATGACGTTGGTGGCGATCAGGAGGTTTTCGTAGATGAACTCGGCGCGCAGGGTGTTGTTGGCGACAATGCCGCCGACCTTCGCAGCCGCATGGAATACAACCTGCGGGCGCATGGCCGCGAACCACCGGTTCACCGAGGCCTGATCGAGCAGATCAAGTTCGCTCCGCGAAACAGTCAGGATTTCGACGCCCTCGCGGCCGAGCCGGCGCGCAAGCGCGCTGCCCACCATCCCGCGATGGCCGGCCACGAAAACGCGCTTCCCCTTCAGATCAAATGGCAGGACCGCCATCATCGACCCTGCACGGCGACCGTCGGTCGCGATTTTCCCGCTGGCATATTCACTCGATCCCCACGCCCCAAGTACCAAATGCAGGCAAGCACAAAAAACAACCAATTCCTGCGTACACCACGCAGATATGTATCGGTTGCGGCCCGGCAAACGGTTCGGACCCCTATCATGGTCCTGCCCGGACGGGCAAATTAAGCATTCCCCAGCCCGGGCAGAGACCGGGCTTGCGGCTTGCGGAGCGTTGGACCACAATCCGCCGCATGAAACGGCCCCGGGCGGTACAAGATCGAAAATCTTGGCTCCCGCCTAATCAAAAACAGGCCGGTCACAAAGGAAATTCAGGGAGATGAATATGCGTAAAATGATGATGGCTGCGGCAGTCGCGCTTCCCATGCTGGGCGGAGCGGCGATGGCGCAGGACACTTTGAAAATCGGTTATATCGACCCGTTGTCCGGCGGCGGCGCCAGCGTCGGCGAAATCGGTCTGAAAACCTTCCAGTTCCTTGCCGACGAAGTGAACGCCAAGGGCGGCATTCTCGGCAAGAAGGTCGAAATCGTTCCGCTCGACAACAAGACCAATCCGCAGGAAAGCCTGATCCAGGCCCAGAAGGCGATCGACTCAGGCGTGCGCTACATCACCCAGGGCAACGGCTCTTCGGTGGCGGGCGCGCTGACCGACTTCGTCACCAAATACAACGAACGCAACCCCGGCAAGGAAGTCCTGTACTTCAACTACGCCGCGGTTGACCCGGTTCTCACCAACGAAAAGTGCAGCTTCTCGCACTTCCGCTGGGACGCCAACTCCGACATCAAGATGGAAGCCCTCACCAACTACATGAAGGGCGTTCCAACCATCAAAAAAATCTATCTGATCAATCAGGACTACTCGTTCGGCGAATCGGTGCGCACCACTGCGCGCGCGATGCTGAAGGACAAGCGTCCGGACATCGAGATCGTCGGCGACGAAAAGCATCCGCTGCTGAAGGTCACCGACTTCGCGCCGTATATCGCGAAGATCAAGGCATCGGGCGCGGACAGCGTCATTACCGGCAACTGGGGCCAGGACTTCGCGC
This sequence comes from Pseudomonadota bacterium, assembly GCA_040387615.1. Classification (GTDB taxonomy): domain Bacteria; phylum Pseudomonadota; class Alphaproteobacteria; order Rhizobiales; family Xanthobacteraceae; genus Afipia. Next base: position 158,369 of record JAZKDK010000005.1, on the reverse strand, counting down.
TGCTGCTCAAGGCCGCGGCTGACTCCGGGCTCAAGGTCAACTGGTACACCTATTATGCAGGCGGCACCGGTGGTCCGACCGCGATCAAGCAGGGCAACCTGAACGATCAGGTGTTCCAGGTTGCGGAAGGCTACGCCAACATCGACCACAAGTCGTCGATGGCCTTCGAAAAGGCACTGCGCGACAAGTACGGCTTCAGCCTGTTCTATCCGCGCGCCGTCAACGAAATGCGGATGTTCGCGCTCGCGGCTGAAAAGGCCAAGTCGCTCGAACCCGTGAAGATCGCCGCCGCCCTCGAAGGCATGGAGTATGACGTCTTCAACGGCGGCAAGGGCTTCATGCGCAAGGACGACCACCAGTTCTTCCAGCCGATCTACATCGCGCAGTTCGGCGAACTGAAGAACAAGGAGCCGTTCGACGAAGAAAAGACCGGCTGGGGCTGGAAGGGTGTCGCCAAGATCGATGCCGACAAGACCGTCCTGCCGACCACTTGCAAGATGACCCGTCCATAAGAGGTCACCGCAAGCTGGCTTTTTTCGCCAACTGATTGTGTTCGCCCCGGCCTGCGCCGGGGTGAACACGAGACCTTCATGTATCCGGGGGGAGTGCTGAGGTCGTGCTTGAACTAGTCGTCATATCCACGTTGAACGGTGTCCTGTTCGGGATGCTGCTGTTCCTGATGGCCAGCGGCCTGACGGTCATTTTCAGTATGCTCGGCGTGCTGAACTTCGCGCATGCGAGCTTCTACATGCTCGGCGCATTTTTCGGATTTCAGATCAGCCGCTGGTTCGGGTTCTGGCCCGCCCTGCTGGTCGCGCCCATCCTCGCGGGCATTATAGGGGCCGGCGTCGAGCGCTATGGCCTGCGCCAGGTCCATCGCAACGGCCATGTCGCCGAATTGCTGTTCACCTTCGGCCTCGCGTTCGCCATCGAGGAAGTCGTGCAGATCATCTGGGGCAAGAGCCCGGTGGATTTCCGCGTGCCGGCTTCGCTCGATTTCCCGGCCTTTACGATCTTCTCCACCAACTACCCCGCCTACAAGATGTTCATGCTGCTGGTATCCATCGGCATCTTCATCGCACTGCTTGTTGTGCTGAAGCGCACGCGGGTCGGCATGATCGTGCAGGCTGCGCTGACCCATCCGCACATGGTCGGCCATCTCGGCCACAATGTCGGGCGCATCTTTATGCTGGTATTCGGCGTCGGCACCGCGCTCGCCGCGGTGGCGGGCGTCATCGCGGGTCCGGCGCTGGTCACCCAATCGAACATGGCCGGTCTCCTCGGGCCGATCCTGTTCGTGGTCGTGGTGGTCGGCGGGCTCGGCTCGCTGCCGGGCGCCTTCATCGCCTCATTGCTGATCGGCCTCGTTCAGACCTTCGCGGTGTCGATGAACGGATCGCTGTCTGAAGTGTTCGGTCCGCTTAGCCCCGCTTATGCAGCGACGTGGCTCTCCGACATCTGGAATGTCACCGTGGCGCAGATCGCGCCGATCATGCCCTATGTATTGCTCGTGCTGATCCTCGCGTTCCGTCCGATGGGTCTTTTGGGGACGCGTGACACATGACAGACATTACCGCACGCGTTGCGCCTCCGCCGCCGACTGCTGCCGAGAACCTCAAGTTCTACGGTCTCTGGGCCGCTGTCGCGATCTTTCTGCTGGTGCTGCCGAAGGTCTTCGGCTCCGGCGGCTCTCTCACCACATTCAGCCTGATCGGTATCTCGATCATCTTTGCGCTGTCCTACAACATCCTGCTCGGCCAGACCGGCATGCTGTCGTTTGGACATGCGGTCTACTACGGCCTCGGCGGCTTCCTTGTCATCCACGCCATCAACATCATCGGCGGCAACAAGTGGGCGATCCCGCTGCCGCTGGTGCCGCTGATCGGCGGATTGACCGGCCTCGCCTTCGCGATCCTGCTCGGATGGGTCTCGACCCAACGCTCAGGCACCGCCTTCGCGATGATCTCGCTCGGCGTCGCCGAACTGGTCGCCTCCTCGGCGCTGATCCTGCGCACCTTCTTCGGCGGTGAAGCTGGCATCTCTGCCAACCGCACCAAGCTGTTGAGCGTGTTCGGCTGGAACTTCGGCCCGCAGATCCAGATCTATTATCTGGTCGCGGCGTGGACGCTGATCTGCATCATCGCGATGTATGCCCTCACCCGCACGCCGCTCGGCCGCATGTGCAATGCGGTTCGCGACAATCCCGAGCGCGTGCAGTTCGTCGGCTACGATCCGCATGTGGTCCGCTACATCGCCTTCTGCTTCTCGGGCTTCTTTGCGGGAATCGCGGGCGCACTCGCCGCCATCAACTTCGAAATCGCGAACTCCGCCTATCTCGGCGCGGTGCAGTCCGGCACGGTGCTGTTCGCAGCCTATATCGGCGGCATCGGGTTCTTTATCGGTCCGATCGTCGGCGCGATCTTCGTGACGATCCTGTCGCTCGGCCTGAGCGACCTGACCCACGTCTGGCAGCTTTACTTCGGGCTGTTCTTCATCGTGGTTGTGATGTTCGCCCCCGGCGGCATCACCGGCCTGTTGATGATGCATCGTCCGCTGATCAGGGGCGGCACACTCGGACGCGTCCTGCCGTCCTATCTGGTCGCGCTCGTTCCAACGCTCGCGCTGATGATCGGCCTGATGCTGGCGATCGAGTCCGTCGTTCACTACACGATGAATCCGACCGAAGACCCGAACATCAAACCGTTCGGCATTCCGTTCAACGCCGCAAGCCCGCTGACATGGGCCGTGTCGCTGGTCCTGATCGTTGGCGGCTTCATCATCGCGCGCATGACATGGAGGCGGGTCGCGCTGGCCTGGGACGAAGCGCTGAGCGCGGCGCGTGCGAAGGGACTGGCAGCATGACGTCACCTGTGAAACCCGACGCCATCGAGATCCGCGACGTGCAGAAGAGTTTCGGCGTCACCAAGGTGATCCGCGACCTCAACCTGAAGGTCGCGCAGGGCGAACGCCATGCGCTGATCGGCCCCAACGGTGCGGGCAAATCCACCACGTTCAATCTCATCAGCGGCTACATGGCGCCGACCAGCGGCGAAGTGCTGATGCGCGGCGAACTGATTTCAGGCCTCGCGCCCTACCAGATCAACCGGCGCGGGCTGTCCCGCAGCTTCCAGGTCACCAACGTCTTCGCCAACATGACGGTGTGGGAAAACCTGCGCTGCGCGGTGCTGTGGGCGACGGGGCACAAGTACGCGTTCTGGAAAAGCATCGACAAGCTGCCGGAAGTGCGCGAACGCACCGCGCAGATTCTGGAAGACATCAGCCTCACCTCGCGGCGCGACGTGCCGGCGGGTCTTTTGACCTATGCCGAACAGCGCGCACTGGAAATCGGCATCACCATCGCCGGCGGCGCGGACGTTATCCTGCTGGACGAGCCGACCGCCGGCATGAGCCACGCCGAGACCGAGCGCGCAGTGGAGTTGATCAGGCGTCTTACCGTCGGCAAGACGCTGCTGATCGTCGAACACGACATGAGCGTGGTGTTCGGTCTCGCCGACCGCATCTCGGTTCTCGTCTACGGCAATATCATCGCCTCCGGAAAGCCCGAAGAAATTCGCAACAGTCCGAAGGTCAAGGAAGCCTATCTGGGCGAGGAAGCTGCCTGATGTTGGAAGTTCAGGATCTGCACGCCTATTACGGCAAGAGCCACATCCTTCAGGGTGTCGATATGCATATCGGCGCCGGCGAGGTCGTCAGCCTGCTGGGGCGCAACGGCGTCGGCCGCTCGACCACGGTCAAGGCGATCATGGGCGAAGTGCCGCCGCATGGCACCATCAAGTTCAAAGGCCAGGAGATCGCCGGCCTGCCGAGCTACAGGATCGCGCATCTCGGGCTCGGCTACGTGCCCGAGCATCGTGACATCTTCCCCGGCCTCACGGTGCGGCAGAACCTGCTGCTCGGCGTCAAGGACCCCAAGCATCCGGGCAAATGGAAGCTCGAGGACATGCTCGAGATGTTCCCGAACCTGAAGGAGCGCGCGGACACTGCGGCGGGCGTGCTGTCCGGCGGCGAAAAGCAAATGCTGACCATCTGCCGCACGCTGATGGGCGACCCTGAACTCGTCATGATCGACGAGCCGACCGAAGGTCTCGCGCCGCTGATCGTGCAGCAGGTCGGCGACCTGATCGCCGAAATCGCCCGGCGCGGCGTCGCCATCCTGCTAGTCGAACAGAAGCTGTCGATTGCGATGCGGATCTCGCACCGCGTCTATGTGATGGGCCACGGCCGCATCGTGTTCGAGGGCACCCCGGCCGACCTCAAGGCCAATCAGGCCATCCGCAAGGAATGGCTCGAGGTGTGATATCGTCCGCTCTGCGATGAACGGGCAACATCGCAGACCTGCCGGATGACCTCACATGCGGACCGAACAAAGCGTTCTGCGTCTGTCGATAGCGGTCACCCTTGTTCTGGCCGGGCTGGGTATCCTGTTCGGTCTTCTGTCGGGGTCCTTTGCGATTGTTTTCGACGGCGTCTATGCGCTGATCGACGCGATCATGACGATGCTGGCCCTGCTGGTCGCCAATCTGATCGCAGCATCGACGCGCGAGGGCGGCTCTAAATCGAGGCTCATCGCACAGTTCACCATGGGCTTCTGGCATCTGGAGCCGATGGTTCTCGGATTGAACGGCATCCTGCTGATCGGTGCGGCGATCTACGCGCTGATCACCGCAATCGGCAGCCTGCTGACGGGAGGGCGCGAACTCGCCTTCGATCAGGCCATCATCTACGCCGTCGTAATAACTCTCGCTGCAATCGGCATGGCGATCTTTGACATCAAAGCCAACCGGACCATTCGATCCAATTTCGTGGCGCTGGACGCCAAGGCGTGGATGATGTCGGCGGCGCTGACGGCCGCCCTGCTCGTTGCCTTCATCTTCGGCTACATGATTCAGGGCACGAACCTGAAATGGATGTCGCCCTATATCGATCCTGCCGCGCTGGCGATCGTCTGCCTGATTGTGATTCCAATACCGATCGGCACGGTGCGTCAAGCACTGGCCGATGCCCTCTTGGTCACGCCGCCGGACCTGATGCGGCACGTCGAAGCCGTCGCCCAGCAAATCGTGCTGCGCTATCAATTCCTGTCATATCGCGCGTATGTCGCCCGGGTCGGTCGCGGCCGGCAGATCGAGCTTTACTTCATCGTCCCGGCCGGCTTGCCGCCAAAGCGGCTTGAGGAATGGGACAAGATCCGCGACGAGATTGGCGACGCCATCGGCAACGACACCCCCGACCGCTGGCTGTCCATTGTGTTCACCACCGATCAGGAATGGACAGAGTGAGGTTTTGCCGTCGCTGCGCTCCCGCAGCAACGGCATCCAAGCCTCCCTTTCCATTCAAGCTTCAAAATATGACTTCTGATCGAGATCAGTGAGCAAGTCCGGCTGCGTCGGTTGCCAGTTCAATCGCTGGCGCGTCCGCTCGCTCGACGCGGGAACGTCCATGCCCGCGAACATCGCGAACCAGCCGAAGTGCCCGGCGGCCTCTTCGGGCGATTTGGAAACAACCGGCACGCCCAGACGTCGCCCGATCAAGCCTGCAATCTCCTTGAACGGCACACCTTCTTCGGCGACCGCGTGATAGGGACCGCCTGCCGCGCCCTTTTCGAGCGCCAACCTGAAAACGCGGGCCGCATCGAACCGGTGCGTGGCGGGCCAGCGGTTCAACCCTTCGCCGATATAGGCTGATACGCCCTTCTCGCGCGCAAGCTTGATCAGGTGCGGAACGAAGCCGTGATCGCCCTCGCCGTGCGTCGATGGCGGAAGACGCACCGCCGCCGTGCGCACGCCTCGCGCCGCCAGCACGGAGGCCGCCGTTTCCGACGCACGGGGAAAAGTTGGAGACGCCGCATCTGCCTCCGTCCCGATGCGGCCCGGCGCCAGAAGCGCAAGCCCGGACGTGACAAGCAGTGGCCGGTCGGTGCCTTCGAGCGCGCTGCCAAGCGTCTCGATCGCCACACGGTCGATGTCACAGCAGGCCTGATAGTTTGTGAAGTCGTGGATGAAGGCCGTGTGAATCACACCATCCGCTGCAACCGCCCCGCTGCGCAGACTGTCGAGATCTTCGAGATCGCCACGATGCACCCCGGCTCCGGTCGCAGCCAGAGACGCGGCGCCTGCGTCCGATCGCACAAGACCGAGCACCTTGTGACCCGCGCCAATGAGTTCCTGAACAACGGCCGTGCCGACAAATCCGGTCGCGCCGGTAACGAAAACACGCATCAGAAATCCTCCAGAGTTGATGGAGGACATCTGTCTGCGCTTAAGTTATTCTGGTAAAGTAGTGACGTTATACAGGTATAATAACCAACAGGATCGGCATGCCGACCGCGAACGACAATCCGCTCGGAACCTACTTGAAGGATCGACGCGCAAAACTCGATCCGGCGTCATTCGGCTTCTCGCTGAATCGGCGGCGCACGCCGGGACTGCGGCGCGAGGAAGTGGCGCAGCGCGCCAATGTCAGCGCCACCTGGTACACGTGGCTCGAACAGGGGCGCGGCGGCGCACCGTCTGCCGATGTGCTCGATCGCATCGCCCGCGCCATGATGCTGACCGACGTGGAGCGCGAGCATATCTTCCTGCTCGGCTTAGGCCGCCCGCCGGAAGTCCGCTACCATGCACCCGAAGGCGTCACGCCGCGGCTGCAACGCGTGCTCGATGCACTGGAGGTCAGTCCCGCCTTCGTGAAGACGCCGACATGGGACGTCGTCGCATGGAATCGCGCAGCTACGGTGGTGCTGACGGACTATGGAGCGCTGGAGCCTTCCCAACGCAATATCTTGCGCCTCATCTTCCGCGACTCGCGCGTCCGCGCCGCGCAATCCAATTGGGAACATGTCGCGCGCTACGTAGTGGCGGCGTTCCGCGCAGACGCCGCGCGCGCCGGGGCCGTGCAGAAAGTTCAATCACTCGTCGATGAGCTTTGCAGCCTCAGTCCGGAATTCGAAGCGATGTGGCGCGACAATGATGTGCGCACCTACGGTGACGGCGCGAAAGTTCTGCATCACCCCATCGCCGGACCTCTCGCGCTGGAATATTCGGCCTTTGCCGTCGATGGCCGGCCCGATCTCGGCATGGTGATCTACAATCCGGCCACACCGGCGGATGCGGACAAGATCAGGTCGCTGCTGAAATCGAAGCCGAAGACATCGCGGTGAAGGGCGTTATCGCGCCACTTAGCTACTCGCCGTACCCGCGCAGCCGCTCCAGATCGATCACCGTCACGCCGCCGTATTCGAGCCGCAGCAGGCCTTCCTTCTCCAGCGTCTTGAGGCACTGATTGGCGTTCTGGCGGGAGATGCCGGAAATCGCGCCAAGCTCCTCCTGCGTAATGTCCAGATGGCGCGTGTGATCCGGATACAGGATCGGATTGAACAGCGACGCGATCGAGCGGGCGAGGCGCGCCTTCGCGTCCAGCATCCGGCCGTATTCCACCAGCCCCATGAACTGGCCGAGCCGTTCGTTCAATAACCCCACCAGGAAGCGGTTGAAGGCGACGCTGTTCTCGAACAGCCAGAAAAAGGTGGCACGATCCATCAGCGCGAGGCGCGTATCGCGCAGGGCCACCGCGTCATAACGCCTCGCCTCGTTCTTGAGGACCGTCCCCTCGCCGAACCACGCGCCATTGGTCATGCCGGTGAAACTGACGGCCTTGCCGTCGCGCGAGCCGGTGCCGATCCGCACCAGCCCGGTGACGACGCCCATCCAGTATTCGAAATGATCGCCACGCATGCAGATGAATTCGTTCGCGCTGAACGATTTCTCGACCACACCGGCGCGAGCGACTTCGATTTCCCGCTCGTTCAGGCCGCGCGACCAGACTGCAATACGCTTCAGATATTCCGCAGAAACCATGCTGTCTCGACCGCCCCTCGCGCCACGAGTGGAATGGATTTGTTGCGACGCGGTAAAATGTCCTTTGGTATACCGCGTGCACACTGAAATTGCCCAACGAATTGTCAGGCACAAGACATTTCAGTGTCGCGGTTTGCCGTAAGGACGACGACGGCAATGCGTCCTGCGACGCAAAACATCAATAGTAGAATGGCTTGCCACGGCCCCCCGGTATAGGATCGGGCCCATGGCATCGAACCATAGATAAAGAGCGCGCCAAGCGCCGTATCTGGGAGGATTTGAGTGGCTTACGCATTGGAGGTGCGGGGGGTCTCACTGCGGTTCGGCGGCGTGCGCGCCCTGACCGACGTGAGCTTCGGCGTCAAGGAAGGCGAACTGTTTTCGATCATCGGCCCTAACGGTGCCGGCAAGACTTCGATCGTCAACTGCGTTTCCGGCCGTTACACCCCGACCGAGGGACAGCTTTTCTATCAGGACCGCGACATCACCGGCCTCAAGCCGAATGCACGCGCGGCGCTCGGCATCGGCCGCACGTTCCAGAATCTCGCGCTGTTCCACCACATGACCGTACTCGACAACATTATGGTCGGCCGGCATCACCTGCTGAAAAACAATTTCATCACCGGCTCGCTGTACTGGTTCACCGGCGCGCGGCGCGAGGAACTCGAACACCGCCGCAAGGTGGAAGAGATCATCGACTTCCTCGACCTCCAGTCGGTGCGCAAGGCGACCGCGGGCACCCTCTCCTACGGCCTGCGCAAGCGCGTTGAACTGGCGCGCGCCATGGCGCTGGAGCCGAAACTCATTCTTCTCGACGAGCCGATGGCCGGCATGAACTTCGAGGAGAAGGAGGACATGGCCCGCTACATTGTCGATCTCAACGAAGAATACGGGATGACGGTGATGATGATCGAACACGACATGGGCGTCGTGATGGACATCTCCCACCGCGTCACCGTACTGGATTTCGGCCGCAAGATCGCCGAAGGCCTGCCCGCCGACGTGCTGGACGATCCGCACGTCCGCAAGGCCTATCTCGGCGAAGAAGACGAAGTGCTCGACGCTCTCGATGACACCAATCCCGTCGCGGAGACCACGGCATGATGGATTATGCAGGCCGCGTCGCACAGGCCGACACCTATCCCAAGATGCTGCGGCTCAACGCCAAAGAGCACGGCAACGCCATCGCGCTACGCGAAAAGGACTTCGGTCTCTGGCGCGTGTTTTCGTGGAATGACTACCACACCCGTGTGCATGATTTCACGCTGGGCATGGTCGAACTCGGCATCAAGCGCGGCGATGTGATCGGCATCATCGGCGACAACCGTCCGGACTGGGTCGCGGCTGAAATCGCCGCCCACGCCATCGGCGGCATGTCGCTCGGCATGTACCGCGAGTCGCTACCTGAGGAAGTGCTGTATCTTCTGACCTACGGCGAAACCAAGATCGTGTTCGCGGAAGACGAAGAGCAGGTCGACAAGCTGCTCGAACTCGGCGACCGCGCGCCGCATCTCAAGCACATCGTCTATTCCGATCCGCGCGGCATGCGCAAATACGACGATCCACGGCTGATCGATGCCGCCAAGCTCGCGCAGATGGGCCGCGACCGCGCCGCGCGCGAGCCGCAGCTTTACGATCAGCTCGTCGACGCGACCAACACCGAAGACGTCGCCATTCTCTGCACCACGTCCGGGACCACGTCGAACCCGAAGCTCGCGATGCTGACCGCAGGCAGCGTGCTGCGCCACTGCGCGACGTATCTCTCCTTCGACCACAAAGGCCCGGACGACGAATACGTTTCTGTGCTGCCCCTGCCCTGGATCATGGAGCAGGTTTACGCGCTCGGAAAAGGTCTGCTCTCGCGGATGAAGGTGAACTTCGTCGAGCAGGCCGACACCATGATGAACGACTTCCGCGAGATCGCGCCGACATTCGTACTGTTCGCGCCGCGCATCTGGGAAGCCATCGCCGCCGATGTTCGCGCGCGGGTGATGGACGCCTCGGCGATGAAGCAGAGCCTGTATGAAACCGGCATGAAGGCCGGCCTCTCCGCGCTGGATCAAGGCAAGACATCGATGGTCGCGGAAACGCTGGTGTTCCGCGCCCTGCGTGACCGTCTCGGGTTTACCCGGCTGCGGTCAGCCGCGACCGGCGGCGCAGCACTTGGCCCCGACACCTTCAAGTTCTTCCGCGCCATGGGTGTGCCGCTGCGCACGCTCTACGGCCAGACCGAAACACTGGGCGCGTTCACGCTGCATCAGCCTGAGGCCGTCGATCCTGACACCACCGGCGTTGCCATGGGCAACACCATCGAGATCGAAATCCGCGATCCCGACGTCAACGGCGTCGGCGAAATCGTGGTGCGCCATCCCAACATGTTCTCGGGTTACTACAAGAACGAGGCCGCCACCGCTGCGGAAGTGCGCGACGGCTGGATGCATTCGGGCGACGCCGGTTACTTCAACAAGGCGAAGCAGCTTGTGGTCATCGACCGCATCAAGGACATGGCGCAGACCTCGCGCGGCGACCGCTTCTCGCCGCAGTATATCGAGAACAAGCTGAAGTTCTCGCCCTACGTCGCCGAAGCCGTGGTGCTCGGCGACGGGCGCGGCTACCTCGCGGCGATGCTCTGCATCCGCTTCTCCATCGTCTCGAAATGGGCCGAGAAGAACCGGATTTCCTTCACCACCTACACCGACCTGTCCTCGCGGCCGGAAACCTACGAGCTGCTGCGCAAGGAAGTCGAAGCGGTCAACGCCACGCTGCCGCCGGCGCAGCGCGTCTCCAAGTTCCTGCTGCTCTACAAGGAGCTCGACGCCGACGACGGCGAGTTGACGCGCACCCGCAAAGTCCGCCGCACCGTGATCAACGACAAGTACGCCGACATTATTAATGCGATCTACGGCGGCAGGCCGGACATCGATATCGACACCGTGATCCGCTTCCAGGACGGCACCACGCAGCGCATCCGCTGCACGCTGCCCGTCGTCGACCTTGGAACGTCACACAAGACGGCGGAGGCCGCCGAGTGAACACCCAGCTTCTGATCCAACTCCTTATCAATGGTCTCGTGGTCGGCACGCTTTATGGCGTCGTCGCGATGTCCTTCGTGCTGATCTACAAGGCCACGCAGGTGGTGAACTTCGCGCAGGGCGAATTGCTGCTGATCGGTGCGTGGGTGTGCTGGTTCCTGCTCACCAAGTATCAGGTGCCGTTCTGGATCGGCATGCCGATCACGCTGGTCTTCATGTTCATCTTCGGCATCCTGATCCAGCTCATCATCCTGCGCCCGATGATCGGCGAGCCGATCATTTCGGTCATCATGGTGACCATTGCACTGTCCACGGTGTTCTCGGCACTGATGAAATGGATGTTCGGCGTCAACCTTCAGCCGTTCCCGAAAATCTTCAACACCCAGTTGGTCAATATCCTCGGGATGCAGGTCCAGACCGTCTACATCCTCAGCCTCGCGGTGTCGGTGGCGATGATGGGCGGCATGGCGTGGTTCTTCAAGGTCTCGAAGTATGGCCTCGCCATGCGCGCGACCGCGTTCAACCAGCAGGTGGCGCAGTCGCTCGGCATTTCGGTGAAAAGCGTATTCGCGATGGCCTGGGCGATTTCCGCGACCGTGTCGGCGGTGGCCGGCGTCGTGGTGGCCGTGGTCAATGGCGTATCGGCGGGCCTCGCCTCCTACGGCATCAAGGTGTTCCCGGCGGCGATCCTCGGCGGCCTCGACAGCGTCGGTGGCGCAGTGGTCGGCGGCATCATCATCGGGCTGCTTGAGAACATCGCGCACTTCGTCGACAGCGAATACCTGCACTGGGGCAATCTCTTCGAGATCGCGCCATTCTATGCACTCATCATCATCCTCATGATCAAGCCTTACGGCCTGTTCGGCACCAAAGACATCGAGCGGATTTAGCGCATGATCGCCGAAAAGTGGAAACCGGTTTTCGGTAACGATCATGCGCCAGAAGAAAAGCGCGTCCTTGTGATTCAGATCGAAAAGAAGAGAGCGTAGCGCGCTATGGCTGGACAAACCCTTCTCCCCGCAGGCGACTACCGCACCACCTACGCGGCGGACACCACGGTGTTTCCGACCACGACCAGCCGGAACATGATGGTCGCCGGCATCGTGCTGATCTGTTTCGCGCCCTATGTGCTGAACGAATACAGCCTCAGCCTGCTGATTCAGATCGGCATCTTCGGTATCGCCGCGCTCGGCCTCAACATCGTGGTCGGATTCACCGGCCAGATCTCAATCGGCCACGCCGCCTTCTTCGGCTTCGGCGCATTTACCTCGGCCTACGTGTCGAGCAAGCTGCACGTGCCGGTGTTCTTTGCCATTCCGCTCTCGGGTCTTGTCACAGCACTTGTCGGCCTGATCTTCGGCCTTCCCGCCGCGCGGCTAAAAGGTCTTTACCTTGCGATTGCGACGCTGGCGGCGCAGTTCATCCTGCTCGACTTCTTCTCGCGCGCGGAATGGTTCACCGGCGGCAGCGTTCCCGCCCATGCGGATGCATTCTCGATCTTCGGCAAGACACTGCGCGGCGACCGCCAGTATTTCTACGTGGTGCTGGCCTACGTCATCGTCTGCTATCTCCTGGTAACCAACCTGATGCGGACGCGCGACGGGCGCGCGCTGGTGGCGGTGCGAGACCACTATCTCTCGGCCGAAATCATGGGAATCAACCTCACCAAGTACCGAACGCTTTCGTTCGGATTGGCTGCATTTTTCGCCGGCGTCGGCGGCGCGCTCTATGCTCATTACAATCAGGTCGTGTCCAACGAAGGCTTCGGCATCGACCGCTCGATCATCTTCCTTGCGATGATCATCATCGGCGGCATCGGCTCGATCATGGGCACATTGCTCGGCACTGCCTTCATGGTGCTGCTGCCGGAATCGATGGAATGGCTCAGCGCCGCGCTCAGCGGCAGCGTGATCGATCAGGCGCTGGGGCTCAAGAACAACATCGCTTTCTTGCGCGAGATGGCCATCGGCGTCATCATCATCATCTTTTTGATCTTCGAGCCGGATGGGCTTGCTCACCGGTGGCGTCAAATCAAGGCTTACTGGAAACTCTACCCGTTCTCGCATTGAGGTCGGAACGGGACAGACAATAAGAAGACCTCGAGAGGAAACCGGAGGATTACGCTTATGACCATGACGAAATTATTGAGTACAGCGTCACTCGCCCTGCTGCTCGGCGGCACCGCCGGCGTAGCTCAGGCGCAGGTCTCGCTTGGCCATCTCGCCGATTATTCCGGCGCGACATCCGACGTCGGAACCCCATACGGACAAGGCGTTGCTGACGCATACGCCTGGATCAACAAGAACGGCGGCATCGGCGGCAAGCCGGTGAAGATCGACACCGTCGATTACGGCTACCAGGTGCCGCGCGCGATCGCGCAGTACAAGAAGTGGTCCGGCGGCGAAAAGGTCGCCGCGATCATCGGATGGGGCACGGCCGATACCGAAGCCCTCACCGGCTTCCTCGCCGAGGACAAGATCCCCGACATGTCGGCGTCGTATTCGGCGGCGTTGTCCGATCCGACAGGCGCAGGCGGCAAGGGCAAGGCAGCACCTTACAACCTGTTCTACGGTCCGAGCTATTCCGACGCGCTGCGCGGCATGCTGACCTGGGCTGCGGACGACTGGAAGACCAAGGGCAAGTCCGGCAAGCCGAAGTACGTTCACATGGGTGCGAACCATCCGTATCCGAACGCACCGAAAGCCGCCGGTGAAACTCTCGCCGCCGAGCTCGGCTTCGATGTTCTGCCTGCCATTGTGTTCGCTCTCACACCGGGCGACTACAGCGCGCAATGCCTGACGCTGAAGAGCTCGGGCGCGAACTACGCTTATCTCGGCAACACCGCAGGCTCCAACATCTCGGTGCTGAACGCCTGCAAAGCCGCCGGCGTGGACGTGCAGTTCATGGGCAACGTCTGGGGCATGGACGAGAACGCTGCCAAGGCCGCCGGCGCCGCTGCCGATGGCGTGGTGTTCCCGCTGCGCACCGCCGTGGCCTGGGGCGGCAACGCACCCGGCATGAAGACGATCCAGGAAATCTCGAAAATGTCGGACGCCGCCGGCACGACCTATCGTCCGGTTCACTACATCGCGGGCGTCTGCACCGCGATGTACATGAAGGAAGCCGTCGAAGCGGCCGCCAAAAACGGCGGCGCGACCGGCGAGAAGGTGCGCAATGCCTTCTATGCGAAGAAGGATTGGGTGCCGGCCGGAATGGAAGGCGTCTGCAATCCCTCGACCTGGACCGAGAAGGATCACCGCCCGACGCTGAAGGTCGACATCTATCGCATGAAGGTCTCCGGCGCGACCGACGCTTCGGTTGCCGATCTCGTCAAGAACGGCACGATCAAGCTCGACAAGGTGAAGACCGTCGATCTGCCGCGCAAGAACGAATGGCTCGGCTGGTAAGCTCTGCTCCCTCTCCCCGCTTGCGGGGAGAGGGTTGGGGTGAGGGGCATGACTTCCGGTTCGGAGCATAGAGCCCCTCACCCGAACCCTTCGCTACGCTCAGGCTTCGACCTCTCCCCGTAAACGGGGAGAGGTTCAGACAACCCAGGACGACCGACGTGCAAACAGCCGCTGAACCCAACGCCAAGCCAGCCCCCGCCACGACAGCCGCGCCGCTGCTGGCCGTGCGCAACATCGAGGTCGTTTACGACAACGTCATTCTCGTGCTGCGCGGCCTGAGCATGGACGTGCCGAAGGGCGCGATCGTCGCACTTCTGGGCGCCAACGGTGCGGGCAAGTCGACCACGCTGAAGGCGATCTCCGGCCTGCTCAAGACCGAGGACGGCGAAGTCACGCGCGGTGAAATCGTATTCGACGGCGAACGCATCGACGGCATCGATCCCGACAAGATCGTGCGGCGTGGAATCTTTCAGGTGATGGAAGGCCGCCGCATCATCTCGGACATGACGTCGCTGGAAAACCTGCGGCTCGGCGCCTTTACGCGCAGCGACAAGAACGTCGATGACGACATCGACATGGTTTACAGGTATTTTCCGCGTCTCAAGGAGCGCACCGGCCTCGCCGGTTATCTCTCCGGCGGCGAACAGCAAATGCTGGCGATCGGCCGCGCGATGATGGCGCGCCCGAAGATGATCCTGATGGACGAACCGTCGATGGGTCTGTCGCCGCTGCTGGTCAAGGAAGTGTTCGGAATCATCAAGCAGATCAACCGCGACCTCGGCGTCACCATCCTGCTGGTGGAGCAGAACGCGCGCGCGGCCCTCTCCGTCGCGAGCCACGGCTACATCATGGAGCAAGGCAAGGTCGTGCTCGACGGCACCGCCGATGAATTGCGCGACAACGAGGACGTCAAGGAATTCTATCTCGGCGGCGCGGGCGACCAGCGCAAGAGTTTCAAGAACCTGAAAAGCTTCAAGCGCCGCAAGCGCTGGCTGTAAGAGCGGATCGACAACGAACGGCGTCATCCTGAGGTGCGAGCCGCGCCGCGGCGAGCCTCGAAGGATGGCATTAATCAACGCCGTCGCCCTTCGAGGCGCGCAGAAGCGCGCTCCTCAGGATGACGGCTCGCAACGGGCCAATCGATGACCAACCACTACGATGCTCTCGAAACACGTTCGCCATCCGAGCGCGAGGCCGACCTGTTCAAGCGGCTGCCCGGCGTGCTGCGTGCTGCGGCAAACGCACCGGCCTATGCGGAACGCTTCAAGGGCATCGATCTCGCATCCATCACCAGCCGCGCCGCTTTGGCGAAATTGCCGGTGCTGCGCAAATCCGAATTGCCGGCCCTGCACAAGGCCGCGCCGCCGTTCGGCGGCTTCGTGTCGTCGCCGTCGGGATCATTCGGACGGCTGTTCACGTCCCCCGGTCCGATCTTCGAGCCGGAATCCGCCGCCGACGATCCATGGCGCGGCGCGCGCGCGGTGTTCGCCGCAGGCTTTCGCACCGGCGACATCATCCTCAACACCTTCAGCTATCATCTGACGCCCGGCGGCTTCATCTTCGATACCTCCGCCCGCGCGCTCGGCTGCGCGGTGATTCCGGCGGGCCCCGGCAACACCGAACAGCAGTTCGAACTGATCGAGACCTATCGGCCCGTCGGCTATTCCGGCACGCCGGATTTCCTGAAGATCCTGCTCGATACCGCGGACAAGGCCGGACGCGACGCCTCCTCGATCAAGCGTGCGCTCGTCTCGGGTGCGGCGTTCCCGAAATCCCTGCAGGACGAAATGAAGGCGCGCGGCGTCGATGCCTATCAGAACTTCGGCACCGCCGACCTCGGCATCATTGCCTATGAAACCGCCGCACGCGAAGGTCTGGTGGTGAACGAGAACATCATCGTCGAGATCGTCAAGCCCGGCACCGGAGATCCGGTCGCCGACGGCGATGTCGGCGAGATCGTCGTCACTACGCTCGATCCGCATCATCCGTGGGTTCGCCTGGCGCTCGGCGATCTCAGCGCCGTACTCGCCGGGCAAAGCCCGTGCGGACGCACCAACATGCGCATCAAGGGCTGGATGGGCCGGGCCGACCAGACCACCAAGGTCAAGGGCATGTTCGTCCGCCCCGAGCAGATCGCCGAAATCGGCAAGCGGCACCCCGAATTGGGGCGGCTGCGCCTCGTTGTGACGCGCGACAGCGAAGTCGACGTCATGACCCTGTCTGCGGAATGCCCGTCCAGCGGCGAATCCCTGCGGGACGAGGTTGCATCGACCCTGCGTGCCGTGACAAAGCTACAGGGCAATGTCACCCTGGTGGCACCGGGTTCGCTGCCGAATGACGGCAAGGCGATCTCGGACGAGCGCAAAAACGACTGATATGGGTCACCTCCCAGGCGGCCCTTAACAAAAAAAGGGAACAAACCGCATGGGTCAGGGAATTTTCGAAGGTCTCAAGGTCATCGACTGCGCCAGCTTCATCGCGGCCCCTGCGGCGGCGACGGCGCTATCTGACTTCGGGGCCGACGTCATCAAGATCGAACCGCCGGGCGCAGGCGATCCGGTCCGGAACCTGCCCAACCTGCCGGGGTACCCGATCAGCCCGCACAACTATGCGTGGATGCTGGAAGGCCGCAACAAGAAGAGTCTCGCGCTCGACCTGAGCAAGCCCGAAGGCCAGGCCGTGCTGCGAAAGCTCGCCGCCGAATGCGACGTGTTCATCACCAACTTTCCACCTCCGGTTCGAAAAAAGCTCGGTGTCACATGGAAGGATCTCGCGCCGCTCAACGACCGCCTGATCTACGCATCGTTCACCGGCTACGGCGAGATCGGCGCGGAAGCCGACAAGCCGGGCTTCGACAGCAACGCATGGTGGGCACGTTCGGGCCTGATGGATCTGGTGCGCGAAACCGATGAGAGCACACCCGCCCGCTCGATGCCCGGCATGGGCGATCATCCCTGCGCGATGTCGATGTTCGCCGGCATCGTCACCGCGCTCTATCAGCGCGAGCGCACCGGCAAAGGCACGCAGGTGATGTCCAATCTGATGGTCAACGGCATCTGGTCCAACGGCATCTACGCGCAGGCAGCCCTTTGCGGCGCGACCTTCCAGAAACGCCCGCCGCGCGACCGCGCACTGAATGCCGTCACCTGCCACTACAAGTGCAGCGACGACCGCTGGATCATTCTGTCGCTGCTCAATGAAGAAAAGCAGTTTCCCGTCTTCGCCAAGGTGATCGATCGCGAAGACCTGCTGACCGATCCGCGCTTCGAGAACAAACCGATCCGCCACAAGAACGCACCGGCGCTGATCGCAATTCTCGACGAGGTGTTCGCGACCAAACCCCTCACCCACTGGCGCAAGACCCTCGACGGCAACGGTCTGATTTTCGGTGTCGTCGGCATTCCGGCCGACATCCCGGACGATCCGCAGATGCACGAAACGGAAGCGGTCGTGCAGTTCGCCGACAGCGACCTGCGCACCATCAACACGCCGATCTTCATCGAAGGCGCGAAGAAAGTGCAGCCGCGCATGGCGCCCAATGTCGGGCAGGACAGCGATGAAGTATTGACGTCGGCAGGCTTCAGCACCGCGGAAATCGCCAAGATGCGCGCGGCGGGGATCGTGGCGTAGCGCAACGTCCGACTTATCCTTCCACGTCATTGCGAGTGAAGCGAAGCAATCCAGCCTTGGCTAGAACTGGATTGCTTCGTCGCTTAGCTCCTCGCAATGACGAGTGCGTTAATTACTCTTCGGAAAACAGAACCCGGTGCGGGAATTTTTCGCGCCGGATGCCTGACACGTCAGCCCCTCCGCGCAGGTCCATGAGGTGAAGCTCTTATCAGGCACGGCGTTCGCGCCGCCCGCGTCACACACCGCGCCCCACCCGTTCACATAGGTCGTACCGGTCAGCTCCTTAGCGCGACGCGCCTGCGGGCGCGCGGAAAATCCCCGCGAAAAATCCGGCGGGCGGCCATCACGGAACGCGATCAGAACATCGCGGCGGCGCTCCTGATCGCCGAAGAAATGCGGCGATGCCGCTGCAACCACCGCACCCGCCGCCCATCCCGGCCGCTCCGCGCCCGGAAGATGAAAACCGCCAATCGCGCGGGTCTGGTGGCATCCGCTGCATGTCATGTCGTCAAGCCTGCGTGCGAATCCTGCCGGAGAACGCAGGTTTTCCAGCGGTGCGTTGGCAGATGCCTTCGCCAGCGCGGTTACGATGTCGTCGTCGGTGAACAGTTCGCGGGCTTTGTTGTTCAGGTCGTTATGCGCAGGCGTCACATTGATGGCGCTCGATGCCAGAAACCGATCCGGCAACACGATGGTCCCGCGATCAAGGTCCGCAATCCGCCCCGGATCGAGCAGCCACTGTTTGAAGTCAACAGCCAGCGCGACGTCCGCCCGAATGCGCGCGGCATCGATCTGGTTTTCCAGCGGCGATTCCTCGAAGCGCTTCCCATCATAGCGAAACACCTTCATCAGGTAATCCGCCCTGCCCTCAAAATCGTTCACGTCCGCTGACGCACGCGCGATCTGCACATCGATCTCAATGCGGTCGATGGTCTCGCGCGTGACCCATTCAAGCGCGCCGCCCCTCGCGGTCAGCATCGCCACCGTCGGCGGCTGATCGGCGAAAGCGAGCCACCGCCGGGCAAGTTCGGCGCATGTTGCATCAGCGGCGCTCGCAGACTTCGCCTTCACGACGAGGTTGAGCGTCATCGGCAACCGCGACGGCGGAGAATCCTTGTCAGTGGAGTCGTTGTTGGCGATGGGCCGGTAGATCAACCGGATCTCGCCGCATTCGCTGGGTGATACATAGGCGCGGTCCATCCGGTTGACGATACCGGCGAGATCGAACCGCGTTCCCGGTGCATTCAGCGCATCGCGATCGAACAGATGAAGCTTGTCGATATCCTCCTTGTGCTGAAGGACATAGTTGTTGAAATCGCGATCGGTCGCAGCCTGCAATGGTGTCATCGACGGCAATGCGAACAGCGCCGCGCCGGAACTGCTGGCATCGGCGCCGAGCAGCTTGCCGAGGCTCAATCCCGAATTGTCGAGGCTCCGCAGAATTTCGGGATCGGTGATCGCGACGCCGCGCTCCATCGCGGCGGCATTGCTCTCCGTCGCTGCAAGAGCCATCGGAAGCATCACGCAAAGCGCCTGAAGGATTACGCGAACTCGCATGACCATCCTTTTGCGACGCCGTCTGTCCTTTGCCAAGTCAAAGGTTGGAGAGCCATTGGTACGCCCTCGATAAAAAAAGGAGGTGGCCTTCAGGAATATTCAAACAAGCCACCTAAACCGGCGCATCGGCAGCATTGGCACTCTCCCGCCATTTACGCAGCCGCGTGACCGCGATGGCCAGCAGCGCCGCGCCGGCCAGCGCCCAGCACAGGATCGGCGTCCACTGCAGCAACGCCTCATAGGCGGGGTTTTTCGTCAGACCACCCGCCACCGCGGCAATGCGCGCGAATGTCGCCAGCGCAAGTGCCGAGAACATCAGGCCGAGCACCTTGCCTTCCGCGCCGCCGCTGACTGCGATGGCGGCGGCGACCGCGCTCATCAGGATGCAGCCCCACGCCGCACCCGCCAGGAACTGCATCGCGATCATGGTGTTCAGCCCGGTTGCGTTCTCCATTCCGAACACCGCACCGGCGCCGAGCAATCCCGCGCAGCCGATCACCAGCAGCCCGCCGAGCCGCCGCGTGACGAAGCTGGCCGGGAACATCGCGATGTTGAAACCGATCCAGTACACCGGCATCAGCCATTGCAGATCGGGTTGCTTGGCGAAACGCAGGAACAGCTGCGCACTGTTGACGCTGAAATGCAGCTGATAACCAAGTGCGAGAATCAGCACGGCGACGATAAAAATGAGCGCCAGCTTGCCCCAGGACTTCGGTATTGCGAACGGCGTGCGCTCCGGCGCGCTCAGCTTGCCTTCACGCAACTGGCGTTCGATCCACGACATCATCAGCGCGGTGAGCAGCAGCACCACGGTCGAGACCACGAAGGGAATTCGCGGATCGTGATTGCGCAGCACGACGCCGAGATACGGCGAGACCGCGCCAGCGATGCCATAACCCAGCATCGTAAGACACGACAGCATCGGGATCGATGGCTTCGCCGCAAACTTGCCGAGCAGCGCGAGCGGCGGCGCGCGTAACGCTGACGATGTGACGACCCATGTCAGGGTCAATGCGATCAGCGCGACCTTCGCGTTCGGGCCGAGATCGGCAACGAACGGCAGCGCGATGAACGCGGCGCAGGACACCACCGTCAGCCAGATCACGACGCGGCTGAGCCTCCCGACAATCGGCGTCATGCGGTCGGCCGCAATGCCCATCAGCGTATCGGTGATGGTGAAGATCGCCTGATCGACCAGAAGAATGATGACCACGGTAGACGGCGGAAGCCCGACCTTGGCAGCGAGTTGCGGCAGATAGACGACATAGACCGTCCAGCCCAGCGTGAAGAACAGTTGCAGCAGCGCGAGATAAATGCCGACCTTGCCGTTGCTCGCCGGCATCGGCGCGGACGCTTCCGCCGGTTCGCCCCGGTCCGCCGTCTTTGTCTGGCTCATGTCCACCCCACCCCGCGCCATCGAGAATAACCGGCGCGCCTGCCCTCGCAAGCGGCGGCGTTTGCCGCCCTTCCTGTTGGACGGCCCGGGCCGGCACCGGGTTCAACGGCCGATTCCCTCAGGCTGCCAAGGCGTTGGCGGCTGAATCAGGTTTTGGTGGAAATTTTGATCGTTCGGTGGGACTCACGGTGAACGAATGGCTAACATCGGTGTTGGTGACTGCCGGGCAGACTTGACCAAGGCAGAACCGGGAGCCGATCATGACGACGGCCAAAGCAGCGACAGAAGCTGTCTCGTTCGACGAGCAGTTGAAGCATGCCCGTGAACTCGTCGTCGAGGGGCATCGCCTGCTGCACGTCGCCAACCGCGATCTCAAGGCCGGACGAAGCGTAGTCAGGCGCACGCAGCAACTTCTCGCGGACACCGAGAGCGTATTCCGCGCCAAGCGCCGCCTTCAGGCTAGCACAGGATCAACAGGGCTTGCCGGCACGCCGCCCGCCTCGATTGCCTCGCCCGCCAGCAAGCAGAGATCTTCCCTGTAACGTCCGGCGACGATCTGAACGCCGACAGGAACGCGGCCGACCAGCCCGGTCGAGACCGTCAGTCCCGGCATGCCGATGAACGGCAGCGCGATCTGCGGCATCTGCGCCCGCCACACCCGCCTGAACGATGCGTCGTCCTTCAAGTCGAGTTGCCATGGAAACGGCAGTTCGCCGCAGGGCGGCATCACGATCACGGCATAGGTGTCGAAGAATGTCTCCCAGGCGCGGACCAGCGTCGCGCGCCGCGTCAGTGTCCTGGAAAATGCGGCAAGGTCGAGCGAACGCGCCATCTTCTCGTGACCGCGCAGCACCGCCAGTGCGCCCGGGTCGCCTTCGCGCTCGGCGGCATCGAGCATCGCGTCGTAGCCGTCCGCGAGCCATAGCTTGACCTGCAACTCTGCCGCTTCTTCGAACGGCGGAATCTCGGTGATTTCCTCAACGCTCCAGCCTGCTTTCTCCAGCCGCTTGCCGGCGTCCACGACCGCGGCGCTGACCTCCTTGACTGTTTCAAGGCCGCCGGGGCGCAGGCATATCGCCGCGCGCTTGCGCCGCGCCGGCCCTTCCAGCGGTGCAGGCACCCACCACGGGTCGCGCGCATCGCGCTGCGCCATGGCATGGAACGCCAGCCGCACATCCCCGACGGTGCGCGCAATCGGGCCGGAAACCGCCGTGATCTGGGCGCCGATGGGCCGCTCCGGAAGCGCGGCATTGAATGCGGGGATGCGTCCAAGCGACGGGCGGAGGCCGTGAACCCCGCAGGCATAGGCCGGATAGCGGATCGAGCCCGCGATGTCGGTGCCGTGCGCGATGTGGCCGATGCCGGCGGTCACCGCCGATGCCGCACCGCCGGACGATCCGCCCGGCGTGATCGACGGATCGCGCGGGTTCTTTGTGTCGCCATGCAGCAAATTCGTCGTGAACCAGCGGTACGAAAATGCCGGTGCGTTGGTACGGCCAACGATCACCGCGCCGGCCTTGCGCAGATTGTCCACCACCGGGCTGTTTGTCTGCGCTACCACGTCGCGCTGCAACCGAACGCCGTTCGAGGTAGCGTATCCCGCCTGATCGATGTTGATCTTGATCGTGATCGGCACACCTGCGAGCGCGCCGGGGTTTTCGCCCTTCGCAAGCGCGGCGTCCACGGCGTCGGCCTGCGCCAGCGTGTCTTCGGGCCGATGATCGACCACGGCATTGATCGCGGGATTGACGGCGTTCAACCGGTCGAGAGCAGCCTGCGCGGCTTCCCTCGCCGAGAGCTTGCGGGAGCGGATCTGCGACGCAAGTTCAGTAGCCGAGAGACGCCAGATATCGTTCATTGCAATTCCTGTTCAACAGCCGTTGCCGCTTCGATGCCGTGGCCGTTATAGTAACGGTGAAACGCTCCCGCTCAATGGCTGCTCGTTCATTTTTGGATTTTAAGGCCACCTTGGATTTTATGGCCGCCGCTCCGGCGACCGCGGCCGCATTGAAACAGTCAGGAATACGACCATGAAGACAGTCATCATCACCGCCATCGCTGCGATCCTTCTTGGCGCGACCGGCACCGCCTCGGCCGCCGAGCCCGGCGACAAGGTCAAGATCTCCATCGAGAAATGGCGCAAGCCCGGCACCAACAACATCGGGACCGCGGACATTACGGTCACCAACGACAATGATTTCGCGGTCAAGGACATCCGCGTGAAATGCGACTACATGTCGAAGGTCGGCGGCCGGAAGATCGAAACCGACCAGAGGCTCGCGCTGACGGTGAAGGCCAAGACCACCAAGCTGTTCAAGAAGACGAAATTCCCGTTCATCGACCAGGAAGCCGCGACCGGCGCATGCAAGGTCAGCGGCGCGGCGCAGGTCTGACACGAAAAACAAGCTCGTCATCCTGAGGTGCGAGCTCTTGCGAGCCTCGAAGGATGGCGGGCGATTACGCCCGCGCCGGGCTCTGTTTCCGCCCGAACAATTCAAACACCCTGTCGATCAGCGGCCAGAACAGCAGCACGATCGCCAGCGTCGTGATCGAACCGACAAGGCCGTTCGACCAGAACACCTTCACCGTGCCGCCCGATCCGATCATGGCGAGACGGAACGCATCCTCGGCGCGGCTGCCGAGCACCAGCGCCAGCGTGAACGGCGCCAGCGGAATGCCGATCTTCTTGAAGACATAGCCGACCACACCGAATAGCAGCATCAGCCAGATGTCGAACATCGCGTTCTGGATCGCGTAGGCCCCGATCGCACACGACACCACGATCATCGGCGCGATGGCGGCGAACGGCACGCGCAGGATCGACGCGAAGATCGGTACTGTCGTCAGCACCAACACGAGGCCGACGACGTTACCGAGATACATCGACGCAATCAGGCCCCAGACGAAATCCTTGTGCTCCACGAACAGCAGCGGGCCGGGATTGAGACCCCACACCATCAGGCCGCCGAGCAGGATCGCCGCGGTGCCGGAGCCGGGAATACCGAGCGCCAGCATCGGCAGCAGCGCGGCGGTGCCCGACGCGTGGGCGGCTGTTTCCGGTGCGAACACGCCTTCGATGCGGCCCTTGCCGAACGATTCCTTGTCCTTGGAAAATCGCTTGGCGAGATTGTAGCCCATGAACGACGCTGCAATCGCGCCGCCCGGCGTGATGCCGAGCCAGCATCCGATCACAGACGAGCGAACCAATGTCGCCCAGTACTTCGGCAAATCCTTCCAGACGCTCCAGACTGTCCGCAGGCTGATGCGCGCCGCATGACCGCGCAGCGCCAGCCTCTCTTCCATCGTGAGAAGAATTTCGCTGATGCCAAAGAGGCCGATCACCGCCACAAGGAAATTGACGCCGCGCAACAGATCGTTCGAGCCGAAGGTCATGCGCAACTGGCCCGACACGGTGTCGAGGCCGACGCCCGCGAGCAGCAGGCCGAGCGCCATGGAAATGACGGTCTTGTGTTTCGCCTCGCGGCCGAGGCCGACGAACGAACAGAATGTCAGAAGATAGACTGCGAAGAATTCAGGCGGCCCGAACTTGAGCGCGAAGCCGGCGATGCTCGGCGCCAGAAACGTGATCAGCATCACCGCGACCAGCGAGCCGATGAACGACGAGGTGAACGCCGCGGTCAGCGCTTCTGCAGCCTTGCCCTGCTGCGCCATCGGGTAGCCGTCAAAGGTGGTCGCCACCGACCACGCTTCGCCCGGAATGTTAAACAGGATCGAGGTGATCGCGCCGCCGAACAGCGCGCCCCAATAGATGCAAGACAGCATCACAATGGCCGATGTCGGATCCATCGAGAACGTGAGCGGCAGGAGGATCGCGACGCCGTTGGGGCCGCCGAGCCCCGGCAGCACGCCGACGAAGATGCCGAGCACAAGCCCGACCATCATCAGCGCGAGAATCTTCCAGGTGAAGAGAACCGCGAAGCCGTGAAACAACAGACCGAGTGCTTCCATGATCGTATCCCTGGTCCCGGCCTAGCGTCCGAAGGCCGCTTCGAGCGGTCCCTTCGGCATGATGACATCGAAGGCGACATCGAACGTCCCGAACATGATCGCGACGAAGATGAAAGCGGTGAGCAGCGACTTCCACCACGCGATCTTGCCGACGATCGCCATGAAGCCCGAGATCAGCAGGAAACTCGCCACGTAAAGGCCGAGCCATTGCATCGCCAGACAGAACAGCAGCGTCGGCACGAACACCTGCAGCACGCGGCGCAGCTGCGCGCGGGTGACGAAGGTTTCCAGTCCCTCGGTGCGCTTGATGGCGACGCTGACGAGGCCGTAAAGCGACGCGCCGCCAAGAATAACGGAGAGATAGAACGGAAAATAGCCCGCCTCCGGGCCCGTGGCATCCCATGACGCGCCGGTGCGCCAGTTGTCGAAGCCCAGCACCACTGCGAGCCCGAGCAGCAACGTCATGACCACCATTTCGACTGTGCGATTGTTGGTGATCGCGGGCGAATTCTCGTCCGGCGCGGTCGGATCTTCGACGACGATTTCGATGTCTTGAGCCATGTCGGAGTCCGCCGGCGCTGTTGTGAGGGAAATTAAAAATTGGCGCCGCCGCTTGGACGACGGCGCCAGACCTCGAGTGACGAGGTTATTTTGCGACGAAGCCTGCTTCGGTCATGAGCGACTTGTTCAGGGCATCGTCCTCTTCAAGGAATTTGAGCATGTCCTTGCCGGTGAGATAAACCGGCTTCAAGGCCTGCTTCTCCATGTATTCCTTGTATTCCGTAGTCTGCGTCACCTTCTTGAACAGATCGTCGTAGAACGCGGTCTGCTCGGGCGTGACCTTGCCGGGAAGGAACATCGCGCGCAGCATCAGGTACTGCATGTCGAGGCCTTCTTCCTTGCAGGTCGGAATGTCGTTCCAGGACTGCGTCTCGGTGACCTTGGTCTTGTAGGCAATGCGTTCCTTGTCGAACACGCACAGCGCGCGCACCTGACCGGCGCGCCACACTTCAAGATTCTCCGACGGATTGTTGACGTTGGCCTCGGTGTGGTTGCCGACGAGCTGGGTCGCCGCCTCGCCGCCCGATTTGTAAGGAAGATAGGAGAACTTCGCGCCGGTCTTCTTTTCCATGAAGACGGTGAGCACGTGGTCCTCACGCTTCGAGCCGGTGCCGCCCATCTTGAACGGCGAGCTTGAGGCCTTTGCGGCCTCGATGAATTCCTTCACGGTTTTCGGGCCGGAGGCGTTGTCCCACAATACGAACTGGTCCATCGCAATCACGGAGACCGGCGTCAGCTCGCGCCAGTTGAACGGAATCTTCGCCGACAGCGGCAGCATGTAGATCAGCGAATAGGCGATCAGCACCTTGTTGGGATCGCCGTCGCTGCCCTTCATGTACATCAGCGCTTCCGCGCCGGACGCGCCGCCCTTCAGCGAGACGATGACGGGCTGCTTCATCAGATTATTTTTCTGAATCGCGGCCTGCATCATGCGCGCCATCTGGTCGGATGCACCGCCGGCGCCTGCCGCAACCACGATCTCGACCGGCTTGGCCGGCTCCCAGGCCACTGCGGGCGTCGCCGCCAGCAGTGCAAGCACACTCGTCGCTTTGATGAGATTCTTCATGCGGTCTCTCCCTGTGTCTTTTGTGAAGCCCGGCTTGTGCCGGACCCTGTTTATGTTTCCGCTATCCTGCGGATTTGAATTCAAACCCGTAACGCCGCCAACGCGGCGTTACGCCACTGCTGTCTTAACCTGCGAGGACTTTGCATCGCGTCCGGTCAGGACATCCATCGCGGCCATCACGCCGCCCTTGCGATGCGGCACCTTGGCGAGATCGAGCGCCATCTCGACACCGGCCAGCGTGCCCATCAGCATGAGGTCGTTGAAGTGACCGAGATGTCCGATGCGGAACACCTTGCCCTTCACCTTGCTCAGGCCCGAGCCCAGCGACATGTCGAAATTGTCGAGCGTGACCTTGCGGAACTGATCGGCGTCATGCCCTTCCGGCATCACCACCGCGGTCAGGATCGGGGAATACTCGCGCGGGTCGAGGCAGAGGTTCTCAAGACCCCATGCTTCCACGGCAGCCCGCGTCGCCGCGGAATAGCGCTTATGACGGGCGAACACGTTGTCGAGCCCCTCCTCAAGCAGCATCGCGACGGCTTCCTTCAGACCGTAGAGAAGGTTTGTCGCCGGCGTGTAGGACCACGAACCACCCTTGTTGGCGGCGAGGATCTCATGCCAGTCCCAATAGGATCGGACCGACGTACTGGTCTTCGAAGCGGCAAGCGCTTTCTCCGAGATCGCATTGAAGCCGAGGCCCGGCGGTAGCATCAGCCCCTTCTGCGAGCAGCAAACGGTGACATCGACGCCCCAGCCATCGTGATCGTATTCGATCGAACCGAGACCCGAGATCGAATCGACCATCAGCAGCGCGGGATGTTTGGCGCGGTCCATTGCCTTGCGCACTTCATGGATGCGGCTGGTGACGCCGGTGGACGTCTCGTTGTGCACCACCATCACGGCCTTGAAGGTGTGCTCCTTGTCCTTGAGAAGCCGCGCCTCGAGTTCTTCCGGATTGACGCCGTGACGCCAATCGCCGGGCACGAACTCGACCTCGATCTTCATCCGCTCGGCAAGCGCGCGCCACAGCGTCGCGAAGTGGCCGGTCTCAACCATCAGCACCTTGTCGCCGGGCGACAACGTGTTGACGATGGCGGCTTCCCACGCGCCGGTGCCCGACGAGGGATAGATGATGACCGGGTTCCTGGTCTTGAAGATCTTCTTCGAGCCCTCGATCACATCGCGGCCGAGCTGCGCGAATTCCGGTCCGCGATGATCGATGGTCGGCATGTCCATCGCCCGCAACACGCGATCAGGCACATTGGTCGGCCCGGGAATCTGCAGAAAATGCCGTCCGGTGTGGACTGAGGCGTTGGACATCGATCGGCGCTCCCGAAGATCCTGTTAACATTTTTGCATGCAATAAATTGTGCATTGCAAGATTTTCTTGATCTGGATTGTATTCAGATTTTTCTTTTTCACAACCCAAAAATCCAGTATCACTCTGTTTATCGACGAAAAGCGGGTCTCGCTGACCGAATTTCAGCGCTACGCCCCTCTGGAGGCTTCTGATTTTGAATAATCTTTTGCGCGCCAAGTCCCTCGAGGTTGTCGAAACCTCCCCGGCCTCCCTGCACGATGATCTGCTCGGGCAGATCCGCGACTTTATTGTCGAAGGGCATCTTGAGCCGGGCAGCCGCATCCCCGAGCGCGAGCTGTGCGAACGCTTCGACGTATCCCGCACCCCGCTGCGCGAGGCGCTGAAAGTGCTGGCGTCGGAAGGCCTGATCGAACTGCTGCCCAACCGCGGCGCGCGGGTGCGCCAGTTTTCCGAACAGGACATCCGGCATCTGTTCGAACTGATCGCCGGTCTCGATGCGCTGGCGGGTCGCGTCGCCTGTGAACGCATCTCGGACGAAGACATCGCCCGGATCGAGCGGATGCATCTGGAGATGTACACTCACTATATTCGCCAGGAACTGACCGACTATTTCCGGCTGAACCAGAAGATTCACCAGTCCATCGTGGACGCTGCGCAAAACCCGTTCCTGAGTTCGAGCTATGCGGCCGCGAATGCCATGGTGCGGCGGCTGCGATACTCGGCCAATCTTCTGCGGCGCGACCGGCTGAGCGACGCCATGCGCGAGCATGAAGCGATGGTGGATGCCCTGCGCCGCCGCAACGGCGAGGAACTCAGCAAGCTGATGTTCGACCACATGCGCGGCAAATGCGACGCCGTGTGCGAGTATATGCGCGAGCATCAGCCGAGCGGCCGCGCTGCTGCCGAGGTGTCATCCTTGCGCGAAACAACCTGAGCGTCTTTATTTCGTCATTGCGAGGAGCGGAGCGACGAAGCAATCCAGTTCTTATTCTTCGCTCTGGATTGCTTCGCCTCACTCGTAATGACGGCTTTTCGGAACAGGGTATCTGGAAAAACAAATGGCTCAGCAGAAAGCCGCAACCGCAAACGCCGCCGCGCAGGACAGCGCCCTCGCCGCGCGGCTGTCGCGCGAGGTTTCCGGCGACGTGCTGTTCAATCCGTTCGATCTCGGACGCTACGCCACCGACGCATCGTTCTACCAGATCAAGCCATTCGGCGTGGTCGTGCCCCGCACCATCGAGGACGCGCTGCGTGCGATGGCGATTGCGCGCGACGACGGGCGCATCGTCACGCCGCGCGGCGGCGGCACCTCGCAATGCGGCCAGACCGTCAACAGCGGTATTGTGGTCGATACATCGAAATATCTGAACAAGATCATCTCACTCGATGTCGAGAAGCGCACCTGCGTGGTCGAGCCCGGCATCGTGCTGGACGATCTCAACCGGCAACTGAAGAAACACGGGTTGTGGTTTCCGGTCGACGTGTCAACCGCCTCGCGCGCCACCATCGGCGGCATGGCCGGCAACAATTCCTGCGGCGGGCGTTCGCTGCGCTACGGCACCATGCGCGACAACACCATCTCGATGGATGCGGCGCTGGCCGACGGCACGCTGCTGCATTTCGGCGAAGTGCCGCGCGACATGGCGTGGCAGAACACCGAAATGCCGGGCCGCGACCTGTTTCGCGACATGCTGGCGCTCGGCGAGCGCGAAGCGAGCGAAATCGCGGCACGATTCCCGCACGTGCAGCGCCGGGTCGGCGGTTACAACCTCGACGCGCTGACGCCGCAGCCGGTCAACAACATGGCGCATCTGCTGGTCGGCTCCGAAGGCACCCTTGCCTTCACCACCCGTGTCGAACTGAAGCTGTGGCCGCTGATCGGCTCGAAAGTTTTCGGCGTCTGCCATTTTGGCAGCTTCTACGAGGCGATGGACGCCACCCAGCATCTGGTGAAGCTGAAACCTATTGCCGTGGAGCTGGTCGACAGCACCATGGTCGCGCTTGGCCGCGACATCGCGATGTTTCGGCCCACCATCGAAGCCGTGGTGAAAGGCGAGCCGGAAGCACTGCTGGTCGTGGAATTCGCCGAAGCCGATCAAGCCGCCAATCTCGCGAAACTCAAGCAACTCGGCGACCTGATGGGCGATCTCGGCTTCGGCTGGGACCAACAGAGGCGCAAATGGGGCGGCGTTGTCGATGTGATCGAACCCGCGATGCAGGCCGCAATCACAGACTTCCGTACCTCCGGCCTCAACGTGATGATGTCGATGAAGCAGGAAGGAAAACCGGTCTCCTTCATCGAGGACTGTGCGGTGCCGCTGCCGCAGCTCGCCGACTACACTGACCGGCTCAATAAAATCTTCGAGAAACACGGCACGCGCGGCACCATGTACGCCCACGCCTCCGAAGGCTGCCTGCACGTTCGCCCCGTCCTTAATCTGAAGCTCGACAATGATGTGAAGACAATGCGCGCTGTCGCCGAAGAGACCTTCGCGATGGTGCGCGAGTATAAAGGCTCGCATTCCGGCGAACACGGCGACGGTATCGTGCGCTCGGAATTTCACGCGCAGATGTTCGGCCCGGAGATCGTTCACGCCTTCGAGGAAGTGAAGAAGCGCTTCGATCCCGACAACACGCTCAATCCCGGCAAGATCGTTCATCCGCCGAAGATGGATGACCGTTCGCTGTTCCGTTATGCGCCCGGTTACAAGGTCGAGAACGTCAAGACGGTGATGGACTGGTCGGCGTATCCCGGCGCGGCGGGCGGTTTCCAGGGCGCGGTCGAGATGTGCAACAACAACGGCGCGTGCCGCAAATTCGAGGGCGGCGTGATGTGCCCGTCCTATCGCGCGACCCGCAACGAGAAGGACGTGACCCGCGGCCGCGCCAACACGCTGCGGCTGGCGATCTCGGGGCAACTCGGTCCCGATGCGCTGTCATCTGACGCGATGATGGAGACGATGAAGCTTTGCGTCTCCTGCAAGGCCTGCCGCCACGAATGCCCGACCGGTGTCGATATGGCGAAAATGAAAATCGAAGTGCTGGCGGCACGCGCCGCGAAACATGGCCTGACGCTGCGCGACCGGCTGGTGGGCTATCTGCCGCACTACGCAGCAATCGCTTCGCGTTTTGCGTGGCTCGCCAACCTGCGCAACCGCAGCAACATTCTCCGCGCGCTGTTCGAGAAGGCGGCTGGGATCAGCGCGAAGCGCGATCTGCCGGAATTCCGCAGCGATGTGTTCGCGCCGGCTGGCGAAGCTTACGGCCCGGAGGACGGACGCGAGGTCGTGCTGTTCGCCGACACCTTCAACCGCGCCTATGAGCGCGAGAATCTCGATGCGGCGCTGCGCGTTCTCGTTGACGGCGGCTATCGCGTCCACCTGCCCCGCGCGATTGATGGCGGACGCCCGCTGTGCTGCGGCCGCACCTTTCTGTCGGCGGGACTGGTCGAGAATGCAAAAGCTGAACTCAAGCGCGTGGTCGAAACCCTCATTCCGTTCGCGGAGCGCGGCGTGCCGATTGTCGGGCTTGAGCCGAGCTGCCTTCTGACATTGCGGGACGAACTGCTGTCGCTGCGTTCTGACGATGCCGCGAAGACAATCAGCGCCCATGCCCTGCTGTTCGAGGAATTCCTGGTGCGCGAGGCCGAGACCGGCCAGTTGAAACTGCCGCTTGGCGCCATCGAGAAGAACGCGCTGGTGCACGGCCACTGCCACCAGAAGTCGTTCGGAGCCTTTGCGCCGGTGGAGAAAATCCTCCGGCTCGTCCCCGGCCTCAAGGTCGAGAAAATCGAATCCAGTTGCTGCGGGATGGCCGGTGCATTCGGCTACGGCGCGGACACCTATGATGTGTCGATCGAGATGGCCGAAGCATCCCTGCTCCCCGCTGTACGCAAGGCGGCCGATGACGCGCTGATCGTGGCCGATGGGACCTCCTGCCGCCATCAAATCAAGGATGGTTCGGGCCGCGGCGCATTGCACGTCGCCCGCGTCCTTGCCATAAGCTTGGACAATGGCGCGGCGAAAGCCCCTGCACTTTCTTAAACGACCCCACAAAGGACCGATTTGATGACTGACCTGACCCTTGACGTTGCCCGCAAGATTTCCGATGCCGCGCTGGCGAAATGCCGGGACATGAAGCTGAAGCCGATGGCCATCGCGATTCTCGACGCACGCGGCACGCTCAAGACGTTCATCGCCGAAGACAACACCAGCCTGCTGCGCGGTGAAGTCGCCCATGGCAAGGCCTACGGCGCGCTGGCGCTGGGCATGGGATCGCGCGCGATTTTCAAGCGCGCCAACGAGCAGCCCTATTTCGTCGACGCCATCAACACCATGGCGCGCGGTGCGCTGGTGCCGGTGCCGGGCGGCGTCCTCATCAATGACAAGGACGGCAACCTGCTCGGCGCCATCGGCATCAGCGGCGACACCTCCGACAACGACGAAACCGCAGCACTCGCGGGCATCGCCGCCGCAGGTCTCGTCGGCAACGCCGGGTAATCTCTTCGGAGAAATCGATGACGTTTCCGCGCGCCTCGTCCGCCCTTTCGCGCTTCACGGTTCTGGATCTCACCCGGATTCGCTCCGGGCCGACCGCCGTGCGCCAATTGTCGGACTGGGGCGCGAACGTCATCAAGATCGAAGCGCCGACCGATCTCGCCGACAGCGAGCAGCCCGGCGGTCCGCGTCATGGCCCGGACTTCCAGAACCTGCATCGCAACAAGCGCGCGATGACGCTGAACCTGAAAGACCCGAAAGGGCTTGAAGTGTTCAAGCGTCTCGCCGCCAAGGCTGACGTCATCGTCGAGAACTTCCGTCCCGACGTGAAGGATAAGCTCGGCATCGACTATGCCAGCATGCGCGCGATCAATCCGCGCCTCGTCTATGCCAGCATTTCCGGTTTCGGACAGGATGGCCCCTATGCCAAGCGTCCCGGTTTCGACCAGATCGCGCAGGGCATGGGCGGCCTGATGTCGATCACCGGACTGCCGGGACAAGGCCCGGTGCGCGCCGGAATTCCCGTCGCGGACCTCACGGCGGGATTGTTCTGCGCGCTCGGCATCATGACCGCGCTGCTGGAGCGCGATGTCTCCGGCGAGGGCCAGTGGGTGCAGACCTCGCTGTTGCAGGCGCAGATTTTCATGCTCGACTTCCAGGCGGCGCGCTGGCTGGTGGACGGTGACGTGCCGCAGCAGGCGGGCAACAATCATCCGACCAGCATTCCGACCGGCGTGTTCAAGACCAGCGACAGCTTCATCAACATCGCCACCACCGGCGGGCGGATCTGGGAACGCTTCGCCCAAGCCATCGACGCGCCGGACCTGCTGACCGATCCCGGCTACGCGACGATCGCGCTGCGTTCGAAGAACCGCGACGCGCTGAATGCCGCCATCGGCACCTACATGGCGAAACGCACCACCGGCGAATGGGTTAATATCCTCAACGAGGCTGGCGTGCCGTGCGGCCCTATTTATTCCATCGATCAGGTGTTCGATGACGAGCAGGTCAAGCATCTCGGCATCGCGCAGCAGTTGCCCGACGCCGGCAAGCACCTCGTCGGCCAGCCGGTGACGCTGTCGCGCACACCGAGCCGCATGGCCACGCGCCCGCCCCTCGTCGGCGAGCAGACCTTTGAGGTGCTGGCAGAATTCGGTTTCAGTGAACAGGAGATCGCCTCGCTCCAGCAGAGCAAGGTCGTCTGAATCTAAGGAACACAGCTATGGCTTCGACCGACAAGGTGATTTCCCGCAAGGACGGCAACGTCGGCTATGTGATTTTCAACAATCCCGAGCGCCGCAACGCGATGTCGCTGGAGATGTGGGAAGCCTGCACCCGGCTGATGACCGAGTACGCCAAGGACGACGGCATCCGTGTGGTCGTGCTGGCCGGCGCGGGCGACAAGGCTTTCGTCGCGGGCGCGGACATCTCGAAGTTCGGCGACGAGCGCGCCACCGAGGCTGGCGTCAAGAAATACAACGAGGCGGTCGAGGCCGCCTATGCCAGCGTGCATGAATTTCCGAAGCCGACCATCGCGATGATCCGCGGATTTTGCGTCGGCGGCGGCATGGGACTGGCAAGCTGCTGCGATCTGCGCATCTGCTCCGAAGATGCGCGCTTCGCGGTGCCCGCCGCCAAGCTCGGCCTCGGCTACGGCTATCCCGGCGTGAAGCGGCTGATGGACGTCGTCGGGCCATCCTTCACCAAGGAAATCTTCTTTACCGCACGGCTGTTCGAGGCCATGGAAGCCGTCGAGATGGGTCTCGTCAACCGCATCGTCGAAAACCACGAACTCGAATTCTTTGTGAAGAACTATGCCGCCACCATCGCCGCCAACGCGCCGCTGACGGTGGATTCGATCAAGTTCATCGTCGGCGAAGCCTGCAAGGATGAGCTCATGCGCGACATGAAGCGCTGCGAAGATCTGGTCGACGCGTGTTTCAAGAGCGAGGACTACAAGGAAGGCCGCGCCGCCTTCATGGAAAAACGCAAGCCGGTCTTCAAGGGACGCTAAGGATACCCGATCGTTCTT
The DNA here is from genome assembly GCA_040387615.1 of Pseudomonadota bacterium. Taxonomy (GTDB): domain Bacteria; phylum Pseudomonadota; class Alphaproteobacteria; order Rhizobiales; family Xanthobacteraceae; genus Afipia. The sequence continues at coordinate 124,028 of JAZKDK010000005.1, read as the reverse complement.
TAGGCCTTGGAATTGCGATCGTCAGGGAAGAACGTCATTGCGAGCGAAGCGAAGCAATCCAGCCTTAAGGAAAAAGACTGGATTGCTTCGTCGCTTTGCTCCTCGCAATGACGATCTCAAATCTCTGACCGCCGGATCGCACTACGATCGTCCTCGCGCGGTGTCCATCGCCCGCAACGCGCTCCTGACGTCAGCCGTTGTGGCCGGTTCGCCGCCGGCTTTCCGAACACGCTGCACAGCGTCCTTCACCAGCGCTTCGTTGGTCTGCCGGCTTCCCCAGTTGATGTCTTCAAGCCCGACGCGGACGTGACCGCCCCGCGCCACCGTGTGCGGAATCAGCGGCGTGATGTCGACACCGAGGCCAGCGATCATCCACGGCGCACCGGGCGCAGCTTCAGCCAATAGCTCCAGATGCGCGTCGAGATACACGTCGCGCGGCGGGAAACCCCAGGCGAATTCCTCCGAAAACATGAAACGATAGATCGGCGTCGGTGACGGCGGCGCGATGGCCGCCAGCGCAGCACCAAGCCGCGTGAAACCCGGCTCATAGATTGCATAGCTCGGATGAACGTTGTGAGCGCGCGATATCCGCATGCCCTCCAGAATGTCCGCATGCGGATTCTGGTAAATTCCGCCGTGTGCCAGATCATCGAAGCGGGTGAAATGAACCGAACCCGGATCGATCACCGCCCATTCGATCAGCCCGCGCTTCGCCAACTCCGCTGTGTGGCCGAAGCGATTGATTGTCTGCTCCTGCCCCAGCGCCGGGCTCGGAATGGTAGGATAAACGATAACGTCCACCTTGGCGCGGATACCTTCGATGATCCGCGCATAGATTTCCCAATCGTCCTTCTGGTGACCCGTCGTCACGTCGTAGGCATGGGCATGGATGATCGCCGCGCCCGCCTCGGCGCAGGCGATGCCGTCCGCGACGATGTTCTCGACGGCGACGGGAATACCCGGCTGCTTGGCGCGGGTCCATGGCCCGTTCAACGCGGCTTCGATCCAGACCTTGGGCATCGGTTATTTTCCGGTCCACACCGGCTTGCGCTTTTCCGCGAAGGCCGCGAGGCCCTCTTTCGCATCCTGCGTCATAGCCAGCACTGCGATTTGCGATTCCGTGTAAGCGATACCCTGATCGAACGACATCGAGGCCAGCGCCCGCATGGCATATTTGCCGCGGCGGATCGCAGTCGGCGATTTGTCGATCAGACGCGCCACCAGCCACTCGACCTTGGCGTCGAGTTCGGCTGCGGGCACCACATGATTGAGCAATCCCGCGTCCTTCGCTTCCGATGCCGTGAAAGGCTCGCCGGTGAAACACCATTCGCGCACCAGACGCGGCGGCGCGATGGATTGCAGCAGGCTCAGCACCTGCATCGGAAACACGCCGACCTTCACCTCGGGCAGGCCGAACACGACGTCATCCGACGCCACGGCCATATCGGTCATGCACAGAAGGCCGATGCCGCCCGCCATGCAAACACCGTTGACGCGCGCGATGGTCGGCTTGGTGGCGTTCTGCGCCGCGCGCAGCATATCGGCATAGGCGAGATTGGGCTGCGACAGGTCGAACGCAAAGCCTGCCCCCGGCTGCAAATCCGCACCTGCGCAAAATGCCTTGGTGCCTGCGCCGGTCAACACGATCACGCGCACATCACTGTCTTCGTGGGCACGGCGGTAGCCCTCGACGATGCCTGCAATCACCGATGCGTTCAGCGCATTTCGCTTGTCGGGGCGGTTGATCGTGATCCAGAACGCGTGTCCACGCTTTTCGTGCAACACTGTTGCGTCAGACATGAATAACTCCTTTAGGCATGATCCCGAAAAGTGGGAACCGGTTTTCGGATAAGACCATGCCACAATATTAAGCCGCGTCCTGTGCGGCCTCGATCTCCGCGATCACGAACCCGGTCGTGACCTGATCGCCTTCCGCAGCGTTCAGCACGGCAAGCTTACCCGATACGGGGGCCGCATGAACATGCTGCATTTTCATGGCTTCCAGCACGATGATCGGCGCACCGGCCGCAACCGTGTCACCGGCCTTGGCCAGCACCGACACCACGCGCCCGTTCATCGACGCCCTCAGCTTGCCGTCCGACCCGGCATCGCCCGCCTTCGTTACGGCTGCATGGGACAGATCGCGCACATGGGATGTGGTCCCGGCAAAATTGAGATAGAGATCCGTCCCCTCGCGCGCGAACATGACCGATGCCGTAACGCCGTCGCTTGTGAAATGGAGCACATCACCGTCGCGCGAGCCGAACGTCAGGATGTGTTCGGACTCCGCAAGCCCGACCCGGAACACGTCGCCACGTTCGCGCCGCACCGTCGGCTCGATGACATGGCCGTCGAGATCGAACCGCATCGGGATGGCATAGCCATGCGCCAGACCCAGACGCTGCTGCGCATGAACCGGCCCGATAGCCGCGACATGAACCAGAAGCGCCGCGACGGCGGCATGCAATCCATCGGTTTTCACGCCGAGCAGATCGGTTGAATGCTCCGCGATGAAGGCGGTGGTCGCCTGCCCCGCGGCAAACGCCGGATGATTGAGACACTGCGTGAGAAACGACTGGTTGGTGGTGACGCCCAATGCCGTCATCTGCGTCAAGCCCGATGTCAGCCTGCGCCGCGCCTCGTCACGCGTCGCGCCGTGGCTGATGATTTTGGCGATCATCGAATCATAAAATGGCGGAATCTCCCCGCCGGATTCCAACGCGTCCTCGACTCGCAACTCTGACGGTGCGCGCCAGCGCAGCATGCGGCCCGACTGCGGCATGAATCCATGCGCGGCATCCTCCGCGCACAGCCGCACCTCGATCGCATGGCCGGAGAATGTCACATCCTCCTGTTGGAGCGGCAGTGGTTCGCCACCCGCTACGCGCAACTGAAGCTCAACCAGATCGAGGCCGGTGATTGCCTCGGTCACCGGATGCTCGACCTGCAGCCGCGTATTCATTTCCATGAAATAGTAATTTCCCGCGCTATCCAGCAGGAATTCCAGCGTGCCCGCGCCTTCGTAGGCAATGGCCTTGACGGCCGCCACCGCAGTCGCGCCCATCCGCGCCCGCAATTCCGGCGATACTGCGGGCGATGGTGCTTCCTCGATCAGCTTCTGATGCCGCCGCTGCACCGAGCAATCGCGCTCGCCAAGATGGATCGCATTGCCGTAACGATCGCCGAACACCTGAATTTCGATATGGCGCGGCTGAACGATGGCGCGTTCGAGAATGACATTCGGATCGCTGAACGCATTCTGCGCTTCCGAGCGTGCTGCGCGCAGCGCATCCGGAAACGCTGCATCATCCGCCACCAGCCGCATGCCACGCCCGCCGCCGCCCGCCACGGCCTTGATCATCACCGGAAAACCGATGCGCTTGGCGGCGGTCAGCATCGTGGCGTCGCTCTGGTCCTCGCCCTGATAGCCGGGCACGCAGGGCACGCCGGCCTTCTGCATGATATCTTTCGCGCCGGCCTTGTTGCCCATGGCGTGGATTGCCTCGGGCGACGGGCCGATGAACACCAGCCCCGCCGCGCGGCAGGCTTTCGCGAACTCCGCGTTCTCCGCGAGAAAGCCGTATCCGGGATGGATCGCATCCGCGCCGCTGGCTCTTGCGGCCTCCACGATGGCATCGATCCGCAGGTACGACTGCGATGGCTGCGACTCGCCGATCCACACGGCCTGATCGGCCTCGCGGACGTGACGCGCATTCGCGTCGGCGGTGGAATACACTGCGACCGTCTCGTAACCAAGACGTTTGGCCGTGCGCATCACGCGCAGCGCGATCTCGCCGCGGTTGGCAACGAGGATTTTGCGGAACGGCGTCAGCTTCACTCCGATCATGGCCGCGCCACCGAAAACTGGACCTTCTGCGGATTGCGCCGCTCCGCTTCACGGCAAATCGCCAGCACATTGGTCAGCACGGCGCGGGTATCACGCGGATCGATCACGCCGTCATCAAGCAGCCGCCCGCTGGTCGCAAACACATCCATCTGCTTTTCGAACACCTCGATGATCTGCGATTTCATCGCCTCGAGCTTCTCCGGCTCAATCGGCTTGCCGCGCCGCGCAGCAGCAGCCTCCGCGACGATCGCCATGGTGCCGGCAGCCTGTTCGCCACCCATCACCGCGGTTTTCGCGTTGGGCCAGGAGAAGCAGAAGCGCGGATGGAAACCGCGCCCGCACATTCCGTAATTGCCCGCGCCGAACGACGCGCCGCAGTAGATCGTGATCTGCGGCACAGTGGCGTTTGTGACGGCCTGAATCATCTTCGAGCCGTGCTTGATCATGCCGGCTTCCTCGTAGGCCTTGCCCACCATGTAGCCCGTGGTGTTGTTCAGATACAGAATCGGCGTGCGCGACTGGCAGCACGCCTGAATGAAATGCGTCGCCTTGTTGGCGCCGTTCGGGTCCAAGGGGCCGTTATTGGTGATGATCCCGATGGCGTGGCCGTTGATGCGGCCATGTCCGCAGACCGTTGCGGGGCCATAGTTTGCGCCAATCTCCAGAAAATTCGAGCCGTCGAGAATTCGCGCAATGATCTGCTTCATGTCGACGGGCCGCTTGTGATCCATCGGCATGATGCCGAGCAGTTCTTCAGTATCGTACAACGGATCGCGCGGTGGCTCGCCGCTCTCCGGCTGCGCCCGATCCCAGTTAAGATCGGCCATGATCTGCCGGGCGATGCCGAGCGCTTCGCGGTCGTCTTCGGCGAGGTAATCGCCGAGACCGGAGATGCTGGTGTGCATCTCTGCGCCGCCGAGTTCTTCCTCCGTCGCGATCTCGCCGGTCGCGGCCTTGAGCAGCGGCGGCCCGGCGAGGAACGCGCGCGTCCGTCCGCGCACCATCACGATGTAATCGGACAGGCCGGTCTGGTACGCGCCGCCCGCCGTGGATGAGCCGTGCGTCACGGTGATCACCGGCAACCCCGCCGCCGAGAGCAGCGCGAGATTGCGGAATGTCGTTCCGCCACGAATGAAATCCTCGACGCGATAGCGCATCAGATTCGCGCCGGCGCTTTCCACCAGTTGCACCGACGGCAGCTTGTTTTCCAGCGCGATCTCCTGCGAACGCAGCCGCTTGTCGAGGCCCATCGGCTGCAACGATCCCGCCTCGATGCCGGAATCGCTCGCGGTCACCATGCAGCGAACGCCGGATACAAATCCGATCCCGGCGATGGTGCCGCCACCCGGAATGCTCTTCTCGGGGTCCGGCGTATCGAGGCAATATCCTGCGAGTGCTGACAGTTCGAGGAATGGTGCTCCCGGATCGAGCAGCAGCGCGATGCGCTCGCGCGGTAGCAACTGCCCGCGCTCATGGAATCGCTTCTTCGACAGTTCCGACGCCGCACTGGTGCGCCCCACCACCGCGTTGACCCGCGCAATCTGCGCCAGCATGCCCGCGCGATTGGCCTGATAGGTCTCGCTGGCGTGGGAAATGGAGTTCTCAATCACCGTCATGGATGGTCTTTGCTTTCACGCCGCCGATGTTGCGTTGAAATGGTCGACGAACTTCTGACGCAGTTCGACTTTGCGCAGCTTGCCGGTCGCAGTCATTGGCATTTCGTCGAGAATCCGCACCAGCTTGGGAATCTGGAATCCGCCGAGCGATTTGCGGCAGTGCTCGATGATATCGGCCTCGCCGGTCTGTGTGCCTGGCTTCAGCTTGACGAAGGCCGACACCGCCTCGCCCCATTGCGGATGCGGCAGGCCGACCACCGCGGCGTTCAGCACCGCCGGATGCGCGAGCAGCGTCTCTTCGATCTTGACCGAAGCGACATTCTCGCCGCCGGACTTGATCATGTCCTTCTTGCGGTCGATGAACAGCACCTCGCCGTGTTCGTCGATCAGCGCCAGATCGCCGGTGTGATGCCAGCCGAACTTGCGCGCGGCGGCGGTGGCGTCCGGGTCCTTGTAATAGCCCATCATCACGTTCGGCCCGCGATGCACGATCTCGCCGATCTGTCCGGGCCGCAGCAGATTGCCCTCGTCGTCCATGATCGCGGTCTCGTTGACGATCATGGACTCGCCCCAGTAGTTGCCGAAGCGCGCCAGCTGCCGGTCAGGCTGCGACATGGTGGTCGCCGGATACATTTCCGTCTGCCCGCTCGGCTGCACGAATGTCGGGCAGAGTTCAGCGATGCACCGCTCCAGCAACGGACGCGGCATCGGCGCCATGGTGTAGACGCAGGTGCGCAAGCTCGTGAGATCGAATTCCTTGCGGCGCGGATGATCGAGAATCGCCTGATACATAACCGGCAATCCGATGAACACCGTCAGCTTGTCACGCTGGATCGCCTCCATGCAGGCCACCGGATCGAAGCCGCGCATGATCGCCAGCTTGCCGCCAACCGAGAGATAGGTCAGCAGCAAGACGTGAGCAGCACAATGAAACAGCGGAAACTGTCCTGAGATGCCGTCGTTGCGGTCGAGATGCATCTCAATGACGTTGCTCATCGCCGCCATCACCACCGCGAGATGGCAGTGCATCGCGCCTTTCGGCCGCGACGTCGTACCCGACGTATAAATGATCATCGCCAGATCGCGGTCGTCGAATGCAATCTCAGGTTCGATGATGGACTGTCCCTTGATCAGGTCTTTGAAACTCTCAAGGCCCTGTTCTTTTGCCTTGCCGGTCAGATCAACCGCGATCAGATCGATACCGCGCTTTTCCAGCCCCGCGCGCCGGTCTGGCTGCGCATGGAGATTGTCGTCGATCAGCGCAAAGCGAACCCCGGCATGGTCGAGAATGTAATCCATATCTCCCGGGCCGAGCATGGTATTGATCGGTACCCAGACCAGACCCGCGCGGTGAATGCCGAACAGCGCTTTGACGAATTCGACCGAGTTGTTGCAGATGGTGGAGATCTTCTCGCCGGGCTTGAGGCCGCGCGCCACCAGATAGTTCGCGAAGCGGTTGGCATCGTGCTCGATCTCGGTGAACGTCACCTGCCGCGCGCCATCGGTCAACGCGATACGGTTCGGGAACCGGCAGGCGGCGCGGCGCAGGATGTCGCCAACGGCAACGCGCCCGATACGTCCGGGACCGGGCACGCCGCCCGTTGCGGTCAGATCGTTCATGACGTTACCTCCCTGTCTCAGCCACGGCTCTCGGTCCGTTTCGGCTGCCGTTAGTTCAGCTTGAGAATTTTCCGCGCTTCGGCAGGCGACGCGATCTCTCGCCCCGCCTTGCGCGCACAGGCGACGATGCCTTCGATGAGCTGGCCGTTCGAGGTCACCTTGGTGCCGTCGCCAAGATAGAACGTGTCTTCAAGCCCGGTGCGCAGGTGCCCGCCGAGTTCAGCGCAGCGTAGATGCAGCGGCCAGATCTCATCTCGCCCGATCGCGGTGACGCTCCAGTTGGAATCCGGCAGTTTCAGCTTGAGCAGGATCGGCAGAAGTTCGGGATCGGCCGGCATGCCGGACGCGACGCCCATGACGAAATTGTATTCGATCGGCCCGGAATACATCCCGTTCTGCTTATACATCGCCACGCTGCGCACGATGCCGACGTCGAAGCACTCGAATTCCGGCAGCGACTTCGCCACCTTCATCACGTCGAGATATTTCTGAATCTTGTCCGGCGCGTTGTCGAACACATGCGGCGGCCAGGCCCAGGAGCCGTCGGCTTTCACTTTCAGATAGTTCAGCGAACCGGCATTGCAGGCGGCCATTTCCGGCTTCGTCTCGCGCACGCAATCGAGCGCGCCCTGATAGTTCGGCCCGCTGACCCCCGTGGTGTGATTGATAATGACGCCGGGACACGCCTCGCGGATCGCCTGCTGGACTTCCTTCGACAGGTTCACGTCCCACGACGGCATGTGCCCCTTGTCGGGCTCCTGCTGGCGCAGATGCATGTGCATCACCGACGCGCCGGCGTTGAACGCGGCCTTGGCCTCCCGCGCCATCTCCTCCGGGGTCACCGGAACATGGTGCTGCTTGGGATTGGTCAGGACGCCGTTGAGCGCGCAGGTGACGACGGCTTTATCCATTTGAGGCCCTCAGGTTCATCGCGAATTGCTCCGAACGGTAGGAGGCCGGGACCACCAGCGTCTTGTGAAAACTAGCTGGCCTTGTCACAATTTCAGAAGACACAATTTCAGAAGACATGGCGGCTTAACGCAAGTCTTGGGGCTCTGGAGCGGCCATAAATCTCCCCAAACGTGGAGGATGCCGATGAACGCCCCGGAACGGTTTGCCGAGACACCGGCCAGCCCCTTTCTCACACCGGAACATCTGGCGTTCCGCGATATGTTGCGGCGCTTCGTAGCGACCGAAATCGAGCCTTTTGCAGCGCAATGGGACGAGGCCGGAGAATTCCCCCGCGAGCTGTATCTGAAAGCGGCTTCCATCGGCCTGCTTCAGCTCGGTTTCCCGGAAGAATACGGCGGAGTCCCCTGCGACCGCTTCATGTCGATGATCGCGACACAGGAACTCGCCCGCGCCGGGTCCGGCGGCGTCAGCGCCAGCCTGAAAAGCCACACCATCGGCTCGCCGCCGATCGTCTATGGCGGATCGGACGAACTGAAGGCGCGTGTGCTGCCGGACATTCTCGCAGGCCGGAAGATTTCCGCGCTCGCCATCACCGAACCCGGCGGCGGATCAGACGTCGCCAATCTGCGTACCACCGCCCGGCGCGACGGCGACCACTACGTCGTCAAGGGCGAGAAGACCTTCATCACCTCCGGCATGCGCGCGGACTATTACACCGTCGCGGTGCGCACCGGCGGCGAAGGCGCCAGCGGCGTCAGTCTGCTGCTGATCGAGCGCGACACCCCGGGCTTCTCACGCACGCCGTTGAAGAAGATGGGCTGGTGGGCGTCCGACACCGCGACGCTCTATTTCGACGATTGCCGCGTGCCGGTGGGCAACCTGATCGGCACGGAGAATGCCGGCTTCAAGCTGATCATGAAGAATTTCAACAGCGAGCGGCTCGGCATGGCGGCGGGCTGCGCGGCGTCAGCGCGAGTCTGCGTCGAGGAAGCCATCGCCTACGCACGCGAGCGCAAAACCTTTGGCAAGCGCCTCGCCGATCATCAGGTCATCCGCCACAAGATCGTGGACATGGCGCAGCGTGTGGCGGCGACGCAGGCGATGCTGGAAATGCTGATCTGGCGGCTGGAGCAAGGCGACAATCCCGTGGCCGAGGTCTGCATGTGCAAGAACCAGGCGACACAGACCATGGCCTTCTGTGCGTCCGAAGCCGTGCAGATTTTCGGCGGTGCGGGCTTCATGCGCGGACCGAAGGTCGAACGCATCTACCGCGAGGTGAAGGTCAACGCCATCGGCGGCGGCACCGAGGAAATCATGAAAGATCTGGCGAGCCGCCAGATGGGACTTTAGAGAACATAAGAAAGTATCGGGAAACGCAATGCAGTTCACGCAGGAACACGACGCCATCCGCCGCACCATGCAGCAGTTCATCAAGAACGAGATCAATCCGTTCGTCGATGAATGGGAGCGCGACGAAATCTATCCGGCGCATCAGGTGTTCAAGAAGATGGGCGATCTCGGCCTGCTCGGACTGTGCAAGCCGGTCGAATACGGCGGCGCGGGCCTCGACTACAGCTACGGCATGGTGATGGCGGAGGAACTCGGCGCGATCAACGCCGGCGGCGTCGGCATGTCGATCGGCGTGCAGACCGACATGGCAACGCCTGCGCTGGCGCGGTTCGGCTCGGATGAGATGAAGCGCGAGTTTCTCGCGCCCTCCATTGCGGGCGACATGGTCGCCTGCATCGGCGTCTCGGAGCCCGGCGCGGGATCGGACGTCGCCTCGATCAAGACCACTGCCCGCTCGGACGGCGACGATTATGTGATCAACGGCGGCAAGATGTGGATCACCAACGGCACGCAGGCCGACTGGATGTGCCTGCTCGCCAATACCGGTGAAGGCCCGGTCCATCGCAACAAGTCGCTGATCTGCCTGCCGATGAAGACCAAGGGCGTCGAGGTTCTGCGCAAGCTCGACAAGCTCGGCATGCATTGTTCGGACACGGCTGAAATCAAATTCACCGACGTGCGCGTGCCGAAGCGCAACCGCATCGGTGACGAAGGCAAGGGCTTCACCTACCAGATGATGCAATTCCAGGAGGAGCGGCTGTGGGCAGTGGCGGCGTGCCTCAAGTCTCACGAGAAGACCATCGACGAGACCATCGAATATACCCGCGCCCGCAAGGCATTCGGTAAACCCCTGCTCGACAATCAGGTGATCCACTTCCGCCTCGCGGAACTGAAGACCGAAGTCGAACTATTGCGCTCCCTGCTCTATCGGGCCTGCGAGGAATACATCAACGGAAATGACGTGACCCCGCTGGCGACGATGGGAAAACTGAAGGCCGGGCGTCTCGGGCGGGAGATACCCGACGCCTGCCTGCAATATTGGGGCGGCATGGGCTTCATGAACGAGACCCGCGTCAGCCGCGCCTATCGCGACCGGCGGCTGACCTCGATCGGCGGCGGCGCAGACGAGGTGATGCTGAGCGTGCTGTGCAAATACATGGGTACTCTGCCGGAGCAATAAGCGCTTGCGCGAATTAGCGATCCGCGCTGTATAACGCCGGGAACCAGGGAAACATCCGACATGCTCACGCTTTTTCATTGCGCCAGCGCGCGCTCTTTCCGTCCGCTCTGGACGCTGGAAGAAGTCGGCATTCCCTACGACCTGAAAATGCTACCGTTCCCGCCGCGTTTCCTGAAGCGCGAGTATCTCGAGCTGAATCCGCTCGGCACCATCCCACTGCTGATCGACGGCGACACCCGGATGACCGAGTCCTCCGCGATCTGTCATTATCTCGTGACCAAATACGGCCCCACGCCCCTCAATGTCCCCGTCGATGAACCGGCTTACGGCTCCTATCTGAACTGGCTGTTCTTCGGCGAAGCGACGCTGACGTTCCCGCAGACCATTTATTTCCGTTATGCGCAGCTCGAGCCGGAGGAACGCAGGAATCCACAGGCCGCCGCCGACTACGCGCGCTGGTTTCTGGCGCGGCTGCGCTCACTTGAAACCGCGGTGTCCGAATCGGAGACAGTTTGCGCGGGCCGCTTCACGGCGGCCGACATTTCAGTTGGCTATGCGCTGATGTTCGCGCAATCCACTGGCCTGTCCGCGCAGTTCACTCCGGCCGTCGCGGCCTATTGGGAGCGGCTCAAACAGCGCGAGGGATTCCGTAAAGCGATCACGGCGCAGGACAAAGCCGGCGCCGAGCAAGGCGTCGCGCCGAGAGCTCAGGCGGCAACCTAAGCCCGCAGGCCCACAGCATCGCTCGCAACATCCCTGCCGTTGATGATTTGCAACCGCCGCGAGCCGGAAAATAGCGCGCTCGGCTGCAGTCCGTAAATGCGGCGCAGCGAGTGGCTGAAATGCGTCGAATCCGGATAGCCGGCATCGAGCGCGAAATGCGCGAGGTTTCGCTCGACATTGACATGATGCAGGATATTCCGCGCGCGCTTCCAGGCGCGGAAGGTCTTGAAGTTCATGCTGGTCTCGTCCTTGAACAGATGCAGGAAGCGCGACAGCGACAGCTTGACGCCGCTGGCACAATCGTCACCCGAAATGCTGCTGGACGGCTTCGCTTGAAAGCGCGACACAACGGTGGAGATGCGACCATCCAGGTCCCGCTGCTTCAGGCGGCGCTGCAGAAAGATCTGGTCGAAATCTGCAGACGTGAAGCCGCTGGTGCCGCTGAGCGCCATGGTCGCATAGATCTCGCGAAACCGCGCGGCGAGCCGGCTGGCTGCGACCGGATCGTCGCACTGGCGGATGATCTCCGCGAGATCTTCGTCGCAGACCGACTCAGGCTCGATCAGCAGTCCAAGGATTTCGCGGGACTCCGACGTGATCTTGTGCGGCAGGTAGGCCGGGACGGCGAGGATTTCGCCAACGCGCGGCGGCTGTCCCTCGATTTCGAGACGCGCTGTCCCATGCAGGGGCACGCAGACCGCGAGCGCACCGAGCGTGCGCACCGAGGGCTTGCCGTGCAGTCCGGCATAGAACACCCGCTCCGAACTGATCAGCATGAACCGGTCGGACCGGCCGGACGTACACCTGCGCATCGTTTCCTCCAGAAACATTTTTCTTCACGGGCGATTTTTCGCCTCTTGTGAAACTTCAATTAGCGGATCTTCTCCGTCGTCTCGAACTTTCCCGCACCCATGTAGCCAAACAGAAATCCGGCGACCTTGCGCTTCTGGATTTCCTCGCTGCCCTCGGTGATACGGTAGCGCCGGTGATGGCGATAAATATGCTCGAACGGCTTGTGACGTGAGTAGCCCATGCCACCGTGCACCTGCATCGCACGATCCGCCGCTTCGCAGCACAGCCGGTTCGCCCAAAAATTGCACATCGAGACCTTGTCAGAGAGCCGCTGCTCGACCTCCGGCTGCGTCATGCGGTCCATTTCCCACGCGGTCTTGCGGATCAGGAGGCGCAGCATCTCGGCTTGGGTCGCCAGTTCCACCAGCGGCCACTGGATCGCCTGGTTCTCGGCCAGCGCGTGACCGAACGGCTTGCGCTCGCGCGCGTAATGCACGCTCTCAGTGATGCAATAGACCGCTGCGCCGAGAGAACTGGCGGCCTGACGTATCCGGTTCTCATGCACGAAGCATTGCGCCAGCGACAGGCCACGCCCGACCTCGCCGAACAATGCATCATCCGGCACGAACACGTCCGTGAAGCTCACGCGCGGATGATCTGTCGGCATGTTGAAGGTCCACAGATATTCTTCGACCTTTACGCCCTTGGCGTTTGCGGGCACGAGAAAGCATGTGATGCCCCGCGCATCGCCGTCGTTGCCCGACGTCCGCGCGAACGTGGCGCAGTGGGTGGCGACATGCATTCCGGTCGTCCACATCTTTTCGCCGTTGATGACCCAGCCGCTGACACCGTCGCGCGTGGCCTGCACGGCTCGCGTTTCCATGTGGGTGGCGTCCGAGCCGTGCTCGGGTTCCGTGAGGCCGAACGTGATGCGGTACTTGCCGGTCAGCGAGCCTTCGATCATCGCCTTCTGGTCGTCGCGGCCGTAGCGATCCAGCATGGTGACCAGCGGAAAATTTCCGACGATGGAATGTTCGTTCTGCAAATCGTTATGGAGACCGAGGCCCTTGGCGGCGAAATGCTCGCGGATTACCGCCATCCAGAGATTGGAGCCGTTCTTGCCGCCGTAGCGCTTAGGAATCGCAAAACGCAAATGCCCGGCTTCGTCGGCGAGGTTCTTCGCCTGACGCAGCAGATCTTCCCATTCGTGGCGCGGCAGGCCGCCGTTGTCGAAATCCGTCCGCGCCCACTCACGGCGATGATCGAAGAAGCGGATGTTGTCGTCGCGCTGCTCAAGCGGCTTGATCTTCTGATCGATGAACCGATCGAGCTCAGACAGATAAGCGGTCAAATCGTCAGGCAGCGAAAAATCCAACGCGCGACTCCCAGACGTCCATCCCCGGACTTTATTTTTGTTTCCGCCGCGCTGCTCGCGAGAGCCGACGATGGGTGGGAATTAAGGTAAGACGCGAAGCGTTAGTCAAGCGCTTAATTAATTTGTGAAGCGGCTTCTTTGCTGGTCTATTTTCGGCACGACAACATCGCTCAAATGTTGCGACGCAGCGCAAGAAACTATTCAAGGAAATCGCTCATGGCCTATGAATTCGCCAAGGTAGACCGCAAAGGTCCGCTGACCATCATCACGCTCAACCGTCCTGACGTGATGAACGCCGTGCATTCGCCTATGCACTTTGAAATGCATCGCGTTTTCGACGAGTTCAACAAGGACCCGGATCAGTGGATCGCGATCGTGACGGGCGCAGGTGACCGGGCGTTTTCCGCGGGCAACGACCTGAAATGGCAGGCCCAGGGCGGCCAGCGCGGCTGGGATACCAGTGGCTTTGCCGGACTGACCCACCGCTTCGATTGCGACAAGCCGATCATCGCCGCCGTCAACGGCGTGGCGATGGGGGGCGGTTTCGAGATCGCGCTGGCGTGCGACCTGATCATCGCGTCGGAAAACGCGACCTTCGCATTGCCGGAACCGCGTGTCGGCCTTGCTGCGCTGGCCGGCGGATTGCATCGCTTGCCCCGCCTGATCGGCCTCAAGCGCGCCATGGGCATGATCCTGACCGGGCGGCATGTTCCCGCGCGCGAAGGGCTTGAACTTGGCTTCGTCAACGAAGTCGTGCCGAAGGGCGAAGCTTTGGCGGGTGCGGAGCGCTGGGCGAATCTCATTCTGCAGAACGGCCCGATGTCGATCCGCGCCTCGAAGCAGACCATGCATCGCGGTCTCGGCGTGTCGCTGGAACAGGCGCTGGCTGAACAGTTTGATTATCCGGCGGTCAAGGCGCTGGCCGCGTCCGAGGATTACATCGAAGGCCCCAAGGCGTTCGCCGAAAAACGCCCGCCGCAGTGGAAGGGCAGATAGGCTAAGTATCGCGCTCGCGGCGATAGGACGCATAATTCGGCTGGTCGATGGCCAGCTTGTCCATCGTGGTCTGCCAGACGTGTTCGGTAAGTCCCGGCGTCTGGAAGCCTATGTCGCCGCTCGCGATCCGCGCTGACAGCAGCCGGTTGAGGTCTTCCAGCGAGCCCGACGCACCGAGCAGCTTTGACAGCCGCCCGGCCTCGGCGGCATCGCCGGATGCTTCAAGCGTGAGCTGGCGCACGACCAGATCGAGCGCGTTGAGCCCGACGCGCAGCTTGAAAGCGGCGTGGCCGGATAATTGCGGCGCGACATCTGCGCGAAGAAACTCCGCGACCGCGTTGATCAGTTCGACCGGCGTGGGCTGATCCTGCATTTCACATGTCCTTTGTCATCGGCGTCATGCTCCATTGCGCATGATGTTATCCGAAAACCGCTTCGCACTTTTCGGCATCATGCGCGCGGCGCCAGCAGCCGCAACAGATCGATTTCGGTTTCCGAGGCGCGGCGGCCGATCATGGCGCGCTCCATGGAATGATCCGGACCGGCGCGAAACCGCTGCATCATGCCGCAACACATAATGCCCCACCGCAAGGTGCCGAGCGTTTCCCAGAACATGACGCGCCGCACATTCACCGGGCGGCCTGCGGCAGCTTCGTATGCGGCGAACAGATCCTCGCGCGTGCCGAGCCCGCCGACCGGCTTGTCGATCTCGCCGAACCGCCACGAGTTCACGCAAATCCAGCCGAGATCTTCCATCGGGTCACCGAGATGCGCAAGTTCCCAGTCGAGCACCGCGCGGACGCCTTCCGGGCCGATAATGAGATTGCCGTGGCGGAAATCGCCGTGAACCAGCGTCACGGCATCCGACGGCGCGGGCGCGTTGTCACGCAGCCACCGCAGGGCCAGATCGAACACCGGACGCGGCCAGTCGAACGATTTGTATTCTGTTGTGAGATCGTCGATCTCGCCTGCGACCGTCATCAGCCGCAGTTTTGGAAGCCGGGATTTGTCAAGTGCATGAATCCCAGCCATCACCTTGCCGAGCTGGCCGGCCAGCACATTGCGCGCCTGCGCGAACTGAGCATCGCGCAAAATCTTGCGTGGAATGGTTTCGCCGTCGACACGGTCCATGATGAAGCCGCTGCCAACATTGTCTTCCGCGCGCAGAACATAACGCACACGGGGCGACGGTATCCCGGCTTCATAAGCTTGCTGCATCAGAACCGCTTCGGCCTCAAGACCGGCGGCGCGTCCCGGCGCGGCGCCATAGCCTGATGGCGCGCGGCGCAGAATGACGGCGATGTTTCCGGACGGATGCAGGACGTCGAACGACCAGGTCTCCTG
Organism: Pseudomonadota bacterium; assembly: GCA_040387615.1. Taxonomy (GTDB): domain Bacteria; phylum Pseudomonadota; class Alphaproteobacteria; order Rhizobiales; family Xanthobacteraceae; genus Afipia. The sequence goes on along the minus strand of JAZKDK010000005.1, from coordinate 108,273 downwards.
GCTTGCGCCCCCGGACAGTTGAGCCAGGCGATCGATACCTATGGCTCCCGGAAACCAGCGCGCGATGCTGGCCTTGACCGAACTTTCAATCGTCATCTGGAATGTTGGCTCTCAAGTTGGAGCCGGACCGTAAAGAAAATCGCGTGCGCGGGCAATCCCGCGCACGCGATGGCGCTCAGAACGAAACGCTCAGAACATCAGGCCATCCTTCACCAGAACCCAGCGACCGTTCTTGATCTGCTGGACCTGCGTTATCGTGGTGGCGAGGTGGTTCGTCTTTGAGAATTTGGTCGCCGGCGAGTTGAAGATGTCGTTGAACACGTCACCGGACTCGAGCGAATCCAGCATCTTCGCACCGGTCAGATCCTTGCCGGCCTTGTTGGCGTAGTGTGCGAAGGTCATCATGGCGTTGTAGCCGATGATCGCCTGCGTGTTGGCGTCGGTGCCGAACGCCTTCTTGTAGTTCGCCAACCAGTCCTTCACCTTGCCTTTCGCGGTGTCTTCGTAGGGAATCTCGAAGCCGGCCGCTGCATAGAGTCCTTCGACGGCATCCTTGCCGAGCGCGGGCACTTCAAGCACGTTGGTCGGCGTCGCTCCGAGGAACGTCACGTCCCAGCCGAGCTTCTTGGCTTCGCCCATCGCGCCGATGGTTTCGCGGATCACGGTTCCGAGCACCACGAGATCGCAACCGTCCGACTTCATCTTGGCGACCTGCGCGCTGAAATCGGATGCGCCGCGCTTGTAGCTGGTCACCGATGCCGGCGTCAGCTTCATCGCCGCCGTCTGCTGGTTGAAGCCATCGAGCACGCTCTTACCGTATTCGTCGTCCTGATGCATGATGCAGGGCTTGGCGAACTTCTTCCACTCCACCATGTGCTTCATCGCAGCCCGCGTGCTCTCGACATAAGGCAGGATGTTATTGAACTTCAGTCTCTCCTGCGGCTTCGCCGGATCGAACTTGAAGGTGAACTCCGCCGCGGTCAGCGGAAAGAGCTGCAAGACGCCCGCGTCGAACAGGATGTCCTGCGCGGCCAGCACCGTCGGCGAGCCCATCGGCCCGACCATCGCGAACACCTTGTCCTTTTCGATCATCTTCTGCGACGCAAGCACCGCGCGCTTCGGATCGTAGCCGCTGTCTTCCATGATCAGCTTGATCTTGCGGCCGTTGATCCCGCCTGCGGCATTGATCTCGTCAGTCGCCATCTTCATGCCGTTGGACACCGGCACGCCCCAGACCTTGATGGGGCCCGAAAGATCCTGATGCGAGCCGATGACGATCTCGGTCGGCGAGATGCCTTCGTTGGTCACTTTGGTCTGTGCGAAGGCCGGCGATTGGGTCAGCGCGAGCGCGCCCACCGCAAGGCCCAACGCCTTGAACGATTTCGACATAACGGTCTCCTCTCTGTTGGCCCATATTCAGCGAAGGCCGGGCCTTGTTACCTTCGCCGCTGAGCGGCCATTGCGGGCCGCGGAATGCGCTTCTCGTGACGCAATAATGCCGGAAGACTACGCCATGGCGCTCACCCGGTACATTGCATCGATCTCGGTTGCGTAGGATTTGTTCACGAAGCTCCGTTTCAGCTTCATGGTCGGCGTCAGTTCCTCGTCTTCGGGCGTCAGTTGCCGCTCGATCAGATGGAATTTCTTGATGGTTTCGACGCGGGCGAAATTCTGATTAACGACCTCGATCTCACGCTTGATGAGATCCTGGATTTCCGGCGCGCGGCACAGGCTCGCGTAGTTGGTGAAGGGAATGTTGTAGTCCTGCGCGAACTTCTCGACGTTCTCGTGATCGATCATCACCAGGCACGTCAGGAACGGCCGCTTGTCACCGATCACCACAGCGTCGGAAATGTAGGGCGAGAACTTGAGCTGGTTCTCGATTTCGGACGGCGTGACGTTCTTGCCGCCGGATGTGATGATGATGTCCTTCATCCGGTCGGTGATCTTGACGAAACCCTCGTTGTCGATGGTGCCGACGTCGCCCGTATGCAGCCAGCCTTTCGCGTCGATGGTTTCGGCAGTCTTTTCGGGCTGGTTCAGGTAGCCCATGAACAGGTAATCGCCTTTGACGAGGATCTCGCCCTTTGGGCAGATCATGACCTCGCCCCACGGCGCTGCCTTACCGACCGAGCCGAGCTTGATGCGGTCGTTGGGCATCAGCGTCGCCACGCCGCAATTCTCGGTCTGGCCGTAGACCTCGCGCATATCGAGGCCGATGGCGAGATACCAGCGGATCAGATCGGGCGAGATCGGCGCAGCGCCGGTGAACGCGATGCGCACGCGATCGAGCCCGAGCATGCGCCGGATGTTGCGGAACACCAGCCAGTAAGCCGCCTTGCCCGCCAACCGTAGCGACAGTGGCGGCGTTTCACCCTCCAGCCTGTATTCGGTCAGACGATGGCCGACGCCGAGCGCTTGGCGATACATCCACTGCTGGAGCGGCGTTGCATCCTTCAGCGCAATCGTGATGGCAGAGTAGAATTTCTCCCAGATCCGCGGCACCGCCAGAAACGCGGTCGGCTGCACCTCGCGCAGATTGTCCGGCACGGTTTCGGGGCTTTCGGCAAAGTTCATGATCGAGCCGACGGCGATCGACAGATAATATCCGCCAATGCGTTCTGCGACGTGGCACAGCGGCAGGAATACCAGCCGCTCTTCATGATCGGTCGGCACCAGCAGATAGTCAGCGTAACGCATCTGGTGGGTGACGCTGCGGTTGGAATGCATCGCGCCCTTCGGCGGCCCCGTTGTCCCCGACGTATAAACGAGAATGGCGAGATCGTTCGCACCGCGGCTGGCGATCATCTGGTCCCACAGTGCTTCGCGGCCGTTCATGTGGTTGCGCCCAAGCGCCGTGAACTCGTCCAGCGACATCACCATCGGATCGCTAAAGCCGCTGAGACCCTCCATGTCGAACACAACGATCTTTTCCAGCGTCGGGCAGCGGGCGCGGCACGACAGCACCTTGTCGAGTTGCTCGTCATCCTCTGCGAAGATCACCCGCGTCCGCGAGTCGTTGATGAGATATTCGACCTGGGTCGGCGAATCCGTCGGATAAATTCCGGATGAGACGCCGCCTGCGCAAAGCACGCCCATATCGGCGAACACCCATTGCGGCGTCGCGTTGGAGACGATGGAGGCAACATCGCCCGGCTTGAAGCCGACCGCATGAAGCGCATAGGCGATCTCTTTGGCGGTCCGCAGCCACTCGCGCCAGCTTGTCGACTGCCAGACGCCGAGATGCTTTTCCCGGATCGCCGTCTTGTCGCCGCGCGTTTCAACCGCGAGCAGAAAGCTCTTCGCGATCGTATCCGCGACGGTGATCACTGCGGGTCTCGCCATTGCTCGCTCCCTGTCTTTCGCTGCGTCCACGCGACGCAGCGCCACTGTCTCCTGCCCTTCAACGCCCGGTTCTATCGCCAGGCTTTTACCGCCAGTTCTTTACCGCCGGTTCTTTACCGCCACGTCTTCTTCTTCTTCCAGCGCCGCTCGCCCCGCGCACCGTCTTCCTTGGCGCCGAGGTAGAACTCCTGAATATCCTGCGACATCATCAGGCGTTCGCAGGTGTCGTTCATCACGACGCGGCCGATTTCCAGTACATATCCGTAATCCGCGGTCTCCAGCGCCACCTTCGCGTTCTGCTCGACCAGCAGAATCGACATGCCCTGTTCCGCGTTGACGCGCTTGATGATGGTGAAAATCTCCTTCACCAAAATCGGCGACAACCCGAGCGACGGCTCGTCGAGCAGCAGCAGCGCAGGTCGGTTCATCAGCGCGCGGCCGATCGCAAGCATCTGCTGCTCGCCGCCCGACAGTTGACCCGCTGGCTGGTTGATGCGTTCGCGCAGCCGCGGGAAATATCCGTAAACCCGTTCGAGATCGTCAGCGACGCCGTCGCGGTCCTTGCGCGGATAGGCCCCCATCATCAAGTTCTCGCGCACGCTGAGAAACGGGAACACCTCGCGCCCTTCGGGCACGTGGCTCAATCCGAGCCGCACGATCTTGTCAGCCTCCATGCGCTGGATCGGCTGTCCCTTGAATTCGATGGAGCCTTTCTGCGGATCGAGAATGCCGGAAATGGTCTTGAGCACGGTGGTCTTGCCAGCACCATTGGCGCCCAGCAGCGTGACGATCTTGCCGCGCGGCACTTCAAGGCTGATCCCGCGGATGGCCATGATCGGCCCGTAATAGCTCTCGATGTTGCTGAGCTTGAGAATGGTCTCGGGCGTGCTCATGACATCGTCCTCATGTGCCGAGATAGGCTGCGACGACATCGGGATGCGCCTGCACCTCAGCTGGCGCGCCCATGGCCAGCACCTTGCCGTAGTTCAGCGCGATCACCCGGTCGGAGACGCGATTGACCAGCGTCATGTCGTGCTCGACCATCAGCACGGTGATGCCAAGCTCGGTCTTCATGTCGCGGATCCAGAACGACATGTCGTCGGTCTCCTCCACATTCAGCCCGGACGACGGCTCATCCAGCAGGATCAGCTTTGGCTCGGTACACAGGGCGCGGGCCAGCTCGATCACCTTGCGCACGCCGTAGGGCAGCCCGGAGATGAGCTTGTCCCGATGGGCGGCAAGGTCAAGGAAATCAATGACCTGCTCGACGCGGCGGCGATGCGTTTTTTCGTCGCGGCGCACGTTCGGCAGGAACAACAGCTCCTGCCAGAGGCTGGTGGTGGAGTGCCGGTGCCGCCCGACCAGAAGGTTGCTGAGAACGGTGGCATTTTCGAACAACTCGATGTTCTGGAAGGTGCGCGCGATGCCCAGCTTGGCGATGCCGTAAGCCGGCTCCTCGGTGATGTCCTGATCCTCGAAATAAAGCCGGCCCGAGGTCGGCTCATAGAGGCGCGAGATCAGGTTGAAGATCGAGCTTTTGCCGGCCCCGTTGGGGCCGATGATCGAGAGGATCTCGCCCTTCTCCACAGCGAAGCTGACGGAATCCACCGCCTTCAGGCCGCCAAAGTGCAGCGAGAGATTTTCGGCGCGGAAACAACTCATCGGTTCCGCTCCGATTTGACGTAGATCTTCTGCCGCTTGAAGGTCGCGCGCTTGTAGAGCGGAAAGAGCTGGAAGAAGAGCTTGATCTTCAGCCAGCGGCCATAGATGCCGTACGGCTCGAACAGAATGAACAGCATGATGATCAGACCGTAGATCGCGCCCTTCAGGCCGTTCGCGGACGCAATGGCGGCAACGTTCGCCTTGATGCTGGCCACCTGCTCGACGCCCGCGCCGAACGTGGCAGCGAGACCCGCAACGACGCCAGGAATGTCATCCTTCAGGAAGGTCAGGAACGGATCGACCATCACAATGAAGATCGCGCCGAGCACCGCGCCGTGCAGGCTGATCACACCGCCAATGATGATGACCATGATAAATTCGATCGACAGCTGGAGCGTGAACATCTCCGGGCTGATGAAAGACATCTTGTGCGCAAAGAGACAGCCCGCGAGGCCCGTGATCGCCGCGCTCAAGGCGAACGACTTCACCTTGTAGCGCGAGACGTTGATGCCCATGCTCTTGGCGGCGGTTTCGCTGTCGCGGATGGCGACGAAAGCGCGCCCGGTCGGCGAGCGCATCAGGTTGAGCGTGCCGACAATGACCAGGATCAGCAGACCGAGACACATGTAATAAAAGGTCGGACTGTCGCGCGTAATGCTGCCGCCGAACATCTGGATCGCACGGACGCGCATGCCGTCGTTGCCGTGAGTGACGCTCTCCCAGCGCGCCAGAATCTCCTCAACGATCAGCGCGAACGAGATGGTGGCGATGACAAGATAGATGCCCTGCAACCGCAACGCCGGAAATCCGACCATCGCGCCGATCAATCCGGTCAGCACGCCGGCCGCCAGAAAGTAGACGATGAATGGCACGCCCATCTGCTGAAGATAGGCGGCAGTGTAGGCTCCGATGGCGAGGAACGCCGCGTGTCCCAGCGAGGCCTGCCCGGTGAATCCCGTCAGGATCATCAGCCCGACGCCGACAATGGCATAGATGCAGACGAAGACGAGCTGGCTGACGAGATAGCTGCTCAGGACGAACGGCGCGATCAGCAGCAGCGCCAGCAGCGTGCCGTATGACCAGATGTATCCGCTATGCGGGACCAACCGGATATCGTCGTTATAATCTGTCTTGAAAAGAAACCGCATCGGCGCCCCTCAGACTTTCTTCCGCGTGTGAATCCCGAAGATGCCTTCGGGTTTCAGCAGCAGCACCGCGAGCAGCACGATGTAGGGCGCGACATCCTTCCATCCCTGCGGCAGGTAAAAGCCAGCCATGCTTTCGATGACGCCGATCAGAACTCCACCGACCACAGCCCCGGGGATCGACCCGAATCCGCCCAGCACGGCCGCGGGAAACGCTTTCAATCCCAGCACAAGGCCGACATTGGAGTGGACGAAGGTGATCGGCGCCAGCAGCACGCCGGCACATGTCGCAACCGCAGCGCTGATCGCCCAGACGATCGACACCACGCGTTTGACGGGAATGCCCATGTAATAGGCTGCGAGCATGTTCTCGGAGCTGGCGCGCATCGCGGTGCCGAGCGTCGTCTTGTTGAAAAACAGATACAGAACACCGCACAGAATGATCGTCGCGGCGATCACCGAAAGCTTGTCATAGGCCAGCACCAGGCTGCCCAGCCGCAGCACGCCCTGGCTGAACGGCGTCTCGATCTTGAGATCGTCAGTGCCCCAGACCATTCCGGCGACCGAGCGCAGGAAGAAGCCGAGGCCGATGGTCGCCATGATGATGGAAAACTGCGGATAGCCGAGGATCGGCCGCACCACGAGACGCTCGGCCAGCATGCCGAACAGCGCCATCGCGCCGACCGCAGCGATAAATCCGAGCCAGTAATTGAAGCCGAGCAGACTGATGAAGGTGAAGGCGAAGAATCCGCCCAGCATCATCAGATCGCCTTGCGCGAAGTTGACGACCTCGGTTGCTTTGTAAACAAGGACAAAGCCAAGTGCGATCAGGCCATAGACACAGCCGAGCGCAATACCGCTCACCAACTGCTGAACGAAGTCCAGCATTCCAGGTATCCCTCCCCCAACGTGCCGCGATTCTAACGATCGCCTTGGTCACGTCACGATCCTACCGATCGCCTCGCTCATATCTTGTGTCGAATAGCTATGCGTTTTTGCCTGAACTTTTCCGGCAACAGCCAACGGCCGCCTTGAAAATGCGCAGCCTCGTTGTGGCCTTCTGCCGTCCGCTGGATCTCCTTGTTCCTGAGTGCAGAAAATCACGGAGTCATCAGTGCGTGAAGTACAGCCAAACAGCGACGGCCTGTCAACAACACCCCATAGAGTGCGCTGCATCAAAAGGAAAAAGGCCGGGATCGCTCCCGGCCCTCATCATTATTGGTCCGTGTTGATGCCGCTTATTTGGCCTCGGCACGCTTTGGCGGCGACGCCGGCCACGACTTGATCAGCGTGTCGTAGTCGACGGTCTCGCCCTTCGGCTTTTCGTTCGCCAGTTTCCGTTGAGGCGCGACGTTGCCGTCCTTCTCCGACTTGGCGAACCAGAACTCTGCCGTCTCTTTCTTGTTGAGCTTCGGTCCGCAGGCACCCTGCACGCCCGACTTCTCGAGGCGTTCAAGCACCGAGTCCTGCGCCGCAGCCAGCGAGTCCATCGCCGCCTGCGCGCTCTTTGCACCGGACGATGCATCGCCGATGTTCTGCCACCAGAGCTGGGCCAGCTTCGGATAATCCGGGATGTTGTTTCCGGTCGGGGACCACTGCACGCGCGCAGGCGAGCGGTAGAATTCGATCAGACCACCGAGCTTCGGCGCGCGTTCGGTAAACGACTTGTCCCAGATGTCGGATTCACGAATGAACGTGAGACCGACGTGGCTCTTCTTCAGCGACACCGACTTCGAGGTGATGAACTGCAGGTACAGCCACGCTGCCTTGCGGCGATCCGGCGGCGTCGACTTGAGCAACGTGCCCGAGCCCACGTCCTGATAGCCGAGCTTCATGCCTTCCTTCCAGTACGCACCCTTCGGCGAAGGAGCCATACGCCACTTCGGTGTGCCGTCCGCGTTCATCACCGGCAGGCCGGGCTTCACCATGTCCGCAGTGAACGCCGTGTACCAGAACATCTGCTGGGCGATCGCGCCCTGCGCCGGCACCGGTCCCGACTCCGAGAAGGTCATGCCTTGCGCCTGGGGCGGAGCATACTTCTTCAACCAGTCGAGATACTTGACGATCGAGTAAACCGCCGCAGGGCCATTGGTGTCGCCGCCGCGTTCGACCGAGGAGCCAACCGGACGGCAGCCTTCCATGCGGACGCCCCATTCATCGACAGGAAGACCGTTCGGGATACCCCTGTCGCCGTTGCCCGCCATCGAGAGCCAGGCGTCGGTGAACCGCCAGCCGAGCGACGGATCCTTCTTGCCGTAGTCCATGTGGCCATAGACCTTGACGCCGTTAATTTCCTTGATGTCGTTGGTGAAGAAGTCCGCGATGTCTTCATAGGCGGACCAGTTCACCGGAACACCGAGTTCGTAGCCGTACTTGGCCTTGAACTTCGCCTTGTAGTCCGGATTGGTGAACCAGTCGTACCGGAACCAGTACAGGTTCGCGAACTGCTGGTCGGGCAACTGATACAGCTTCTTGTCGGGCGCGGTGGTGAACGAGCGTCCGATGAAATCGTTGATATCCAGGGTCGGCGACGTGACGTCTTTGCCTTCGCCCGTCATGTAATCCGACAACGCGATGGCCTGCCCATAGCGGAAATGCGTGCCGATCAGGTCGCTATCGTTGATCCAGCCGTCATAGACGTTCTTGCCGGACTGCATCTGGGTCTGGATCTTTTCGACCACGTCGCCTTCCTGGATGAGGTCGTGCTTGAGCTTGATGCCGGTGATCTCGGAGAAAGCCTTGGCCAGCGTTCCGGCCTCATACTCATGCGTCGTGATCGTTTCCGACACGACGTTAATTTCCATGCCCTTAAACGGTGCAGCGGCCTTGATGAACCACTGCATTTCCTTCATCTGGTCGTCCTTCGACAGCGTCGAAGGCTGGAATTCGGCATCGATCCATTTCTTTGCCGCCGCTTCATCGGCGAAAGCAGGTGCACTGACCGCCGCCGATGCCGCCATCAATGCCACTGCGCTTGCCATCGTTAGAAGACGATTTCTTGTCGTAGCTTGTCGCATGATTTCCTCCGTTGAACACAACTCCAGGTCCGGGTTGATCCCGGATCTGCCTCTTTTTCACAAGTGTCCCGAATCCGGCATTCGCTTGGCTCTGCAGCAACTTCTGTGCGAATGCCGGATTCGAAAGGACACGAGCAAATTATGATTCCAGTGATCCTTTGGTTCTGACATTCGTAAAAGTGCCTGCAAAAGATATGATGCGAATGTCAGAACCGGATCACTGGTTAAACTTTGCGAAATATGACAACAGCCGAACCGAGCGAAATGACGGTGGCGATCCACAAACTCGACACTTCGACGCCCTCGCCGATCGGGAGCGTCGCAATCGGGTTCGTGCCCGCAAATGCAATCCACCACAAATGAATGACCGCAGCCGCGATCAGCGAAATGAACAGCCGATCGCCGCGCGTAGTTGGAATGCGCAGAACCCCGACGCGTTCCGCTTCGGGGTACCGCACCGCAAGCCAGGTCATGGTCGCGAGCGTTCCGGCCAGCAGGCAGAAAAGGATCGCCGTCGGCGCCGTCCAGGCCATCCAAGCGATGTGTTCCATGATCTCGCTCCCTACACCCGTCCAAGCGCGAAGCCACGCGCGATGTAGTTGCGGACAAACCAGATCACCAGCGCTCCGGGAATGATGGTCAGGACGCCGGCCGCGGCCAGCAGGCCCCAATCCATTCCGGACGCCGAAACCGTGCGTGTCATCGTCGCCGCAATCGGCTTGGCGTTCACGGACGTCAGCGTCCGCGCCAGCAGCAATTCCACCCACGAGAACATGAAACAGAAGAACGCCGCGACGCCGATACCGCTGGCAATCAGCGGCATCAGGATTTTCACGAAGAAGCGCGGGAACGAATAACCGTCGAGGAACGCGGTCTCATCGATTTCCTTCGGCACACCGGACACGAAGCCTTCGAGAATCCACACCGCCAGCGGCACGTTGAACAGGCAATGCGCCAGCGCGACCGCCCATGGCGTGTCGAACAGGTTGATCGCCGAATAGAGGTTGAAGAACGGCAGTGCGAACACCGCCGGTGGCGCCATGCGGTTCGACAGCAGCCAGAAGAACAGATGCTTGTCGCCGAGGAAGCGGTAGCGCGAAAACGCATAAGCGGCAGGCAGCGCGAATGAAATCGAAATGACGGTATTGATGATGACGTATTGCAGCGAATTGATGTAGCCGGAGTACCAGCTCGAATCGGTAAAGATGCGCTTGTAATGGGCCAGCGTCGGGTTGTTCGGCCACAGCGTCATCGTGGTGACGATTTCCGTGTTGGTCTTGAAGCTCATGTTGACGAGCCAGTAAATCGGCAACAGCAGGAAGATCAGGAACAGAGTGAGAATGATGCGCCGTCCGGGAATGGTATGCATCATGCGCCTCCCGTCGTTTGCGTGCGCTCATTGTCCGCGTTCGTCATCACCGTGTAGAACACCCAGCACACGATCAGGATGATGATGTTGTAGACGATCGACAACGCAGCAGCCTTGCCGAGATCGAACTGACCGAGCGCAATCTTGACGAGTTCGATCGAGACGAAAGTAGTCGAGTTGCCCGGGCCGCCACCGGTGACGACAAACGGCTCGGTGTAGATCATGAAACTGTCCATGAACCGCAGCAGCACCGCGATCAGCAACACGCGCTTCATCTTCGGCAACTGGATCGCGGTGAACACCGCCCACCGCGACGCGCCGTCGATCTGCGCTGCCTGGTAATAAGCATCCGGAATGGATTTGAGACCGGCGTAGCACAGCAGCGCCACGAGGCTGGTCCAGTGCCAGACGTCCATGACGATAATGGTCGCCCAGGCGTCGAGGCTGTTGGACACGTAATTGTAGTCCAGCCCCATCTTGTTCAGCGTATAGCCGAGCAAACCGATGTCGGGACGCCCGAAGATTTGCCAGATCGTGCCGACCACGTTCCACGGAATCAGCAGCGGCAGCGCGAGAATGACGAGGCACGCCGCAACGCGCCAGCCTTCGCGCGGCATCGACAGCGCGACCAGAATGCCGAGCGGCACCTGGATGGCGAGAACAATCGCGGAGAACAGCAGATTGCGGCCGAGCGAGGCCAGGAACCTGTCGCCAAGATCGGTCGAGGGATCGAGCAGTTCCTTGAACCAGCCGACGCCATTCCAGAAGAACTGATTGTTTCCGAACGTGTCCTGCACCGAATAGTTGACCACGGTCATCAGCGGCAGGATCGCGGAGAACGCCACGATCAGGAACACCGGCAGAACCAGAAACCAGGCCTTGTTGTTGATCGTCTTGTCCATCAGGCGCGCCCCTCGACCAGAAGACTGTCCGCATAGACGTGGATATGAGCAGGATCGAAAACGAGGCCGGCGGTTTTGTCCGGAATGGAGAACCCGTTCGGCACCCGGGCGGCAAATTTCGCATCGCCGATCCGCACGCGCGCAAACCGCACGCGGCCGAGATCGTCGATCCGCTCGATCTGCGCCGAGAGCAGACCGGGCGCAGGCGCTGCGACATGGACGAATTCGGGCCGCACGCCGATTTCGATTTTCGCACCGGGCGGCAGACTGTCATAGATCCGGTTCAGCCGGATGGTGTGACCGTCAATTTTTGCATCATGGCCTTTCACCTGCGCCGGCACGATGTTCATGCCGGGCGATCCGATGAAATAGCCGACAAAGGTGTGCGCAGGCTTGGCGAACAGCTCTTCCGGCGTTCCGCTCTGCACCACGCTGCCGTCGTGCATCACCACCACCGTATCGGCGAAGGTCAGCGCCTCGGTCTGGTCGTGGGTCACATAGATCATGGTGAGATCAAGCGCCTGATGCAGCGCCTTGAGCTTGGAGCGTAGTTCCCATTTCAGATGGGGATCGATCACCGTCAGCGGTTCATCGAACAGCACCGCCGAGACGTCCGAGCGCACAAGGCCGCGCCCAAGCGAGATCTTCTGCTTGGCGTCGGCGCTGAGTCGTACCGCCTTGCGGTCGAGATAAGGCGTGAGATCGAGCAGCCTGGCGATTTCCGCAACCCGCGCATCAATCACATTGCGCGGCAGACCGCGGTTCTTGAGCGGGAACGCAAGGTTTTCGCCCACCGTCATGGTGTCGTAGATCACCGGGAACTGGAACACCTGCGCGATGTTGCGCTCGCGCGTACTGGAGCGCGTGATGTCCGTGCCGTCGAACAACACCTTGCCGTGCGACGGCGTGACGATGCCGGAAATGATATTCAGGAGTGTGGTCTTGCCGCAGCCTGAGGGTCCGAGCAGTGCATACGCACCGCCTTGCCGCCACGTCATGGTCATCGGCTTCAACGCATAGGACGCCCGATCGGCCGCGTTGCCGCCGTAAGAGTGCGCCAGATCGACGAGGTCGATGCGAGCCATGCGAGTGTCCCGAATTCGACGTTCGCTTGAATTTGCAGCGTGCCCCTTAGCGAACGTCGAATTCGAAAGGACACTCGTTAATTACAATTCTAGTGATCCTTTGATTGTGACATTCGTAAAAGGTGCCTGCAAAAATATCGTACGAATGTCAGAATCGGATCACCAGTCCTCACATGGTCGCCGGCGCGGCGACGAGCCGGCCGGTTTGATCGAAGATAAAGAGATCGTTCGGATCGAGCGCGGCATCAAGCTCCTGCCCCGGCAGGAATTCATGAATGCCCGGCAGCACTGCGACCCAGTTGTAGCCCTCGCGTTTGAGATGCACGAAACTCTCGGAGCCCGTGATCTCGGTGACGCTGACAGTGGTGACGAATGCATGCCGGCCGGGAGAGGTACCGGAGACGCTGAGCTGGTGCGCGCGAAAGCCAACCTTGTAGGCACCATCGCTGAGGCCTTCATAAAGACCCGCGACCGAGGCCCGCTCGCCGCCGGAATAGAAGATCGAGCCGTTCTTCTTCTCAATGCCGACAGTGTTCAGCGGCGGATCGGAAAACACCTCCGCCACTTCCACCGTGTCGGGACGCCGATAGACCTGTGGCGTCGCACCAACCTGCAGCGCCCGTCCCTCACCCATGCAGACCGTGCGCCCGCCGAGCAGCAAGGCTTCGGAGGGTTCGGTGGTGGCATAGACGAAGATCGCGCCGGATTCTTCAAAGATGCGCGGCAGTTCGGTGCGCAATTCCTCGCGCAGCTTGTAGTCGAGGTTGGCGAGCGGTTCGTCGAGCAGAACGAGGTCCGCGCCCTTGACCAGCGCACGCGCAATCGCGGTGCGTTGCTGCTGGCCGCCGGACAACTGCAGCGGCGTACGGGTGAGATAAGGCTCCAGCTTGAGCAGCTTCGCCGCGTCCTGCACGCGGGTTTCGATCTCGTCGCGCGCCACGCCCTGCACCCGCAGCGGCGATGCGATATTCTCGTAAACCGACAGCGTCGGGTAGTTGATGAATTGCTGATAGACCATCGCCACCGAACGCTTGCGCACATCGAAACCAGTGACGTCCTTATCGTCGACAAGGATGCGGCCGGAGGTCGGCTTGTCGAGTCCGGCCAGCAGCCGCATGATCGAAGTCTTGCCCGACAATGTCGGCCCGAGCAGCACGCTCAAGGTACCGCGCTCAAGCGTCAGTGACACATCTCGAATCCAGGGAACGCCGTTAACCTCGCGCGAAACCTGTTCGAGGGTGACGCTCATCCGCGGCCTCCGGCTTCCTTCAGCGGCGCATCAAAACCGCTGCGATGCGTGGCGATCCAGTCGTCGAGCGTCTTCACTTCATCGGCCGAGAGACGCAGACCCAGCTTGGACCGTCGCCAGACAATGTCCTCGGCGGTGCGCGCAAATTCGTGGGCCATCAGGTAGCGGACTTCACGTTCCGTCAGCGTGTCGCCGAACACTTGTCCGAGGTCCGCAGCGGATGACGCCCTGTCGAGAACCTTGCTGGCCCGGGTACCATAGGCGTGCGCAAGGCGAAGCGCGAGAGCGCGCGACAGGAACGAATTGTCGCGGACCAGTTCGTCCGCCAGCGCCGGGATCGCCGACACGTCGAGATCTCCACCGGGCAACGGCGTGGTGCCGGTCCAGCCCGCCGGCTTGGCCTTTCCCGGAAGATATTGCTCGAGCCGCTCCAGCGCCTCTTCGGACAGGCGGCGGTAGGTCGTGATCTTGCCGCCGAAGATCGACAGCAGCGGCAGCCCGCCCGGCGCATCGTATTCGAACACGTAATCTCGCGTGGCCGCCTTGGCTTCGCTGGCGCCGTCATCATAGAGCGGACGCACGCCGGCATAGGCCCACACCACGTCTTCTGGCTTCACGGACTTGGCAAGATAGTCGTTCACCGACTGGCACAGATAGGCGATTTCTTCCGCCGAGGCTTTCACCTTGGACGGATCGCCGTCGTAATCGCGATCGGTGGTGCCGATCAGCGTAAAATCGTTCTGGAACGGAATGACGAAGACCACGCGGCCGTCGGCGTTCTGGAACGTATAGGCGCGATCGTGGTCGTAAAGCTTTGGCACCACGATGTGCGAGCCCTGCACCAGACGCACCTTGGCCTTGGCATTGATTCCAGCGCGCCTGTTCAGCACATCCTCGACCCAAGGGCCGCCCGCATTGACCAGCGCCCGCGCCTGAATGCTGCTTTTCGCACCGGTGACGGTGTCCTCAAGCATAACCTGCCAGCAATCGCCCTGCCGTCTCGCCTCGACAGCGCGAGTTCGCGTGCGGATCGCCGCACCGCGATCCGCCGCATCGCGCGCGTTGAGGACCACGAGGCGCGCATCGTCGACGAAACAGTCCGAATATTCGAACCCCTTGGTGAAGCGGCCCGGTACCAACGGCTCGCCGACCGGATCGCGGCTCAGGTCAACCGTGCGCGTGGCCGGTAGCAGACGCCGCCCGCCGAGATAGTCGTACATAAAGAGGCCGAGGCGCAGCAGCCAGGCCGGACGCAGCCCGGCATGATGCGGCAACACAAAGCGCAGCGGACGGATGATGTGCGGGGCGATCTGCCAGAGCACCTCCCGCTCCAGCAGCGCCTCGCGAACGAGACGGAATTCGTAGTATTCGAGATAGCGCAGGCCGCCGTGAATCAGCTTGCTCGACCACGACGAGGTGCCGCTGGCGAGATCGTTCATTTCGCAGAGGAAGACGGAATTTCCGCGGCCCACGGCATCGCGGGCAATGCCGCAGCCGTTGATCCCGCCACCAATGATTGCGAGGTCGAAAACCTGTCCCACCGCGTCTCCCCGGCGCTCGCTATTTTCACTTATAGCGATTTCGCTTTCGATTGTGATTAAATCACAACCATAAACGAAAGCAAGCGACGCGATGATTTTGCAAGCAGTCGCCTCCGATAAGCGCGAAAAATAACCTAAAATCAAATGATTAGGCTGTTGATAGCAAGCCCGCAGGTTTGGAGCCGTCACTCCGCACGATCAACCTGAAAGTCCGACGCGCACCACTCGCGGGCTGTGCGGAAGACCAGCCGTCAGACGACGTCTGCGGGCTTGTCCGGCATCGCGGCGATCACCTCGATGCCGCGGCTGTTGCAGATGGCCTGCAGCCCGGCCGGCAATGGCAGGTCGGTCACGAAGGTGTGGATCTGGCTCAGATGCGCGATCCGCACCGGCGCGTTGCGGCTGAGCTTGGTGCTGTCGGCCACCAGCATCACGCTGCGCGCATTGGCGATGATGGCCTGCGCGGCCTGCACTTCGCGATAGTCGAAGTCGAGCAGCGCGCCCTCCTCGTCGATCGCTGATGCACCGACGATAGCGTAATCGACCTTGAATTGCGTGATCAGGTTGTTCGCGGTCGATCCGATCACCGCGCCGTCCGCGCGCCTCACCGTGCCGCCGGCCACGATGACCTCGATACGCGGATGGCGATACAGCAGCATCGCCACGTTCAGATTGTTGGTGATGACCAGAAGGTCCTCATGCGTCGCGGTCAGAGCGCTCGCGACTTCTTCCGTTGTGGTGCCGATATTGATGAACAGCGAGCAGCCGTTGGGAATTTGCGCAGCCGCGGCGATGCCGATGGCTTTCTTTTCTTCCGCCGCGACGAACCGGCGGGCTTCGTAGGCAAGGTTTTCCACGCCCGACGCAATAATCGCGCCGCCATGAACCCGCGTCATCGAGCGGCGGTCGCACAGGTCGTTCAGGTCCTTGCGGATGGTCTGCGCCGACACTTCAAAGCGCCGCGCCAGATCCTCCACCGTGACCCGCCCGGACGCGCGCGCGATGTTCAGAATGTCGGACTGGCGGTTGGAAAGCTCGGTCATTCAGCACCTTAACCCTTATGGGCCAATGGTGCTGCTGTTGCAGCGTCCGGTCAACTCGACATTTCATCGGCGGGCAACCAACGCCGCATGTGGTTAAAGCCGCCCGGCCGAACTGTGGTCACACCACCATTTTACGATGCCGGATCGGCGCGCCGAACGTCAGGCTCGCCGCCGCATCGATGATGGTGTTGGTGTCCAGACCATAGTGGCCATAGAGATCGCCGATAGTGCCGGTCTGGCCGAATTTCTCGACGCCGAGTGCTTCGACGCGATGACCGTGAACGCTGCCGAGCCATGCCAATGTCGCCGGATGTCCGTCGATCACCGTGATCAAGCCGCAATCGCGCGGCAGCGGCGCAAGCAGCCGCTCGATATGGCTCGGCTCGCGCGGACCGCCGCTGCGGCGAAGCTTGCGCGATGCGCTCCAGCCGGCATGAAGACGATCCGCCGATGTCACTGCAAGCAGACCGATGTCCCGGCGCGACTCGCCGAGTAGCCCAGTCGCCTCGATGGCTTCCGGCGCGACAACGCCGGTATAGGCAATCACGAGTTCAGCATTCGGTCCCGGCTTGCGCAGCCAGTACGCGCCTGCCGCGATGTCACTTACAAGCTCGGGCGTCATCGTGCGCTGTGGCTGATCCAGTGTGCGCGTCGACAACCGCAGATAGACCGAACCGCCATCGTCATCGCGCTGCATGTAGTCGAAACCCCAGCGCATGATCACCGCCAACTCGTCCACGAAGGCAGGCTCGAATGACGAAAGTCCATCCTGCGCCATGCCGATCAGCGGTGTTGCGATCGACTGATGCGCGCCGCCCTCCGGCGCCAGCGTAATTCCCGATGGCGTCGCCGCCACCATGAAGCGGGCATCCTGATAACAGGCGTAGTTCAGCGCATCGAGGCCGCGCTCGATGAAGGGATCATACAGCGTGCCCACCGGCAGCAGGCGCTCGCCGTTGATGGAATGCGACAAACCAAGCGCGGAGAGCATGATGAAGAGGTTCATCTCGGCGATGCCAAGCTCCATGTGCTGGCCCTTGGGCGAATAGTCCCATGCGAAGGTCGAGGGAATCTTCTCCTTGCGGAAGAGATCGGCTTTTTCCGCCACGGCAAAGAGCCCGCGGCGGTTGACCCATGCGCCAAGGTTTGTCGAGACCGTCACGTCGGGCGACGTGGTGACGATGCGCTCGGCCAGCTTGGTGTCGCTGCGGGCGAGTTCGTTCAGGACCAGTCCGAACCCCTGCTGCGTGGCCATGCGCGGCGTCAGCGTCACGCCGAGCTTTGCCGGCACCTCGATCTTCGGCGCCTCAAGACGTCGCGCTCCGTCGCGTGCGAACGTCACGTTTTTCAGGAACGCTTCGATGCGCGCGTGATCGAGCGGCAAGCCTTCCAGCCGATCCCATTCGTGACCGGGGCGAATGTTCTGCGCTGCGCGAAACGTCTCCATCTGCGCCACGGTCATCAGACCGGCGTGGTTGTCCTTGTGACCCTGAAACGGAAGACCAACGCCCTTGATGGTGTAGGCAATGAAGCACACCGGCCGGTCATGATCGACCGCCTCGAAGGCCTCCAGCATGGTCGATACGTCGTGTCCGCCGAGATTGGACATCAGCGCCAGCAGTTCGTCGTCGCTGCGCCTCTCGATCAGGCGTGTCACCGCGCCCTGATCGCCGATGTCGTCGAGCAGATGCTTGCGAAACGCAGCGCCGCCCTGAAAGCACAGCGCCGCGTACATCTGGTTCGGACAGCTATCGATCCACTTGCGCAGCGCCTCGCCGCCCGGCTCAGCAAATGCGGCCTGCATCAGCTTGCCGTATTTCACGATCACCACGTCCCAGCCGAAATTGCGGAACATGGTCTCGAGCTTTTCCCAAAGTCCCTCGCGGATCACCGCGTCAAGACTCTGGCGGTTGTAGTCGATGACCCACCACGTATTGCGCAGGCCCTGCTTCCAGCCCTCCAGCAATGCCTCGAAGATATTGCCCTCATCAAGCTCGGCATCGCCGACCAGCGCGATCATGCGCCCTTCCGGCCGGTCCTTCATCCAGCCGTGCGACTTCACGTAGTCCTGTACCAGCGACGAGAACAGCGTCTGCGCCACGCCGAGCCCCACCGAGCCGGTGGAAAAATCTACGTCGTCGATGTCCTTGGTGCGCGACGGATAGGACTGCGCGCCCTTGAAGCCGCGAAAATTCTCCAGCTTCTCGCGGGTCTGCTGCCCGAGCAGATACTGGATCGCATGAAACACCGGGCTGGCGTGCGGCTTCACCGCGACGCGATCCTCGGGCCTGAGCACGCCGAAATACAGCGCCGACATGATCGTCGCCAGCGAGGCGCTTGAGGCTTGATGGCCGCCGACTTTCAGTCCATCGGAATCCGGACGGACGTGATTGGCGTGATGAATCGTCCACGACGACAGCCACAGCACCTTCTTGGTGAGGGCCGACAGGGTTTCCAGACGTGAGGGTTCGATGGGCATGGCGGTCACCGGCACAGGGTTCGGTGACAATGCTATCCCTCGCCGGGCACTGAGAAATCTCAAATCATCTCGACGAAGCAAGCAATATTAGTGTATCATACCAATGATAGCGACATAAATGAGATTGTATTCTAATGCCCGAACTCGACGCCATCGACCGCAAGATCCTGACGATTCTTCAGGCCGACAGCCGCGTTACCATGCAGGACCTCGCTGATCAGGTCGGGCTGTCGGTGTCGCCGTGTCACCGCCGCGTGAAACTGCTCGAGGAGCGCGGCGTGATCTCGCGCTATATCGCGATGGTTGACCAGAAATCCGTTGGGCTGCCGGTCAGCGTATTCATCTCGATCAAGCTGGAACGGCAGAAGGAAGAAGACCTCGACCGTTTCGCCAAGGCGATTTCAAAATGGAAAGAGGTGCTGGAATGTTACCTGATGACCGGCAACCGGGATTACCTGCTGCGCGTCGTCACCGCCGACCTGCCGTCCTATGAGAATTTCATCAAGACCAAGCTGACGCGTCTCGACGGCATCGCCTCGATCGAATCGAGTTTCGCGCTCAGTCAGGTGAAGTACACCATCGCGCTGCCGGTGTAGCCGCGCGTCTACACATCGAAGAACACGGTTTCCCTGTCGCCCTGCAGGTGAATGTCGAACCGGTAGGTCGCGGCGTCGCCCTGCTCGCGGGTCGCGATCAAGGTTGCGCGACGGTCAGCCGGCACCAGCGTGAGGATCGGATCGGCAGCGTTCGCAGCCTCGCCCCCAAGATAGATCCGCGTGATCGCCTGCTGCGTCATGCCGCGCGCGAACACCGCCATTAGGATATGTGGCGCCTGCGGCTTGCCGCCGGGTCCGGGCACTGGACCGGGCTTGATGGTCCGAAATTCAAACCCGCCCTTGGCATCAGTGCCGCAGCGGCCGAAACCCTTGAACGCAGCATTCGGCATCGCGCGCGTATCCTGCGGGTCGGCGAAACGACCCTGCGCATCGGCCTGCCAGATTTCCAGCATGGAATCGGGGATGATCTTGCCGTCGCCGTCGAACACCTGCCCGACGATACGGATGCGTTCGCCGGAGACATCCGCCGTCACCAGATCGTTGCCGAAGGCATCGTTCCATGCGTAGTCGTTGCCCGGCGTCAGGCCGTACTTGAAATAGGGCCCGACAGTCTGCGAAGGCGTGATGTTGCTCATCAGTCGTTATCCAGCGGCGTAGCGTTGCGCCCACGCAATACAATGTCGAAGCGATAGCAAAGCGCCCAGTCAGGCTTGGTGTTTTCGAGATCGAAGCTCGACACCATCCGCATCCGCGCCTTCTCGTCCGTCACCGAATTGAAGATCGGATCGTACGCGAACAACGGATCGCCGGGAAAATACATCTGGGTCACGATGCGCGAAATGAACGAATGCCCAAACACCGAAAAGTGGATGTGGGCCGGCCGCCACGCGTTGTGATGATTGCCCCACGGATACGCGCCCGGTTTGATGGTGATGAAGCGGTAGTACCCCTCCGCGTCGGTCTGCGCACGGCCAGCTCCGGTAAAATTCGGGTCGAGCGGCGCCGGATGCTGATCCACGACGTGGATGTAGCGTCCGCAGGCATTAGCCTGCCAGACTTCGAGCAGCGTGTTCGGCACGCCGCGGCCGTCCTCGTCGCGGACATGGCCATGAACGATGATCCGCTCGCCGAGCGGCTCGCCCTTGTGCTGGATCGTCAGATCGTTGTCGTTCTCGCGCACTGTCTCGTGGCCGTAGACCGGCCCGGTCAGTTCCGACAGCGTATGCGGAATAATGACGAGCGGCTTCGACGGTGAGCGGAGCACCGTGCTCTTGTAGGCCGGCGACAGGCGCGGGGCATGCGCGGCGTTGCTTTCTCGCGGATAGATCAACGTCATGGGGCGTCTTCTTGTTGTTGACCCTATTACAATATCAATTCGATCAGTGAATGCCTACACCGAGCAAACGGTTCACCAGCGACCGGTCTGACTTCAGTTCGTCGGACGCACCTTCCCAGACCGCGCGGCCACGCTCGACCACCATCACACGATCCGCGAAATTCAGCGCGCGCTCGATCTGCTGTTCGACAAGGACGATCGTCATGTCGCCGCTGGTGGCGAGCCGGGAAATGGTTTCCATCAACTGGTCGCAGATCACCGGTGCCAGCCCTTCGAGAGGCTCGTCCAGCAGCAGGATCGACGGCTTTCCAAGCAAAGTACGCGCCATCGACAGCATCTGCTGCTCACCTCCGGAGAGTTGAAGCCCAAGATGGCGGCGCCGTTCCGCCAGGCGCGGAAACATCTCGTAAATCCCAGCAAGCCCATCTCGTTCGCGCGTCTTGAAACCTGTCGACAGGTTCTCTTCCACTGTCAGCGAGCCGAAAATATCGCGCGTCTGCGGCACATATCCCATGCCGCACAGCGCCCGCGCTGACGTCCGCAACGCGCTGATGTCCTGGCCATCCGCAAGAATTCTGCCGTGATGCCGCGTTGACAGCCCCATCAGCGTCGCCAGCAGCGTTGTCTTGCCGACGCCATTGCGTCCGAGGACCGCGAGACGGCCGCCGGCCGGCACCTCGAACGACATCTCCGAGACGATTTGCGTCGGGCCATAGCCCGCGCTCAGACGTTCGACCTCAAGCCGTGCGGCTGGCATCGGCATAGCTCCCCAGATAGGCGCGGCGGACTTCGTCGTCTTTGGTCACGTCCTCCGGACTGCCCTCGAAAATCAGGCGGCCGTTGGCCAGCACAAGCACCCGCTTTGCAAACCTGAACACAAGGTCCATGTCGTGTTCGATCATGAGGACGGCGATGTCAGGCGGCAGGCGATTGATCGCTTCCAGAATTTTCGGCGCTTCGTCGTGCGGAACGCCCGCCGCCGGCTCATCCAGCAGCAGAACCTTCGGCGTCAGCGCGAGACCGATCGCGAGATCGAGCAGCCGTTGCTGGCCGTAGGCAAGTTTCGCGACGGGAAGCTGCGACAGGTGCGCAATGCCGAGCATGCCAAGAATGTGCATCCATTCGTCGCGAACGCCGGGCGCAAAAGTCGCTACTGAGAAGAATTGCCGCGTCATGCCTTTGCGCTGCATGACGGCCAGCGCGACGTTTTCCGCGACCGTCAGACTGGTGAACAGGCGGGTAATCTGGAATGTCCGCGCCAGCCCCTGCCGGACGCGCCCCGGAATTGAAACGTTGGTGACGTCATTGCCCTCAAAAAACACCCGGCCATCGGACGCGGCGAGATCACCGGAAATGACATTCACCAGCGTGGTCTTACCCGCACCATTCGGCCCGATCAGCGCCACACGGTCGCCTTTGCCAAGACTGAAGGATACCTCACGGTTGACGTGAAGGCCGCCGAAGGACTTCGACACATTTCGTAGCTCGAGCAGCGACGTCATGATCCCGACCTCCGCTGCGAGAAGGACGACCAGAGCGAAGCGACGCTGTGCCCAAGGCCGCGCGGGGCAAAGATCACGATAACGATCAAAAGCAATCCGACCAGCGTCATCCAGTGGAACGGATTTGCCGCCGAGACGATGTGCTCGAAGATCTGGAAGATCACCGCGCCGGCTAGCGCACCCCACAGGTTGCCGGCTCCGCCCAGCACCAGCATGACCAGCACTTCAGCGGATCGCTCGAAGCTGACGCTGTCGAGCCCGACGACGCCGGTGTTGATCGCCATCAACGCTCCGCCGAGGCCCGCCACGATCCCCGACACGCCGTACATCACCACAAGTCTTGGATAAGCTGACGCGCCGATCATCAGCGCGCGCAAGCTGTCGTCCTTGATGCCGCGGCACAACAGACCGAACGGGGACTGGACGAACCTGAGCAGCAGAACCATCACGACCGCGAGCGTCACCAGCGAGAAGACGTACGACGTCCGGCTGTACATATCGAACGAGAACACGCCGAAGATTGGCGCAGGTGTGATGCCCGACAGGCCGTCGCTGCCGCCGGTCAGCGATGACAGCTTGTTCGCGAGCGAACTGACCAGCTGGCCGATAGCGATGGACAGCACCAGCTGCGGCAATCCGTGGAAACGCGTAATCAGCGCACCGGAGATCAGCCCGGTCACGGCGCCGGTAAAAGCGCCGATAACGAGCAGGATCAGCGGATTTGTAATCCCCGCGATGCAGGCATTGCCAACTGCGTAGGCGCTGACGCCGAACAAGGCCGCTTGCCCCAGCGTGGCAACGCCGCAATAGCCGGTCACGAGATCAAGCGAGAGAACGAGAAAGGTGATGCTGATCAATCGCGTTAGGAACGCGAGATCGTCGGGAAACGCGAAGTAGCCGACCGCACCCACCAGCGCGATTGTCAGCAGACCAAAGGCTTCCTGCTGAAACGGAAATCCGCGCCGCGGCAGATCGTATTTGATGATGTCTTCGGCCATCTCAGTGCGCCCGTCCCAGAAGACCGCGAGGAAACAGGAACACCGTCAGAATCACCGCGAGATAGAAGAAGAACTCGCCAAACTCCGGCGCCAGATACTTTCCGGTGGTGTCCGCGAGCCCCAGAAACAATGACGCCGACAGCGCGCCGAGGATCGATCCCGCGCCGCCCACCGAAACCACGACCAGAAACGTCACCATGTAGCGAAGCGCGTAGAACGGTTCGATCGGCAGCATCTCCGCGCCCAGCACGCCACCGAATGCCGCCAGACCAACCGCCAGCGCAAACGTCGCCGAATAGATCCACTGCGTCCGGATGCCGAGCGATTCCGCCATATCGCCATTGTCGACGGCTGCACGCATCCGCACACCAAACTCCGTCTTGTCGATCAGCAGCCACAGCCCCAATGCCGTTACGAGTCCGCACGCGATCACCAGCAGCCGGTGCGTCGAGATCATGCGAAAGCCAAGGTCGAATGGACCGCTCAACGACGCCGGCAGCGGGATCGGCTTCGACGTCGGCCCGAGAATGAAGTTCGCCAAACCGATAATGACAAACGTGATGCCGATGGTGAGCAGGAGCTGGGTCAAGGCATCGGAACGGCGATAGATGCGCCGATACAGCAAAACCTCGAACGGGATCGAAATGATGATCGTTCCCACCACCGCCAGCACGATGGCAATCGGATAACTGATGCCAAGCGTCTTCAGCGCGTAGGAGGCGATGTATCCCCCGATCATGGCGAACGCGCCATGGGCGAGGTTCACCACGCGCATCAACCCCATCATGATCGACAGGCCGATGGAAATCGTAAACAGCACCATTCCGTAGGCAACTGCGTCCAGCAGGATGCTCAGCGCGGTCAGCATCAGTGCGCCTCCGCCGGAGTCTTGACTGCGGCTGACAGCACATCGTGACGCACGGTGCCGCGAAGCACCGTCATCAGCACGTTGGTCTCGGCAAGATCGGTCGATGCATCGAATGGATCGCGGTCGATGGCGATGAAATCGGCCGCCATTCCCGGCTCGAGCGAGCCGCGCCAGTCCTGCTTCATCGCGAAGGCGCCGCCATGCATGTAACTGCCGACAGCCTGACGGCGGGTCAGTGCTTCGTCCGCACCAATAGGCGTGCCCAGCGATGCTCCGCGATCCGCGGCGTTCGCCATCCCGGCCCACGGCGAGACATGCCCGGTCGGCGCATCGGAGCTGCCGACGTAAGTCACACCGGCATCGATTACGGAGCGCGCGGGGTACTTGCTGTGCGCATCTGGTCCAAACGCCTCGAGGATCGAGCGGCGCATCCGCGCCAGAAAACTCGGTTGCGTAACGATCAGCGCGCCAAGCGCCTTCATGCGTGCGAGGCCGCCATCCGGCGGGCAGAAATAATGCTCGATGCGATGGCGCGGGTTTTGTCCGGGCAGCGCCTTTTCGGATTTCTCGAATGCCGAGATGACGCATGCGGACGCGCGATCCCCTACGCAATGCGTCGCCGTTTGCCAACCGCCGAGATGCGCTTCAACGATCACGCGTTCAAGATCGGTCTCATCGCGCATAAAGAAGCCTTGTGAATTGGTATCGGCAAACGGCTTGCTCACCGCTGCGGTGCGCGCTCCGACGATGCCGTCGGCGAAAAATTTCAGAGTCATCGCCTGCCAGTCTGGATCGCGGCGGGGGATAAAGCCGCGCGCGGCGGCATCTTTCGGATCAAGCTGATACATAAATCCAAGGCGGATCGGCGAGAACGATGTATCCTGGCGAAGCAAATTCCATACCGCGAACTCATCATCGAAACCGCTGGTGAAGCCAACCGCGGCTTCGACGGCGGCGGTCAGGCCCATGCGGATGCTGTCTTCGATTGTTGCGCGCAGAGAAGCCGCCATCATCGCCGGATCGATGGCCGGGATCGCGCGGAATACGGCTTCCGCCGCACTTTCCTTGGCACTGCCATCCAGCCGACCGGACGCGTCACGGCCGAACGATCCGCTCGGCGGGTCGGATACGCCCTCATCGATCTGAAGCAGCCTCAAAGCGGCACCGTTGAGGATCGCAGTGTGCCCGCAAAAGCGGCGAATAATGACAGGATGATTGGGAGCGACGGCGTCGATCTCTTCCCGCGTCGGATAGCGATGTTCAGCGAGATTGTTTTCGTCAAAACCGACAGCCCTGAGCCACTGTGCGGGCGGGCTTGCACTCGCCGCCACCGAAAGATGGCGCAGAACATCCACAACCGTGCGGACGCCCGGTCCATTCAACTGGATCTGCTGCCGCTCGTTCGCGATCGCGAACAGATGAACATGCGCATCCGTCAGGCCTGCGATGACCGTCGCGCCCTGCATGTCAATGGTGCGATCGGCTCCGGGCGCGTCTTCCCTGTCGCCAACCCAATGGATAGCACCTTTCCGTGTAACAAGCGCATTGGCCGGGCGCGCGTCATCGGCGGATCGGTAGATCCGCGCATTGATCAATCGCAGGGAGTCCGGGCTGTGCAGCATTGCGGTCGATCCGTCCGGTTACATTGGGCATGATCTTTTTCCGAAAACCGGATTCCACTTTTCGGGATCATGCCCCCTAAAAGATTGGCGCGAGCGAACTCGCGCCAATCCAAGCGTGGCAGTGCTGTGATTTACTTGGCCAATGCCCAGTCGGGCTGAGCTTCGAACGTCTGAAGCTCCTTGTTGATCAGTTTGCCGTCCTGCTTGGCGACCTCGCGCAGATAGACGTTCTGTGTGATGTGACGTGTCGCCGGATCGATCGACACCGGGCCGCGCGGACTGACCCACTTCATGCCCTTGACCGCCGCAACCGCTTTCTCCGGATCGCGCTTTCCGTTGGTGGCCTCGATCATCTTGTAGATCACGCGCGCGCCGTCATAGGCTGCCACCGAAGTCATGGTGACGTCGTCGAGCTTCGTGCCGGCCTTCACGAGCCGCGCAAGAAATGCCTTGTTCTCGGGCGAGTCGTGCGACACCGCATAATGGTAAGTCGACAGCAGGCCGATGCTGCTGTCGCCAAGGTTCGGCAGATCGGGTTCGGTCAACACGTCACCCAGCGAGATCAGCTTGATGCCGCCCGACTTCAGACCGTTGTCGATATAGGCCTTCATGAATCCCAGCGTCGGCGGACCGGCCGGAAGGAACGTGAAGATCGTGTCGGCGCCGGAACCCTTGATGCGCTGCATGATCGGGCTGAAGTCAGTGGTGTTGAGCGGCATGCGGATCGCTTCGACAACCGCCCCGCCGTCCGATTCAAACGTCTTCTTGAACGCCGTCTCGGCATCGATGCCAGGACCGTAATCGCTGACGGCGATGGCAACTTTTTTCGCGCCCTTCGCCTTCGCGACTTTCGCGGCCGGCACAGTGTTCTGCCACATCGTAAAAGAGGTGCGGACGATGAAAGGGCTCTTCTCGACGATCGCTGACGTTGCCGCGTTGAAAACGACCAATGGCGTCTTCGATTCTTCAAGCAGCGGCGCTACCGCCAAAGCGTTGGGCGTGAAATAGACACCTGCGAGATACTGCACCTTGTCCTTGACGATCAGTTCCTGCGCGATTGCCTTGGACTTTGCGGGATTCGGCGATTCCTCGTCACGATAGATGAACTCGACATCGTGACCAGCGGCCTTGGATCCGTGCTCCGCCACCCAGGCGTCGATACCAGCCTTGAAGTTCTGGCCGAACAACGCATACGGCCCGGACATGGTCCCGATCACGCCGACCTTAATGGTGTCGGCCTGGGCCGTTCCCGACATCAGTCCGGCGACTGCCAGAGCGCACGCGTATTTCACTGCCTTGTTCATGTGGTCCCCTGCTCCTGTTTTGGTTTATTGACGTCAAGCTTGTTTGGCGCGCTGCATCAAAACATCTCAAAATATTCGCGCTGCTCCCATTCGGTGACTTCGGCCTGGAAGCGCTCGATCTCGGCGTTCTTGATGTGCACGTAATAATCTACCAGTTCCGCGCCCATTGCGTTCCTGAAAAATGGATCGTCGTTCAGCGCGAAAACCGCTTCGCGCAGCGACTTCGGCAGCAGACTGGCCTTGGTCTCGTAAGGTGTATCGGCGGAGGGCCCGGGGTCAATGGCGCGATCCACGCCATCCAGCCCCGACAGGATTTGCGAGGACATGTAAAGATACGGGTTGGCCGCGGGCTCGCCGACCCGGTTCTCGAACCGTGTGGCCGGGTCCTTCGGGCCGCCGAGAACGCGGATCATGACGCCGCGGTTGTCCCGGCCCCAGATCGCTCGGTCCGGCGCCAGCGAATAGGACCGGTAGCGCTTGTAGCCGTTGATCGTCGGCGTCGTGAACACGGTCGCCGCGCGGGCGTGCTCGAGCAATCCGCCGAGATAGCCCTTGCCGAAGTCCGACAGGAAATCCCCGTCGGTGTCGGACATGAAGGCGTTGCGACCATCGGCACGGGATACCAGCGACTGATGCAAGTGCCATCCCGACGAAACAACGTTCGGAATGCGCGGACGGCACATGAAGGTCGCGTGATAGCCATGACGGTGACAGATCTGCTTCACCGCACTTCGAAACAGCACCATCGTGTCGGCTGGATCGAGTCCGACAGTCGGCGCAAAGGTGAACTCGCACTGGCTGGGGCCGAACTCGACTTCGATCGACCGCAGCGGCAAATCCAGCGCAACAATATCACGCCGGATTAGTTCGAGCACCGGCTCCATCTGGTCGTAGCGTTGCTCGGTCAGATACTGATAGCCGTGGGACAGAAGGCTGACGTCCGGCGGCTCGCCGGGTTGGCCTGCATCCGCCGGCCGCATCTTCGGATCGGTGACCTTGAAGACGTGAAACTCGACTTCGAGTCCCGCTACGAAATCGTAGCCGCGCGCAGACAGCTTGTTCAGCACCGACTTGTACAGACCGCGCGTCGCGAACGGCACGGGACGACCGTCGGCGAAATGGACGTCGCACAGAATCCAGCCGGTGGTCGGCGCCCAGGGCAGAACACGGAACGTCGTGGGATCGGGAATCATCAGGACGTCAGCGGCGCCCTGCATTTCCTTCATCCCGAAACCGCCGCCGGCGGTGAACACCGGAAACACCGTGCGATGCGAGGTGTCTTTCGCCAGCATCGTGGTCGTGATCGAGCAGCCGCTTTCAAGGATGCGCAGCGCTTCGCTCGCAACCAGCGTCTTGCCGCGCAGAATCCCGTGCTGGTCGGGAAACGACAAACGAATCGTATCCAGCCCCTTTTCTTCGACAATGCGCCGAAGCCGGACTGCCGCTTCGTTCTGCTCCTCCGACCAAAGACGATGTCGTGCGACAAAGCTCAATGACGTTGCTTTCCCTGACATTGGCTCAGCAGATCCTTATTCGGCCGCGGTGAGATGCGGTACCTTCGCAGCGATCTCGGTTGGAATCGGCGCAGCCCACGGCGCACCGCGCCGCCGCTTCACGTCGACTTCCATCCAGTAGATTTCCCAGCCGCGCGTCGGCCCGATGCCGTCCATCGTTGCTGGCCCCTGGATGCTGCGCGCGTGCGCTTCATCGAGGAACAGCAGCGGTTTGCCACCGGCAACCGCCTTCTCGATTTCCTGACGCAGCAACCGGCGATACTGCACGATCCCCTTGTCGGACTGCCCGAGATGTTCGCGCGTCCGGTTCTGGATCGCGCCCATCGATTCCACCGCCCACTGGTCGTGGACGTTGATGTCCAGTCCCATGCCGGTATAGGTCTCGGTGGCCTGCTCGTGCGGATCGAAGCCATAATCATTAGTTTTGTTACGGCGCGATACATAGTCCGGCAATTCGTAGAGTTCGAGACGCTGCTCGCGCATCTTCTTCTTGTCGACCGGCTTCGTATAGCTGGTGAAGATCGCGTACCAATAGCAGTGCGTATCATCGACCGGCACATGCCACTGCGTGATCGTCATTTCCTGGCTCATCGGAATGACGAAGCCGTGCGGAAACAGCTGATTGGTGACGCGCACGTGGGTGAGTTCGTCATCGATCTGACGCAACGCCACCAGGCGCAGGCCATACTCCGTCTTCTCGACATTGATGATCGGACGATCGTATTCGCGCAGAATTTTTGTCATCGGCATATCGCTGCCGGCGGACGCGCCGCGGAACTGCTTGCCGTAGGATTTCTCAAGGTCTTCGTCTTCAAAGAAGCGATGCAGGAACGAAGCATGCGCAGGATCGATGCCGACTTCGAGTGCCTGAAGCCAGTTGCACTCGATCAGCCCCTTGAACGCAAACGTATAGGCATCGGGCGCGACGAAACAATCGAGTTCCGGGAATGCAGGCGGCTCGCCCTCGCCCAGATATGCCCACAGGATGCCGCCCTTCTCCAAGACGGGATATGCGCGCTGCTTGATGTTCTTGCACAGCGATGAGCCGACCGGCTCGGCTGGCGTTTCGAGGCAGTTGCCCTGAACGTCGAACAGCCAGCCATGGAAGGCGCAGCGCAGGCCGCCGTTTTCAAGCCGGCCAAAGGCGAGGTCTGCACCGCGATGCGGACAATCCCGATCCATCAATCCGTAACGGCCCTGCTCGTCGCGAAACAGAACAAAGTTTTCGCCCAGCAGTTTGACTGCCCTGATTGGCCGCGGGCCTTCGAGCTCGTCGACCAGCGCCGCCGGCTGCCAATACATCCGCATCAGCTTTCCGGCGGGATCGGCTGGGCCTGTGCGGGTGATCAGATCGTTCTGCTCTTGGCTCATCATGGCTGTTTCGTCCTTCCAGTCCCGAGAGGATTATTGCCGAAATCATCGATGGTGCGGGCCAGTCGACGTCTCGGTTCGCCGAGATGCTTCGGCGATTGAAAACCTTTCCGCCGCAACACGCGAGGCCCGACAGGAGCAAAATCGCCGCATACGGCAGCTTCCTTCGCATCTGCCGCGGTTGCTCCGCGCCTTGTCAGTTCGGACGTTGGCATCGTGCTCGTTTGCCCTAAATAAATGTTCGATGTACGAACATATGTGCGATATCTGTTAGACTGACTCCAAACTGGAAATCGTGCAAGCGCAATTTGAAGGCCGTCAGCGCCTATTTTTGCTGCAAATGCGAAGTCACGCGCGAGCGGCAGCTCGAGCTGGAATTATGCACTGTAGGGCATTTCGGATTGATATGTTCGTTCAACGCCCATATGTTCGTTTAATGAACTTCGTCAGCACGGCCCAGCAACGGATGCGTTGATAATGGCTCAGATCAAATTCATTCAGCCGGACGGCTCCGAGGCCGTCGTAAGTATCGACGGTGGAACGAGCGTCATGCTCGCCGCCATCCGCAATGGAATTTCCGGCATTGATGCCGAATGCGGCGGCTGTCTCGATTGCGCGACATGCCACGTCTACGTAGAAGAAGGCGCTTCGGACGTGCTGGCCCCGCCACAGCCGGAAGAACTCGAACTGCTCGGCTCGGTTGCCGCCCCTCGCAAATCCAACAGCCGCTTGAGCTGCCAATTGAAGATTCCACCCTCGATCACATCCCTCACCGTCCACATTCCGGAGGCGCAGTCATGAGCGGGCTCGTCGTTGTCGGCGCATCGTATGCCGGGATTCAGGCAGCCTTGTCCGCGCGCGATTCCGGATATGCGGAGCGCATCACAGTCGTCGCCGACGATCATCTGCTGCCCTATCAGCGCCCTCCTCTGTCCAAGGACTTCCTGCTCGACAAGGTCACGCAGACCAATCTGGTCCTTCGCGATGATGCGTTCTTCAAGCTCAAGCAGATCGATCTCATTCTCGAGACGCGCGTGCACGCGATCGACCGGCATGCGCGGCAGCTTTCGATCAACGGCAACACCAAGCTCGATTTCGACAAGCTGTTCATCGGCACCGGGTCTCATGCGCGGCGTTTGACCCTTCCCGGCTCGGACCTCGACGGCGTGTGTTATCTTCGCTCGATCCGGGACGCGGTGGACCTGAAGGAACGGCTGCGGAATGCCGCAAAGATTGTCGTGATCGGCGGCGGCTTCATCGGCCTCGAGGTCGCGGCATCCGCCAGCAAGCTCGGCAAGAAAGTGGCTGTTATCGAGAGTGCCTCGCGGCTGCTCGAACGCTCGGTCTCGCCACTCGTCTCGCAATTCCTGCTCGATCTGCACACACGACACGGCGTCGATGTGCGGCTCAATGAATCGATTACCGCAATCGGCGGAGAAAACGGCCGCGCAGCATTCGTGACCACACCGGGCGGAACGCGCCTGCGCGCGGATCTCGTTCTTGTAGGCATCGGCGGTGTGCCGAATGACCAGCTTGCGCGCGATGCGCAACTGAACTGCACCAACGGAATCGTGGTCGATGATCACGGCATGACCGACGACCCCGGCATTTTTGCCGCTGGCGACTGCGCCAACCACTACAACGCCTATGCCGGCGACTGGCTACGGCTCGAATCGGTGCAGAACGCGCAGGATCAGGCCAAGGCAGCCGGACTGGCGATCGCCGGAAAAACCGGGCCTTACGACAGCGTGCCGCGCTTCTGGTCCGACCAGTACGACGCCAAACTACAAACCGTCGGGATCTCGCGTAATTTCGACCGGCAGGCGGTGCGCGGATCGCTGGAAACCGGACAGTTCTCGGTTTTCTACTACAGGCAGAACAAGCTGTGCGCCGTCGACAGTGTCAGCCGCGCCGGCGATCAAATGGCTGCCCGACGGCTGATCGGCAGCGGCATTTCACCGACGCCGGAGCAGGCGGCCGATCTCTCCTTCGATTTCAAATCGCTTTTGACAACGATCAACACCGCTGGTGCATAAACCAGCGAAATATGGTCTCGTTGTTCGGATCGACACATGAACCGGAAGAACCTGACCAACATGCCCCGCGTAAAGCGCACCGCAGAGGAAGAAGAAGCCAGGCGCGACGGAGGCGAATTCATCGAGAGCCTCGATCGCGGCCTTCGCGTGCTGCAGTCGTTCGGCATCGAGCACCGGCCCATGACACTGAGCGATATCGCCAAGGCGTCCAATCTGCCGCGTGCGACTGCGCGCCGAATCCTCCTGACCCTCCAGAAGTCAGGCTTTGTCGCGGGCGACGAGCGGCTGTTTTCGCTGACGCCGCGCGTGCTGGCGCTGGCCTCGGCCTATCTCTCGTCCAATCAGATCGTTGCAGTCATGCAGCCGCTGATGGACGAGATTTCGACCAAGGCCCGCGAGGTCTGCTCTCTTGCGATTCTGGATGGACAGGAAGCCGTCTTCGTCGCCAGAGCCAGCCCCGCGCGGGTGTTCTCCGCGGGGATCGATATTGGCTACAGGCTCCCGGCCTATTGCACGTCGGTGGGTCGAGTTCTGCTAGGCCGCCTCTCCAATGAGGAGCTGACGTCGGCAGTTGAAGCGATGACGCTGACCGCCCAGACACCGGAAACGGTCACGGACAAATCCATCGTGATCGCCACCATCATCAGCGACCGAAACAAGGGCTATTCGCTGGTGGACCGCGAAGCGGAGCCCGGCTTCCGCTCGATCTCGGTCCCGATCCATCGTTACGACGGTGTAGTCGTGGCCGCGGCGAACATCGGCGCGCATGTGGATCGCATCACCACCGGCGAGATGATCGATCGCTTCCTGCCGCTGCTGAAGGATATGGCGACCGCAGCGAAGCCGCTGCTGGTCTAGCTGTCGAGCAATCGCTTCTTGTAGGCCTGTGGGTCCATATCGCGAATATCGACGCTGATGCTGTGTACGCAGGTCAAAAGATCCGCAAGAGCTTTTCTCAGTTCGGTGCTGAGATGCTCCTTCTGCTCCGGCGTCCGCCCCGCCAGAAGATAAAGCGACAGGTGAAAAAACGATTGCTGCTCGCCAGCGACGAGATAGTCAGCGAACGGCTGCGCCCGAATCTTGAGATCCTCGGCTTGGACCACACCGGTGGACGCAGCGGCGCGATGAAGCGCCAGCATGATGTCGCGCATCGGAGGCATGTCGGGTGACCCGGAATAGTGGCAGACAAGATGAGGCATGAGATTTCCTGCAGTTCAGCAGGCAATCATGCAGCCGCGTTTGTACGTAGTCCAGCCGCTGTCAGCGATGCAGGTCCTGCGCCTCACACATGCGCGGCGCGGCTGTCGTCTGGTGCCTGCTCGCGCTCGGTCATCCCATAATCGCGCAGGACCGCCGCGACACGCAGCCGGTAATCGAGGAACACGTCCTTGCGGCTGTTCGACTGGACGTTGCGATGGACATCCCAGTTGCGGAATGCTTCCACCGCCGCCTCATCCCGCCAGATGGATAGCGCCAGCAACTTGCCCGGATCAGAGAAGCTCTGGAATCTTTCAATCGAAATGAATCCATCCATCTTCTCGAGCTGCGGCCCAAGCCTCGCACCCATATCCAGATAGCTTTGCATTTTACCTGGCGCAGGCCACGACTCGAAAATTACCGCGATCATGTCATTCTTCCCATCTGTCTGAAATTCTGGCCTGAGAGCTTGGCCCGGAGTGAACTAACGGCGCGCCGGCAGCCGTCCCTCATCGAGCAACATCTTTGCAGCAGCGTCGAACCCTCTCCACGCTGCAGCCGCCAGCGAAGCGCCGATGCTGACCCGGCGGACACCGACTGCCGCAAGCTCGGATACGCTGGGGCTCGGCCCCGTGATCATGACGTTCACCGGCTTGGGGCTGACCGCCGCGACGATGCTGGCGACCTCCGACAAATCCGTGATGCCGGGAGCATACAAACAGTCTGCACCGGCTTCCGAATATGCAACGAGACGAGCGATGGTCGCCGGAAGATCCGGCTTTCCGATGAAGTGGCCCTCGGACCGCCCGATCAGAAGCACGTCCTCACCCGATTGATCGATGGCTTTGCGGGCAGCGCGAACGCGCTTCACGGCTTCCGGGAAGTCGAGAAGGTCGTTGCCTTTCCGGTCCTCGATGGACAGGCCCGCAACTCCGGTATCGATCGCCTTCAGGACATTGGTAAAGACGCCGTCCGCGTTGTCGGCGTAGCCGGTCTCGAAGTCCGCGTTGACCGGCAGGTCTGTCGCTTCGCACAAGGTCCGCAGATGATCGAGGGCTTCATCCAGCGTCAGTTGCTGATCCTGACGCCCCAGCGACCATGCGTAGCCTGCGCCTGTCGAGGCCAGCGCCTTGAAGCCGAGTTTTTCCAGCCTTCGCGCGCTGCCAATATCCCATGGGTTTGGAATAACAAAACATCCGTCCTGATGCAGAGCGCGGAAGCGCGCGCGCTTCTCCGCGTATTGACCTGCCATGTCGCTTCTCTCCAGTTTCTAGTTATGGCGAAAGATGGATGACCCAGGCGGCTCGGACAAATGAGTAATACTGTTGCATGCATGAATGAGACTCATTCACCCATGCCATCACCCTTCCTGCGCCATCACGCCGGAACTGCCTCGGCCTCTTCAAGAATCCACGAACGAAACGCAATGATGCGCGGATCGTCTGCCCGGCTCTCCGCGCCGACCAGCCAATAGGAGGTGTTGCTGTCGACGGACTCCCAGACCTCGACCAGATTTCCCGACGCCAGTTCCGAGTTCACCAGTGGCTTTCGCCCCACAGCAACGCCAAGACCCTGACAGGCTGCCTCGAATGCCATCTGGATCGTATCGAACTGCAATCCCTTCGCCGGGTCCGGCACCGCGCGTCCCGTCCCGCTGGCCCAGGCCGCCCAGTCCTCGCTGACGGTCGTGACGTGAATCAGCGGCGATTGCTCGATATCCTTGAGATCACGCACGCGATCGAAAATGGCAGGCGAACACACAGGGATCATCTCTTCACTCAACAGCTTGTCGGCGATAACCCCCTGCCAGTTGCCGCGCCCCATGCGAATGGCAAGATCGGCGCCGACATCCGACAGTTCGGTCCGCTCGTGCGAGGTATCGATAACGACGCGAATATCGGGGTGACGTTCGCGGAATTTGTGAAGTCTTGGCAGCAGCCACTTTGCTGCGAACGTGGGCGCCATGCTGATCGCGAGCTGCCCCATGCTCTGCTTGCTTGCGATGGCCGCACTGCCGGTCGCCAGGAGCTCCAGCGCCTGCCGGACAATCGGAATGTATGCAGTACCTGCTTCGGACAGAACGAGTCCTTTGGTCGTCCGGAGAAAAAGCGGTGTACCCAGCCATTCCTCAAGAGACTGAATGCCGTGACTGACGGCGCTGGGTGTCAGCAACAATTCCTCGGCCGCGTTCTTGAAGCTGAGCAGCCGGGCGGCGGCTTCGAACAAGCGAAGCGAATTCAAGGGGGGCAGCCGATGCCGCATCGCTCTCTCCTTCTTTAGCAAAGTGTAACACACGGAAATCGCCCGACGCGGCCGACGTGAAGAATTTTCATGCGCTGGCGAGGATTATCAGTTTGTTCGGCTTCCGGAACAGCGGCAACGTTCTGCCATGCAACCGGCAAGGAGACCGCCATGGCCGCAGAACAACCCGTCTTGATGAGCGTGGAAGACAACATTGCAACTCTCACTCTCAATCGTCCCGCAAAGCTCAACGCTCTTAACTACAGCCTGATCGACACATTCCAGCAACATCTGGATTCGATCGAACGTGACGATTCCATCCGGATCGTGATCCTGACCGGCGCTGGCGAAGCATTCAGCGCAGGCGCGGACATCGCCGGATTTTCATCCAGTGTCGAAGCCGGCGTGACCATCGCCATGCGCGAATTCGTCGGACGTGGACAGGCATTGACAAAACGGGTCGAGAATTTTCCAAAACCGATCATCGCCGCGGTGAACGGTCTGGCGTTCGGCGGCGGCTGCGAGGTGGTCGAAGCCTGCCCTCTGGCAATTTCGAGCGACGTTGCGCGCTTCGCCAAGCCGGAAATCAATCTTGGCTTTGCTCCGCCATTCGGCGGCACCCAGCGCCTTCCCCGTCACATCGGACGCAAGCGCGCCTTGCAGATGATCCTCACCGGCGATTCGATTTCCGCAGAGGAAGCCGCCCGCATTGGCCTCATCAACGAGGTCGTGCCCGCATCCCAGCTCATCACGCGGGCGCGTGAACTCGCCGCCAACATCATCGAGAAATCGCCGGTCGCCGTCAGGGCCTGTCTGGCAAGCGTCACGCGCGGGATCAACCTCTCCATCGATGAAGGTCTCGCCGTAGAGGCCAACCAGTTCGCGCAGATCGTCCATACTCACGACATCCGTGAGGGGATCAACGCGTTCCTGGAGCGCCGCCCGGCGCACTTCAACGGGCAGTAACAGCCCGCGACACTCGCGCAATGACATCTCAACATACAACTCTTCTGGTGACGAATAATGTCTGGACACGTTGATCTGACAAAAGAACGCTTTATCGCGCACCGCGACAACGACCGCGAAGGTGTCGTGCACCTGCTCAATCTGGTCCGGTTGCGCGAGCGCGCGGCTTACCCTGACGGCCGCATCGCTACTGGTGTCGAGGCCTATCAAACTTACGGCCGGATGAGCGAGCCGGTTCTGGCCCGGCTGGGTGCGACAATCGTCTGGGAAGGCCGGTTCGAAAACATGTTGATCGGCCCGGACGAAGAACGCTGGGATCTGAGTTTTGTCGCGGAGTACCCCAGCATCGCGGCCTTCAACGATATCCTCCGTGATCCGGTCTATCGCGAAGCCGCCGGACATCGAAAAGCCGCGGCCGAAGATACGCGGTTGATCCGATTGGACGCGCTCCCTCGGGGCACCAGATTTGGCCAGTTCCTTCAGGACTGACCTCGATGATCGACGCGAACGCGGCCACCGCTTTTGCAAAGGAGTGGATCGAGGCATGGAACGCCCATGACCTCGATCGCATCCTGTCTCATTATGTATACGACATCGTCTTGCTATCCCCGATTGCCCAGAGGCGCGTCGGGAACGGACGGGTGGAAGGCCTGGACGCGCTTCGAAGCTATTGGAGCGCCGCGCTTGCATCCCAGCCCGAGCTGAAGTTCGAATTGATTGAAACAATGGCTGGATACTCATCCCTGACAGTCATCTACAGCAACCATCGCGGGATGAAGGCTGCGGAGACGTTTGAATTCGGACCGGACGGCAAGGTCGTCCGTTCCATCGCGTGCTATTTATAGCTGTCCGCGCGCTACCTATTTGGTGAGACGCTGCTTGAAGAACGACAGGATCTCGTCGCGCGCAGCGATGGTCGGCTGCCCCGCTTCATCGATCAGGTGCGCCGTCACCACGCTGTGAGGAGTGGTCACATGGGTTGCGAAGAACGGCGGCAAGTCCGTATTGGCTGCGCTGTCCGGGAGCACACGCGCGACGAAGCGATCGCCCAGTGCTTCGGAGAACGCCGCAAACCGTTGTGCCTTGCAGAACTTGTCGCCCGCGAAGCGATAGGCCATCACGGTAAGGTCTTCGCGTTCCAGGCGCTCGCGAACGGCGGCGAGTTCATCGGGAGCCATCGCCATCCCGGCGGGATCGTTGAGCGGCAACGAGGGCTGTGACACGACCGGCGCCAACATCGAGGGCTCAAGCATCATCGAGAGGGCGAAGTTTCCGGTAAAGCACATGCCGATTGCGCCGGTGCCCGGACCGCCGCACTCCTCATGCGCCTGCCGCGCCAACGCCCGTAGCCATGCGGTCACCGGGCTGGACTCGTTGGCGGCAAAAGCACGGAATTCGGCGCTGACACACGCGCGCTGCATCACGGCGACTCCTTCCTCTGCGCTGACCAGCGCACCGTCACGGCCGAACAGCGACGGCATGTACACGGTGAATCCCGCGTCGCGCACCCAGCGGCTGAAACGGGCCACATGTGGACTGATACCCGGCATTTCCGTCATCA
Organism: Pseudomonadota bacterium; assembly: GCA_040387615.1. GTDB lineage: Bacteria > Pseudomonadota > Alphaproteobacteria > Rhizobiales > Xanthobacteraceae > Afipia. The sequence continues at coordinate 70,363 of JAZKDK010000005.1, read as the reverse complement.
CGATCACGGCCGGCCCGGCTCCGGACACATGAACCACCTTTGTCACGCCATTGAGCGCGATCTCGCGGGTAACGAAATCCTCAAGCGCGTCGTCCTTGTTCACGGGCCGGGTCAGCATCGGTCAGCTTCCTTCTGTTTGAATGGATCATTCACCCCGACGGTCGCCGCCGGTTGTCAGTTCAATCTTTCGGCAGCGGCTTGGTGTGCGGCCGACGCTCTGCTCTTCTCAATGACCGGCGACGAGGTGCTGCAGGTGCCTGTAACCGGACAAGGCGGCATGCTCCCGCAATCCCCAGAGCTTTCCGCTCACGCCCCACATGCGATCTTCGATTTCGTTGAAAACGAAAGAACTTGTGATCCTGCGCGTCTCGCCGGGCAGCGCATTGACGACAGCCGTGTGCGCCAGATCGACAAAGCGGGCGCGGCTCTGCTCATTGAAGACGCCTTTGGCAACGGTGACAGTGCCGACAAACGACACCAGGATGTCTGACAGATCGTTTCCGCCGAAGGTCCAGTTTCCGGCGGCACCCTCGTCGATCATAACCAAGCACAAGGCATGCTTCTTCGGATCGTCAGGGATCTGCTCGCACTCGACAGCGGCGGCAACCAGACTTCTGGAAAGAGAGGCCTTGGACTCGGCATTCAAAACGCCGGCTGGAGCCTTGATCGTCATAATGGGCATACCATCTCCATTGAGTCCATTTATTGGACTTAGCTTATAATCGCCTAGATCCAATATTGCAACTCAGATAATGTGACGTCATGACCGACGCTCCCCTCATCCGCCGCTCACCTGTTCCACCAAGCGATTGCAATTTGTGGAAAGCATTCGAACTGATCGGCGATCGCTGGATCCTCGTAATCCTGCGATCGGCGCTGTACGGCGTCCGGAGGTTCGATGATTTCCAGAACGAGCTGGACATCCCCCGAAGCGTGCTGAGCAACCGCCTCGCGCGGCTTGTTGAAAACGGCCTGATGGAGCGCCGGGACTATCGCGAGGAAGGACAGCGTGCACGGATCGAGTATCCGTTGACCAAAAAAGGCCAGTCGCTCGGCTTGTCCTTCACCGCATTGACCGAGTGGAGCGACCACTGGATCGGAAATGGCTCCGGGCCTTTGGCGCTCCGGTCAAAGACAACCGGACAAAAACTTGCCGTTGCCCTAGTCGACGAGCGCGGTAAACCGGTGAAGAAGGATGACGTCGAGACGGTGATCACCCTTCCCCAACGTCAGCCTGCGCCAAACAAGAAGTAAGATTCCGGACGCGATGCAGAAGCACCGCGCCCACCAGCAGCGACGAGATCAGGGAATCAGGACTGTCGAGCCGACCGTCTTGCTTCCTTCAAGAGCGCGATGCGCCTCCGCTGCTTCCTTCAGAGCGAAGGTCTGCGCCACTTCCGCCTTGACCTTGCCGCTGGCTATGACGTCGAACAGATCGCTCGCCGTCGCCTGGAGGTCACCCGGCTTGGCGGTGTAGCTCGCCAGTATCGGCCGCGTCACGAACAGCGAACCCTTGGCAGCAAGCTGCCCAATGTTGACCGGTGCGACAGGGCCAGATGTATTGCCGAAACTCACCATCATTCCCAACGGCTGCAAACAAGACAGTGAGTCGTCCCAGGTGTCCTTGCCAACAGAGTCATAGACGACCGGCACACCAGCACCGCCGGTCAATTCGCGAACCCGCTCGGCGAATTTCTCCTTGGTATAGAGAATGGTGTGAGTGCAACCATTCGCCTTGGCGAGAGCCGCCTTCGCTTCGCTGCTGACGGTGCCGATCACCGTCACGCCGAGCGCCCGGAGCCACTGGCAAGCGATAAGGCCGACACCACCGGCAGCCGCGTGCAACAGCACGGTCTCGCCAGCCTTCACCTTGTAGGTGCGGCGGATCAGGTATTGAACCGTCATGCCCTTCAGCATCATGGCCGCGGCCTGTTGATCGGAGACGCTGTCCGGCAGTTTCACCAGAGGCGCCGCAGGCATCACCCTCTTCTCGGCATACGAACCCGGCGGCCCACCGGCATAGGCAACACGATCGCCAACCTTGACGTGACTGACGCCCGGCCCCACCGCCTCGATCACGCCGGCAGCTTCCAGGCCGATGCCGCCCGGCATCGGAACGGGATAAAGGCCGGAGCGCTGATAGGTGTCGATGTAGTTCAGGCCGATCGCCGTCTGGCGGATGCGGACCTGCCCCTCGCCCGGCTCTCCAACCTGAACGTCGTTCCACTGCAGGACTTCAGGCCCGCCTGTTTTCTCGATAAGAATGGCTTTGGTCACTTTTTCCTCGATTGGTCTGGTGATTGGGACGCAGGCATTAGCCACCCGGCCAGCCGTGCAAATTCATTTTCTGCAGTCGGCTGAACGGCGCCTGCGCTTCGTCGGGTGTGCTGTAGCGTGTGGCGTCTTAGACTTCGCCTGCGGCCTCAATGTCCTTCAGGTGCTGCCGGAAGCCGTAGCCGGGTTCGCGCTGCCGTCGCGCCAGATACTCGCTGAAGCGCGTTTGCATGCGGTAGCTTCGTCCCTCGTTCATGGCCTTGAGTTGCCGCGCCTCGGTTTCGCGATAAGAGATCGCGGCGGTGACAATGTCCTCGAGCCGGTCTTCGGGAAGAAAGAGAACGCCGTTGGCATCTCCAACGACAAAATCGCTGGATGTGATGGCGTGCGTCCCGACCGTTGCGCGGCTCAGGACATCCGGCGGCCTGACGTGCAAGCGCTGCGGACCTGTCGGCAACGATCCCATGGAGAAGACCGGAAAGCCAATATCGCTGAGCTCTTTGCTGTCACGGTGCAGGCCCCAGACCACCATGCCGGCGATGCCCGCCGCCTTTGCCTCGAGCACGACGATATCGCCGATGCATGCCTCATCAGTCCGCGCACCGTTGTCGATAACGAAAACATCGCCGGGTTCAGCGCCCTCAAGAGCTTCGAAGAAAACATCGATGCTGCCGGCATGGCGAACCGGACGCGCACGCCCCGCGCACCGCATGTTACCGACCAGCGGACGAACGCCTGTCGGCGCAAACCGGATCGGAACGCCGGTTCGCAGACAGCCATCGGCCAGATAAGGCGTGGTGAGTTTGTTCAGTTGATCGACCAGCTCTTGGCTCAAGGTCAGTGTCTCCCTGTATGGATGCCCGGCATTGTTACGCGCCGCTCGATGGCCTGAACCTAGCTATGGAGATTAGTTTCGAATATCGTATAGTTCTGAACTGACAATTCTGGAAATCGGAACCATGAAACCGAACTTCGACATGGATGCCTTGCGCACGATGGTTCTCGGCCTGGAGCTGGGAAGCTTCGCCCGCGCGGCATCGCAACTCGGCCGGTCGCAGTCCGCTGTCAGCATGCAGTTGAAGAAACTTGAAGACCAGGCCGGACAACCGTTGTTTCGCCGGAACGGCCGCGGCCTCATTCCGACAGAAGCGGGTGATTCATTGCTGGTATATGCGCGGCGGATCATCGCGCTGAATGACGAGGCCGCTGCCTCTGTCGGCGCAACCGCGGCGGCCGCAACGGTGCGGATCGGACTTCCGCAGGATTTCTTTGAAGACGTGATGCCGGACGCACTCGGCCAGTTCTCGCGCAAACGGCGTGGCGTTCACGTCGAGGTCCGCGCCGGCCGCAACTATGCCCTCGAAGAAGAGATCAATGCCGGCCGCCTCGACGTCGCACTGGCTTTCTTCAAGCCGAACTCAACCAAACATGGCACGCTGATCGCGTCCCTGTCGATGCTTTGGTTTGGCGGAAAGGGAATGACAAGATCCGAAGTGGACGATCCGATTCCAATGATCGTGTTCGATCATCCATGCCTGTTCCGCCAGGCTGCCTTTCAGGCGCTGGAAGGCAAGAAGCTGCGCTGGCGATTGTCTTTGACGACGCCAAGTCTTCCCGGTGTGTGGGCGGCGCTGCGCTCCGGATACGGCATCTCACCCAGAACCACCCACCGCGTCCCGCCAGGCATTCGCGACGTCGGCAAGGAGTTTGGTCTCCCGCCGTTACCGCCGCTCGAACTGCGGATGCTGGTCGGCAGCGAACTATCCCCCGTCGCATCGGACCTGCGCGACATCCTGCATCAGGTCGTCTGCAAACGCGTCGGCGCGAACAGTGTCACCCCGCGGAGAGTGTCCCGATAGATCGCACAGATGTAACGACGCATCACGTCAATAGGTTGCGGGTTGCGGCCGCCCGACCCCGCAATACAGAAACCCGTTCCGCGCGACTTCGTCCGGCGAGTAGATGTTCCGGAGATCGACGATCACCGGCGTCGCCATGGTGACCGCCAATTCCTTGAGATCAAGCGCGCGGAACTGCTCCCACTCCGTGACGATAACCAGCGCATGAGCGCCCTTTGCGCACTCATAGGCATCGTCGCAGAAAGTCACGTCCTCCAGCACCTTCTTCGCCTGCTCCATACCAACCGGATCGTACGCGCGCACAGTCGCACCCATGTCCTGCAAAGCAGTGATCAAGGGAATAGACGGCGCGTCACGCATGTCATCGGTGTTCGGCTTGAACGTCATTCCCAGCACGGCCACGGTTTTACCCCGAAGATTTCCCCCAAAGGCATTCGCAACCTTGCGGGCCATGGCACGCTTGCGCAGATCATTCACTGCGACGACGGTTTCGATGATCCGCAGCGGCGCTTCATTATCCTGTCCGGTTTTGATCAGAGCCAGCGTGTCCTTCGGGAAGCACGAGCCGCCGTATCCCGGGCCTGCATGCAGGAATTTCGCGCCAATGCGGTTATCGAGGCCAATCCCCCGTGCAACTTCCTGCACATTGGCGCCGACTTTCTCGGCCAAATCTGCGATTTCATTGATGAAAGCGATCTTGGTCGCGAGAAAGGAATTTGCCGCATACTTGATCAGCTCCGCTGTGCGGCGGTCGGTATAAACGATGGGCGCAGCGTTGAGATAAAGCGGCCGATACACTTGGGCCATGATCTCCCGCGCGTTCGCATCATCGGTGCCGATCACAATACGATCCGGATGCTTGAAATCACGGATTGCCGCACCCTCGCGCAGGAATTCCGGATTCGAAACGACGGCAAACTTCGCATCCGGATTCTGCTCGCGGATGATCCGCTCGACTTCATCACCAGTCCCGACCGGCACCGTCGACTTGGTCACGATTACCGTGAAATCCGACAGCGCGCCCGCCACCTCGCGCGCCGCGGCATAAACATATGACAGATCCGCATGTCCATCACCCCGGCGCGAAGGCGTTCCGACCGCGATGAAAACGACATCCGCACCGCGCACTCCTGCCGCTATATCGTCGGAGAAGCTGAGGCGGCGTTGCTTGACGTTACCAGCCACAAGCTCCGCGAGACCCGGTTCGTAGATCGGGATTTCACCTCGGTTGAGCGCGTCCACCTTCTTCGCATCATTGTCGATGCAAATGACGTGATGTCCAAAATCAGCGAAACATGCTCCCGAAACCAATCCGACATACCCCGCCCCAACCATCGTAATCCGCATCGATAATCCTGTCTGGTCAAACCATTCCTGTGGCGCTTTTCAGCGCACATCGCCGGGAGCTGTGAGAAGAGTGGAACTCGCTGTCTAGCTGGCGAGAATTTCCCATCCGTCCTTGCCGGGCGGAAAGAAGAAGAAGTTATTGATGTAGGCTTGGCCGGCTTTGCGTCCGCCGTTGGACAGCAGCGAACTTGAGTCCTGAAAGATCTCCACATCGAACTGGTCGACCTGGACGATATCGCCATCCTCGACAAAGAATCCGCTGTAGCCTCTTTCCTGAAAGAACTCGAAAATCGATTCAGTCGCCAGCGGACGATGCCTGTCCTCGGCCTCGACCAGGAAAACTGGACGACTTCGTTCGAGCAATTCGACGGCGCCGTTCAGAACGCTCAGTTCGTGCCCCTCCACGTCGACTTTGACGAACGCGACATCTTCGTGAATCATATCGTCGAGTCGAGCCATCGGAACATTCAGAACGGTGCAGGACTTGGCCGAAAGCGCCACCTGCGGCTCGAGGGACGCGAGACCGTGAACAGCGCCCTGCTCGCTTTGCGGAATCAGAAGCTCCGCGTGGCCCTTGTGGTCGGATAGCGCAACTTCATGCACGATCACATTCGCCGCTGACGTTCGCCGGAGCACGTCGGCCATCATCCGCGACGGCTCGAACGCATGCACCCGCCGCGAAAGCCGCGCCAGCTCGCGCGTGTAAAGACCGCAGTTGGCGCCAACATCGACCGTGACGGCATCCTTCCGCACGATTCTGTCCAGAAGAGAGAGTTCCACTTCTGCTGTTTTTGGACGATGCATGAAATGCCACCGCAACCAAAGCCCCGGGAAGGTCTCTTTCAACGCATTCTTGACTTGTCGCACTGCTGTCATCGCCGCCGCCTTTCTCTTGCCTCATCACATGGACCCGACGTGAACTGTCGAGTTTCGATCAGGCTCAAACCCGGTGGTAGATATCTTCCACGCGAACGATGTCGTCCTCGCCAAGATATGGACCTGACTGCACTTCGATCAGGTTCAGCGGCACCTTCCCAGGATTCTCAAGGCGATGCATGCATCCGAGCGGAACGAAGATGGATTCGTTCTCGCGTAGCAGGATTTCCTCGTCATCGCGGGTGACGATGGCCGTGCCGTTGACGACCACCCAATGTTCCGCGCGATGGAAATGCTTTTGCAGTGACAGCTTGGCACCCGGATTAACCGTGATGCGCTTGACCTGAAACCGGTCACCGGCGTGAATCGACTGATAGTAGCCCCATGGCCGATGAACGGATTGGGTCTGGGTCGCCGAACGATGGCCACTTGCTTTCAATCGTCCGACGAGTTTGGCAACGTCCTGATCCCGGTCCTTTGACGCGACGAGAACGACATCGGGCGTTGCTGTGATAATGAGATCATCCACGCCAAGCGCTGCAACCAGAGGCCCCTCTCCACGGACGTAACATCCGCTGGTGTCCTCCATGACCACATCGCCGATCGCCACATTGCCGGAACGGTCCTTGTCGCCCAGCTCCCATAGCGCCGACCAGCTCCCGACATCGCTCCAGTCGAAATCCGCCGGGACAACTGCAGCCGAATTTGTTTTCTCCATCACAGCATAGTCGAGCGACACCGATGGACATGCCCGGAAAGCGGCTTCATCGAGGCGCAGAAAATCCAGATCGCGGGTCGCGCCCGCCAGCGCAGCCCGGCATGCTGCCAGAATGTCCGGTGCCAGCCGTGACAGTTCTTCGATCAGCAATCGCGCCGGCAGCAGAAAAATTCCGCTGTTCCAGAGATAATTGCTGGCAGCAAGAAGCCGCTCCGCGGTGAGAAGATCCGGCTTTTCCACAAAGCCCGCCACCTGGTGGACACCCGGCGCCGAGGCGAGTTCCTCACGCGCATGAATGTAACCGAATCCGGTCGCTGGCGCAGTCGGCCTCAACCCAAACAGGACGAACTGACCAGCCTGCGCCGCTCTCATACCGACGGCTACTGCTGCGTGGAACGCGGTCGTATCGCCAACCCAGTGATCCACGGGCATGGCGAGAATGATCGCATCCGGATCGGACTCCTGGGCGACAAGCGCGGCAATGGCGACAGCCGGCGCCGTGTTCTGTCCGAATGGCTCGAGAACAATGGTTGGATCGGTGACGCCAACTCCACGCAACTGCTCTGCAATGGCAAACCGATGCTCTGCATTCGCAACGACCATCATTCCACCGAACATCGCTGGATCGTTCACACGCAGTGCGGTCTGCTGCAACAGCGTCTTCTCTCCGAGCAGCGAGAGCAGCTGCTTGGGGTAGGTTTCTCGAGACAGCGGCCATAACCGCGAACCGGTCCCGCCCGAGAGAAGAACGGGAATAATACGACTTTGTCGCTGCGTCATTTTTTGCCCCCAGGGATACGAGATAGCGGATACGGGATAGCCAGACGATTCAGAACGAATCGCGTCGTTAGAAACCGCTGCCTGACAGGAACTCGCGCCGGACAGTGCGCGCGATGATGGTCATATCCATCCGCAGGGACCACTTTTCGATGTAATCGAGATCATGATCGATTCGTGCGATCGCCAGATCGGGCTCAACCGTGCTGCCTCTACAGCCACTCACCTGAGCCAGGCCCGTGATGCCAGGCCGCGCGGTGTGCCGCTGGAAATAGTAAGGGACCAGATCTTCGTAAGGCATGTTGGCCGCAAGCATGCCCGGCACGTGAGGCCGCGGCCCGACAAGCGACATATCGCCCCTGACCACATTGATAAGCTGCGGAAGTTCATCAAGGCTCGTGTTTCTCAGAACTTGCCCAACCCGGGTAATCCTCGAATCACCCTGGACGGTTTGCTGGACGCCTGCAGCATCGCCGAGACTCACATCCATCGAACGGAACTTGTAAATCTTGAACAGCTGATTGCGGTATCCGTAACGATACTGTCGAAAGAACACCGGTCCGCGCGAGGTTGTTTTGATCGCAATCGCGATCGCAATGAACAACGGAGCGAAGAACAGGAGTGCTAATGCGGCAGCCGATGCGTCGAATATCCGCTTGCTGACGGCAACGGCCGGCTCACTACGCGACTCGCGAACGGCGACGCGAGAGCGATAAGCATTGCGAATCCGGTAAGGACTGCTGCTCGCATACTCGACCGGGCGGACAGAAATCAGCCGCGGCCCCTTCCATGACGTTGCCGAGTTGTCCTGAACAAAACGGGTCGTGACTGTCGCGGCCATTTGCTCTTGCTTTCAACTGGGCGTCTATCGGACGAAACTCAATGCATGCACAGGATGGCATCGCTCCGTTCGAATTCTTCGCAGGCGCGAAGCATGATTCGAAAGACGAAGGCGCCAACCTTCAGCCGCGCGAAGTTTTCCTAAAGTTTTGTGCGAAATGGGGCGGCAAAACGAAAAATTCGCGCACGCGCGTCGCACGTGAGGTTCACAAAATTTTTGCGACGCGAAAATTTATCGCGCTGCGAAGCGCTTAGAGTGCGATGCTGATTTCTTACGCTGCAATTTCGTTGATGCTGCCATGCACATTCAACGACGTGGACAAGATCCAAGAATGGAGTCGCTTATCGAATCAAACAGGCGCAATGTCGCACCCGCGTCATGCGCAAGCAGCCACGCCGATACTTTGTGCAATTCCGTTCACTAAAAACTAAAAGAGAGTCCTTAGACTCTCTCGGGGAAGATGGATTTAGCTCACAGCGAGCCCGCAAGATGATTGTCCGGCTACGGAAGATCGAGACAACGAGCGGCGACTCACCTGTGTCGTCTGCGCCTTCAGCGGAACCAGCGATGATCGCTGACCAAATGAACGCAGCCTCCTCGCTAACGCCCCCTGTGAAGGCCAATCGCCGGCTGAGAAACTGGATCATTCTCGCCAATGTGGCAGTCTGGGCGCTCATTATACTGGCGATCCGGCTGATTTTCTTTTGAGTGCCGCCGGCAGAGCGTCTGTCATCACGGATTCATCCGTTTGACCGCGGACCCGTTTCAAGGCGGAACTTCCTAACGATGCGATCCGGCACCACCATTCGCCATGATTCGCGAGCGACCGACGCCGCCGTGCCTCCGAACACGCGCGTCTATGCCGTAGGCGACATTCATGGACGCTCCGACCTGCTGGCGGAGACCATCGCGCGCATCGATGACGATGTCCGCCGCCGGCCTGTGGAGCACGTCGTCGAAGTCTATCTCGGCGACTATATCGATCGCGGACCCGATTCGAGCGGCGTGCTCGATCTACTGGCAGTCCGCCTTGTGCGGCGGCACGCAATTTGCCTGCGCGGTAATCACGAGGCCATTCTCGAGAGATTCCTCCGGCAGGACGCTGATACTCTTTATCATTGGTCTAAGCTTGGTGGCTTTCAGACACTTGCGTCTTACGGCGTTGTGCCACGCTCGCGATCCGGACTTGAAACACCGTCCGCGATTCAACGATCGTTGCTGGAGATATTTCCCCGCGAACACGAATTGTTCTTGCAATGTCTCCGCAACAGTTTCGTTTGTGGAGACTTTCTGTTCGTCCATGCCGGAATAAAGCCTGGCGTTCCAATGAACCAGCAAGATCCAGAGGATCTGTTCTGGATCCGGGATGAGTTCCTGAACTCTGATCTCAATCATGGCAAGGTGATCGTACACGGCCACACTCCGGTGGATCACCCGGATATTCGTGAGAACAGGATTAACATCGACACCGGCGCGTGGCGAACGGGAGTCCTGACTTGTATTGCGATCGAGGGCGCAACAGTTCTCGTGCTGTAAAAATTGTCATCGCGCATAGCACGCGAGCACAAGTCCCTAACCGGCCCGTTGTGATTGCCACAATTATCGACAGGAACAATCCAGCGACACATTGGAACAACCCATCACATTCTTTTGCCGTTTTTTTCTCGACTATCACTCCAAGCTGCATCAAGGAGTTCGTTCGTCCAATTGATGCGCGAAAATCGTGTTCCTGAGTGGGGTTGAGTCATGTCGCAAATGTCTACGCGGATCGCGCGTCTGCTTCTCGCTATCGTTATGGCGATCTGCAGCACCAGCTTCTGGTTCAATGCGAACGCTCAAGCTCAACAGAAACACCCCTCTTCTGCTTCCAACGCCGGAACATATGTGCTCGGCCCCACCGACAGGGTTCGCGTGAAAGTCTACGGTGAGCCCGATGTCGCAGGTGAGTATGAGGTCGACAGCGGCGGCTATGTTTCGATTCCGCTCGCGGGCCGCATCAGGGCCGCAGGAGCAACTACTCACCAGCTGGAACGCTCAATCGCAGCCGCCCTATCGAAGGGAATCGTCCGCGACCCCCGAGTCAATGTCGAGATCGCGCTCTATCGGCCCTTCTACATTCTTGGCGAGGTGAAGAAGAGTGGAGAGTATCCATATCGCGTCGGAATGACGGTGCTCGATGCCATTGCGAGCGCAGGCGGTTTCACCTACCGGGCCAACGAGAATAAGGTGTACTTGCGGCGCGCCGGCGGCGCCGGTGAAGAAATCTTTCCGCTTGACGCACCAGTGCTCATTTATCCCGGCGACAACATTCGCGTTCCCGAACGCTTCTTCTGACGCGTCATTTCGATTTCACAATTCAAGTTCCACTTAGCGAGCTGCAAAAGTGATCTTGCTGCGTCGAGCAGATGTGCGTCGCCATAGTACCGTCTCTTTGCGGTGCAAACTTTTCTGCGATGCAGAACGATCTTCGATGTTTCGCGTTGAGATGCGCAGAAAGCGTTTCTCACATGCCGGGGAACGGACGTTCGTGACGATATCGATGACGTAAACCGATTCCACCACGACGTTTCCTTGGGCAAAGGCACGATGATCTTCTGGGCTATTCCGGGACGTCGGATACCGGCGACCTCCACCAGGCGTGCGAGCCTCCCCTACGGGACAATCAATGAAGAGTGCTGTTGCGTTGATGGTGTTGAGGGAAATCGGAAGCCGCAAGAGATCGGCCGCGCAGAAGCCGCGACATGGATCGAAACTTGCAAGCCTGAGAAAGGCACAACTGCCGGCGACCGCTCTCATGCTTGGTCTCGCGGCGCCATCGAATGCACAGGTCATACCGTCGACCACTGAACAACTTTCTGCGCCCTGGAATGCACAACGGGTTTTCGAACCATCTTCGCTGCCCGATCTGACAGATCCGGAAGCACGCAACGAGATCCAACCCGAGGATATGCCGGTGAGGAAAAGACAGCAGCCGGGATATGAACCAGCCGGAATCCGGGCTGGTTCCTGGATGTTCAGCCCCAAGCTGATATCCGGCGCGCTCTACGACAGCAATGTCTTCTCGTCGAACACCACGAAGCGCGCGGACATCGCCGCCGTGTTCCAACCCTCGCTACGCGCCCATACATTATGGGAACGGCACGGAATCGATCTGAAGCTGGACGCCCAGTCGACTATATATAATGAGAACTCCAGCCTGAATCAGACCAATGCCAGCCTGAAGGGCAATGGCTGGTTCGACATCGCACACGACCTTGCCGTTCTCACCAACTTCCAGATCGCTCATCTCAATGAAGGTGTCGGCACGCTCAGTTCGCCGGTTAACGCCATCTCCCCGACACCCTACGACCTGTTCTCCGGCGATCTGACCGTTCGCAAGGAGTTCAATCGCCTGACCACATCGGTTGGTATGCGCGTCGATTCGTACGACTACGGCACAACGCGAGCGCAAGACGGTTCGATCATCAATCAGGATGGCCGCGACGGTCAGATCTACTCGCTTCACGGCCGCGTGGACTATGCATTTTCGCCCGTTCTGGGGTGGTTCGCCGGAGTCGAGGGCAATCAACGCAACATCCGCGGAACACCTGCGCAGACGCTCGACTCGCAAGGATATCGCGCGTTGTCCGGTTTCACAGTCGGATTTGGTAATCTTCTCAGCGGCGAGTTTGGCGCGGGCTACGTCCAGCAACGTTTCGATGCCTCATCCATCGGCTCGATCGAAGGACCTTCTTATCGTGCGATGCTGACATGGCGCCCTACCCGCATGCTCGATGTTCATCTCAAGGCGGAACAGATCGTAACGGAGACGTCCGATACCAGCTCCACCGGAGTGCTCGCAAACGCGTTCCAGCTCGGTCTCGATTACGAATTCCGGCGCAACGTGATCATTTCGCTGGCTGGCGGTTATGAAAACGACCGCTTCTTTGGACAGTCGCGCAAGGACACCGTGATGACCTCTGATGCGCGGATCAAATACTTGATGAATCGATACGGCTCAATTTCCATCTTCCATCGATATACTGATCGTAACAGCGATATTCCCGCCTTCAGCTTCGACAAACATCAGGTAGGAATCAATGTTACAGCGCAGTTCTGACTCCGATCTCCAGGCATTGGACGAGTCTGTCGGCACAGCCGCCGGTCGGTGGCAACAGCCTACTGTCGATCTGCGCGAAATGGCACGCATCCTGCGCCGACGCTGGAAGACCGTTGCCGCAGCGCCACTGTCTCTGATTGCGCTCGCACTGGTTTATCTGACGGTCGTCAGCACTTTATATACGGCGACATCCACGGTTCTCGTCGACCCTCGCCGCGCCAACGTGGTGGATACCAGCCAGACGGTTCTATCGAACTTTGGCACCGACGACGCCACCATAGAAAGCCAGGCGCTGCTCATTCAATCCGTCGCGATCCTGCATCGCGTCGTGGACAAACTTAAGCTGACCGCCGATTCGGAGTTCACACCGAAGCCGGGCCTTCTCGATCCTGTCAGGCGATTGTTCAGCAGCAGCGGCCCGGCTGCTGGAGCAAGCCCGGAGGATGCAGCGCGCGCAAGATCCGTTGAGATTCTTCAAAGGCGGATGAAGGTGACCCGGCAAGGTACAACCTTCCTTGTGGATATCAACGTCAGTTCCGAGGAGCCGCGGAAGGCCGCGACGATAGCCAATGCAATTGCCGAGAGCTACTTCGAGGAACAGGTCCGCGCCAAATACGACGCGACGAAGATCGCCGCGAGCTGGCTCAACGGCCAGATCGAAGGGTTGAAATCGCGGGTCGTCACATCGGAGCAGACGGTCGAGGATTTCCGCTCCACCAACAATCTCGCCGTGGCGCAAGGCGTCACAGTCAACGATCAGCAGATCACGGATCTCAACAACAAGCTGATCGCCGCGCGGGCGCAAACCGCGGAAGCGCGCGCAAAGTACGATCAGGTCCAGCAGCTTGCCAAATCCGGGGGCGACGCTGGCGGCATCAACGCTGCCATCACCTCGGAGATGATCACCAAGCTGCGAACGCAGTATGCCGATATTGCAAAGAACGAAGCCGATCTTTCGAGCAAGTACGGGGTGCGGCACCCCCTTGTCGCGAATATACGCGCGCAGCTGAAGGACACCCAGCGCCTCATCAATGAGGAAATCCACCGCATTCTCGACAGCACGACGCATGATTACGATGTCGCCAAATCCCGTGAGGCATCATTGCAGCAGAGCCTCGATCAGGTTCAGGGGGTATCGAGTTCCTCCGGTTCGGCACTGGTTCGGCTTCGTGAGTTGCAGCGGGAAGCGGAGGCCAACCGCACGCTCTATGAATCCTATCTGGCCCGATACAAGGAGACCTCCGCGCAGGAGAGTCTCGAAATGCCTGACTCCCGTGTGGTGACAAGGGCGAGCATCCCGATCAGGCCTTCCTCACCCAAAACCATGCTTATTCTTGGCCTGGCCTTGATGATCGGCCTTGGTGGTGGATGCATTTTTGCATTTCTGGCGGACTATCTCGACCGTCGCATCAAAACGCTTGAGCAGGCCGAAGCTATTTCCGGCGTCCCTGCGCTTGCCGCCGTCCCGTTGATCGGGACGCGTGAGCTTGCTGCGCGCGCAAAACGCGGGCGGGATGAGCTCAGCCGTTACAATCCACGAACCATGAGGCTATTGCCGCCCGCGCTGCAGCCGCCCTTGATGCGCTACGCCATCGACGAACCGGGCACTTTCTTTGCGGAGGCGATCCGCGCTGTTCGCCTCGCGATTCAGCGCACGATGCGGATCCAGCCGCTGAAAGTCGTATTGGTGACATCAGCGCTCGACAACGAAGGGAAAACCACGCTTGCAGCCAACCTTGCCCTGTCGCTTGCCACGCTCGGCATAAAAACACTTTTGATCGACGGCGATCTTCGCAATCCGCAGTTAACGCGCGCCCTGTCCCCTCATGCCGATGCAGGGCTGATGGAGGTCGCAAGAGGACAGGTCTCGCTTGACCGCGCCATTCTGCTGGACCGGAGCTCCGGCCTTTCGATCCTGCCGTCACCCGCAGTAAAAGACGTCGATATCATCACCGAGCTGATGTTCTCCGAGCGGATCGTCGAAATTCTCGATCATCTGCGTCAGCACTATGAACTGATCATCATCGATTCACCGCCGCTTGTACCTCTGGTTGATGGCCGCGCGTTGGCCGAGCTGTCCGACCGCATCATTCTTGCCATGGGATGGGATCAGACCCCTCAGGAAGTTGTCACGCACACCGTCAATCTTCTGTCGCCGGTCTATGACAAGATTCTCGGCACGGTGTTGACGCGGGTCGATCTCAGCCGGCTACGGTTCTACGATTATTATCGCAGTTCGGCGTATCTCAAGCCGTACGGCAGCGTCGCGCTAAAGCCCGGACCTGCGGAATGAAGGCGCGCGAACCTATGACTCGGATCGCGGGCGCGATTCCAGTGAACGGCCCGTTCCCGCGGTATCGCGGCGCGGCTCCGGTCAGGGCGAACTTCTCGCGACCACCCCATGCGTCAGGCCGCGAAACCGCGATGGCTGGCTTGTTCATGGACCGGATGATTGTCTTGCTGTTGCTGCTCGCCGTGATCGCAACGTTCACGCTGTCGTCGGCGATGCTGACAAACTGGAAGATACATTATTTGACTGCCGGTGGCAGCTTCTACGAGAAATTCCACCCGGCAACCTGCTTCACGTTTCTCGCCTTCGGCCTCCTTCTGCTGCGCAACGCCGACCCGATCGGCGAGATCGATCGGATGCTCTCCGGATCCAAACTCATCCTTGTCTATCTCGGTTGCTGGTCGTTTCTGCTTGTGCAGATGTTCGTGTTGACCCGCCCGTTCACCGTCATCATCGATACTTTTCTTCTTCCGGTCATTCTGTGCCTCACCATCTGGCAGCTCTCGCCCACCCAGCGAAAGCCGTTGGTCTGGGCCACCCATCTCACCATCCTGCTCAACGTGTGTCTCGGATACTACGAATACTTTTCCGGTCACCGGTTGATCCCTCTGACGCTCGGCGACGTGCTGGTGATTGGGGAATGGCGGTCCTCGGCCTTGCTCGGGCACCCGTTGACCGCATCGGGTCTCGTGGGCGGATATGTTCTCGCGCTGGTTCTTCGCCCTGCGCTTTGCCCCATCGCCATGCTTCGCATTCCGCTGATTGCATTTTGTCTCGGATCATTGATGGCATTCGGCGGCAGAACAGCCCTGGTCACTGTCCTGTTGGTGCTGGGCTTTGTCGCAGCAAGGGAAATTTGGCTGATCTTGCGCGGAAAGCAAGTTTCGCTCCCGGCGGTGATCGCCACCCTCTGCCTGCTGTTTATCGCAGCCGCGGGAATCTTCGCAGCATTCGATCTCGGAATTTTCGACAAGATGCTGCTGCGGTTTTCATCCGATAAGGGCAGCGCGCTCGCGCGCTTTGCGACATTCGACCTGCTGTCCCATTTTGACTGGCAGGAGCTGGTGATGGGCCCCAATCCCACCCGCGTGAATGCACTGCAGGCACAACTTGGCCTCAACTACGGAATTGAGAACTTCTGGATCTCCTGCATTGTCCAATTCGGACTCATTCACACCATTCTTCTGACGATCGGTCTGATCTGCCTGTTTGTGGAAATTCTCAAACGCGCCAACCCTGCAGCCTGGGCAATTGTTCTGTTGGTCCTGGTAATTGCGGCGAGTTCCGTCAGCTTCTCGTCCAAGAACATCCAGCTCGCGCAGTTCATCATTCTCATCACGCTGCTGCTGCCGCGCGAAGCAATGGCGCCGGCACTACAGGCTGCCTCTCGCAAACCAATCCAGCCTTACCGATAACCCTGAGATCGGACTCCCATGACCGTCTATGTAGACCACACCCATCTCGGGCGCCACGTCACCGGACTGGAACGCATCACGCTTGAGCTGTTCTCGCGGGAGGCGCTTGCACCGCTCGACATCACCCCTGTGACGGCGCGCGGCACCAGACGGATGATAACAAGACAGACGTTCGGACTGCCGTTACGCCTGGCGGATGCATCGTCGATCCTGCTGTGCCCCGGTTTTCCTCCGAGCCCGTTGTTGCGGCCGTTCGCGACGCGAGTCATTCCCTACATTCACGACATTTTTCTGCTGTCACGCCCGGCCGATCTTAATCTTCGCGCGCGGCTCTATATGGCGCCCTCCTTCAGGCTCGCAGTGCAGAATTACCCGCGCTTTCTCGTCAACTCCGCTGACACCAAGCGCAAGCTCGCCGCTCACTGCCGGCCCGATGCCGACATCACATTGTACCGCCCGCCGGTGCGTAACGTGTTCGATTTGCGACCGGATGGCCGCACGGGACAGATCGACAAAGCGACACCGCTTCGCCTTGTTGCGCTCGGAACTGTGGAACCGCGAAAAAATTTCGTAGCCGCGGCCAGGGTTCTCGCAGCGCTGCGGGAGCGCGATTTTGACGACGCCACCCTCGAAATCGTGGGGCGACGTGGCTGGGGAGATGATTGGAATATCCTCGAACAAAGCCCCGGCGTGATCCTCCATGGATATCAATCGGGTGACCGGGTCCGCCAGATTCTTCAGAACGCCGACGCCTTCATATGCACGTCTCACGAGGAAGGCCTTGGTCTGCCGTTACTGGAAGCCCAGTACGCAGGTCTTCCGATCGTCGCGCCTAACGCGGCCATTTTCCGCGAGGTGTTGGATCAATCCGGCATTCTTATCAATCCCGATGATCCCGCTGCCGCCGCAAGCGCGATCGCCGCTGCGCTATCAGAGCCGGCATGGCGGGCATCGTTTGCAGTTCGCGGCGCGGAAAATCTGGCGCGCTGGAATACATTGGCGTCAACCGATCGCGGCGCAGTCATCGACCTGATTACAGCGCTCTCTGAGCGGCGCGCACGCGCTGTACGGGCCCCCGCGCCTCACAGTCCAAAGAAGCGAAGCATCGCGCCTTGACGCGAGAGACACCTGTTTTGGCGCAAGCAATCCGAGGATCGACTATTGCAGAACGACACACGACATCTGGACGGGTTACGGATCATCGCCGCTTGCGCCGTCGTTGTTTTGCATTATGCGGACTACGTCAAGGATCACCCTGCGGGACGCTTCATGGTCGATCACACCCATCACTTCAATCTGTTTGTCGATCTCTTCTTCGTGGTGTCCGGATTTGTCATCGCAAGCCAGTATATCGGCAAGGTCAATGATCTAGCATCGGTCGGGCGCTTCATCTGGCGGCGGCTGGCCCGCATCTATCCGCTTCATCTGGCAACACTGGTATTCTATCTTGCTGTTGCCGCCGCGATATATTTCGGACTTGCTAAGACCGACAATCCGGCCCGCTACCCGCTATCTGACGTGCCCACGCAACTTCTGCTGCTTCATGCCGTCGACGGACAACGACTGACCTTCAATTTCCCGAGCTGGTCATTGTCTGCTGAAATGTTCTGCTATCTCCTCTTTCCGACCGTTGCCTTGCTGGCCGCGCGGCATAGAGCGCTCGTGATCCCGCTTGTCGTACTTCCCGCCCTTGCAAACAGCATCTACGTTGCCGCGGCCGGCAGCGAGCCATGGGCCGAGTGGATTAACAAGGGGGGTATCTTCCGGGCATTACCCGGATTCAATCTCGGCGTTGCCTGCTATGTGTTCCGTCATCAGATCGCGCGCTGGCCCATCGTTCCTGGAACGCTCACGGCCGGGTTGGCGCTCTTTTTCCTTCTGGGCTGGCTGCTCCCGGACATGGCAGCGCTTGTCGCCGTCTATGCAATTGCCGTACTCGCGATCCAGCACGATATGTCTGAAACACCTACTGTGTTGTCGCAAATGCGGTTCGACCGCGCGTCCGCGTATACGTACTCCTGCTATATGCTGCACATTCCAGTCGCTACCGTCGTTCTGACGTTCGGTGCTCGCTATGTGGCCGGCATCCCAGGGGGAAAGCTGGCGCTGTTGCCTTTCGCCGTGGCACTGCTCGCAGGGGCAAGCATTCTATCCTATCGCTTCTTTGAAACTCCGTTGCGGCGCGCGCTCAATAGCCTGTTCGACCGTCAATTCACGCCCAGCACGGCAGCACCCGTCCCTGCCGGATCTCCGCAAAGGGGCGCGCGATGACAATGACAGCGGTCGCGGGCATTCCGGAGAGCCGGATTTCGCCACAGGCGCCGGCGGCGAGCCGGGATTCCGGAATTGACACCATGCGGGGCATCGCCATCCTGATGGTGATCGGAATTCACTCGCTGCCACAACCGCTCGACACATCATGGGCAAAAATGCTCGACGCAACGCTGCGGCCATGTGTTCCGATTTTCCTTTTCGTATCCGGATATCTAACGGCCGCCTCAGGTCGCGTTCCGCTCTGGAAGCGGATGAAGGCCACCGTTATCCCCTATGCCATCGCCTTCACCGCCGCCTACATCTACATGGCATGGCACAACCCGGCGATGGATCATCGCTTCGCCACGACAGTCGCGCGGTTCCTGCTCGCCTACGTGTTCGTCTATTACTATGTCTTCGTTTATGTCGGCTGCACGATCGGCTTGTGGCTGATCTTTCGATATGCCGACGGCAACACCCGGTACAGTTCGCAACGGCTTGCTATCCTTCTCAGCATCTCAATTGCATTCGGACTGTTTGCCGGAAGCTATCTCGACCCGCTCTTGTTGCGCGCAGGCTTCTCTGAATCACTCGTTCAAGAAGCTCGTCTACGGGACGTTCCATTCTGGTTTTCCTTTGCAGCGTGCGGAGCTTTGTTCGGAGCACTTCGAGGAGAGCCAGCGCTGCGCAACATGCGCATGACCATTCTGAGCGCGACCTTGATCGCATATCTCATCTACGCCGCGGTCAGAATCTCCGGCATTGGCGATTCGGCCGACTACGACTCAGTCGCCTTCTTCGGTTACGCGGTACTGCTAGCCATCCTTCTCCTCACCATCTATCCGCGCGTCCCGCTCCTCGCGGTGATCGGATCGGGAAGCTACTTCATCTACCTTTGGCACATCTTCGTCATCATGACGCTGCGCGACCATGCGCCCTTGCGCGGGTTCGGCGCGGTTTCCGATTTCGTAGTCACATACGCCATAACAGCAATTGCCAGCGTGACGGCCTTGCTGGCAATTCGGCAAGCCGCACCTTCCCGCACCTTGCGCTGGCTGGGAGCCTGATCATGCTTTTGAGACATACACTCCTTTATATGCCTGCACAGATCATCGGGCCACTGTTCCAGCTGATCGCCATGATCGTCTGGACCCATGTCGTCAATGAACACACACTTGGCGTCATCACGCTGGTCACAGCTACCCACGAACTCCTCCAGATCGGCTTCCTCGCCTGGTGGTCGCAGTATGCCTTGCGCTTCTTCGGGCGTTTCCAGAACGGCGAGGAAGCACAACGGTTTTACCGGACAGAGAATGTAATTCTGCTGGCATCTGTCATCATTCAGAGTCTGGCGATCATCGGCATCTTGTTTCTGGTAATTTCACCCGACGCCAGCAGCGGCTTGCTGGCTGCTGCTATTGCCTATGTCGTCACCCGTTCACTCAATCTCTACATCGGCGAACGCGCCCGTGTTCAGCAGCAGATCGGCGTCTACTCGATACAGCAAATCGTGGGACCGGCCGTCGGCTTTCTGCTCGGCCTGATCATGATCCGATGGTTCGGTCAGGGGCCGGAATGGCCGCTCGCTGGCTATGCCATCGCCCAGCTAGCCGCGACGCTGATCGTGCTGCCGAGGATCGGATTTGGGCGGAGTCTTTGGCCGGTTGACCGCAAGATCGTCAGTCACGCTTTGCACTACGGCATTCCGCTGATCATCGGGGGCGGTCTCAGCTGGATCGGCCTCAATGCGTCTCGCTTTGTCATCAATGACATGATGGGCGTCGCTGCCGCGGGTCTGTTCGCCGTCGGTTACGGCCTCGGTCAACGGGCCGCTGCCGTAGCTGCAATGCTGGTCACGGCGGCCGCATTCCCAATCGCCGTTAAACGCATGGAAGACAGCGGCAGCAAGGCAGCGATGCAACAACTCTCCGACAACAGCGCGCTTCTTATTGCCGTTCTCGCACCGAGTATTCTTGGAATATACATGCTGCGCTCGGAAATCGTTCACCTGCTGATCGCGACTCCCTTCCAGCAGGTTACGCTCGCTGTCCTTCCGCTCGCTGTTCTGGCAGGCGCCATCCGAAACCTGCGCGCCCACTTTGGGGATCAAGTGTTTCTCCTGCATAGCCGCACACGGCTGATGATCGCCGTTGCGAGTATAGACGCATCGGTGACCGTGGCACTGAGCTTCGCCTTCATCTGGTATTGGGGAATCGTCGGCGGCGCTGTTGCGACGGTCATCGCGGCGTCGGCGGCCGCGATTGCCAGCTTCGCAATCGGCTTCTCGCAGTTCGGATTGAGGCTTCCGCTCGGTCATCTCATCCGCATTGCCATCGCGACAATTGCAATGGGCTGCCTGTTGCGGCTCATGCCCGAAGCCAAGACCGTTGCCGCAATGGCTGCTCATATCGTGACGGGCGGAACTTCATACATCGCCGCCCTTGCCTTGCTCTACGCGCCGGCCTTGTTCAAGATGTTACGCGCACGGCCACAACGATCCAGCCCTTGAACAAGGGTAGCAGACCTTATGTCCTCTTCGCATTTCTGAATGCGCGCGCCATCGCAAACCAAAGCGGCTTCCTCTGGTTGGCGTCATCAAACGGCAATGGTCGGGGAAGACGCTCGGCCAACGGATTCTTCTTTTTCGCTGCGTCCGTATAGAAAGAATAGTTGTCTGAAAGCTCCCATGCGATCACCATCTTCACCGCCGGAATGCGCAAGACGGTATTGAGAAACTTCTCGCCCGTCTCCGCGATCATCGCGTCTCGGGTCGGAATATCGTCGGGGAACGTATCGTCACGAACGTCGAACTCCGTGATGTAGATGTCGACTTTGCGCTCAGCGAGTGCATGCACGAAGTCTGCAAAGCGCGATGCGTCGTGCGGGTAGCGCGGCTGAAGATGTCCTTGCAACCCGACCGCATGGAGCGGGACGCCCGCGTCTCTCAGCTCGTCGACCAGACGCAGCAAGCCTTCGCGAACAGCCCGGCCGACATCGTCATCCCGTTCCGTCTGAGCTTCGTTCAGTACAAATTTAGTTTTCTTGTCCACAAGAGCTGCACGTTCGAATGCTCGCCGGACATAATCTGTCCCGAAAGCGTCGTACCAGGGGCCGAGCCGATATCCGCCGGGCGCCTTATGCCCCGGCCAAAACGGCTCGTTGACGATATCCCATGACTGCAGTTTTCCGGCGTAACGGCCAACGACCTCTTCGATATAGCGATCGAAGAATATTCGCCGCTCCGTCGTGTCCATGCTCTTCACCCACGCGGGAACCCACTCGTTCCAAATGAGACAATGCCCGCGCATCGGAATCCTGTTGCTTGCACAGAATTGCAGCAGACGATCCGCGCTCTCGAATCGCTTCGGGCCCGTCTGCGGCGCGATTGTGCCCATTTTCATGGCGACATCAGTCGTCACGATCCGCGTATGTTTCGTATAGAGCTCGCGATAGGCAAGATCCTTGTCGATCACAGGGCCAGCCGCGGCACCAAATACGAATCCGTTTGCTGCCGCAATTGCGCCAAGACTCTCATCACCAGCAAAAGCTGATGTGGCCCCGCGCACTGCAACTCCTGCGCCAGCGAGCACGGACATCGCCCGTCGCCGCGAAATCTTCACATGCATGGCAGATCTCCATTGCGAGAATGATTTGTTTCATCCTCGTTTTGATTTCATGGACGTGACGCCATCCTTGCGACGCAATGGTTCGATTTCATGACTGCGCTGTTCGATGATGAGAACTTTAAGTGCGTGAAGTTCCCATCGTCGTCGCAAATGACGCCGATGTTAAGCAAGCGTTACTCGGCCACATCGTCATTGGGGGAATCGGCATGATGGAAGCGCAGGCGCACGAATCGCGCGATATGATCGTTGATGGCATCGCCATCAATATCCTCTCAATGTCGGAAGCCGTGTCGTCAATCGTGTCGGCAGCGCAGACCGGCGACAGCTTCAGCGTTTGTACTCTTAATCTCGATCACGTTGCGCAGTTACAACAGCGGCCAGACTTCCGCGCCGCCTATCGTCGCGCTCGCTTCGTCACCGCCGACGGATTTCCAATTGTCGCGCTCGGACGACTCGCAGGCACGAAGATCGAGCGAACCACCGGCGCAGACCTGGTCGAACCTCTCTGCGAGCAGGCCGGAAGCAAGAATATTCCTGTCTATCTGCTGGGTTCCAATCGCCTGACACTTCACAGAACAGCAAGACGGCTCGCGAGCCGATTCAAGGGACTTCAGATCGCCGGCTATTACGCACCCGGCGGAAACTTCGATCCGTACTCGGACGAAGCTGACCGCGCGATTGACCGCATACGAGAATCAGGCGCGAGACTCTGCTTCGTCGCACTCGGCGCACCACGGCAGGAAATCTTCGCTGCCCGTTGCCTTGACAGGCTTCCGGGCGTCGGGCTGCTCTGCATCGGCGCCGCTCTGGACTTCATCGCCCATACGCAGAACCGCGCGCCCCTCATCACCCAGAAGATTGGCCTTGAGTGGGCTTGGCGGATGCTGCGCGATCCCCGTCGCATGGCGCCTCGCTATGCGCGTTGCATGACAATCGTTCCACGTCTGGTGGCGTGCAGCATCCCGCAAATCGTAAACGCCCGGACAAGGAAAGCGGCATGACATCCTCGGTTACACTGGCTCAGCGTGCCCGCAACGCTCACCACACGCCCCCGCGGTATCAGATCTGCCTGATTCATCCGTTTGACCCGCGCGGAGAGAAAGTCGGCGGCCTCGAAACCTACATCCGGGACTTCATCACGTTCCACCCGACCGACACCGATCTTCTGTTCATCGGCGTTGATTCCATCGGGGATCTGGAACTCGGGGAAATCCACAAGCTCACCTTCAGGGGCCGCACGTTCGATTTTCTTCCGATCTTGCGCTATTCAGATAGTCAGGCGCGCGAAGCTGCCCGCTCCATCGGAGCATCTCTCACGGGGCAGTTTTTCGTAGCTCTCCTGCGCAACTTCGGTCTGCTCTCGAAGCAGATCCGCGCAAGGCGCTGCTCCATTGACTTGCGCCGGGTGGAATTTTCCTGGCTACCGGCTGTCCTTCGCCTCCCCTTTATCCAGATGCTTCACGGCGAGGGCGTTCCAAAACTGCAGATGGACTCGCTGCTTCGCAGATACTCGTTTGTCCACAACGCGGGCGAACGCTTCGCCATGGCGACCAGCGCGAAGTTTCTGTGCGTGAACCCGTACATCACCGAGCGGCTCCAAAAGGAGTATCCGCGTCAAAGGGACAAGATCGATACACTGTGGACCTGGGTCAACACCGAGATTTTCCAGCCGCGTACCCTGCCCCGCGACACCGCGCCATTCCGGATTGTGTTTGCGGGACGCCTCGACGAGTTCAAGGATCCGCCGCTGATGTTTCAGACGATCCATCGCCTGCGTCAGTTGATGCAAGACAAGGTGGAGTTTCATTACGTCGGAACCAGTGATCCGCACCGGTATCCCGAATTCGCAGCGATCGAGGACATCACGGTCCGTCACGGCTTCAAGGATGCAGTTGGAATGGCCGCAACCCTCGCATCCGCGCATGCCGGAATTCTGACATCGGAATTCGAAGGAATGCCGCGATTCGTTCTCGAGACATTGGCCGTCGGACGTCCCGTCGTCGCCACGCACCTGCCGCAACTCGAAGCCGTCGTTCGAGACGGCGAGTCGGGGTACCTCGTTCCCCGAAGCGACTCGAGGGCCGACATGGTGGAGCGACTGGTGCATCGCTTCATCAATGTTCGCGATGCCATCGCCCATGGCGATATGGATTCATCGCGGATCGCAGCCAGCATCCGGATGTTCACGCCTGGCACCCAGCTCGCGCGTGTCTTCCGCTATCACCACGAAATCCAGAACACCCGCGGCCTGGTGACCAGCCCGCTCTCTCATTGAGGACGCGCCGCCATGAACATTCTCATGCTGACAAGCGAATTCGCACCGGCAACCGGCGGAATCGGTACCTACGCGCGGGAAATCGCAACAGCGGCCACCGATCTTGGCGCCCGTGTTACTGTTGTCGCACCTGACTACGCCACAAGTTCACTGGATGAAGACAGGTCGCTTCCCTTTCAGCTTCATCGCTTTCACGGCGGGCTTCATTCCATGCGGGATCTTCCCTCGAAGATTCTTCTCGCGCGCAGCCAGGTCCGGATTGAAGACTACGATGTGATCCATGCGGCGGACTGGCCATTCTTCATTCCGCTGGCGCTATCGCGCCACCGGACTCAGGCGCGCCTGCTGATGACGGTCCACGGCACGGAGATCAACGAAACCCAGACACCACTCAAGAGGCTTGCGATTCAGGCCGCCGGCGTTTTCGGTCCGCGTGTCGAGGTTGCCGCCAACAGCCGGTTTACACGCGAGCTTTTTCGCGAACGTTTCTCGATCGAAAGCGACCGCGTTGTCGCAATTCCGCTCGGCGTATCGGATTTCTGGTTCGGCCCGCGAAAGGGACGCAAGGTGACCCGCAGAGCCTATGGCGTCGATGCGGACAAGATCGTGATGGTCACCGTCGCCCGTCTCACCCGGCGAAAGGGACATCTCAAGACCCTCGCCGCGTTAGCGAGCCTGCCGGATGAACTGCGCAAACGAATCGCGTGGCTCGTGATCGGTCCAAATGGCGAGGCCGATTTTGTCGAGGAGTTTCGCGACATGGTCGACACCACTGATTGCGAAGTTCACCTGCTTGGATCTCTGCCGAACGAACAGATCCGCGATGTCTATGGCGCCAGCGATTTCTTCTGCCTGACCGGCATCCCGGAATCGTCCGGGCGCGTGGAGGGTTTCGGTCTGGTGTATCTCGAAGCCGCTGCCGGCGGTCTGCCGAGCGTCGCAACGGCGGTGGGCGGCGTTCCCGATGCCGTTCTGGCCGACGAGACGGGCTTGCTCGTTGAACCGGATGTCAAAGCCATCGCACAGGCCATTACGGAAATCGTCGAAGACAGCAATACACGATCGATCCTGGCTGCAGGCGCCGCCGCACATGCACGCGCCTTGTCGTGGGAGCGCTGTGCTGCCGAGACCTACCACCTGCCGCGAGCCAGCGAACGAAAGAGCGTCAAAACCGCAGACAACACTCCAGCACAAGATCAGGCACATCCGGGCGATGTCCTGCCGCGCGCTGTTTCCATTGGCCGCAGATAATGAGGGCCTTCGCCACCGGCGTCCTCTTGATGTTGGTTGCAGGGAGCTCTGCGCAGGCCGAGAGTTGCACCAAAAGCCGCGATCATCTGCTGAGCAGTCTTGGCGGCGATCTGATGCAGCCGCCCCAAGCCTATCAGGGACTGTTCAAGATTTGCCTTGCAACCATCTCAATGTCCAACGTCAAGGATGCTTTCGTCCTGAGGGATGGGGGGATCGCAGTCATACCGAAGCAGGACAATGTGGCTGCGACGGCGGCGACGCTCTCGAAATTCTGCGATGCCTATCCGCGCGGCACGCTTCGGTTTCTCAGCCGCAAGGACTTGCTTCACGCGAACTCCGTTGCCAGCATCGTCAAGATGTCGTCCACATCGGCGACACCATGCCGGAAAATAAAGGGCAACTCGCTGTGATGAGGTTGCGGATCGAACTCTGATCGCACTCTCCGACCGCGGTGACTGAAGACCGTTGCGACAATCGATCGAGATTTCCGCGAAGCAGTCCGCCTTGGGATGGAGCTGCCGGGATGCGGCTAGCGAACGGCACCAGACCCCGGCCAATTTACAATTGCGGCTTCTCGCGAAAAGCTCATGCGGCCACTTTTCAAGCCAAATAGCGGCTGGGCTAGTTCAGCAACCGCTGCCTCCGGGCTCGTGCAATCGAGCGCAACGATATCCGCGACATTCCCGACCATTATACCGTAGTCTTTCAGATTCATGAGCTTCGCGGGAAGCCGCGTCACCATATCCAGGCACGCTGCCAGCTCTATTGGCTGCCCCGCATGCGCGACGTTCGCATAGAGATTTGCCATCCGCACGAGCGAGCAATCGCCAAACGGCGTGAACGGATTGAGCACGTTGTTGGTAGACAAAGAGCACGTAACGCCCCACTCCAGCAAACGGTGCGCCGGCGCGACTCCGCGCGGCACTAGGTGCGACACATCCCGTCCCATCAGATAGAGATCTGTCGCGGGCAGCACGGTGACAGCGACACCTGCGTTGGCCAGCCGAACAGCCGCTGCTTTCAGCGAAGGCTCGTCGAGCGCGGATAACTTGCTGACATGGCCAATCGCGACGCGGCCGCCCCATCCATATTCATCGGTCTGCCGGCAAACCTCGTCCAGATGCATCCACGACGGGTCGAGATCGAAATCGAGGTGAAAGTCGATATCGAGATCGTAGTGCCTGGCGAGTTCGAAGATGCGCGCTATCTGCCCGTTCGGGTCGGTATCAACATAAGGGACGCCTCCTATGGAGCCTGCGCCATTCTCGCAGGCCTCGACCAGCAACTCATCGCAGCCGGGATCGTTGAGCAATCCCTCCTGCGGGAACACACAAAGTTCGATATCTATCGCCCATGCAAAGTCCCGCTTCAACTGCCCGACCGCATCAAAGCCCTTCAGGCCGATACGCGGATCGACCTCAACATGGGTCCGCATCCGTGTCGTCCCTTGGACAATCGCCTTCTGCAGCGTCCGCCGCCCACGCGCGTAGATATCCTCCTCGGTGAAGCTCTGCTTCGCCTCAGCAACTGCTGCGATCACGTCCTTCAGCCTGCTGGTGTGGCAGACGCATCGATCGGAGATGCACGATTTATCGAGATGAATGTGCGTTTCGACGAAACCCGGAACAAGCAGACGTCCGTTGAGCGCGATGTCGTGCGCGCTATCCCGCGCCATCATCGAGGTGTCCGTACCAATGGCAGCGATGCGACCGTCCCGGACGCCGATGTTAACGAGATCAGCAGCGCCACCGGCAATGCGCCCATTGCGCAAGACATAATCCAACAACATCGAGGCGAGTCCTATGCGTCAATCGCATTACGAGTAAGAATGCGCTCCGCACTGTCATTCCAGACATCCATTTGCACAATCTTTCCATTGCGAACGACAAAGCAATCGACATAGCGATTGCCTTCGAACGGGGTGCCGTCCGGCCATTCGCCGTAAAGCGTGCCGGTATTATAGACGACGGTCTCGCTGTCTCCCGGCGCCACGTCGGTCCGCTCCATCTTCTTCTTTACCCACTTGTAGCGCCTTGCATTGAACTCGGTGGCTTCCCGCGGGTGCTGGAACTTGCGCCCGCCGGTGAAAGTGATCGCGACATCCGCAACCATGAATCCTGCGGCCGCCTCGGGATCGGGGATCATCGAGGCAACAAGAAATCGCTCCACGATATCCGCTGCTTGCGCGGCGTCATCCACGGATCGGGCGGTCGCAATTTTGGCCTTCGTCATTGTCATTCTCCGAAAGTTCGAAGCGCAGTTCGTTCGTCAACCAGCCACGACTAACAGCATTCCTGCGTGCGAAACCACTCCGACACACTGCTTTCAAATGGCCGCCAGGCGCGCTCCAGCGCACGATACTGCGGTACATTCTTGCGGTATAGCACACGCAACTCCTGCTCCATCGCGTCAAGGTCGATGCCCGTCGGTTTGCCGTCGCGGCTGATCGTCCGACCATTGACAACGACATCCCGAACGCAATTTGTATTGCCGCGCGCAAACAGCAGGTCGAGCGGATCCACGGGCATGATCGCGTCGCGATCGAGATGCCCGACATCGATCACGGTGAAGTCGGCCGGAGCTCCCGCCGCCAGTGCTCCAATACCGGGGGCGCCAATTGCGTGACATCCGTTACGAACCGCCATCGCAAGAAACTCGGCACGGCTCCAGGTCCGATCAAAGCCAACGCCGTTATGCGCCATCTGCACCAGGCGCATCTCGCGGATCGCATCATCATCTTCGTCCAGCGCAACGCCATCGACACCAACGGCGATTCCACAGCCGCGGCGATGCGCATCGGCAATGGGCGCAAGGCCGGAGTTGAGGTGCAGGTTTGAACTGAAATTCGTGACGATGGTCGCCCCTGATTCCGCGATCATGTCGAGTTCATCCGGGCGAGTATGAATGCAGTGCGCGAGGGTCAGCCTGTTCGACAACAGGCCGATATCCTTGAGATAGCGAACGATTCCGTCCGGAAAAGCACGGTCTGCCCACGCCCGCTGATAGACCGTTTCCAGAAGATGCATATGAACGCGCCGGCCAGTGGCGGACGATCGCTCTGCGATGGCCTCAATCATCGGGCGCGAACACCATTGCACGCCCGCCGGGCCAAACTGCACATCGATCATCGGTCCGGAAATGGCGGCATCAATCGCCTCCACCCGCTCGATATACTCCGCTGGCGAGATCGCAGGCCGCACGAACATGTCTTGAACGGCTTCGCGATCCTCCTGCCGCAGCGTGGAAAGAACGGCCTCACTATCTCCGTAGACAATGGGATTTTGATCACGCACCGCCAAAGCAAAAGCCAAGCGGATTCCGACATCCGACGCGGCTTTCCCGATCGCTACTGCTTCATCTACGATCGACATCGTTGCGCTCGGCCGCGTGTAGTGAACCATCATGCCGCCACAACCGGCCCGCGCCGATCGCGCGAGCGATACTGCCGCGGCCAGATAGGGATCTGGCGGCGTACCAAAAGCTGAGCGCGCGATCCACGTCTCGAGCGGCATGTTAGACGCGCCGAACGACGTCATCGATGGCCGGGCATGATCGTGGGCATTGATAAGCGCCGGGATGATTAGCCTATTGGCCTGCGGCGAAAGTTCGGCGCCAGCCAGGACGCTCGTGATCAGACCACGGTCATGGGTGACCGTTGCGTGAGGCACGAGCCCCTGGTTGCCTGTAAAGACATTCGCCGCAGACACTGACTCGGTCATTCCGGTGCTTGCCGATCAGTTCGCGACATAGACCAGTTCGCGATCCTTGCGCGGCGGCAGGAACTCGCGCGAGAAGACTTCCTTGGCCTCGGGCACTCGCTTCAGATCGTATCCTTCCACCACCATGGCAATCGCGCGCGTCATCCGATCGTCCTTGATATCGCCGACGCCGATGTCCTTCATCTCAGGAGATACGATCAGCTTGTCGAAGGAGTAGTTGAGACGGCGCTTCTCGACCGGAACGTCGACCATGTTATCAAACGCCGCAACCGATGCCATACCGGCGTTCTGGTCCTTGCCGATGGCAATTACGGCTTTGTTGATTGCCCGCACGAGACCCGCGACGGCCTTGGGGTTCGAAGCGATCAGCTTCTTTGACACGATGACGCCGTTCGAATAGAGATCGAGCCCGAAATTGCCAAACTGGAACCAGTTGAAATCCTTGTCAGGTTCTTGCCGGTTCAGCACGAGATTGAAGTAGCTCGTGATATTGAACACCAGCGCGGCATCGATGTCGCCCTTGATCAACATCGGCTCCTGAAGATTGGGAGCCATGTTGCTGACCTTGATCTTGTCCGAGGCGAGACCGTTCTTCTTGATGAAGACCGGCAGCAGCCGCGTCGTCGGCGTCCCCTGCGCGCCGCCAAGCGTACGTCCTTCGAAATCCTTGATTGAGTTGATGCCGCTCGACTTCTTGGCCACGATAGCAAAGGGAGGCTGATTCCAGAGCATGTAGACCATGACCGGGGACTCGTCCGGCCGGGTTGATGCGTTCTGGATGATGGCGTTCACGTCGCCGAAGCCTGCATCCCAGGCGCCGGACATGATGCGCGTGACTGTTGCGCCCGATCCTTCGCCCTGATCGATGATAACGTTCAGGCCCTCTTCTTTGAAGAAGCCCTTGTCCTTGGCATAAAAGAACGCAGCGTCGCTGCCCTGCGTCTTCCAGCCGAGCGTAAACTTGATCGTTGTCTCCTGCGCGAAGACAGGTCCCGCAAGCAGAACGCCGCCGATGACCAACGCGCTAAGTCGCTTTAACATGACATTCTCCTGACGTGATGGTGGTTAGGTTGCAACGAGGTCGTTCTTGCGCGTCGCCCAGCCGGTGACGCGGGCTTCGATCAAAGAGAAGATGACGTAGAGGATCACTCCGAGAGCCGCGAGAATGAAGAGGCAGGCGAACACCAGCGGCACGTTGAAGTTCGATGATGCGCTCATCATCACGTTGCCGATGCCGCGGTTGGATGCCACGGTTTCCGCAAGCACCGCGCCCACGAAGGCATAGCTCACGGCGACCTTCAGCGAAGCAAAGAAGAACGGCATCGTTCGCGGCAATCCGACATTCCAGAGAATGTCCATCTTGCTGGCGCCGAGCGCCTTGAGAACGTCTTCAAGTTCCGGCTCCGTGGTCGCAAGACCAGTGGCGATGTTGACCACGATGGGGAAGAAACAAATCGACAATGCCGTCAGCACGGCCGGCACAGTGCCGGAGCCGAACCACAATACGAAGATCGGCACCACAGCGACTTTTGGGATGGAAGAGAATCCAACCAACAGCGGATAGGCCGTATCATAAGCTACTTTCGACACGCCAATGATCGCGCCGAGCACGACACCAAGACCTACGCCGAGCGCAAAGCCTGCCATTGTGGTGCCGAGCGTTTGCAGGATGTGAGGCCATAGCGCCGGAAATCGATTAACGAGCGTCACGGCGACCTGTGATGGGCGCGGAAGAATGAGATCCGACATGCCCGTAATCAGGCAGAACAGTTCCCAGCCTACGAAGAAAACGATGATCAACCCCAACGACCAGAGCTTCTGGCGCATGCCCTGCACTGTCATGACTGCCGCTCCTTTTGACTGGCGCTGCCGGCCCGTGCATCGACGATCAATTCGCGCAGCCGCTGATTGAGCGCGACAAACTCGGGCTCGAATGTCATGGGGATGGTTCGCGGCCGGGCGAACGTCACGCGGCTATCATCGACGATCCGTCCCGGGCGCGCGCTCATCACGCAGATCCGGCTGCCGAGGAAGGCAGCCTCGCGGAGATCGTGGGTGACGAGAAGAACCGTGGGCTTATGCGCGAGCCAGAGATTCTGGAGGATCGCCCACAACTCTTCCTTGGTGAACTGATCGAGCGCGCCGAAAGGCTCATCCAGCAGCAGCATGCGCGGCTCATGAATGAGCGCGCGGCACAGATTGGCGCGCTGAAGCATGCCACCCGATAGCTGCCATGGATAACGCGGCGCGAATCCCTTCAGCCCAACCTGTTCGAGCAAGGCATGCGCCCTGTCGCGAAATGCCAGCTTGCGCTGCTTTCTGAACTGGGAGCGAAACGGCTCCACGACTTTCAGCGGCAGCATGATGTTCTGCTCGATCGTGAGCCACGGGAGCATTGTTGGATTCTGGAAGGCCATGCCGATGCGCAACGCCCGCACCGACACCTCACGCCCGCCGACAATCACGACGCCACTGGTCGGCCGGACAAGGCCGCTCACCAGGCGCAAGATCGTCGATTTGCCGCAACCGGAGGGACCGACGAGCGCCAGAAATTCACCATCTGCGATCGTAAGGTTGGTCTCGGACAGGGCCGGCGTCGCCGAAGCACCCTGCCCGAACGTGACGGACGTCGCCGACAGTTGAATCGCCGGTGTCGTGGCGTTGTGCTCCACTGCGCCGGGAGCGCTTAAAACTGACGCAATTTGCATACTGTTCATAATAGAAAGTGCATGCAATTGCGATGCCAGTTGAGTTAGGCTTGAAGCGCGGACACTTTCCCGATCAGCCTCAGATCGTGGATTCGAATTAGGCAATGGAGCCGTAAGATGCATGCAATTCGGGCGCAGGGCCGTGCCGCTCGAGGTGCTAAAGTGGAACGATCCACTACCCCCGAGTCGGCAAAGCCATTGAAATCATCAGACAAGGTCGGAACGATCTGCAGGGCCCTGCGGCGCGCGATTATGGAGCAGGCCCTCGAGCCAGGCGCCAAATTGCCCGAGGATGCGCTCGGCGAACGGTTCGGCGTCAGCCGCACCATCGCCCGCTACGCGCTCGGTCAGCTTGCATCGGAAGGACTTGTCGAGCTTCGCCGCAACAGGATTGCGGTCGTCGTAACTCCGAGCTGGCAGGACGCCCGCGATACATTCGATATCCGAATGGAGCTGGAGCGGCTGGTCGTCCGCCAGCTTGCAGGCCGCTTGAGCAAAAGCCAGGTCGCGCGCCTCAAGGCGCATGTTGAAGCCGAGAGCGCAGCTCGGGAGGGGCCGAACCCGATCTCGATCCGTCTCGCGACTGAGTTTCACATCCTGCTCGCGACCATGACGAACAGCCCGATCCTGGTCCGGTACGTCAGCGAAATTGCCTATCGGTGCTGTCTGACCTTAGCGCTGTACAGCAGGCCTCATTCCGCGGAATGCGGCATTACAGAGCATCTTGGGATTATTGACGCACTTGAAAGAGGTGACGCGGGGAAAGCGATGTCGCTGATGCATTCGCACCTTGATTCAGTAGCGGAACGCGCTCTGGTTGTCCCGTCTCCGGCACGCGGGCGCGATCTGCGTGAGGTGCTTGCGCCCTATACCGACGAGACCACCCATAACGCCTGAATAGAGGTCTACCTGCCGTTTCAATCCAGTGAACGCGGCCAATAAGAACTTGAGCGCGATGCATGATCGCGCCCAATGCGTTACTTAATGAAGCACACCGATCAATCGACGCCGATGGTCGTCAGATCCTGAAACCAGTGCTGCGCCTGGACGAATTTCTTGACCTTCGGTGACAGCGCATGAGGATTGGTGTCGTGCACAACCCAAACAAGCACCGCGTCGTCCACGATCATCGCATGCGCCTGAGCCAGAAGTTCGTCCTGCTTGACGCTATCGAAGCTCTGCTTGGCCTCGTCGATCAGCGCATCGACCTTGGGATTCTTGTATCCACCCCAATTTACACCGACCGGCGCGATCTGACCGGAATGGAAGAACCGAACGATCGCATAGAGCGGGTCCGACGTCACATAGGCGATGTTGTTCGAAGTGATGCCCGCCATGCTTTCGTCGGCGGCACCCTTGCGCCATGCGGCGTAAAGGACCTCGAGTTCGACAACCTTGAACTCGATATCGACGCCGATTTCCTTAAAACTCTGCTGCAGGAACTCATTCATCGGCAACGACAGCATCTGGCCGGTGCCCCCGTTTGCGATGATGAAAGTTGCCTTCAGTGGCTTCTCGGGTGAATAGCCGGCTTCCTTCACCAGCTTCTTGGCTTCGGCAAGATCGTACTTGATCTTGAACGTCGGCTTGCCGAACCATGGACTCGACGGATCGACCTGACCCACCGCTGGCTTGGCAAGACCGTTCATCAGGCCAACGACCGCGTCGCGATCAATCGCAAGATTGAGCGCTTTGCGGAGACGAACGTCGGTCCAGGGCGAACCCGGCAGAACGCTGAGGTGATAATTCCAGACATGCGGCGTGACATTATCGACAATCTTCATACCCGCCGACTTGAGTTGCGGAACGGCGTCAGGCGCAGGCGTCTCGATCAGGTCAACCTGTCCGGCCAGCAGAGCGTTGGTGCGCGTCAAGGCTTCTGGCATCGGCACGAGAACAAGCTTGTCGACTTTTGGAATACGTTTCTTGTCCCAGTAGTCGGCATTCTTCGTCAGTTCAGCGAGTTCGCGCGGAACCAGCTTGGTGAGCTTGAACGGGCCAGTACCTGATGGCTGGCTTGCAAACTTGTCCCAATCCTTGCCGAGCTTCTCGTACTGCGCTGGACTTGAAACGAGAAACCACAACATCTGATACGGGAAGAACGAGTCCACCGCCTTGGTCGTGATCTCAATGGTTGAATCATCGACCTTCGCGTAGCTCGCAACCGATGGCAGACGCGTCTTGACCTGCGCGCTCTGGCGCTTGTCAAAATGCGGCGCCTTATCGTTCAGGACCTTGTCCAGATTCCATATGACGGCATCTGCGTTGAAGTCGCTTCCGTCATGAAACTTCACCCCTTGGCGCAACGTGAAACGCCACTTCTTCTTGTCCGCCGGATCGACCTTCCATTCTGTCGCAAGTCCCGGCACGAGTTTGCCCGGCCGGTCTGAGATATCCATTTCCCATGCAACGAGCGGGTCATAGATCGTATAGCCGGTAAATTGATAACCACCCGCGCCGCGATCCGGCTGTCCGGTTGTCAGCGGAACATCCGCCATCGATATGCCATATCGCACTACCGTCTCTGCTTTCGCAGGCAAAGTCATGCCGATGGCAGCAGCTATCACTGCAAAAGAGATCGATTTCCGAAAGCTCATGAACGCAACTCCGCGTGTGGATGTAAAGACGAATTGGGATCAAGCTTGCAAGCCTGATGCCAGACGATGGCTTATTGTCTTGAGAATGCAGCGCTTAGCTGCAACCACGCATACCCGGCGCGTTTTGATCCGCGTTTCTATCGTTCGTATGCAAAGGACCACAGCCCGCGGTGTGCCGCTGCCAACGTCGATCATCCACTTTGCTTGTGAACGGATGCCATTCGACGCGAGCGGCAGTGAATTGCCTCAATAACGTGCAATCCATCCGCACGGTTGCCCGTCTTGTATACAAGTTCGATCATGTTGAGTTCGCGAAAGCTCTCTGAGACGCCGCGCGTTTCCCGCTACGCCTGTGTTTCCAGATCGAACCGCGATCAACGCCCCCCGAACAATTTCTCATTCAGCCATCAGCGACATCAACCCATCACCAATGGGGTCAAAGTCTCCTTGGCATAGCCGTTGCATAAGATTTAGCCAGCGACGCCGGAAGAGGATCCATCACGATGCGTAACGACAGGCATGTAAAAATTCGCTCGGTGGCAGCAATAGTGATGCTCGCCACAGCATCCGCGGCCTCGCTGCCGCATTCCGCAGACGCAGAAACCGTTCTGCGCATCGGAATGACGGCGGCCGATATTCCGCGAACGCTCGGTCAGCCAGATCAGGGATTCGAGGGCAACCGCTTCACGGGCCTGACGATGTATGACGCGCTCACGATGTGGGACCTCTCGTCGGCGACAAAGGCAAGCACCGTCATCCCGGGCCTGGCAACAGAGTGGGCGGTCGATGCGAGCGACAAGACCAAATGGACGTTTAAACTTCGTCCCGGTGTCATGTTCCATGACGGCTCACCGTTCAATGCGGACGCCGTTGTCTGGAACGTCGAGAAGGTTCTTAAAACCGACGCTCCGCAATATGATGCCAGCCAGGTTGGCGTCACGGCGTCGCGCATGCCGACATTGGCCTCGGCGCGCAAGATCGACGACTTGACTGTCGAATTCACAACGAAAGAGCCTGATAGTTTTCTGCCCATCAATCTCACAAACCTATTCATGGTGAGCCCGGTCAAATGGCAAAAATTGTTTGACGCCGCCGAAGGCGCAGACGCGAAGGCAAAGTCGCAAGCCACATGGGCCGCATTCGCACGCGATGCCTCAGGTACCGGTCCGTGGAAGATGGCGAAATTCACGCCGCGCGAACGCCTCGAACTTACCCGGAACGAGAGCTACTGGAACAAGGAGCGCGTGCCAAAGACGGACAAGATGATACTGCTCCCGATGCCAGAGGCCAACGCGCGTACCGCCGCCTTGCTTTCGGGACAGGTGGATTGGATTGAAGCGCCTGCGCCAGATGCCGTGAAGGAATTGACCCAGCGCGGCTTTACCATCAGC
This sequence comes from Pseudomonadota bacterium, assembly GCA_040387615.1. Lineage (GTDB taxonomy): Bacteria > Pseudomonadota > Alphaproteobacteria > Rhizobiales > Xanthobacteraceae > Afipia. The sequence goes on along the minus strand of JAZKDK010000005.1, from coordinate 34,047 downwards.
AAGAACGAGCAGCCCCATGTGTGGCCCTGGCAGTTCTCGCGCATTGAAGGCTCGCCGTGGAATGACATCCGGGTTCGCAAAGCCGCCAATCTTTGTGTCGATCGCGAAGGATTGAAGGACGGCCTGCTCGCCGGCCTGATGGTTCCCGCAAGCGGGACGTTCGAGCCCGGTCATCCCTGGCGCGGCAAGCCGACATTCGAAATCAAATACGACAAGGCTGCCGCCCAGAAACTGATGCAGGAAGCTGGATACGGGCCGAACAAGAAATTGACAGTCAAGACGCAGACGTCTGCTTCTGGCTCGGGCCAGATGCTCCCGCTGCCGATGAACGAGTATCTGCAGCAAGCACTGGCTGAGTGCTACTTCGACGTCCACCTCGACGTCATCGAATGGAACACGCTGTTCACTAACTGGCGGCGCGGCGCAAAGGATCCGAGCGCCAACGGCGCCAACGCGACCAATGTGACTTACGCGGCGATGGACCCGTTCTTTGCCATGGTGCGTTTTCTCCAATCACAGATGGCGCCGCCTGTTTCCAACAATTGGGGCTTCATCAACAATCCGAAGTTCGACGAATTGGTGAAAAAGGCGCGTCAGACCTTTGATCCATCGGAACGCGACGCCGCGCTCGCCGATTTGCACGCGGCATCGGTCGACGACGCGGCGTTTCTATATGTCGCGCACGACGTCGGGCCTCGCGCCTTGAGTCCAAAGGTCAAGGGCCTCGTGCAGCCGAAGAGCTGGTTCGTCGACTTCTCGCCGGTATCGGTTCAGTAACTCTGCCGCTCGCCGTCCCTAGCAACTGGGGCATCGTCGCTTCCGCACTTCTCGGCCGCGGCGATGCCGGAATTTTCGACCGAAGGTGATCTGTGTTTTCTTACGTTGCCCGGCGCATTGCCTACGTCGTTCCCGTCGTGATCAGCGTCGCGCTGGTCTGCTTCCTCTTGGTCCACATTACGCCCGGTGATCCGCTGGTCGCGATTCTTCCGGCCGACGCATCTCAGGAACTCGCCAGCCAGTTGCGCATCGCCTACGGCTTCGATCGGCCCCTGCCCGTCCAATTCGGACTATGGCTGTGGAAGGCGATCAATGGCGATCTTGGCACATCGATTGCGACCGGACGGCCCGTACTGTCCGAAGTTATACGGGCTGTGAGAAACACGGTCATGCTTGCTATCGCGGCGGCCGCGATTGGATTTACCCTCGGATTATTCTTCGGCCTGATCGCCGGATATTTCCGCAACACATGGATCGACAAGGTTGCGACGTCGATCGCTATCGCCGGTGTTTCGGTGCCGCACTATTGGCTCGGCATGGTGCTCGTCATCATTTTCTCGGTTCAACTGAACTGGCTGCCCGCTGTCGGCGCGGGTCCGGGCGGCTCTGGTGCATGGAGCTGGGATTGGGAGCATATCCGCTACCTCATCTTGCCCGCGATCACCACGTCCGTGATTCCGATGGGAATTGTTACGCGTACCGTGCGGGCGCTGACGGGCGATATCCTGTCGCAGGACTTTGTCGAGGCGCTGCGCGCCAAGGGTCTGCGCGAAACCCACGTCTTCCGTCACGTCATCAAGAATGCAGCTCCGACCGCGCTGGCGGTAATGGGACTGCAACTCGGTTACATGCTCGGCGGATCAATCCTGATCGAAACGGTGTTCTCCTGGCCCGGCTCCGGCCTATTGCTCAACTCCGCGATCTTCCAGCGCGATCTCCCCCTGCTTCAGGGGACGATTCTTGTCCTCGCGCTGTTCTTCGTATTCCTGAATCTGATGGTCGATATCGCGCAAGCTTCGATCGATCCCCGCATCAAGCGGAGCTAGGCCGATGAGCACGATAACAGACGCAGCCCTGCAGGCGGCCCCGGGAACCAAAGCGCGCGGCTATTGGGCAACGGTTGGCCGGCGTATCGTACGCGATAAGGTCAGCATGGTCTGCGCCTTCATTCTCATCGCGATATTCCTGTCAGCCATCTTGGCGCCGTGGTTGGGCCTCGCCGATCCCTATCAAGGCTCGATGATCCGCCGTCTTCGCGTCATCGGCACACCGGGTTATCCGCTGGGCACCGACGAACTCGGCCGCGATATGCTGGCCCGTCTGATCTACGGAGGCCGCTTGTCGCTGCTGATCGGGATCTTGCCGGTCGCCCTCGCCTTTATGATCGGCACGTCGCTCGGACTCATCGCCGGATATGTCGGCGGCAAGATCAATACTGCAATCATGCGGACCGTCGATGTCTTCTATGCATTTCCCTCGGTGCTGCTGGCTATCGCTATTTCCGGTGCGCTTGGCGCAGGGATTGTCAACTCCATCGTCTCGCTGACAATCGTGTTCGTTCCGCAGATCACGCGAGTCGCGGAGAGCGTGACCACCGGCGTAAGAAACATGGACTTTGTCGAAGCCGCCCGGGCATCCGGCGCCGACGCCTTCACGATCATGCGCGTCCATATGCTGGGCAATGTGCTGGGATCGATTTTCGTCTATGCGACCGGGCTCATTTCCGTCTCAATGATTCTTGCGGCCGGGCTCTCATTTCTCGGCCTCGGCACCAGGCCGCCCGAGCCGGAATGGGGGTTGATGCTCAATACTTTGCGAACTGCGATCTATGTCAACCCGTGGGTTGCAGCGCTTCCCGGGGTGATGATCTTTGCGGTTTCAATCTGCTTCAATCTGCTGAGTGACGGAATGCGCAGCGCGATGGATATTCGGAACTGATGCCATGAACGAGACAGTGCAAACCATCGACATGCTCGATCCGATCGAGGATCGCGGCGGCGCGGCTCAACCGCTTCTTCAGGTTACGGGGCTGACAAAGCACTTCCCGATACGCGGCGGACTGTTTAGCAAGGACAAAACAGTTCGCGCTGTCGATAATGTGACATTTTCCATCGCCAAGGGTGAGACGATGGGCATCGTCGGCGAATCCGGTTGCGGTAAATCGACCACCGCACGACTGCTGATGCACCTGATGGAGCGAGATTCAGGTGAATTCGTTTACGACGGAATGCTGGTCGGACGCGCCCTGTCGTTGCGCGAGCTTCGCCGCGCCATGCAGATGGTATTTCAGGACAGCTACGCCTCGCTCAATCCTCGACTGACTATCGAGGAGTCTATTGCGTTCGGCCCCAAGGTCCATGGCATGAGCGATACCGACGCGCGAACGCTCGCCCGCGAGTTGCTCGGCAAGGTCGGACTGCGACCCGAAACCTTCGCTAATCGCTATCCTCACGAAATATCCGGCGGTCAACGCCAGCGGGTCAATATCGCGCGCGCGCTGGCGCTATCGCCGCGGCTCGTCATCCTCGACGAAGCCGTGTCCGCGCTCGACAAGTCCGTCGAGGCGCAGGTGCTCAATCTGCTGGTTGATCTCAAGCGCGAATTCGGGCTGACGTATCTTTTCATCAGCCATGACCTGAACGTGGTTCGCTATATTTCCGACCGTGTCCTGGTGATGTATCTCGGAGAAGTCATCGAGCTCGGGCCGGTTGACGAGGTGTGGGACGCCCCCGCGCATCCCTACACGCGCGCGCTGCTGGCGGCGATGCCCTCCGTCGATCCCGATCGGCGCACCGAAACACCTCCAATCACAGGCGACCCGCCAAATCCGATTGATCCGCCATCCGGCTGCCGCTTCCACACCCGCTGCCCGTTCGCAGAACCGCTGTGCTCGGAGGCGGGACCGAAACTGACGGACATCGACAAGATGGGCCATCAGGTCGCCTGCTACATGGCCGTTCCGGGGTCGGGTCACAGCCGTGCGCCGGCACATGCACTCTCCGGAGCGACGAACTGACATGAGTAATCTCGTCGAAATCCGCGACCTCAATGTTCGTTTCACCGGTGAACGCACTGTCTATGCGGTGAACAATATAAATCTGACGCTCGGCGAAGGCGAAGTCGTCGGGCTTCTCGGCGAGTCAGGTTCCGGCAAGAGCGTCACGCTGCGTGCGCTGATGCGGCTGCTGCCGAAGAAACGCACCGTCGTCAGCGGCGGCATTCGTGCCGCTGGGCGTGACGTGCTGGCGCTGAATGACGAGGAACTGTCCTCATTTCGCGGCCAGACCGTGTCGATGATCTTTCAGGAACCGGCGCTTGCGCTTGATCCGGTCTACACGATCGGCCAGCAGATTTCCGAGAGCGTGATGCGCCATGAAGGCAAGAGCCGCGTAGACGCATCGGCGCGCGCGCTGGAGATGCTTGATTTGGTTCGAATTCCATCTGCAAAGCGCAGGCTCGACGCCTATCCACATGAAATGTCAGGTGGGATGCGGCAACGTGCCATGATCGCACTTGCGCTCGCCTGTAAGCCACGAATTCTCCTTGCCGACGAGCCAACCACAGCTCTCGATGCGACAGTACAGATCCAGATTCTTCTGCTGTTGCGCGAGTTGCAGCGCGAACTTGGCATGTCGGTGATTTTCGTAACGCACGACATCGGCGTCGCTAATGAGATTTGTGACCGCGTTGCGGTGATGTATGCGGGGCAGATCGTCGAAACCGGAACGACAAGCCAGATCGTAAAGACGCCGATTCATCCTTACGCGCGCGGACTTCTTGCATCCACTATCCATGGTGCGCGACGTGGCGAGCGGCTGGAAACCATTTCGGGCACCCCCCCTTCGCTTGATAAGGAACCCGTCAACTGCTCGTTCGCGCCGCGCTGTGGCTTCACTCAATCGCGGTGCCTCGAGACGTTACCGCCGAACATGGAAATGGGAGAAGGCCGACTCGCGCGCTGCGTTCTCGCTAAAGACCTTCATAAGCTTGGGGCGTTTACTTAACTCTCGAATTTTGAATACGAGCCAACGCGGCGGCACACGCCGCCAATGCTTTTCACCACGTCGCGAGAGATCGCAATTTCAGTGGAGGCAATCCTTGATACCACCGCATCGGGCACGACATCGAACGCGCCGAAGCCGCGGTCCTCAAGCTCGAAGCGAGAAAACTGTGAACGTGCTGCAAAACGCAGCTCGTTTCCACCAACCCAAACTAAATGTCTGATTGTTTGGTGGGCGCACCAGGGCTCGAACCTGGGACCCGCTGATTAAGAGTCAGCTGCTCTACCAACTGAGCTATGCGCCCGGATCCAACCGGATGTCCGTTGAGGACGGCGTCGTTTAGCAAAGCGAACCGGCCATGTCCAGCAACGGCTGACAGGTTTTTCCCGCTCTGGATAACTCCGGATCGGATCAGTTCCGGACAGCAAAAACCGCCGGATTTCCGGCGGTTTCTGTCGTTTGGAGCGACCGGGGGGCCGCCTCAGAGGCGTTCGGAGCTACCGGCGCCGCGGTCCCGGCCCGGGCCACGATCCCGGTCGAATCGGTCGCCGTCCATCCCGTGCTCGAAGCCGCGTCCGCGCCAGCCGTGATGCCCGCCCATGCGGGTCAGCATGGTCAGCCGCCGCTTCTGGCCGTCGTCGAGGCTCTTGTAGAGCGGATCAGCCGCGTCCGCGATCTTCTTCAGACCGGCGGCGGTCTCCGCCATCCTGTCGGCCCGGTCGCGAAGCCGCGCCAGCGGATCGCGGGCCTGATCAGCGGCAGCCGGCTTGCTGTCCTGAGCGCCCTTCTGGTCCCGCGCGGCACGCTTCGCTTCGCGCTCGCTGGCGCGTGCATTGGCCATCACAATCCGCTGCTTGGCGAAATCGCGCACCGCCGCCTCGACCGGCGGCCACATCTTTTCCTGATCCGGCGTGAGCTTCAGGCCTGCCTTCACGGCCGCGATCTTCGCATCGACGAAGGCGGCGCGATCTTCCGTGGTCATGCGGTGATGATGGTGGCGGTGCTGCGCATAGACGGCGGTCGAGCCGATGATGGCGACTGCTGCAACGCTGGCAAGAATGATTTTCTTCATGGGGGCATCTCCGGATGAAACTCGCCCGAGGATGGCAGCAACAGGTCCGCTTTCAACTTAAGCTTTGGACACCTAGGTGAACGGCCATTAATGCAGGAGGCAGCGCTAACGCAACATTCCAAGCGTGCGGGGCAGCCAGAGCGAAATCTCTGGAATGTAAGTGATCATGACCAGAAAAATCAGCAATGTAATGAGCCATGGCAAAACAGCGATTGAAAGCTCGGTGATCCCCATTTTTGCAATGCCGGATGCAACATAAAGATTCAATCCAACCGGCGGATGGCACATCCCGATTTCCATATTGACGACGATGATGATGCCGAAATGCACCGGGTCGATACCGAGCTTGACGGCAATTGGAAAAAGAATCGGCGCCATGATCAGAACGATCGACGACGGCTCCATCACGTTGCCCGCGAGAAGAAGCAAAAGATTGACGAGCAGCAGGAATGTAATCCAGTTGATGCCGCTTCCGGTGATCCACGCCGCCATCGTCTGCGGGATTTGCTCACTCGTCATCAGGAACGAGAACAGCACCGCGTTGGTAACGATGTAAAGAATCATCGCGCTCATATTGGCGGAGGCCAGCAGCACCTTTGGCACGGCCTTCCAGTTCAGATCCTTGTAGATGAACATCTCGATCAGAAAGGCATAGACCGCGCTCATCGCAGCGGCCTCCGTCGGCGTGAACCAGCCGAGATAAATGCCGCCCAGAACGACGACTATGAGAAAAATGCCCCAGGACGAATCCACAAACGCACGCCAGCGCTCGCCCCAGGTCGCTTTCGGGATTCTGGGATAATTGTTTTTCCAGGCGCGGTACCAGGTCGTAGCAGACAACATGACCGCAAGAATGATCCCCGGCACCATTCCGGCCATGAACAGCTGGCCGACCGACGCCGAGGACACGCGCTCGCCATTCGGGCCGAAGTAAATCGCACCGCTGGTCGATACGGCGTAGATCACCATGATGATGGACGGCGGAATGAGATTTCCAAGCGCCCCGCCGGTGACGATGATTCCGGCGCCGAAGCGCTTCGGATAACCGACCGCAAGCATCGCGGGCAGCATGATTGATCCGATCGCGACCACAGTGGCTGGAGACGATCCTGATACGGCCGAGAACAACGCAGCCGCCATCGTTCCGGCGATCCCCAATCCACCCGCCCAGTGGCCGATCATGGTTCTCGCGAACTCGATCATGCGTCTTGCGACGCCGCCATGGGTGAGGAAATTTCCGGCCAGAATGAAGAACGGGATCGCCATGATCTCGAACTTCTCGATGCCGGTGAACAGTTTCAGCGCGACCGACTCGATGGGCACGCTGGTCAGGAAGAACAGGAAGGACAGCACCGTCAGACCGAGCGCGATCGAGATCGGCATCCCGGTCAGCATGAGCGCGATCAGCAATCCGAAGATGATCAGGCTGCTCATTGGCGGACACCCAGCGTCGCGCCACCGGTGGCCTTCACTTCAAGCGCCTCAAGGCCTTCCACTTCGCTTTCATCGTGATGCGGCAGTTCGCCCGTGTGCCAGAAGCTGTAAGCCACCTGCAGGAAGCGGAAACACATCAGGTACGATCCGAGCGGCACGCAGAGATAAACGATCCAGCTCGGAATTTCGAGATCGGGCGATGTCTGATCGGTCTGCGCCAGACCGAGCACGAACTTCAGGCCCATCGTTCCCACGACGAACGTGAAGAAGGCACCACCCATAAGCCCGAACAGAATGGTGGCTTTCTTGTAGGCCGGCTTGAGCATCAGGACCAGCACGTCGACGCCGACATGAATGCCTGTGCGAACGCCATAGGCCGCGCCGAACTTTGCCATCCACACGAACATGTAGATGCACAGTTCCTGCGCCCACGAGAAATGAATCTGGATCAGATACGGATACAGAAACGATATGCCGGTTCCGTAGCGATGGACGACGGCCAGGAAAATGACAATCGTCGCCGCTGCGATAAGCGTTGCGATCAGGATTTCCTCGAAACGATCAAGGATGCGCAGAAATAACTTCAAGGCTTGCCCCTACCCGCACCAGCCGCATTTTTGCGCGTTCTGGTCTTCAGCCGACGCCCCACATCGTTGCGGCAGATGAAAATGGACCGGCGTTCCGGACCATTTTCATCTCGCCGTGACGACCCGTCCTAGTTGGTCTTGGCGTTGGCTTCCTTCTGAAACGCCTCGATCAGGTCCTTACCGACCCGCGACGCCATGTCGGTCGTCACCGGCTCGAGGGCCTTCATCCATTCGGCGCGCTCAGCAGGCGTCGGTTCATGAAAGGTCGTGGTGCCGGCCTTTTTCATCGCCACGATCGCATCGTCGTTCTCTTGCTGCGCGATCGCGTTGGAGAACTCGGTCGCCTCCGCCATGGCCTTTTCGACCTGCGGCTTCACGTCGGCGGGCAATCCGTCCCAGAACTTCTTGTTCACGATCACCACATAGCCGATGTAGCCGTGGTTCGAGACCGTGATGTGCTTCTGAACCTCGTGCATTTTCTGGGTATAGACATTCGACGGCACATTCTCGTTGCCGTCGACCACGCCCGATTGCATCGCCTGATAGACTTCGGAGAAAGCCATGACCTGCGGAATGGCGCCGAGCGCGCGCATCTGCGCTTCCAGCACCTTGGACGACTGGATACGCATCTTCAGCCCGCGAAAGTCGGCAACCTTATGCATCGGCTTGTTCGCCGTCATGATCTTGAAGCCGTTATCCCAGTAAGCGAGACCGGTGATGCCCTTCGGCTCCAGCTTGGCCAGAAGGTTTTTTCCGATCGGGCCCTTGGTGATGCGGCCCAGCGCGGCCTTGTCCGGCAGGATGTACGGAAGATCGAAAACCTCGAATTCCTTCACGCCGAGCGGCCCGAACTTCGCCAGCGATGGCGCCAGCATTTGCACCGCGCCGAGCTGAAGCGCTTCGACCTCTTCCTTGTCCTTGTAGAGCTGGGAGTTCGGATAGACCTCTACCTTCACCTTGCCGTTGGTGTACTTCTCGGCAAGTTCCTTGAACTTATCCGCGCCCTGCCCCTTCGGCGTATTAGGCGTAACGACATGGCTGAATTTGATGACGATCGGGGCCTGCGCCGTGGCGGGTCCGACGAGCACAAGCGCCGCGACTGAGGCCGCAGCCAGAATGAGTTTTTTCATGTTTCCTCCGAATGACGGCTGAACCGCTGATTTCACCGCGGCTCTGAACCCTTGATGACCCGATCATCTCAGATGCAGCAGGTCAAGACTATTGCCCCTTAGAAGGGACCTACGCCGTGCTGCAACGCAAAAGGCGGCACATCATTACGATGCACCGCCTTCTGGAAATATCTGCAGATAAATCTGACGATCAGTGACCCGCGGCAGCCACCGCCGGCATGTCGCGCTGCTTTTTCATGACGATCTTGTTCAAGGCGCTGAGATACGCCTTCGCCGAAGCCACCAGCGTGTCAGGGTCCGCCGCGCGTGCCGTGACGGAACGACCGTCCTGCGACAGCCGCACCGAAACTTCTGCCTGCGCATCGGTGCCGGCGGTCACCGCGTGCACCTGATAGAGTTCCAGCTTCGCCTCGTTCGGCACCAGCGACTTGATGCAGTTGAACGTCGCGTCCACCGGACCGTTGCCCTCGGCTTCCTCGATTTTGATCTGACCATCGATGTCGAGCTTCATGGTCGCGCGTTGCGGACCATGCGTACCCGCGATCACTGTCAACGACACGAGATGAATCCGGTCGTGCGCGTGGGCGATCTCCTGGTCGACCAGCGCCTCGATGTCTTCGTCGTAGATGTCCTTCTTGCGGTCGGCCAGCGCCTTGAAGCGAACGAAAGCATCTTCCAACTGGTTGCTGGCGAGTTTGTAGCCCATCTCCTCCAGCTTGTGGACGAAGGCATGGCGGCCGGAATGCTTGCCCATCACCAGCGAGGTCTGCTTCACGCCGACCGTCTCCGGCAGCATGATTTCGTAGGTCTGCGCGTTCTTGAGCATGCCGTCCTGATGGATGCCGCTCTCGTGCGCGAAGGCATTACGCCCGACAATGGCCTTGTTGTACTGCACCGGGAACGACGTCGCCGCAGCCACCGACTTCGATGCTCGCGTCAGCATCGTGGTGTCGATGTTGTTCCAGTACGGCAACTTGTCGTTACGCACCTTCATCGCCATCACGACTTCTTCGAGCGCGGCATTGCCCGCACGCTCACCGATGCCGTTGATGGTGCATTCGATCTGCCGCGCACCCGCACGCACACCGGCCAGCGAATTCGCCACCGCCATGCCGAGGTCGTTGTGGCAATGGACCGAGAACACGGCCTTGTCGGAATTCGGCACGTTCTCGCGCACGCGCTTGAACAGGTCGTAGTATTCCTCCGGTACGCTATAGCCGACGGTGTCCGGGATGTTGATTGTGGTCGCACCGGCCTTGATCGCCGACTCCACGCAGCGGCACAGAAAGTCGAATTCCGTGCGGGTGCCGTCTTCCGATGACCACTCCACGTCATCGGTGTGGTTGCGCGCGCGGGTGACCTGCGAGATCACCAGATCATGCACCGCGTCCGGCTCCATCTGCAGCTTGTATTTCATGTGCACCGGCGAGGTGGACAGGAACGTATGGATGCGGCCGCGGCGCGCCGGGCGAATCGCTTCAGCGCAGCGGTCGATATCCTTGTGGGCCGCGCGGGAGAGACCGCAAACCACCGCGTTCTTCGTGCGCTTGGCGATTTCGCGGACGGCTTCGAAGTCGCCATCTGAGGCGATCGGAAAACCGGCCTCGATAATGTCGACGCCCATGGAGTCGAGCAGATCCGCGACTTCGAGCTTTTCCTCGAAGGTCATGGTCGCGCCGGGGCACTGCTCGCCGTCACGCAACGTGGTGTCGAAAATAACGACGCGGTCCTTGTCGGACTTGTTCGCGGTGGTCATGGGAAAAATCCTTTGGTCAGATGCGCCACTTCAGGACGCTCGGGTTTCGGTGCTGTCTTCGAACCCCTGAGTGCCCAGGCGCAAACGCCCAGACGGCCCTCAGGGGCAGATAAGAAGCAGAAGCCCGCCAAGAAGGGACGAAGCAGCAGGACGCGCGTCCGGGCCAGCGGAAATTGCCACCGTTCCCTGCTGTCCCTGAATGCCGCCGCGAATCATCGATTCAGTCCCCGAAAAACGCATAATCGGCCCAAAACCGTTGACGGATGGTTGCCGAAGCGTCTGGTAAGGCTGTTTCTAGACGAGAAAGGCAAGGTCCCGCAACGCCAAAGATTGGTCAGGAAAGCTGCCCTATCTGCAAGGGCACATCGCCGGCCTCGGAAGGACCGAGGCTGGGCGGCTTAGAGCTTTCGTTGCGCGTAGGTGTCACGCCTGGAATCTGCGCCAAGCAAGGCATGTCGCAGGCCCTTCACGGTCGTCGTGATCTTTGCCCAGCCACAGGACAAGGCATCACCTTTGCAGACATCCTTAGGAACGCGGGGGCGACTGACAGGAGCGGGTTGCTTCGCGGCGACCTTCGGTTGCGCCTGCTTCTGATCGGCGACCGGCTTCATTTGATTGTTGATCGCCGCGATGGCCTGCCCGGCATCTGCAACTTCGATGGGAGCTTCCCGGTTCGTTTCAAGATAGGCCAGATATTCCTGATCCATCCGCTTGAGTTCTTGCGGGGTCGGATTAGGACCGGCGATGTCGAAGTGACGGTTCTGCATGAAATCAAAGTACGTGTAGCCGCCGCCGGGTTTGCGGCGGCCCGCAAATTTTGAATCGCATTCCGAAATGATCTTCGCCTGGGCGTCCTTCGACAGACCGGGTTGTTCCGCGCTCTGAGAACACGCCTCGAAGTCCTTCGGCGCGTAAATCTTCCACCACTCGGCATGCGCCCGCATCGGACTCGACGCAACGCCGAGGCCGGTCAAGAGAACCAACAAAACAACCGTGCGCAGATTAGCCACCAAGGAATCCTCACCCGTCTGCATAATATTTCCAGCAGGCCCGGTCTGCAACCCACGATGTGCACACTGTGAATTGTGGGGGCAGGTCGATATGGGTCGTATTCCGGTTAAACAGTTCCCTTTGAGGTTCCCGAAGCCTTTGCTTTGGGCACGCGAACCGGGGGCCGTCCCTCTCGTTCGAGCGCGACCTTCACTTTTCTCAGTTCCCCGGCGTCACTCTTGTCCACCTCGGGAAATTTGAGGTTTAGCTTTTCCATCGCACTGACGATGGCCGAACTGATCACGACGCGGGCAAACCATTTGTGGTCGGCGGGCACGACAATCCATGGCGCGTGCTTCGCCGACGTGTGGTGGATCAGATCCTGATAGGCCGCCTGATACTTGTCCCACAGCTTGCGCTCGGCCACATCGCCCAGCGAGAATTTCCAGTTCTTTGCCGGCTCCTCAAGGCGATCGAGAAACCGCTGGCGCTGTTCGTCTTTCGAAATATTGAGAAAGAACTTCAGGATCAGCGTGCCGTTACGCGCGAGATATTTCTCGAACGCCGATACATCCTCGAAGCGCTCGCGCCAGATGTTCTTCGTCACCAGTTCGGGCGGAATCCGCTGCTTGGCCAGAATCTCCGGATGGACGCGGACCACCAGCAATTCTTCGTAATAGGAACGGTTGAAGATGCCGATACGGCCACGTTCGGGGGTGCACTTCGACGTGCGCCACATGAAATCGTGGTCGAGCTCCTTCGTGGATGGCTGCTTGAACGAATAGACCTCACAGCCCTGCGGATTGATGCCTGACATCACGTTTTCGATCGCGCTGTCCTTGCCCGCCGCATCCATACCCTGAAAAATCAGCAGCACCGACCAGCGATCCTGTGCATAGAGCTTTTCCTGCAACTCGTGCATCCGGCCGCGATTGGCATCGACGAGGCCGCGCGCCGTCTCCTTGTCGAGTCCTCCCTTCTCGCCGGGCTTGTGCGACCTGAGGTGAAACTCCCGCGACCCGTCGACCCGGAACGGGTCCACATAGGACTTCAACTCCTTGGCGCTCGATTGCGAGGACTTGCCGTTCTTGGCCATGACGAGACATGCTCCGTTTTGGTCGCGACGACGCTACACGGCAGCGAACCCGTCCGCCAGTGCCGGCCGTCGACAGGCCGGTATCGATGGTCCATCATGACGGCATGATCAACGTCGCGCCCGCCATCGCCTATGAGAATGTCGGCAAGAGCTTCGAGCATGGCCGCACAAAGGCGGTTGACGATGTCTCGCTCAATGTCGCTACCGGAGAATTTCTGGCGGTGGTCGGCGGCTCCGGCTCCGGCAAGACCACACTGCTGCGGCTGGCCAACCGGCTGATCGCTCCTGATAGCGGCACCGTGCGCGTGCAAGGCAATGACGTGCACGGCGTCGATCCGATCGCGCTTCGCAGAAGCATCGGATACGTGTTTCAGAGCGGCGGGTTGTTTCCGCACATGACCGTCGCCGAAAATATCGGCATTACACCGCGGCTGTTGGGCACGCCCCCACAGGAAATTTCGGCGCGCGTCGATGAACTGATCGATCTGGTGCGGCTCGAACGCTCGCATCGCAATCGGTTTCCACATGAATTGTCCGGCGGACAGAGACAGCGTGTCGGCGTGGCCCGCGCCTTGGCGGCGAAGCCAGCCATTGTGCTGATGGACGAGCCGTTCGGCGCGCTCGATCCCCTTACACGCGATGCGCTTGGCGAGGACTATCGCGCGCTCCATCGCAGCCTCGGCCTGACAACCGTGATGATCACCCACGACATGACCGAGGCGTTGCTGCTGGCTGATCGCGTCGCGGTAATGCGCGCCGGCTGTCTGGTCGCGCAAGGCACGGCACAGGATCTGTCGAAGAGCATGGACACCTATGTCGGCGAATTGCTCAATACGCCGCGGCGTCAGGCGGAGCGGCTGCAGGAATTGCTGCCGAAGGACCGGGCATGAACTTTTTGTCCGATCCGCGCTGGAGCGATGCGTTGGCGCGGCTGCCAGACTACCTCGGCAGCCACGTCCGCGTCAGTCTCGCTGCTCTGGCGCTCGGGCTCATCATCAGTTTTCCGCTGGCCCTGATCGTGCGGCGGCAGCCGGTGCTGCGCGACATCGTGCTCGGCATTGCCAGCATCGTGCAGACCGTCCCCGGACTCGCATTGCTGGCGCTGTTCTATCCTCTATTGCTGGCGCTGGCGGGCCTGTCGCTGCAATGGTTTGGGCATGGTTTTTCAGCCTTCGGATTTTTGCCCTCGGTACTGGCGCTCGCGCTCTACAGCATGTTGCCGGTGTTGCGAAACACCATCACCGGATTGCAGGGCATCGATCCCGCGATCATCGAGGCCGCGGAAGGCGTCGGCATGACGCAGCGGCAATCGCTGACCATGGTCGAACTACCGCTGGCATTGCCGGTGATCATGGCAGGCATCAGGACCGCCGCCGTGTGGGTGATCGGCACTGCGACACTGTCGACACCTATCGGCCAGACGAGTCTCGGCAACTACATCTTCGCAGGATTGCAGACGCAGAACTGGGTGTTCGTGCTGTTCGGCTGCGTTGCAGCCGCAGCCCTGGCGTTCGTGGTGGATCAGTTGCTGGCGCTAATAGAAGGCGGTGTGCGATTGCACAGCCGCACGCGTATCGTTCTCGGGTGCCTCGGCCTCGTGGCGCTGATCGCCGCGACGCTGATGCCTTCAATCGCCCGCGCCAAGACGAACTATGTCGTGGGCGCCAAGACATTCACAGAGCAGTATGTATTGTCGGCACTGATCGCGCAGCGCCTGCAGGCGGCAGGGCTGTCGGCCAGCCCGCGCGAGGGCCTCGGCTCCAACGTGATCTTCGAGGCGCTCGCCTCCGGCGACATCGACGTCTATGTCGACTATTCCGGCACGCTCTGGGCCAATCAGCTCAAGCGAACGGACGTCAAGCCGCGCAAGGAACTCCTGAGCGAGCTGACAACGACGCTCAAGGACAAGTCCGGTATGGCCCTGCTCGGCGAACTCGGCTTCGAGAACGCCTATGCGCTGGTGATGCCGCGCAAGCGCGCCGAGGAACTCGCCATCCGCACCATCGCCGATCTTGCACCGCGCACGTCATCGCTGTCGATCGCAGGCGACTACGAATTCTTCTCGCGGCCCGAATGGGCAGCCTTGCGCCAGAGCTACAACCTGTCGTTCCGCCAGCTGCGGCAGATGCAGCCCGATTTCATGTATGCGGCGGTGGCGTCCGGCGAGGTCGATGTGATCGCCGGCTACACCAGCGACGGGTTGATCGCGAAGTACGATCTCGTCGTGCTGAGCGACCCGAAGTCCGCGATCCCGCCTTATGATGCTATCGTCCTCATTTCGCCGAAGCGCGCCGGAGACCGGGCGCTGCGCGATGCACTGCAGCCGCTTCTCGGCAAAATCGATATCGCCGCCATGCGCGAAGCTAACCTGCGCGCGGCCGGCGGTGACAGCACGAGTTCGCCGGACGCGGTGGCGCGATGGTTGTGGGAGAAAGTCTCGAAGCGCTAGAGATTCTTCACGAACCCTGCATCGATCAGCAGGCGGTTAAAGCGCTTTGCCTCAGCGCCCTCCTTGCAGGCATAGAACAGGCCCTTGCAGCGGAGCATGATCTTTTTCTGCTCGATGAATGTTGAATCGAGCGGAACACCCGCCGCTTCCTGAACCGCGAGCGGCAGATAGGCCGCATCCAGCGTCTCCAGCGCCGCTGACATGTCCGGCTTGTAGTTCAGCGCGTCGATCGCATAGTAAGTTTTATAGTAGCGCGGATCGTGATTCATGATGCGATCGGCCAGCTTGGCTTGAGGCAGTTTCGGCTCCAGTAGCTTCTGCGAAATCGCCGGCTGATGGTCGCCGAAGCGCACCAGAAGGAACGGCTCATCCGGGTGATCGGTCTTCAGGCGTTCGACAAAGCTGGCATAGTCCGAGGCCGTCATGGCCTGACGGCGGATGTACTCGTCCACTTCGGCGGTGTTGCCCGGCGCAGTCCATCCGGCGGGCGTCAAATCCGGCCGATAGCTCGTGGTCCAGGGAAAATGATTGGCCGTAAGATACACCAGCACGAACATCGGCTGGTCGGCCTTCCGCTCGCGGGCGATCAATTGCAACGCCTGATCGAAATAGAACCGGTCCGGCTGCATGTCTTCGCTGACGCCCATATCGGCCATGTCGATAAACTTGTCGATCCCGGCAGATGTCTGGAAGTTCCGCGCGCTGAGGAAATCCCCGTAGGTCGGGTACAGCGAGAACGTACGGTAACCGCAGCGCTGCAAGGCTTGCGGCAGCCCGCGCGAAATCTTTCCCGCCGCGATCCGCGTGACATAGAACTTGAGCTTGCCGAACGATCTTGCCGACAGGCCGGTCAGAACGTTGAACTCGGTGTACCAGGTCGGACCACCGGCGGATTCCGCGACAAACGTTCGCTGCCGCCCATCAGCCGATTTGAAAAAGTCGTGGTAATTCTCCGGCACCTTGATGCCGGGCGCGGCGCTGATGTCGAAGCTCGACTCGTCGAGCACCATGACGATGTTCGGCCGCTTGGCACGCGGCGTACATTCCGTCTCGAGTGGCGACGCCTGCGCGGACCCGATCATATTCGGTGGATCGGCCTCGATCCAGCCGGTCGATGTCAGATGCGATACCGACACGACACCGGACCGCGCCAGATTCGAGATGTGATTGACGCCCTGGAACGGCTCCCATGGCTGCTCTGGATTAATGATCGACAGCCCTGCGATCAGCGCGACACACGCAGCCGCGCCAGCCGCAGACACTGCGCGGCGAATACGAAACGGGTCCGCGCGCCAGACCAGCCAGATCACCGGCACGGCGATAGCCACGAACACGAAGGACTGCGTCTTGAGCTGCGGGAAGATCGAATGCAGGAACGAGACCGTATCGCGGTCGATGATGAGAAAATCCAGGAACGTCAGCGTGAGCTGTGTGATCCCGTATTTGAACTGCGATAGCGCAATCAGCACCGCAATCAGAGCCAGCGACATGGCGGCGGAGACGCCGGGCCGTCGCAGCACGAACAGCGACAGGAAGTTCAACAGCGCCCACGTCAGCAGTGCCAGCGTCATCGCGAACGGTCCGTATTCGACCGATGCCAGCAGATGGACGGCAACCAGATGCATCGCAGCGATCAGCGCCACGCGCAGGTTCCAGAGCCATCCACGCCCGCGAAGCTGCGTCAATAGAAGCTGAAGTCTGCTGCGCTGGATCGATGTCGTGACGTTTGACATGAAGCGGGTCCGTTGCGGCTAAAGGTTCTTGATGAACCCGGCGTCAATCAGCAGCCGGTTGAAGCGCCGCGCCTCTGCGCCGTCCTTGCAGGAATAAAACAGCCCTTTGCAGCGGAGCATGATCTTCTTCTGCTCCTCGAAGGACGGATCGAGCGGAATGCCGGCGGCGTCCTGAACAACCAGCGGCAGATAGGCGGCGTCGATGGTTTCCATCGCTGTCGGGCTTCCGACGGGTTTGAAGTTGAGTGAATCGATGGCGTAATAGGTCGCGTAATAGCGCGGATCATAAACCATCAGCCTCTTGGCAATGTCGCCCTCGGATAAATTCGGCTCGATGATGAGCGACGAGAATTCCGGCTGGTGATCGCCATAACGCACGATCAAGAAAGGCTCGGTGGGAAACTGCTTCTTCAGCTTCGCGACGAACGCATTGTAGTCCTGCGCGCTCATGGTCTGGCGGCGCAGGTATTCATCGATCTTCGGCTCGTTACCAAGAGTGCGCCATGCCGGCGTCTGCTCCGGGCGGAAGGTGGACACCCACGGGAAGTGATTGGCGCCGAGGTAAACATACATGAAGACCGGCGTGCCCTGCTTTTCCTGGGACAGCAGCCGGACTGCGTTGTCATAGAAGAAGCCGTCGGTCTCGATACCTTTCGCGCCGAGATCGCGCGCGTCGTAGAATTTCTGGATGCCGGTGGTGGTCTGGAAACTGCGCGCACTCATAAACGCGCCGTAGGCAGGATAGAGCGATACGGTGCTGTAGCCGCAGCGGCGCAACGCCAGCGGCAACCCGCGTTCGACCCGGCCGGACGCGATGCGAGTTACGAAATATGAAAACCTTCCGAATGAGCGCGACGAAAGGCCGGTCAGCACGTTGTATTCGGTCAGCCAGCTCGAGCCGCCGTTGCTTTCGGCGAGAAACTTTCGCACCTTGCCATCGCCAGATGCGAAATGGCTGCCGTAGCCGGCAGGCACCTTGATCTGCGGCGCCGAGCGGATGTCGTAGCTCGACTCATCGTGGATCATGATGATGTGCGGACGCCGCCCTGCCGGATGGCACGCTTCCTCCAAGGGAAGCTTCAGGCGCTCGAGTGCGGCCGCGTCGGATTCCATGAACCCGCCATTGGTGAAATCGGACACCGCGATCACGCCGGAACGGGCGAACTTCGAGATGTAGTTATCCGCATAGTATCCGCGCCAATCCTCCTGCGGCCATGTCAGCGAGAAGCCCGCGAGTCCGGCAATACAGGTGAGCGCAGTGACCGCCGCCGGCAGCCGGCGAATACGAAACGGATCGAGCCGCCACAGCGCGATCATCAGCGGAACAATCAGCAGCGCTGAAATCACCGCGGACCAGCGCAGGTTCGGGAAGATCGTGAACAGGAACACGACGCTGTCGCGGTCGATCATCATGAGATCGACGAAGTTCACTGTCATCTGCACGATGTCGTGCTTGAGGCGCGACAGCAGCACGAGGCCAACGATCATCGTCAGCGACAGCGCGCCGGACAGCGCAGGCCGCCGCAGCACGGCGATCCACGAAAAATTCAGCGCGCCCCAGCACAGCAGAAAGACGAGACGCGAGCCGAAGTCCGTTTCGGTTTGCAGCAAGATGCCGAGGGCCGCGAGATGCGGCATCGCTACCGCGAGAATCCGCCAATACCCGACAGGCGCAAGAGCGCCCGGAACCGCGCTTGCGGGGGGCAGCGTAGGCGGCACTGAGGTCGGCGGGGGCAACATGCCTTTGACGCGAACTACACCCGGCACTGTGCTGACGCCTTTGCTGGCGGCGGCCAGGAGGCAAACCGTGCGGCCGGAAACCGCGACGTGTCATAAAATCGTAGTAGAACGGTCACAGACGCGCAACTTGATCTTTAGCCGCAGGGGTTTACCGGGGTCGTTCAGCGCCCGTTCAGCCCCCGGACCCGTACTGAAGCTGCGATCCGGCCCGGGTACCCCGCAACGAAAACGGGGCCGCAAAGGCGGCCCCGTCAACGAATGCTTGCTGCCCTCCCCGTTTGGGGGGGAAGCGGGCGATCAGTTCTTGGTCTTGTCGACCAGAGCGCCCTTCTTGATCCACGGCATCATGTCGCGGAGCTTGGCGCCGACCGCTTCGATGTCGTGCTCGTTGGCGCGGGCGCGGGTCGCCTTGAACGACGCCTGGTTGACCTTGTTCTCCAGCATCCAGTCGCGGGTGAACTTGCCGGACTGAATGTCCGCCAGCACGCGCTTCATCTCAGCCTTGGTCTCGGCGGTGATGATGCGAGGACCGGTGACGTATTCGCCGTATTCCGCGGTGTTGGAGATCGAGTAATTCATGTTGGCGATGCCGCCTTCATAGATCAGATCGACGATCAGCTTCAGTTCGTGCAGGCACTCGAAATAGGCCATTTCGGGCGCGTAGCCGGCTTCCACCAGCGTCTCGTAACCGGCGCGGATCAGTTCCACCGTGCCGCCGCAGAGAACGGCCTGTTCGCCGAACAGGTCGGTTTCGCACTCTTCCTTGAAGGTGGTCTCGATGATGCCCGCACGGCCGCCGCCGATGGCAGATGCGTAGGACAATCCGAGATCGTGGGCATTGCCCGACGAGTCCTTGCTGATCGCGATCAGGCACGGCACGCCGCCGCCGCGCTGATACTCGGAGCGCACGGTGTGGCCGGGGCCCTTCGGCGCGACCATCAGAACGTCGAGGTCGGCGCGCGGATCGATCAGGTTGAAATGCACATTGAGACCGTGCGCGAACAGCAGCGCCGCGCCCTGCTTCATGTTGTCGTGCAGGTGATCGCGATAGATGTCGCCCTGCAGTTCGTCCGGCGTCAGCATCATCATGACGTCAGCCCACTTCGCGGCCTCGGCAACTTCCATCACCTTGAAGCCGGCAGCCTCTGCCTTCTTGGCGGTGGCGGAACCCTTGCGCAGCGCAATGGCCACTTCCTTGACGCCGGAATCCTTCAGGTTCAGCGCGTGGGCATGGCCCTGGCTGCCGTAGCCGACGATGACCACCTTCTTGCCCTTGATCAGGTTCAGGTCGGCGTCGCGATCGTAATAAACACGCATTTTCGTTTTCCTTCGATTGGCCAAATCACGCGATTTTCGGATGGGTCGGGCCGGTGAAGCCCGGATGAATTGCCGCCGTTGTGTAGGGCGGCTGGTGCTGCGAGACAAGCCCGCGGGCCCCATTTCTGCAGTGCAACTAAATCAAGGCTCCTTCAGAACGGGGTAGAGCGAGGCCAGCAAAAGCAGGGCCATAACGACGTTGAAAATACGGACCGCGCGGGGTGACTTCACCAGCGCCTGCAGCGAGGTGCCGAGCAGCACCCAGGTCAGCGACGAGCCGAGCCCGATCAGGAACAGCAGGATCGAGAGCGCAGCGATATTCAGCGGATAGGCGGCGATGGCGGCATAGGCGGTAATCGCGCCCACCGCGATCACCCAGCCCTTGACGTTGACCCACTGGAACATCGCAGCACCGAGGAACGTCATCGGCTTCCCCTCGCCGGCCCCGTCGGTATCCGCAGGACCGGACAGTGCGATCATGATCGCGAGGTAAATCAGATACGCGGCACCAGCATATTTCAGCACGGTATGCAGCACCGGATAGGCCGCGAACACCGCGCCGAGGCCGAGCCCGATCACGGCGACCAGAAACGAGAAGCCGATGGTAACGCCCGCGACGTGCGGCAGCGTCCGGCGGAATCCGTAGTTCAGGCCGGACGCCATCAGCATGATGTTGTTCGGCCCCGGGGTGAACAAGGCCGCGGCGGCAAAAGCGATAAACGCGATGGCGAGTTGCTGGGAAATCATGACATCAGGCCACTTCGACAAGGGGCGGCGGACGACGCGAGAGCAACATGACGGCAATACCCAGCACGACAACGATCATGCCGGTCAGGCGCAAGGGGCCGAAGGTCTCGCCGAATACGATACTCGATGCACCGGCGCCGAAGAAGGGCACCAGCAGCGCGAAGGGCACCACCTGCGCAGCGGAATACTTCCGCAGCAGACGGCCCCAGATCCAGTAGCCCAGCGTGGTCCCGAGTAGCGCCAGCGCGAGCACGCAGGACGCCGCCAGCAGCGAGATATGCGTCAGCGCCTGCCATGTCGCGGCGGCCCCCTCGACGGTCAGCAAGATCGTAAGCAGCGGCAGCATCGCCAACAGGCCGATCCACGCGAACAGATCGAGCATCGACACGCCCTGCGCCCGGCGCAGCATCAGGTTGGAAACCGCAAAGCTGATCGGCGCAGTCATCAACACCGCAAATGCCCACACACTGAAATCGTAGCCGACCGTGAAGCAGATCAGCAGCAACCCGCTCATCGCGATCACGATGCCAAGCACCTGAAGCCGCGTCGGCAGTTCGCGCAGGAAGATGGCCGCAAAAGCCACCGTGAACAGCGCCTGGCTCTGCACGATCACCGCGGTCAATCCGGCCGGCACGCCATGGGCCAGGCCATAGGTCTGCGCCAGAAACTGCGCGACCAGCAGCCAGCTGATCGCGATGATAAGTCCCCAGGACAGTTTCGGACGCGGCAGAAACAGGCACGGCAGCGCCGTGATGCCGAAGCGCAGCGCCGTCAGCAGCGTCGCCGACATCTCGTCAACCGCGATCCGGGTCGCCACAAAGCCAACTCCCCAGATCACGGCCACGGCGATGGCCAATGCGATATCGATCGGTTTCATGGATAAGACGCGCGAGGCTACATTTTTTCCGGACCACGCGCGATGGCGGCCACGCCGGTGCGCGACACTTCGACGAGTCCGAGCGGGATCATCAGGTTGATGAACTGGTCGATCTTGGCGGTGCCACCGGTGATCTCGAACACGAAGCTCTCTGTAGTGGCATCGATCACGCGTGCGCGGAACGCTTCCGACAGCCGCAGCGACTCCATCCGCAGATCGCCGGTCCCCTTGACCTTCACCA
Source organism: Pseudomonadota bacterium (assembly GCA_040387615.1). Classification (GTDB taxonomy): domain Bacteria; phylum Pseudomonadota; class Alphaproteobacteria; order Rhizobiales; family Xanthobacteraceae; genus Afipia. Next base: position 12,100 of record JAZKDK010000005.1, on the reverse strand, counting down.
TCGCCAGTTCGCGCTCGATAGCACGGCCGCTCAGCGTCATATCGACCACGCGATAGACCGGAATCATGCGATCAAGCTGGTGCTTGATCTGCTGGATCACCATCGGCGTACCGGTGGTGACGATAGTGATGAGCGACATATGCTTGGCGTGTTCGGTTTCCGACACCGTGAGACTGTCGATGTTGTAACCGCGGCCTGAAAACAGACCGATCACGCGCGCAAGCACGCCCGGCTCGTTCTGCACGAGCACGGACAACGTATGTGTCTCGTTCGGATCGTGACGATCTTCCATGAAGTAGGCGGATGCGGGCTGTTCCATTGTCTCTGCTTTCATCGTCACACCAGCGCCTTGCCGCCGGCGAACGCCGCAGCTGTTGCTTCCTCGTTTGCTTCCGCAGGAAGCAACATCTCGTTATGAGCCTTGCCCGATGGAATCATCGGGAAGCAGTTTTCCAGCGCCGCGACACGGCAGTCGAACAGCACCGGCTTCTTGACCTTGATCATCTCGTTGATCGCGCCGTCCAGATCGCCCGGCTTGGTCACCCGCAAGCCGACGCCGCCATAGGCTTCCGCGAGCTTGACGAAATCAGGCAGCGCTTCGGAGTAGGAATGCGACAAGCGGTTGCCGTGCAGCAGTTGCTGCCACTGGCGCACCATGCCCATGTACTGGTTGTTCAAGATGAAAATCTTGATCGGTAGATTGTACTGAACCGCGCTCGACATCTCCTGCATCGTCATCTGCACCGAGGCATCGCCCGCGATATCGATCACGAGGCTGTCCGGGTGCGCAACCTGCACGCCCAGCGCCGCCGGCAGGCCGTAACCCATTGTGCCGAGGCCGCCGGATGTCATCCAGCGATGCGGCTCCTCGAAGCCGAAGAACTGCGCTGCCCACATCTGATGCTGACCGACTTCCGTCGTGATGTAGGTGTCGTGATTTTTGGTCAGCTCGAACAGCCGCTGGATCGCATACTGCGGCAGGATGATGTCGTCGTTCTTCTTGTAGGCCAGCGAGTTACGCGCGCGCCAGCGCCCGATCTCGAACCACCACGGATCGATCTTCGGCTTTTGCGCCTCGGCCTTGAACACCGTCAGGATGTCGCCCAGCACGTTGGCCACATCGCCGATGATCGGCACATCGACGCTGATGTTCTTGTTGATCGACGATGGATCGATGTCGATGTGGATCTTCTTCGAGTTCGGCGAGAACGCGTCGGTGCGGCCGGTGATGCGATCATCGAAGCGCGCGCCGATGCACAGCATCACGTCGCAATCGTGCATCGCCATGTTGGCTTCGTAGGTGCCGTGCATGCCCAGCATGCCGAGCCAGTTCTTGCCCGACGCCGGATACGCGCCGAGGCCCATCAGCGTCGAGGTGATCGGAAAGCCGGTGACCTCAACCAGCTCGCGCAGCAGCTTGGAGGCTTCCCGGCCGGAGTTGATGACGCCGCCGCCGGAATAGATCACAGGACGCCGTGCCGAAGCGAGCAGCGCGACGGCCTTGCGGATCTGCGCGGCATCGCCCTTCACGCGCGGATTGTAGGAAATATGCACGTCCGATTTGCGCGGCGGGTGATAGGTGCCGGTCGCGAACTGCACGTCTTTCGGCACGTCCACCACCACCGGGCCGGGACGGCCCGTGGTCGCGACGTAGAACGCTTCATGCAGCACTTGCGGCAAATCCTCGATCCGGCGCACCAGCCAGTTGTGCTTGGTGCAGGGCCGCGTGATGCCGACGGTGTCGCATTCCTGGAACGCATCGTTACCGATCAGATGCGTGGGGACCTGTCCGGTGATGCAGACCAGCGGGATCGAGTCCATCAGCGCGTCGGTCAGCGGCGTCACCATGTTGGTGGCGCCGGGACCGGATGTCACCAGTGCAACGCCCGGCAGACCGGTGGAGCGGGCATAGCCCTCCGCCGCATGGCCTGCGCCCTGCTCGTGCCGCACCAGAATGTGCTCGACGTCGCTTTGCTGAAAGATCTCGTCGTAAATCGGAAGCACAGCGCCGCCGGGATAGCCGAAGATGTGCTTGACCCCGTGATCCTTGAGCGCGCGAACGATCATCGCCGCGCCGGTCATCTGGTTGGGATCGTGTGCCTTGCTGTCACTCATGGTTCGCTCCGGGGCGCTTGTCGCGCTGCTTCGTCAGTGTAGTTCTGTTTTGCGCATGACCTGATCTGAAAACCGCTTCACACTTTTCAGGGTCCTGCGCGCCAATAAAAAAGGGCCCGAGAGGACCCTTCGCACACCGCCTTGTCGTGGGTAGCCGTCAGCTACCCCCAGCGGTGCGCCAGGGTACGACGATAATAAGGGGGTTGGTAACTTTATTGCGCATTATCGTCTTCGAGTTTCCAAAGGTTGCGCGGGTTATACGATCCAAATGCCGAAAGTCAAGCCCGCACAGGCCCGGAAAGACTAGCCGGTTCCAGAGCATTCTGCGAGAGCGAAAGTGCACGGGTGAGCCATTCGCGGGCCGCATCTGGGGCGACCCACTCGAATTCCGGCAGTTGGTGCCTGAACCAGGTGAACTGCCGCTTGGCGTAATGGCGGGTGTCGGTCTGACCGATCTCAATGGCCTTCTCGCGGGTGAGATCCCCCGCAAGATATCGGATCATTGCCGGTACGCCGTGCGCTTTCATCGCCGGCAGGATCGGATCGAGCCTGCGCGCCGCCAGTGCAGCAACCTCATCGAGCGCGCCGCCATCGAACATAACGGCGAAGCGTCGATCGATGCGCGCGTAGAGTTCCTTGCGATCCGGCGCGAGAAAAACGGCCACGGTCCCTTCAGCAGGCAACAAGGGAGGCAACTCCTCGCGATGCCATTCCGGCAGCGTGCGACCGGTGGCTTCGACCACTTCTAGCGCCCGCGCGACGCGTGCGCTGTCGCGCGGCTTGAGCTTGTCGCCTGAGACCGGATCGCGCCGCGCCAGTTCCGCATGCAGCGCCTCGACACCGTCCCGCTCCATGCGCGCACGCACGCTGTCGCGCACCTCCTGCGGAATCGGCGGCACCGCGGACAGTCCACGGGTCAGCGCCTTGAAGTACAATCCGGTGCCGCCGATGAAGATCGGCAGACGATTGGCAGCCCGCGCCTCAGCCAGTACTGCTGCCGCATCGGCCACCCATGACCCCGCGGAGCAGTTCACCGCAGCATCGCAATAGCCATAGAGCCGGTGCGGGACCCGCGCCTCCTCCTCGGGCGTCGGCCGCGCCGTGATGATCCGCAAATCTCTATAGACCTGCATGGAATCTGTATTGATGACGATGCCGCCGGTCACTTCAGCAAGAGCAAGCGCCAGCGCCGACTTGCCGCTGGCCGTCGGCCCTGCGATAAGCACGGCCTTGGTGCCGCCGTTGCCCTCTAAGCCATCTTTCAACATCGAGCCGTCATGTCTCTCGTCGTCACACTGATCTGCAATCCCGCCGAACCGGAACTCGACTCGACCGCGATCGATGCCGCGCGCTCCGCGCTGCCCTCGCCTGAACATGGCGACTGGCTGTTCGAGGGCGTCGCCGCCGATATCCGCTTTAACAGCACCGACGATATTCGCACAATTTCAGACCGTCTGCGCGAGGCGCTGAACGGCATCCGCGCCGATGTGGTGGTGCAGCCACAGCTCGACCGGCGAAAGAAGCTGCTGCTGGCGGACATGGATTCAACCATGATCGGTCAGGAATGCATCGACGAACTCGCCGACTTCGCCGGTCTCAAGGCGCACGTGTCCGCGATCACCGAGCGCGCCATGCGTGGCGAGATCGAGTTCGAACCGGCGCTGCGCGAACGCGTGGCGCTGCTGAAAGGTCTTCCGGTCACGGTGGTCGATGAGGTGCTCAAGAGCCGCATCACACTGACGCCGGGCGCGGTCGAACTGGTCCGCACCATGCGCGCACACGGCGCCTATACATGCCTGGTCTCGGGCGGCTTCACGCTGTTCACCAGACGCGTCGCCGAGATGATCGGATTTCAGGAAAACCGCGCCAACGAACTGTTGACCGAGAACGGCAAGCTGACCGGACAGGTCGCCGAGCCGATTTTGGGACGCGAAGCGAAGCTTGCGACGCTGGTGGACCTGCTTGAGTCCTTCGATCTCGACGATCTGGATACGATGGTGGTCGGCGACGGCGCCAACGATCTCGCCATGATCGAACGGGCCGGGGTCGGCGTCGCCTATCACGCCAAGCCCGCAGTTGCCGCCGCAGCCGGCGCGCGGATCGATCACGGCGATCTCACCGCGCTGCTCTACATGCAGGGCTACAAGCGCGGCGAGTTCGTTGCGGACTGACGTCGTCCGTCCATCGCTGCCCGAAAATGAAAATGCCCGGCACATGGCCGGACATTTTTACTATCTTGGTGACCTGACGCCTTACTTCACCGCCAGCGCGACGAAGCGCAGTTCGCCGGCGCCGTTCGACACCAGAAGCAACACGGATTTCTTGCCGTCCTTCTTCAGCTGGTCGATACGCTTTTTCACGTCGGTAGCGTTGGTCACGGCTTCCTGCGCGACTTCAACGATCACGTCGCCAGCGCTGAGGCGCTTCTCGGCCGCATCGGACCCGCTATCAACGCCGGTGACGATTACGCCCTTGACGTTGTCCTTGATCTTGTAGCGCGTCCGCAGATCCTTGCTGAGACCGGCGAGATCGAGACCAAGCGCCTTCTGCGTGACCGGCTTTTCGGCTTCGACCGGGCTGGTGGTCTTGGCGGAAGCTTCGACCACCTTCTCGCCGTCATCGAGACGGCCAAGCGTGACCTTTCGGGTTTCTTCCTTGCCCTTGCGGATGATGACGACGTCCACCGCCTTGCCGACCGGCGAGTCGGCGACGGCGCGCGGAAGATCCTTCATCTCCTTGATGTCCTTGCCGTCGAACCTGATGACGACGTCACCGGGTTCGATGCCGGCGGGCTTCGCCGGGCCCTTGTCGTCGACGCCGGCGATCAGCGCGCCGCGCGCGGGCTTGATGCTGAGGCTTTCGGCGATTTCATCGGTCACCTGCTGGATACGGACGCCCAGCCAGCCGCGGCGCACTTCCTTGAACTGGCGCAGCTGATCGACCACCGCCACCACCGTCTTCGACGGCACGGCGAAGCCGATGCCGATCGAGCCGCCCGACGGCGAGATGATCGCGGTGTTCACGCCGATGACTTCGCCGTCGAGATTGAACAGCGGGCCGCCGGAGTTGCCGCGGTTGATCGCCGCGTCGGTCTGAATGTAGTTGTCGTAAGGACCGGAGTTGATGTCGCGGTTACGCGCCGAAACGATGCCTGCGGTGACCGTGCCGCCGAGGCTGAACGGATTGCCGATGGCGATTACCCATTCGCCGAGGCGAAGCGTGTCGGAATTGCCGAACTTCACCGCGGTGATCTTCTTTTCCGGCGGCGTGAATTTCAGGACCGCGAGATCGCTCTTCTTGTCCTTGCCAATCACCTCGGCCTTGATCTTGGTGCCGTCGTTAAGAATGACGTTGATCTCGTCGGCGTCGGCGATGACGTGATTGTTGGTCACCACGGTGCCGTCGGTGTCGATGATGAAGCCGGAGCCAAGCGAATTGACCTTGCGCGCCTGGTTTCCTCTGGAATCCGGACCGCCACCGCGACGGTTCTTGAAGAACTCGTCGAAGAACTCGCTGAACGGCGAGTCCGGCGGCAGCTGCGGGTTGGCCCCTCGCCTGTTGCCGCGGTCATCGCTGCCCTTGTCGCTGTCGCTATCGTTTTTCTTGGCATCGACGGTCTGGGACGTGGAAATGTTGACGACCGCGTCGATCACCTTTTCGGCGACGTCGGCAACGCCTTCCGGTCCGCGGGCCAGCGCGGGCGTCGCAACGACAGCGAAGGCAACAGCCGCGGCAAGCGGCAATACGCGGCGGCTCAATGCTTGAAACGCATCGGACATGGTCGAAAAGTCTCCTGAAAGGGACGGATCATTTGCAGCTAGATTGCGCCTGAACACGATGGGTGTGCAAGCACCACCATTGCGCGGGATTCCAGCGATCAACCGGCGGATTGCGGCGAAAACCCGGCTTTGCGCCTCACAACACCGTCAGCCGGGCCTGGATTCCTAGTGCCGCACCAGCCAGATCAGGATCAGGCCCACCACCGCCGAGACAAGCCCGACGGCGCGCAGGATATTATCCGGCGAGGACAGCGCGCTTTTCATCGCCGAACGCATCCAGTTCGGGAGCGCCGTGAACAGCAAACCCTCCAGAACCAGCATGATCCCGACCCCGACGAGGAGGTCACCGTATCCAATCGACCTCATCCGGCGACGACTCCTGCCTGATCGCGCTCTTCACGCCGCATCTTAACGCGCAGAACCCGCAGCAGGGGCCTTGCCCGTCGGATTGGCGAAATAGCGGAAGAATTCGGAGTCCGGACGCAACAGGAAGCGCGTGTCGTTGCCCTTCATGCTGTTCTCGTAAGCCGTCATCGAGCGATAGAAGGCGAAGAAGTCCGCGTCCTTGCCGTAGGCTTCCGCGAACAGCTTGTTGCGCTCGCCGTCGCCCTCGCCGCGCACCTGCTCGGCCGACGAGTTGGCGTCGGCGATGATAACGGTGGCTTCGCGATCGGCCTTGGAGCGGATTTCCTGCGCCTTCTGGCCGCCCTGCGCGCGGAACTCAGCGGCTTCACGCTGGCGTTCGGTCTGCATGCGCTGATAGACCGCCTGGCTGTTCTGCTCCGGCAGATCGGCGCGGCGAATACGCACATCGACCACCGAAATGCCGTAGCTCGCGGTTTCGCGATCGAGCTGCTTCTGGATCCTGTTCATCAGCACGTCACGCTCGTCGCGCACCACGTTGATGAAAGTCACCTCGCCGAGCACACGACGCAGCGACGCGTTCAGCAGCGTGGTAAGCTGGATGTTGGCCGCCTGGATCGAACCCAGGGTCTGATAGAACCGCAGCGGGTCCTTGATCCGATAACGCGCGAAAGCATCGACCACGAGGCGCTTCTGGTCCGACGCGATCACTTCCTGCGCCGGGTTTTCCAGATCGAGAATGCGCTTGTCGATACTGATAACGGTGTCGATGAACGGCACCTTGAAGTTCAGACCCGGCGTTGTCACCACGCGCACCGGTTCACCGAGGCGCACAAGCAGAACCTGCTGAGTCTCGCTTACAGTAAACAGTGAGCTGTAGCCGACGACGATGGCGACCAGCAGAACGAAAAGAGCGACAATACCTGCGATGCCGTTTTTCATCGGGTGCTCCCGCCCTGTTGTGGTGCAGCCGGCGGCGTGCGGCGTCCGATTTCGTTCAGCGGCAGATAGGGCACGACGCCCGGCGCAGAGCCATTCGCGCCCTGGTCGAGCACGAGCTTGTCGGCTCCACCCAGCACACGCTCCATGGTTTCAAGATAGATGCGCTGGCGGGTAACGTCCGGCGCCTTCTTGTATTCGTCGTAGACCTTCAGGAAGCGCGCGCTCTGGCCCTTGGCTTCAGCCACCGCCTGCTCCTTGTAACCTTCCGCCACCTGCAGGATCTGCGCAGCACGGCCACGCGCGTCGGGAACGACGCGATTGGCATAGGTCTGGGCTTCGTTCTGCAAGCGCTCGAGATCGGCGCGAGCCGCCTGCACGTCGCGGAACGCGTCGATCACCTGCGACGGCGGATCGACCTTCTGCATCTGAACCTGCTGAATCAGGATGCCGGAGCCGTAGCTGTCGAGCGTCTTCTGCATCAGATCAAGCACCGCGGCTTCCGTCGTGGTACGCGCGCCGGTGAGGATCGGCTGGATTTGCGAACGGCCGATGATGTCGCGCATCGCGCTTTCGGCAACGGCCTTCACAGTGCCTTCCGGATTCTGGATGTTGAACAGGTAGTCGCCGACGCCGTCGGGCTTGATGCGCCACAGCACGGTGAAATCCACGTCGACGATGTTCTCGTCGCCGGTCAGCATCAGACTTTCCTCGGGAACGTCGCGAATGGTTGTGCCACCGCCGCGGCGCGAGTCGTCAACCACCCGCATACCGATGCTCAGGGTCGAAACGCGCAGCGCCTTCGGCAGCAGTACGGTTTCGATCGGATAAGGCAGATGATAGTTCAGACCTGGCTGAACCGTGCGGACGTGCTTGCCGAAGCGAAGCACCACACCGAGTTCTTCGGACTGCACGCGGAAGAAGCCCGACAGCCCCCAGATCGCCAGTGCGGCAACCAGAACGAGTGCGATGCCCATGCCGCTGAAGTTTCCTCCCGGCAGCATGGTCTGGAGCTTGTCCTGTCCACGGCGCAGAAGATCCTCAAGATCGGGCGGCCTTGGTCCGGGCGATTGCGGTCCGGAGCCCCAGGGACCCTTCGGACCAGAGCCCCATGGGCCTCCGCCTTGATTCTTCCACGGCATCGTTAGTCTCCTCCGCGCGAAAGCTCACGCTCCGCAAACTCTTGGGGGCCTTATAGGGGACGCGCCCTGTCCTTACAACGCAGGACACCAGCTCTGAAGAGCTATGGTGCGCGGCAAATTTGTCAATGCAAACATCACGATCGCGGTTAATGCCATCACCTGCGGCTATATGAGACGCTGACTTCAACCAAGCCGTTTATATGTGACGTAGGAGAAATCGGCCGTATCGCCTTCCGCCCTTGAATGGCGGGTTCGTGTGATTTCCGCCCATTCCAATGGGTCAACCGGCTTCAGGAACGTGTCGCCATCAGGCTTGGCGTGAACTTCGGTGATCTCCAGCCGGTCAGCCTTTTTCAAGCATTGCGCAAAAATCTCGGCGCCGCCGATCACCATGATCTCAGTGACGAAACGCCGCAGCGCATCGCCCCGCGCGATGTCGTGCGCGGCATCGAGCGTCGTCGCCACGACGATTCCCGGTGCCTGAAAAGCCTTGTCGCGCGTCACAACAATATTGGTGCGTCCCGGCAGTGGGCGCCCGATCGAGGCGAAGGTCTTGCGGCCCATGATGACCGGCCGGTTGAACGTGATCGCCTTGAAGCGCTTGAGATCGGACTTGAGATGCCACGGCATCGCGTTGTCGCGGCCGATGACACCGTTCTCGGCCACAGCGACAACGAAGACGATGTGCGGATTTGAAGCCGTCGGCACCGGCGCGGTCACACCGCGACCTCAGCCTTGATGTGGGGGTGCGGGTCGTAGTTTTCGAGCGTGAAGTCTTCGTAGCGGAACGAGAAGATATCCTTCACGTCGGGATTGATTTTCATCGTCGGCAACGGACGCGTGGGGCGCGTGAGCTGCAGCCGCGCCTGCTCAAGATGGTTTGAATAAAGGTGCGCGTCGCCAAGCGAATGCACGAAATCGCCGGGCTTCAGTCCGGTGACCTGCGCCACCATCATCGTCAGCAGCGCATAGGACGCAATGTTGAACGGCACACCGAGGAACACATCCGCTGAGCGCTGATAGAGCTGACACGACAGTTTTCCGTTGGCGACATAAAACTGAAACAGGCAATGGCACGGCGGCAGCGCCATCTTGTCGACTTCGGCCGGATTCCAGGCGCTCACAATTAGGCGTCGCGAGTCAGGATTCTTGCGGATCATCCCGATCAGATTGGCAATCTGATCGATTGTGCCGCCGTCCTGAGCGGGCCACGAGCGCCACTGCGATCCATAAACAGGGCCAAGGTTGCCGTTTTCGTCCGCCCACTCGTCCCAGATACGAACGCCGTTGTCGTTCAGATATTTAATGTTGGTGTCGCCCGCCAGAAACCACAGCAATTCGTGGACGATCGATTTCAGATGGAGCTTCTTTGTGGTCAGCATCGGAAAGCCCGACGCCAGATTGAACCGCATCTGATGACCGAACACGGATAGCGTTCCGGTGCCGGTGCGGTCGGTCTTTTCCGCGCCGTCGCTGAGAATTCGCTCGAGCAGATCGTGATACTGGTTCATGGGGCCTGTTTAGCCTGCCGCACGCCGCGACTCGATTTAGTTCAAGCAATTATACCCTGAAAAGTGTGAGCCGGAGGGCCCGTGAGCATGATCCAGAAAAGTGGGAACCGGTTTTCTGAAAAGATCATGCTCCAGACAGTAAAAGACAAGGGGCGGAACTCGCGTCCCGCCCCTGCCAAACCCAGGTTATGTCAGCAGAATCTCAGTTGGAGAGCGGCTTCAGCACCGCCGACCACTTGGTGATTTCGCTGTCGACCAGCTTCTTCAGCGATTCCGGCGTGCGCTCGGCAGGCTTTGGGATCACGCTGCCGAGATCGAGCAGCCGCTTGCGTACGCCTTCGTCATCCAGCGCCTTCACAAGCGCGGCGTTGAGCTTGGCGACGATCGGAGCCGGAGTACCCTTCGGCGCGAAGATCGCGTTCCAGGCCTGCGCCTGGAATTCGGGCAGACCGGCCTCGGTGGTGGTCGGAACGTCCGGCAGCGAGGGGTTACGCTCCGGCGTCGCCACGGCGTAAGCCTTGATGGTGCCGCCCTTGACCTGGGGCACGGCGTTGACGATCTGGTCGCACATGTAATCGACCTGGCCGCCGACCAGCGCATTCATGGCCGGGCCGGTACCGTTGAACGGAACGCCGGTCGGGTTGATCTTGAGCACCGAATTCAACAACTCACACGATGAATAGGATACCGAGCCGACGCCTGCGTGAGCCGCATTGAGCTTGTCGGTGTTAGCCTTCACGTAGGTGACGAATTCCTTGAGATCCTTCGGCGGGAAATCCTTGCGCGCGAGGATCAGGATCGGCGTGCCAGCGATCAGACCGACGGCCTCGAAATCCTTGGAAGGATGATAAGCGAGTTTCGGATACAGCGGCACGGACGCAGCGTGGGTGCCCATGTGGCCGGTGATAAGGGTGTAGCCATCAGGCGCGGCCTTCGCCGCACGTGTCGATGCCGTGGTGCCGCCAGCACCGACCACGTTTTCGATGATGATCGTCTGGCCGAGAGTCTGCTGCATATGACCGGTCACGATGCGCGCGATAACGTCGGTTGGGCCGCCGGCCGCGAACGGCACGATCATCGTGATGTTGCGCGTCGGATAATCTTGCGCCTGAGCCGGCCCGGTGGCCGCGCCGGTAGCAGCAAGTGCAGCAATCCCGCAGGACGCGAGCATGCGCTTGAGCAAATTCATGAGGTTTCTCCCAGATAAAAACTTTTCATTTCCGAACGGGCTATTCCGTCCGGCAGTGTCAGCATGACAGGGTCAGCCAAGTCCATCCGACTTGCGGGTAGACTCCGGACAGCGTGGCGCGGCCCAACGCCGCACCTCACCACTCTTAGTTCTCCGACTCGACGAACACCTCGTCGCGCTTCTTGCGAAGCGATGGCAGCAGCGCCAGAATCAGCAGGAATGCTGCAATCGCCATCAAGGTCGCCGACAATGGGCGGGTCAGGAACACCGTCCAGTCGCCACGCGAGATCAACAGCGCCCGCCGCAGATTTTCTTCCATCAGCGGGCCAAGCACCATGCCGAGCAGCAACGGCGCCGGTTCGAAATCATGCTTCACCAGCCAGTAGCCGACGAGACCGAAAGCGGCAGTCAGGACGACGTCCATCGGGGCGTTGTTCACTGAGTAGATGCCGATGGCACAGAAGATCACGATGCAGGGGAACAACAGCCGGTAAGGCACCCGCAGCAGGCGCACCCAGATGCCGACCAGCGGCAAATTGATGACGAGCAGCATCAGGTTGCCGATCCACATCGAAGCGATCATGCCCCAGACGAGTTCGGGTTGCTTCTGCATCACCTGCGGTCCCGGCACGATGCCGTGAATGGTCATCGCGCCGACCATCAGCGCCATCACCGCGTTGGGCGGAATGCCCAGCGTCAGCAGCGGAATGAACGAGGTCTGCGCCGCGGCGTTGTTGGCAGCTTCGGGGGCAGCGACGCCCTCGATGGCGCCACGTCCGAAGCGCGACGGGGTCTTCGAGATCTTCTTCTCGAACGTATAGGCCGCAAACGAGGCGATGACCGCACCGCCGCCGGGCAGGATACCGAGGATCGATCCCAGCACCGTGCCGCGCAGGACAGGCGCCGTCGCATCCTTCAGATCTTTTTTCGTCGGCATCAGCCCGGTGATCTTCTGCTGCACGAGCTGGCGATCCATCGACGCGCCGTGGTCGAGGTTGCGGATGATTTCGGCGAAGCCGAACAGACCCATCGCCACCGTGGCAAAGCCGAGACCGTCGGCCA